>NZ_JBVJKQ010000008.1:137414-412292 GCF_055585205.1 Streptosporangium sp. NPDC053982
GTCGCGGCTCGGGGGCTCTTACCCGGTGTCTTCCCTCGTCACTCCGTCGCTCCGCTCCCTGTTGATGGCGACACTGCGTGTCGCGGCTCGGGGGCTCTTACCCGGTGTCTTCCCTCGTCACTCCGTCGCTCCGCTCCCTGTTGATGGCGACACTGCGTGTCGCGGCTCGGGGGCTGGTGACCGGTGTCTTCCCTCGTCTCTCCGTCGCTCCGCTCCTGCGTTCCTCAGTCCAGACACCGGCGCCCCCTCGCGGCGTTCCTCAGTCCAGACACCGGCGCCCCCGAGCGGGTCCAGTCAGCGGCGCCCCTCGCTGGTTGAGCGATGATCATGCGTAGAGGTCGTCGAGGGTGACCAGGCGGACGTCGCCCGCCGCTTCGGTGCTGAACCCGGCCCCGGAATAGCACGTCAGAACGGTGTCCCGGGTGTCGAACCCCTTGGCGGTGAGCAGGTCGCGCGCGCGCCGGAGCCGTGCCACGTGCTCGGCCCCCATGACCCGGTCCCACTTGACCTCTCCCAGGGAGAGAACCCGGCGCGGACGTCCGTGGTCGGCGGGCGCAAGTACGGCGACGTCGATCTGGATCTGCGTGCGGCCGGCCGGATCGGGGACCACGCCGCTGCCCACCTCACCGGCTTCGGCGTCGCTGGACAGGGCGTACTCCCGGCAGAGCATCTCGATGTGGGGGCCGACCACCTGCGACAGGAAACGCGCCCGGCTGCCCCGCCAGACCGTCGCCGCGTCTCCGCGTTCCAGGCGGGACCACTCCCTGGCCATGATCGCCTGATAGAAGGTGACGAGCGGCTCGGCCACCCGGTAGTAGCTGCGGTTCGGCCTGAAGAGGTCGTGCTCCTTGACCAGGAGATGGCTGTCTCCCAGCACGCGGAGGGGATGGGCGATCTCGTTGGACTTGCGGCCCACGTAGCCGGCGATTCCCCCCGACGTCGTGTTCCCATCGGCGACGGCGGCCAGGACGGAGTGATAGAGCGACGGGTCACGGATCTCCGTCTCCTCCGCCAGCAGGTAGCGGGCCTCCCTGAGCAGCGGTCCCTCGGCGTTCAGGACGGTTCTGATCACCCAGTCGTCGAAGTCGCCGAGACCGGACGGGGTGTCGCCGCGGACGAACTCCCTCCGGTAGGCCGGAGTCCCGCCCACCACCGCGTGGACCAGCGCCGCCAGCCGGGCATCGCCGATACCCCAGAACGCGGCGGCCTGGCGGTACTCGAAGGGTCTGACGACCATCTCCAGCCCGGCGCGTCCGCGGAGCGGGGCCGTACCGGCCAGTAACCCGCCCATCACCGACATGGCTGACCCGCAGAGCAGCATCCGGGCGCTGCTGGAACCCCCGGAACCGCCGGGGCCCAGTTCCCGCTGGATGATCGAGGGCAACTCGGGGGACGCCTTGACCAGGTAGGGGAACTCATCGAACACGACGGGAACCGCCCGGTCGCGGACGACGCCGAAGAGGTGGGGGACGGCGTCGATCCAGTCGCGGAAGGCGGGCACCGGGGCACCGGTGAACCTGATCAGCTCGTCCGTGAACAGGCGAAGTGCCACGGCCTCGGTCACTTCCAGCGCGGGAAAGTAGATGCCGCCCATGCTCGCGGCCAGGGCCTGCAGGATATAACTCTTCCCCTGCCGGCGGCGGCCGCTCACCACGCCGAGCCGGGCTCCCACGCCCTCTTCGGAGGTGAAGGAGACAAGGCTCGCCCATTCCCGCTCACGGTCGAAGACGTGCCCGGGTTTGCGCATGAGTCGAAGTGTAGTTGACCGAAGTATATTTGACTCAACTGTAGTTGACTGAATTTGTCACCGATTTCTCCGCCGGGCTTGGGCGAGAACGGCCGAGGGGTGGCACCCGGGATCCCCCGTCAGAGAAGGGGATGGCGGAGGGGCACTAATTGTTAGTAAGGTTTACTTTTAATAACGTGCTATCCGTCGGCCGTTGGACATGTCCGCCTCCATTCCCCGAAGGAGGAGTCCACGTGCTCCTGCGACACAAGGCGGCGGCCGGCGCCGCCGCGCTCACCATGACGTCACTGGTCGTCCTGCTGCCCTCCGCCCCCGCAGCCGCCCACGGCTCCATGTCGAACCCGCCCAGCCGTGCCTACGTCTGCCATCTGGAGGGCCCGGAGACGCCGAAGTCGGACGCCTGCAAGGCCGCCGTCGCCGCCGGCGGCACCCAGGCGTTCTACGACTGGCACGAGGTCTCGCGGCTGGAGGCCGGGGGCAACCACCGCGCGATCATCCCGGACGGAAAGCTGTGCAGCGCCGGGCGCGACAAGTACCGGGGCCTGGACCTGGCCCGGGCCGACTGGCCCGCCACGCGCGTCTCCCCGGGCCCGCTGACGATCACCTACCACGCGACCGCGCCGCACGCGAACAGCAACTTCGAGTTCTACATCACCAAGCAGAGCTGGAACCCGACGCAGCCGCTGCGCTGGTCGGACCTGGAGCCCATCAAGACCTTCACCAACCAGAACCCGACCACGTTCACCAACTGGACCATCAACCTCCCGCAGCGGACCGGCCGTCAGCTCGTCTACTCGATCTGGCAGCGGGTGGTCGGCAGTACGGAGGCGTTCTACACCTGCTCCGACGTGGACTTCGGCGGGGGCACCACCCCCACCCCGACGCCCACCCCGACCCCGACTGTGACCCCCACCGCGACCCCGACGGCGACGCCCACCGCCACCCCGACGGCGACCGCCACACCACAGCCGGGTGACGTGTGGAAGGCGAACACCGCCTACGCGGCGGGTGCGCGCGTCACCTACGGCGGCCTGACCTACCGGTGCCTGCAGGCGCACACCTCCCTGCCGGGCTGGGAGCCGCCGAACGTCCCCTCGCTCTGGGCGCGAGCCTGATCCGCCGGCGGTCCGGGGCGTCATGTCGTCCCGGACCGCCGTAGCCTTCGCCGAGGAGGTCTTCCGTGAAGCGCATCGCCAGGGCCGTGCCGGGCCCCGTCCTGTGTGCCGTCCTGCTCACCGGGTGCGGCACCGACGCCCATGAGTTCTACGGCACCGGCCCGGGTCACGGGGCGCACGGCGGAGGGAGCGCCGCCGCGTCCGCCCCCGCCGCCGCGTCCGCCCCGGCCGCTCAGCCGGACGCCCCGGCGACCGCCCCGCCCGGGGACGTCAACGCCGCCGACGTGATGTTCCTGCAGATGATGGGCCCGCACAACGGCCAGGGCGTACGGCTGGCACGGCTCGCCCGCGACCGGCCGGCCCGTCCGGAGGTCAGGACCCTGGCGGCGGCCATCGCCACCACCCAGGAGGCGGAGGCCGCGACGATGACCGGCTGGCTGAGAGGCTGGGGGCGGCCCCTGACCGCCGACCCCGGTGAGCACGCCGCCCACGGCGGCATGCCGGGACTGACCGAGACGGAGATCGGTTCCGTCGCGGACGCGCCGCCCGCCGAGTTCGAGCGCAGGTTCCTCAACATGGTGATCGCCCAGCAGGACGACGCGGTCCAGCTGGCCAGGCTGGAGGCGGCGACCGGGGTGAACCCCGAGGTGCGGGCGCTGGCGGGGCGGATCGAGGCGTCCCGCACGGCGCAGATCCGGCGGATGCTGGCGCTGCTCGGCCGGTGACCGCCTGCCGTCGCACCCGTGACCGGACGGCCCGACGCCGACGGCCGTGCGGCCCGGACCGGCCGGGACCGGTGGAGCCGCCGGCTCCGGCCCGGACCAGCGGTTTCCGGGCGAGCCGGGCACTCGGGCCGGGTCAGCGGTTTCCGAGCGAGCCGAGCACCCGGGCGGCGACCTCCTCGGCGGTGAGCGCCGAGACGTCGAACGTCAGGTCCGCGACCTCGGCGAACAGCGGCCCCCGGACCGCGCGCTGCCTGGTGAGCATGGCCGGGAGGTCCGGCTCGAAGTGCGGGCGGTGCCCGCTCGACAGCATCCGCTCGGCGAGTACGGCGGGCGGGGCGTCCAGCCAGACCACCAGCGCCGGGGCCAGCACCCGGCGGCAGGCGGGGTTCTCCACCACGCTGGCCGCGGCGGCGACCACCACCGGAGGCCGTTCGGCGAGGGCCTCGCGAAGGTGCAGGGCCTCCCGCTCGTGGAGCATGTCCGCGCCCTCCCGGGCGGCGGTCTCGGCCGCCGTCGCTCCGCCGTACCGGGCGGCCAGGTCGGGATCGCTGTCACGCAGCGGCCGGTCCAGCTCGCGGGCCAGGATCCGGGCGACGGACGACTTGCCCGCGCCCATCAGGCCCGTGACGACGATCGGAAGGTTGAATTTCACGCGTACTCCCGTGGGGGATGTTTGAGATCCGTGGGTGGGATAGGAGATGGGACGTTGGCTCGAAGGAGGTAATCCCATGACCATCGCAGGCGGCATCATCCTCATAATGCTCGGGGCGATTCTCACCTGGGCGGTCGAGTTCGACATCGCCGGGTTCGACATCAACGTCGTCGGCGTGATCCTGATGCTCGGCGGTCTCGTGTGGCTGCTGTTCGCGCTCTACCGGCTTCGTACCGCGCGCCGGGCCGTGCAGGCGCCCACCACCACGGTGATCGAGGACCCGGTGACCCAGCGCCGCGTCTACGAGGAGCGTCGCTACGACGACCCGCCGGTGGTGTGACCCCGGGTGGTCCCGGGTGGTTCCGGGCGGGGAAGACGTCCTTCCGCCGTCCGTTCCCCCGGTGCGCGCCGTTAACGGCGGCTCCCGCCGGGTAGACGCGGCTCCATAGGACCTGAACGGAGGACGCGAAGTTGAGCAAGATCGTATCCAAGGGCACCGGAGCGGTGACCGGCATGGTCGGCGGCGTCGTCGCCGGAGCCATCTTCAAGCAGGTCTGGAAGTTCGCCTCGGGCAAGGACGAGGCTCCGGACCCGACCTCCGACCAGTATGCCTGGAAGGAGATCCTGGTCGCGGCGGCCATCCAGGGTGCGATCTTCGGCGTGGTCAAGGCCGTCCTCGACCGGACCACCACCGGAAAGATCCATCGAGCCACCGGCCGCTGATCCTCGCGGGAGCGCCCCGGCCGCACCGGACCACCGGTGCGGCCGGGGCGCTTCCGTGTTCCCCGTGAACGTCGGGCGGTTTCCGCGCTCCCGGGTTCTTCCCGGCCGCCGGACGGCGCCGGCGCCCCGGAAACCGCCGGCGCCCCGGAAACCGCCCGCGCCCCGGAAGCCGCCCGCGGCCGTCGGGCGGCTTCCGCGCTCCCGCGGTCCCCGCGGCCGTCAGGCGGCTCCGGTGCCCCGGAACGTGCCCGCGGTCCTCCGGCTGCGGCCCCGCGAGGTGAGCACCTCGGCGTAGACCGCGAGGGTACGGCCCGCCACCTCGTCCCAGCCGTAACCGGACCTCGCCCGCTCGGCCGCGGCGGCGCCGTACGCGTCGAGCCGGGCCGGGTGGGCGAGCAGCTCGCGCAGGGCCCGGCCGAGCGCGACCGGGTCACGCGGCGGGACCAGCAGGCCGGTGACACCGGGGACGACCGTGTCGAGATGCCCGCCAACCGCCGAGGCGACCACCGGCGTCCCGCAGGCCATGGCCTCCAGCGGCACCATCCCGAAGGGCTCGTACCAGGGGACGCTGACCACCGCGTCCGCCGCGCGCATCAACGCCGGGACGTCCTCGCGGGTCACCCGGCCGATGAACCGGACGCGGTCCGCCACGCCGTACATGCGGGCGATCCGCGCCAGGCGGGCCGGCTCCGGCTCCCCGGAGGAGCCGCCGGCGACGACGAGGGTGGCGTCCGGGACATGTCGCAGCGCCCGGATCGTGGTCTCCACCCCCTTACGCGGCACGGGCCGTCCGATGGCCAGCAGAACCGGCCCGGAGGCGTGGGGGCCGAGGTCCGCTCCGGGACCGTCCGGGGTGAACGCGGTCAGGTCGACGCCGCAGGGGACCACCCGCACCGCCCGCTCGGGCGTCCGCATCCGGGCCAGCTCGGCGACCTCGTCGGCGCAGGTGGCGATCACGGCGTCCGCCTGACGGGCGACGAGCGTCTCGGCGCCCACCCGCTCGCGCGGGCTGGTGTCGCCCTTCCCCTGGTGGCGTCGCTTGACCGTGCCGAGGGCGTGGAAGGTGTGCACGATCGGCACCGCGGTGTCCCGCGCGGCGGCCAGCGAGGCCAGCCCGCTCATCCAGAAGTGGCTGTGCGCGATGTCCGGAGGGGCCGCGTGCCAGCGCAGGGCCAGCCATCGGCCGAAGTCGGGCATCCAGGCCAGCAGGTCGTCCTTGGGCAGGGTCACGGCCGGACCGGCCGGTACGTGGACCACGGTGACGCCGGGGGCGAAGGCCACCTCGGCGGGCTGGAATGGGCACTCCCGGCGGGTGTAGACGGTGACGTCGTGCCCCCGCTCGGCGAGCGCGCGGGAGAGGGCGGCGACGTGGACGTTCTGGCCTCCGGCGTCGGCGCCGCCGACGGTCGCCAGAGGGCTGGAGTGTTCGGACACCATTGCGATCTTCATGGGCACGGCTCCGCGGCGGTGAAACGCGACAGGAACGTGCCTGCGTCCTAGGCATCCAATCGGAGGTAATTCCCTGGTCATGGGATCTTTAAACGCGTTTGACCTCGGCGTTCTCGGGAAAGCGAGCGTTTTGGACGAAAGGAGTTCAGGCGATGGAGGCTCCGCAGTACGTCGCCGCGCGCGTGCAGAGCGCGCTGGCGGAGGACGAGAGGACCCACGAGCTGGGCATCCGCGTGGTCGTCCGGGGTGATCAGCTCTTCCTGCACGGTCAGGTCTCCTGTGACGAGCGCCGCGGGCTGATCGCCGACGTGGCCGGCGAGGCGGCTCCCGGGCTGACGGTTCGCAACGAGATCGCCGTCATGGACGTCAGGGAACCGGGGGAGAGGGAGGAGCTGTGAGAGAGCTGCGGATCGCGGCTGTCGGGGACGTGCACCTGGACGAGAGCATGCGGGGGCGCTACCGCGAGAGGCTGGGCGACCTCGCCGACCACGCCGACGTGCTGCTCCTGGCCGGTGACCTCACCCGGCACGGCACGATCGAGGAGGCGCAGGTGGTCGCCGACGAGTTCCGCGATCTACCGGTCCCGGTGGTCGCCGTACTCGGCAACCACGACCACCACTCCGACGTCCCCGCGGAGATCGCGGCTCTGCTGAAGAGCGTCGGGATCACCGTCCTGCACGACGACTCGGTCGTGCTCGACATCGACGGGGTACGGCTCGGCGTGGTCGGCGGCAAGGGCTTCGGCGGGGGGTACGCGGGCAAGTGCGCCAGCGACTTCGGCGAGCCCGAGATCAAGGCGTTCGTCGGGCACACCAAACGGATCGCGGAGCGCTGGCGGGTGGCGCTCAAGGAGCTCCAGGCCGACCGCAAGGTGGTGCTGTCGCACTACTCCCCGGTCAAGGACACCCTTGAGGGCGAACCCCTGGAGATCTACCCCTTCCTCGGCAGCTACCTGCTCGCCGAGGCGGTGGACGGGGAGGGCGCCGACCTGATCATCCACGGCCACGCGCACGCGGGCACGGAGAAGGGGGAGACGCCCGGCGGCGTCCGGGTTCGCAACGTGGCGCTGCCGGTGCTGAAACGCGCCTACGGGCTGTACTGCCTTTGAGGCGGTGGACGGCGGCGGGCCGTACGGCCGCTGAGGCGAGTCGTACGGCCCGCGGGAAAGGATCCTCTCCGGAAAACCGCGGGCCGTACGGCCTCCGGGAGGAGGGCCGCCGCCGGGGAAAGAAGGCGCCGCCGGGGAAGAAGGCCGCGGGGAAAGAAGGCGGGGAGAGAAGCCGGGAAAAGAAGAAGCGGGCCGGGTGTGAACCCGGCCCGCTGAGGCTTCTGTTACGAATTCGGGGCGACTTCGTGTTCGGTTGTTCGGTACGCGGGCTCATTCGCCCGCATCAGACATTGAAGATGCTCACGCCCCCGGGGCCGACCAGGAAGCCGAGGACGATGAGGACGATCCCCCAGAGGAGATCGCGACGGGCCAGGATGACGTAGATCCCGGCGATGACGAGAACGACTGCGATGATCCAGAGCAAGGTAGCCATGACAATGCACTGCCCCCATGTCTCAAGGCTTAACATCCTTGCCGCGACGAAGGTCGACAATGGGCTGAAGGATCCACAGCCACGCGCTGGACAGGGCGATCGCACCGCCGAACAGCGCGGCCGGCCAGGCGTTGATGACGGTCTCCGCGACCAGCGCCACCGAGGCGGTCATCGCGATCGCGAGCCCGACGGCCCCGGCGATGCCGAGTTCGTTGGCCCGGTGCAGCATCCTCTCCTTCAGCCCGGTCCGGAACAGCAGGCGGTGCTGGGCGGCGGGGGTGATGAAGCAGACGGAGGCGAGGGCGGCGCTCAGCAGCGCGATGAAGAACAGCCAGCGGCCCACCGAGTCCACCTTGTGGAAACCGCTGGCGAACGGCAGGGTCAGCAGAAAGGCGAACAGCACTTGGACGCCCGTGACGGCGACCCGGAGTCCCTGCAACAGTTCCCCGAGTTCGCGGTCGACCCGTTCCTTGTGGCTCTCTCCCGGCCTGGCGTCATCCTCGATCGGCTCTTTTTCGGCAAATTCCTGCTGAATCATGACATTCCAATGCCCTGGTAAAGGATTGCCATGCCTACCTGCGGAGACACGGGGTAAGCGAGTCCCATGGGAAGTCACAGCCATGAGGTAACGGATTCGATCCTGGAGACGTTGAAGCGGGCGAGCACGGCGCTGAAGGACGCGAAGGTCAGGTTCGCGCTCGCCGGCGGGTGTGCCGCCTACGCCCGCGGGGCCGCGCCCTCGCTGCACGACGTCGACTTCGTCCTGCCGCAGGAGGACGTGCCGACGGCCCTGGAAGCGCTGCGCGAGCTGGGCTTCGAGACGGCCAGACCCCCGGAGGACTGGCTGGTCAAGGCGTACGACGAGGGCAGGCTGGTAGATCTGATCTTTAACATCTGCGGCAACCCGGTCACCCCGGAGCTGCTTGAGCGGTCCGAGCAGATGAAGGCCTCGGCCGTCATCGTGCCGGTCCTGGAGGCGACCGATCTGGTGATCTCCTGGCTCCTGCCGCTGTCGGAGCACAGTTGTGACTATGGTTCGCTCCTGCCCCAGGTCAGAGCTTTGCGTGAGCAGGTCGACTGGAACCGCGTGGCGTCGGTCGCCCAGGTCTCGCCGTACGCCTCCACCTTTCTGACCCTGCTGGAGCGGCTGGGGGTGATCCCCGGCCCCGTCGAGGCCGCGGGTGATCCTTCGTGGCCCTGAACCCCCCGACGCGAACCTCCGTACGCACGAGCAGGGGCCCCGCCTGACAGGCGGGGCCCCTGCTCGTGCGTATCGCCGTGGCCGGTCAGAAGGTGCCCGGTCCGTCGTAGGGGAAGCGGCCGTAGTAGTCGCCCACCGTCTGGCGGTAGGCCGGCTCCTTGAAGGCCCCCTCGTCGAACTCCGGAGCGTTCTTGATCTCTTCCTTGGTGCGGGCCAGGTAGACCCTGCGCTCCTGCGGGTCGATCCTGGTCACCGTGCTCGCCGGAAGCATGACCTTCTTGCCGAAGATCCACGGGCCGGTGTCGACGACGATGTAGCTCTCGCCGACCTCGTAGGTCGCCTCGTCTACGGAGCCGATCTTCCCATCGGTCGCCTCGACGTGGTAACCCGCGAGATCCAGGGTCTTGTCGTCACCGTAGACGTCGGATCGGTAGTTCCAGAGATCAGGCTGCATGGTGTCTGTCTCCTTCGGTTCGGTTCTCCGGACTCCACCCTGCTACCCCGGAAACGAGACCTAAACGAGACCCGGCGGCGTCTGGGGGAACCGGGGGAACGGCTTGCCCCGGCCGGGAGAAAGGATCATCGGCGTCGACCAGGGGATGGGCGTACGGCGACGCGGGCATGCCGATCGATGCCGGACGGCGAAATATCTCCTCGGAGTGAGGGGGCGCTTACCGGCGCGGGTCCGGGGCGTGCGGCTCCTCCGAACCGGCGGCGACGGACGGGATGGGTCATTTCGGGTACGGACCACTGCCGTGGGTCCGGTAGTCTTGTCGAGTCGGGCGCCGCTAGCTCAGTTGGTTAGAGCAGCTGACTCTTAATCAGCGGGTCCGGGGTTCGAGTCCCTGGCGGCGCACGGAAGGAAAGCCCAGGTCGGCATCGCCGACCTGGGCTTTCTTCGTCATTTCCGACTCTCGAGGTCAGCGGCTCCTCGCCGTTCCCGGCCCCGTGTCGCCGGTGCCGCGGGGAACGGCGTCAGCAGAAGTCGTCGGCGTGGTCGATCGCCCACCGGAGGAACGGCGTCGCCGGAACCCCGGTGACCTTCTCGAACGTGGCGGTGGTCGTCTCCGGTGACGTCACCATGGCGCCGTGGGCGGCGACGATGCCCTCGGCCATGGCGGCCGGCATGCCGCCCGCGACGAGGTCCCGGAGCGTGTTCTCCGGGGGGACCTCCTCCCAGCGCACCGGGCGGCCGATCGCCTCCCCGATGGCCGCGACCTGCTCGGCCTGGGTCAGGGTCTCCGGCCCGGTCAGCTCGTAGGCCGCCCCGGTGTGGCCGTCCCCGGTCAGCGCGAGCACCCCGACGGTCGCGATGTCCCGCTCATGGATCAGCGCCCGCCCCGCCGCCCCGTGGGACCTGCGGACCACGCCCGTGGCGCGGATCTCCGGAGCCCACAGCAGGGTGTTCACCGCGAACCCGCCGGGACGCAGGAACGTCCACTCCACGCCGGTCCCCCTGATCAGGCGCTCCAGGTAGGCGTGGGAGCCCAGGATCGAGCCCGGCGCGCGCTCCAGGTCGTCGGACACGCCCCGCGCCGAGACGTAGACCACGCGGCGCGCCCGCCCGGCGATCTTCTCCACGGCCGCCTCGGCGGCGTGGTCGGCCGCCAGCGTGGGCCAGAGCAGGAACACCGCCTCCACCCCGTCCAGCGCGGCGTCCAGGGAGGCGGGGTCGGCCAGATCGCCCCGCACCGCCTCGGCGCCGTCCGGCAGGGCCGCCCCGGCGGGATCGCGGGTCAGCGCGCGTACGGCGACGCCCCTGCCCAGAAGCTGGGACACGACGTGCCCGCCGACGTTGCCGGTCGCCCCGGTTACCAGAATCATGGAAGAACTCTTTTCTCGGTGGAAGTGCCGAGATCAGCCTGCAACCTCGACCAAAGTCGAGGTCAATCCGGCGGAGCCGGGGCGGCGGGTCCGTCGTGCGGCGGTCAGGTCGTGGGGGAGGGGTCCTGCGGGGCGTAGGAGAGGACGACGACGCCCGAGTCGAACCTCAGCGTGTCGAGGAGCCTCAGCCGGGCGTCGGTGCCCTCCCGGAACAGGCGCCTTCCTCTGCCCAGGATCCGCGGGTGGACCCAGATCCGGTACTCGTCGAGGAGGCCGTGCTCCATCAGCGTGTCGGTGAGCCGGCCGCAGCCGTAGATCAGCATCTGCCGTCCGGGACGCCGCTTCAGCTCGGCCACCGTCTCGGTGACCTCGCCGCCCGGGATGACCGAGGTGTTGTGCCACTCGTCGGCCTTGTCCAGCGTCGAGGACACCACGTACTTGGGCATGTCGTTCATCCGGTCGGCGAACTCCCCGGTCCTGCCGGGCCAGGCCAGTGCGAACCCCTCGTAGGTCACGCGGCCCATCAGCAGCGCGTCGCTCGCGAAGAGCTGGTCATGGGAGTACGCGGCGGCCTCGTCCGTCCAGTACTCGAGCGACCAGAGGTGCGGGTCGTCGATGAAGCCGTCCAGCGTCGTGTAGACCGACGCGATGACCTTTCTCATCCTGCTCTCTCCTCCGTAGGGGCCTCCGCCGGAGGCGGTGTGCCGTACAGGTCCGCGGCGCCCGGCGGTTCATGACTTTCTGCCATGCAAACACTACGGAAAGTGATCGTCGCATGGTGGCTCCAACGCGGCTTCGTATCGTTTGCCGCTGGGCGAGCCGGGGGAGGCAGGTGTGGGTGAGGGGCCCATGGGGACATGGAGGCCCACATGACCTGGGAGAACGTCATGGCGGCCAGGGGGCGCGCGAGGAGCGGCGGGGCCGCCGTGCGGGGGGAGGGGGCGCGGTGTCCGGGACGCCCGGGGTGACCGGCCTCGTCGGCCTCGCCGTACCGGCGCTGACCGCGGCGGCCGGCCCCGCGAGCCCGGCCGACCTGGTCGCGGCGCGCACACAGATGGCCTTCTCGCTGGGCTGGCACATCGTGCTCGCCTGTCTCGGGGTGGGGATGCCCGCGCTGCTGCTGTTCACCGAGTGGCGGGCCCTGCGCACCGGTGACGACGACCACCTGCGGCTGGTCCGCCGCTGGGCCAAGGCGGTGGGCGTGCTGTTCGCCGTCGGAGCGGTCTCCGGGACGATTCTCAGCTTCGAGATGGGGCTGCTGTGGCCGGGCCTGATGGGCGTCTACGGGGAGGTGATCGGCCTTCCCTTCGCGCTGGAGGGCAACGCCTTCTTCCTGGAGGCCATCTTCATCGGCGTCTACCTCTACGGTTGGGGCCGGCTGTCGCCCCGGCTCCACCTGCTGAGCGGGGTGCCCGTGCTGGTCGCCGGGGTGGCCTCGGCGTTCTTCGTGGTGACCGCCAACGCCTGGATGAACCAGCCGGTCGGCTTCACCCTGGAGGGCGGCCGGATCCGCGACGTCGACCCCTGGCGCGCGATGATGAACCCGGCCACGCCGCCGCAGACGTTGCACATGATCGTGGCGGCGTTCATGGTGACCGGTTTCGCGGTCGCCTCCGTCTACGCCGTGGCGCTGCTGCGCGGGCGGCGCGACCGCTACCACCGCCTCGGCTTCGCCATCCCCTTCGCGCTCGGCGCCGTCTTCGCCCCGATCCAGATCGTGGTGGGCGACTACGCGGCCCGGTTCCTGGCCGAGTACCAGCCCGTCAAGCTCGCCGCGATGGAGGGGCTCTTCCAGACCCGCTCGCATGCCCCACTGAGTCTCGGCGGCATCGAGTCCGGCGGCGCGTTGCACTACGCGGTCGAGATCCCCAGCGGCCTGTCCCTGCTGGTCGGTGACAGCCCGGGCACGGTGGTCCGCGGCCTCGACATGGTCCCGGCGGCCGACCGGCCCCCGGTCAACCCGGTCCACCTGGCCTTCGACGCGATGGTGGGGATCGGGTTCTTCCTGCTCCTGCTGTCGGTGTGGTTCGCCGTGGCCTGGTGGCGCCGGCGCGACCTGCCGCGTTCCCCGTGGTTCCTGCGCCTGGCCGCGCTCTCCGGGGTGGCCGCCGTGGTCGCGGTGGAGGCCGGCTGGATCGTGACCGAGGTCGGCCGCCAGCCCTGGGTGGTGTACGGCAGGCTCCGCACCGCCGACGCCGTCAATCCGGTGCCGGGGCTGTGGGCGGGATTCGCGGCCGTCCTGCTGGTCTACGCGATCCTCACCGTCGCCACGGTCTACGTGCTGCGGCGCATGGCGCGCGACTCCGGGACGCCGGAGACCGCGGGAAAGGGGGCGCATGCCCCCCAGGAGCCGGAGGAGCCCGCCCAGGGCGCGACGCCCGTGGCCGGGGACCGGGGGTGACCCGGTGGACCTGGTGCAGGCGACGCTGGTGGTGCTGTGGGTCGGTGTGACGCTGTACGCGCTGCTCGCCGGGGCCGACTTCGGCGGCGGAGTCCTCGACCTGCTGGCCGGACGCGCCACGACGGGCATGCCGCAGCGCAGACTCATCGAGCACACGATCGGGCCGGTGTGGGAGGCCAACCACGTCTGGTTGATCTTCGTGCTCGTCGTGCTCTGGACCGCCTTCCCCGCCACGTTCGCCGCGGTGATGTCCACCCTGTACATCCCGCTGACGCTCGTGGCGCTCGGCATCATCGCCAGGGGCGCCGCGTTCGCCTTCCGTAAGGCCAGCACCGAGCCGTGGCAGCAGCGCCTGTTCGGCGCGGCCTTCGCGATCTCCTCGCTCCTGACGCCCTTCTTCCTCGGCGCGGTCGCCGGGGGGATCGCCTCCGGGCGCGTCCCGCCGGGACTGGGGGCCGGGAACATCGTGACGAGCTGGGTGAATCCCACCTCGATGCTGGGCGGCGTCCTCGCGGTCGGCGTCTGCGTCTACCTCGCCGCCGTATACCTGTGCGACGACGCGCGGCGGGCCGGGCTGCCGGATCTGGCCGAGGGGTTCCGGCGCCGGGCGCTGGTGACGGGCCTCGTCGTGGGCGCCGTCGCGCTGGCCGGCGTCGCCGTGCTGCGCTGGGACGCGCCCCGGCTGTTCGGCGGGCTCATCCATCGGGCGCTGCCGCTGGTGGTGGGCAGCGCCGTGCTCGGCCTGGTCTCCCTGGTCCTGCTGTGGCGCAGGCGTTTCCTGCTCGTCCGGGTCACCGCCGCGCTGGCCGTCACGGCGGTGCTGTGGGGGTGGCCGGTCGCGCAGTATCCCGCGATGCTGCCGCCCGGCCTGACCGTCTACCAGGCCGCCGCCACCCGGTCGGTGCTCGGCGCCACGCTTCTCGTGCTCGCCGTGGGCGCGTTGCTGGTCCTGCCGTCCATGGCGTGGCTGCTGCTGTTGCAGCGGCGCTCGCCGTACGACGCCGGATCCCACGGCTGACCCGCCCCGAAGCGGTGCCGGTGGCCGGTGCCGCCCGGACCCGGACAGGGCTCTGGCCAGACCCGGGGGAGGTCTGGCCAGAGTGGGGGAGGCGGGTCAGCTGACGTTGGCGCAGATCGCGTAGACGCTGATGCCGACGTCGCCGTAGCGGTTCTGCCGGCCGAGGCCGATCCAGCCGGTGCCGTCGTCGGTCGGGAAGGAACCGACGAGGATCGCGTCCGCGCCCTGCGCCTCGGCGCCGCCGCCGACCGCCCGCTTGCCGTCGGGGCACCGGACCACGCGGCGGGTGAAGTTGGGGACGTTGGCGTTGGGGAGCTTGACGATCTGGTAGCCGGTGAAGTCGGCCGCCGAGCTGGCGGCGGTGTCGACGGTGGCGGTGGCCGGGGAGGCCGCCGCCGCTGCCAGGCCCGCGCAGCCGGTGACGGTCGCGAGGGCGATGGCCATGAGTTTTCCGTGCCGCATGATTCCTCCTGAAGCAGGGGGTGCCGGAGTGAACACACAAAGTAAACGAACAATCACTCTTCGTGTCCAGTCATGATTCTGTGGCCCCTCCGCCAGTTGCGGCGCGCGGATCCGCGCTCTCCGCGCCGACGCGGGATGAGGGTGCGGCCCGGCCTGCCTGGCGTTATCGGGAGAGCGCTCTCAAGATATCGGACGGCTGTTCGTGCCACCGGTCAGGCGACCTGTCAGTTTCCCGGTGTGCGGATGAAGGAGTTCCCGTCAGCGATTAGCTCGGTTGTAGGGGCGAAGAAAATTCATTCCGGGGTAATCGCGGCGAAACATTGACGAGGGCCGGGCGGCTGACTAACTTCCGCTGTGAGAGCGCTCTCTCAGCCGCACCACTCCAGATCCGACCCCTCCCCTGGAGGCACCCCCATGGATCAACCGACCCATGCCGTGAAGCCGGACACGTCCCGTCCCCCTCGAAGAGGCCCCGCCCGCCGACGGGCCCTGGCCACGCTCACGGCCGTCACGCTGCTGGCCGGCGTGTTCGGCCTCGGCGCCGGGCTCGGCGCGGCGCGTCCCGCCGAGGCGGCCACCGTGGGCGCCGGCGGCTACGCCGACACGCTGCCCGCCGGCCGTCCCCTGCCGACCGGCTGCGCCGACCTCTCCACCAACCCGCGCCGCTGGGTGACCGCCAACGCCCCCAAGGGGGCCGTCCCCACCAACGACTGGTGGTCCTCGATCCTCTTCAAGCGGGACGACTGCTCCTACGGCACCCCCCTGCACGCCCACCCGGCCTCCTACGACACCTTCGCCGACGGCCTCGGCTTCTCCTACGGCTCCAAGCCGACGGCGATCACCGGCACGGCGACCGGCGTCGGGGAGTACAAGTACGCCTACAGCGAGGACATCCGGGTCGGCGTCACCGGGATGAGCTCCCCCGACGTCAAGGTGGACGGCTGGAGCGACTGGACCGTCACGCCGTACTGGAGCGACGGGACCCGGACGATGAAGGCGACCATCGGCCACGGCCTGCCGTTCACCTACTTCCAGGTCACCGGCGGTGACGCGCGGATCAACGGCACCGCCGGCGCCCCCGCGGTCTGGTCGAACGACGGCTCCATGATCGGATTCACCGTGGGCGGCAGCGACTACGTCGCCTACGCCCCGCAAGGAGCGACCTGGACCGTCAACGGCGCGGCGATCACCTCCTCCCTCGCCGGCAAGGGCTTCTTCTCGGTGGCGGTGCTGCCCGACGTCCAGGACAAGGCGGCGCTCGCCGCCACCTACGCCCGGTACGCGCACGCGCACGTCACCGGAACCCGCGTCTCCTACGCGTACGACCCGTCGAACGGCACGGTCAGCACGACGTACGGCTTCACCACCACGGCCAGGCAGGGCACGGAGAAGGGCACCGTCATCGCCCTGTACCCGCACCAGTGGAACCACCTGACCGGCTCGACCCCGCTCACTCCCACTTACGCCTCGGCGCGCGGACCGATGAAGATCATCACCGGGACGGGGTTCAGGACGACGATGACCTACACCGGTGTGCTGCCCGAGGTGCCCGCGGTCGCCGACGGTTCGGGCGCCGACCTCACCGCGATCACCGGATACCTCAACGCCGAGCTCGGCGACCCGATGGCGATCCGGGGCGACGACACCTACTGGACCGGCAAGGGCCTGGGCCGCGCCGCCCGGATCGCGGAGATCGCCGACCAGCTCGGCCTCACCTCGGTCCGCGACACGGCGCTGACCGCCATCCGCGCCCGCATGGAGGACTGGTTCACCGCCACCGCGGGCAAGACCTCCCGCGTCTTCTACTACGACCGCAACTGGGGCACGCTGATCGGCTACCCCGCCTCCTACGGCTCCGACACCGAACTCAACGACCACCACTTCCACTACGGCTACTACATCGCCGCCGCGGCGACCCTCGCCAAGTTCCAGCCGGACTGGGCGAAGAAGAGCCGGTACGGCGGCATGGTGGACCTGCTGATCCGAGACGCCAACAACTACGACCGCGGTGACGAGCGCTTCCCCTACCTGCGTGACTTCGACATCTACGCCGGCCACGACTGGGCGTCGGGCCACGGGGCGTTCGTCGCGGGCAACAACCAGGAGTCCTCGTCCGAGGGCATGAACTTCGCCAACGCCCTCATCCAGTGGGGCCAGGCCACCGGCGACACCGCCGTCCGCGACGCGGGCGTCTACATCTACACGACCCAGGCGGAGGCGATCAAGGAGTACTGGTTCGACACCCGCGACCAGAACTTCCCCAAGGAGTTCGGGCACGGCGCCGTCGGCATGGTCTGGGGCGACGGCGGCGCCTACGCCACCTGGTTCAGCGCCGAGCCGGAGATGATCCAGGGCATCAACATGCTCCCGATCACCGGCGGCCACTTCTACCTCGGCGACGACCCCGGCTACGTGCGCCGCAACTACGACGAGGTGGTCAGGAACAACGGGGGAGAGCCCACGGTGTGGCAGGACATCCTGTGGGAGTACCTCGCGCTCGGCGACGGCGACACCGCGCTGGCCAAGCTCCGCGCGGCGCCCGGCTACACCCCCGAGGAGGGCGAGAGCAGGGCGCACACCTTCCACTGGATCCGCAACCTCGCGGCGCTCGGCACGGTGGACGCCACCGTCGTCGCCGACCACCCGCTGGCCAAGGTGTTCAGCAAGAACGGCGCCCGCACCTACGTGGCGTCCAACATCACCGGCACCGACATGACGGTGACCTTCTCCAACGGCACCCGGCTCACCGTGCCGGCGGGCAGGACGGTCGCCTCGGGCGCCCGGAACTGGAGCGGCGGCGACGCGGACGGCGGCGTCACCCCGACCGCCACCCCGACGGCGACCGTGACCCCGACGATCACCCCCACGGCGACCATCACGCCGACCATCACCCCCACCCCGACCCCGACGGTGACCGTCGCCCCCTTCACCGCGACCCGGTACCCGCAGGCGGACGGGACGCTCCCGGGCGCCAAGGGTGCGGCGGGCGCCGTCACGATCGCCTCGGCCGGCGGCGTCAACCACGACGGCGCCCCGGCGAACGCGCGGGTCTTCACCGCGACCGGCCTGACCGCCGCCTACAACGGCGGCACGACCGCCTTCGACCTTTCCGTGGACGCCGGGACCACGGTCGGCAACGGCACCCAGCTCAGGATCTCCTACGACCTCACCGGGAACGGGACCTGGGACAGGGTGGAGACCTACCGCTACTTCGCCACCGACCCGCTGGCCGGGTGGGAGCACTACACCCAGGCGGCAGGGCTGCTGTCGTCGTCCGGGGCGTACGGCGACCTCGCCGGCGGCACGGTGAAGGTCGAGGTCTGGAACGCCATCGGCAACGGCGCCACCACCCTCGGCGCGGGCGACACGTCGCCGGTGCGGCTGCCGTTCGGCTGATCCGCCGCGACACCGGCGGCCGGCCGTACCCCTGGGCGGGGTGACGGCGCGGCGCGGCCAGGTGGAAGATGAGACGGCCGGGGCCACGATGGCCCCGGCCGTCTCGTGTGGCACGGATGGGCGTTCTCACCCCGTACCGGGGCATAGGGAGGCGGGACGGAACCGTTCAGGACTCGTGGGCGTGCCGGAGGCCGGCCCTCTCCGCCATCGGAGACGCAACGCTCACCAAGCGCAAGGAGACAGGGTGACCACGTCCGCCTCGCCGGACACCGGGTCGGGGGTCCGCAGGTGGCTGCTGCAGGGCCTGCACCGCGCCGACCTGAAGACGCCGGGCCCGCATCACGAGGAGACGCCGCACCGGCAGCACCGCTGGTGGCAGGTCATGTGCCTGACCGGCGTCGACTACTTCTCCACCCTCGGCTACCAGCCGGGCATCGCCGCGCTCGCCGCCGGAACGCTCAGCCCGGTCGCGACGCTGCTGCTGGTCGCGCTGACGCTGTTCGGCGCGCTGCCGACCTACCGGGCGGTCGCCAAGGAGAGCCCGCACGGCCTGGGCTCGCTGTCCATGCTGGAACGCCTCCTGCCCGGCTGGCCCGGCAAGCTGCTCGTGCTGTTCCTGCTGGGGTTCGTCGCCACCGCGTTCATCGTGACGATCACCCTGTCGGCGGCCGACGCCACCGCCCACGTCCTGCACAACCCGTTCGTCCCGGCGGTGTTCCAGGGCTGGCAGGTGCCGGTCACACTGGTGCTGATCGCCCTGCTCGGCCTGGTGTTCCTCATGGGGTTCAGCGAGGCGATCTCCATCGCGGTCGTGCTGGTCGGCGTCTACCTCGCCTTCAACGTGGTCGTGCTGGCCGTCGCCCTGACGCACGTGGCCGGTACGCCCGGCCTGGTCGTGAACTGGTGGTCGGCGCTCACCGCCGACCACTCCAGCCCGATCGCGATGGTCGCCGTGTCGCTCTACGTGATGCCCAAACTGGCCCTTGGACTGTCCGGGTTCGAGACGGGCGTCGCGGTGATGCCCCTGGTCGAGGGCGACCTGAAGAAGCGGATCCACGGCGCGAGGAAGCTGCTGACCACGGCCGCGCTCGTGATGAGCGTCTTCCTCATCGCCTCCAGCTTCGCCACCACCGTGCTGATCCCGGCGAAGGAGTTCGCCCCCGGCGGCGGGGCCAACGGCCGCGCCCTGGCCTACCTGGCCCACGCCTACCTCGGCGAGTGGTTCGGCACCGCCTACGACGTCAGCACGATCGCGATCCTGTGGTTCGCCGGAGCCTCGGCGATGGCGGGCCTGCTCAACATCGTGCCGCGCTACCTCCCCCGGTACGGCATGGCCCCCGACTGGTCGCGCGCGGCCCGCCCGATGGTGCTGGTCTTCACCGCCGTCTCCTTCGTGATCACCCTGTTCTTCGGCGCCGACGTCGAGTCTCAGGGCGGCGCCTACGCCACCGGCGTGCTGGCGCTGATCCTGTCGGCGGCGGTCGCCGTCACGCTGTCGCTCTGGAAGAAGGGACGGAGGAGGGCCGCGGCGCCGTTCGGGTTCATCACGCTGGTCCTCCTCTACGCGACGGCGGCGAACATGATCGAACGTCCCGACGGCCTGGTGATCGCGCTGTTCTTCGTCCTGGCGATCGTCGTCACCTCGCTGGTCTCCCGGGCGACCCGCTCGACCGAGCTGCGCGTCACCCGCGTCGACCTGGACGAGACGGCCCTGCGCTTCATCAACGAGTGCGGGGACATCCACCTCATCGCCAACGAGCCGCACGCCCGCGACAAGAAGGAGTACGTCGACAAGGCCCGCGAGGCGTGGCAGCGCCACCGGCTGCGCAGCGCCGAGAAGGCCGTCTTCCTGGAGATCACGGTGCCGGACGCGTCGGAGTTCGCCTCCGAGGTGTGCGTGAAGGGCGAGGAACGGCACGGCTTCCGCGTCCTGCGGGTGGAGAGCGCCTCCGTGGCCAACGCGATCGCCGCCGTTCTGCTCCACCTGCGCGACAGGACCGGCAAGCTGCCGCACGTCTACTTCCACTGGGCGGAGGGCAACCCGGTCGGCGCGTTGCTGCGCTACCTGGTGTTCGGCGGGGGCGACGTGGCGCCGCTCACCCGGGAGGTCCTGCGCCAGGCCGAGCCCGACGTGGAACGCCGTCCCATCGTCCACGTGGGCTGACCCGTCCACCCGCGGTCCAGGACGAGCGGCGCAGGAGTGGCCGTTACGCACATGTCTCCTGAGCGTCGCCCGGGCGACTCGGCGCCGGGGGTATACCTTGATCACTGGCCGGCTACCGGCGCGGGTGGCACCTCAGCCGCGTGGAATGAGTGGATGACGATGAGTAGAGAGCTGTTCGTCGACGTCTCCCACCATCATGACGCGGGCTGCGCCGTGGTCACCGTCACCGGCGACATCGACCGGACCTCCAGCCCGCTGCTCAGAGGCGCCGTGGACCGCCTGGTCTCCGGCGGGCAGGCGCACATCATCCTCGACGTCGAGGGCGTCACCTTCTGCGACTCCACCGGCCTGCGGACCTTCCTGAGCGGGGTGAACACGACCTACGAGGCGGGCGGCTGGCTGCGACTGGCCGGGGTGAGCGGCCACCTGGAGCGGCTGCTGCAGATCACGGACCTCTACACCTTCTTCGCCATCGACACGGACGTCGCCCGTTCCCTGGCGAGCGCGCGGACCCGCGGCTGACGGCCCCGCCCGCCCTCCGAGAAGGGGCGGCCGAGCCCGGCGCCGCGGGTCCGGGAGGCGCGGTTCCGAGGGCCATGGGGCCGAAGTCATGAGCCGGGGTGTCACGGAGCCCGGTCGTCCGCCGGGCCGCCGGTCAGGCCGTCCACCGGTTCGGGCGGCCACGGCATGCCGACCGGGTTCGGCACCGGGAACGTGCCCGACCCCATCACCGCGGACGCCAGCGGCCACAGCAGCCGGGCGAGCGCGGAGGTGGACTCCCCGCCCAGCGCCCGCCAGGGACCGGCCGCGGCCTCGTCGGTCAGCCGTTCGATCCGGTCGCGTTCCCGCGCGCCCTCCCCGGTCAGGCGGCCCCCGCCGTCCAGCCACCCCCGCGCCCGCAGGGAGCCGAGCGCCGCGTCCCACTCCGCCTCGTCCCACTTCCTGGCCAGGCGGAGCCCGTCCGCGTCGGCCTCGGTCGCGGCGATCTTGAGGAGGTGGGCCTCGACCGGGGACACGCCACCGGCGACGAGGACGGCGACATGCCCGTCGCCGCGGTGCTCGCGTAGCGTGGTCGCCGCCTGCCACAGCCGCAGGTACGGATCCTCCGGCTCGGGAACGGCCTGGTTCGCCGCGGCGAGCACCCGCCCGGCGGTGTCGGCCCGGCGGGCCGCCTCCCAGGCGAGCGAACCGGCCTCCTCCAGGCCGTCCGGCGGCGAACCCGCCCGCGGGGCGCCCGGCTCCTCCCCGCCACCCGGTCCCTCCACGGCGTCCGGCGGTTCCGGGGCCCCCGGCGCCGTCGCGTCCGTGAGCAGCCGTCGCAGCGCGGCCCCCGCCCCGTCCATACGGGCCCGGAGCACGGCGTCCGGGGACGCGAACCCCCAGGCGTCCGGCAGCGCCCTGGCCACCCGGGCGGGCGGGAACCCGTGGAAGGCGGCGGTGACCACCTCCGGGCCCACCGCGCCGAGCGGGGCCGCCCGGGTCGCGAAGTAACCCATCCAGAAACCGCGCAGGCCGGCCGCGTCGGCCGCCGCCCGCGCCTCCGGCGCGAAGTAGGTGACGGCGTGCAGGGGCTCCAGCAACTGCCACATCAGCCGGGGCACGTTTGGGTCCACTCCGGACTCCCTCCTCGTTGAAGATCCTCCGTCCCCAGCATGCGTGACGGGCACGAGACCGTCACGTGCCGTCCTGAGTGAATCGTCCGGGTTCGGGTAGCCGGGCGACATGGCGACCTATGGCTTCCATTCATCACACGAGCAGATCCACCCGGCCGAGCTGCTGAAGGCGGTGACGCAGGCCGAGCAGGCGGGGTTCGCGGCGGCGATGTCCTCGGACCATTTCTCGCCCTGGAGCACGCGGCAGGGCCAGTCCGGGTTCGCCTGGTCCTGGCTGGGCGCCGCCCTGCAGGCCACGAGCCTTCCATTCGGCGTGGTCAACGCCCCCGGCCAGCGCTACCACCCGGCGATCATCGCCCAGGCGATCGGCACGCTGGGGGCGATGTTCCCCGGGCGGTTCTGGGCGGCGCTGGGCACCGGGGAGGCGAGCAACGAGCACATCACCGGCGACCGCTGGCCGCGCAAGGACGTCCGTACGGCGCGGCTGCGGGAGTGCGTCGACGTCATCCGGGCGCTGCTGGCGGGCGAGGAGGTCAGCCACGACGGCCTGGTCACCGTGGACCGGGCCCGGCTGTGGACCAGGCCGGAGGTCCCGCCGGAGCTGTTCGGGGCGGCGGTGAGCGCGAAGACCGCCCGGTGGTGCGCGGACTGGGCCGACGGGCTGATCACCGTGAACGCCCCCCTGGAGACGCTGCGCGAGGTCCTCGGCGCCTACCGGGACGCCGGGGGGAAGGGCAAGGCGGTCCTGCAGGTCCACCTGAGCTGGGCCGAGACCGACGACGAGGCGCTGGCGATCGCCCACGACCAGTGGCGGAGCAACGTCTTCGGCCCGCCGGCGAGCTGGGACATCGACACCGCCGAGCTGTTCGACATGGTCACCGAGGAGGTACCGCCGTCGAAGGTGACCGAGTCGGTCAACGTCTCGGCGGACCTGGGATGGCACGCGGCCCGGATCGGCGAGTACGTGGAGCTGGGCTTCGACCAGGTCTATCTGCACCATGTGGGCCAGGAACAGGAGGCGTTCATCGACGCCTTCGGGGCGAAGGTCCTGCCGCAGCTTCCCTGAACCCGCCGGCTCTCCTGAACCCGCCGGCTCTCCTGCGCCGGCGCTCTCCTGACCCCGCCTGCTCCGGGCCCGCCCGCCCGCTCCGGGCCCGCCCGCCGGTCGCGGGCGGATCCGGCGGGTCCGGTGGGTCCGGTGGGCCCGCCCGCGACCGGCGGGTCCGGCATGCCCGGCGAGGAAATGAGAACTGGACGAAACAGTTGTGTCGCAATCAGTTCACATAAGCCGGTCATCTCCTCTACATTGGATTGTGGGAGCGCTCCCACACAGAGGAGAAGCAGGTGACCCTCCAGCCCAGCTCGTGCGTCGAGCCGCTCGGCCCGGCGTCCGCTCACGGATCCGCCACCCACGCCGCTCATGAGCCCGCCGCTCACGGACCCGCCACCCATGCCATGACCCACCGGGCGGTGTCCGCCCGTACGGTGTTCACCCGCACGGCCGAGCGCCTGCTGCCCGCGACTCCCACGAGCGTGCGCGATGCGCGCTCCCTGGTACGTGACGAACTGGTCCTGTCCGGAGCCGGAGACCTGGTGGACGACTGCGTGCTCGTCGTCAGCGAGCTGGTCACCAACGCGGTGCGGCACGGCGGCGCGGCATGCGCGCTCAGGCTGCGCTGCGGCACCGGCCACGTGTACGGCGAGCTGTTCGACCCCGGGGCCGGGGCGCCCCGGGTGTGCGAGGCCGACGACGAGGCCACCGGGGGGCGCGGCCTGCAGATCGTCGGCGTCCTGACCGACGGCTGGGGCGTCACCTGGCCGGCCACCGGCGGGAAGATCGTCTGGTTCGTCTTCGGCGCGCCCGTCCCGCATCCGCGGACCCCGGGCATCCCGGTGACCGGGATCGGACGGGACCGCACGGCGTGACGGGCCGGCCGGTGGGCGTGGCCGTACGGTGTGGTGGACGCGCCGTGACGAGCATGGCCGTACGGTGCGACGAGCGGTGTGCCGGATGGGAGCCTCACGGGACGGACCCGGCCGGGCGACGGTCTGGGCGGTGCGACGGAGGCGGAGGGGATCGAACCGTCACCCTCTTTTGAACATATTGTTTAAATCAATACGTTGACAATGAAGTGTTGACGCGGCCATGCTGGTCGCATGTCTTCCGATACCGATCAGCCACCGCAGTCGCTCGACCCCTTCACACCCCCGGACCCGGGGCAGGCGCGGGCGCACCGCGTCTACGCCGCGCTGTCGCGCATCGCCGACCGGCACGCCGCCACCGAGGAGCAGCGCTCCCGGCAGGTCCACCCGTCGGTGCTCGGCCCGCACGAGGCCGTCAGGCTCGTCTCTTTCCTCGCCGCGGGCTCCGCCCTGCCGGAGGAGGGTGAGCCGGAGGTGGACGAAGCCGACATCACCGCCGCCCTGACCCTCATCCCGCTGGCCCGCGCGGAGATGGACCAGCTTGAGGCGGGGCTCCTGCAGATGGCCAGGGGCCGCGGTCTCACCTGGCAGGAGATCGCCTTCGGGCTGGGGCTGGGCACCTCCCAGGCCGCCCGGCAGCGCTACGAGCGCCTGGCGGGCCGGATCGCCGCCGAGACGGGCGGCGCCGGCTGACCTCCGGCGGCACCGCCACGGCCGCACCGCCACGGCCGCACCGCCCCGGCCGGGCCGTAGCGGTCGGCCGGGGGCGACCGCGAGGAGGCTCGCGGCGAGCCGCACGACCGGGCCGTGCCGCCGGGCCGTGCGATAGACCGGGTCGTGCCGACCGGGCCGTAGCGGTTGAGTCGTGCCGGTCGGGGCCGTAGCGGCCGGGCCGTGCGGTCGGCTAGGGGAGCCTGTAGTCCCAGTCGAGGCGGCCCGTGCGGAGGTCCTCGGTGAGGCCGCGGACGTAGCCGAGTTCCGCGGCGAGCACGGCCCGCTGGTGCTCGCTCTCCACGAGGAAGACGCGCGGCAGGAAGGCCGCCCCCTCGGCCATCTCCTGTTCCAGCGAGGCCAGCCGGGCCTCCAGGGACGCGACCCGCTCCTCCAGCGCCGCGTGCACCTCGCCGGGCTCCAGCACCGGCAGGAAGGCCAGGGCCGCGGGGAACTCGGGGAACTCCCTGGCGGGGGTGGAGAGCATCTCCCGCATCCACCGCCGCAGCGTCTCGCGGCCCTCGCCGGTCGGCTCGTAGACGGTCCGCTCCGGGCGGTTCTCCTCGCGCGAGGTCTCCCGGACCGCGATGAGCCCGGCGCGCAGCAGCCGGTCGATGGTCTGGTAGACGCTGTTGCGCTGCGCGACGTTGACCACGTCGTCCTTGTGCCGCTCCTTGATCATCTGCTGCATCCGGTAGGCGTGCATCGGCGACTCGCAGACCAGGGAGAGCAGCGCCACGGCCAGGGGCGATCGCCTCGTCGACATGCCTGACATCGTAACGGCGGCCGTCCCTGGTCCCCGATAGTCATTTTATGTATATTCATCTTATGACCAAGAAAGCTCTGATCATCGGCGGGGGCATCGCCGGTCCGGTGACGGCCATGGCCCTGCGGCGCGCAGGCATCGACGGCGAGGTGTTCGAGGCGTACGACCGCGGCTCCGAGGGCGTGGGCGCCTTCCTCACGCTCGCGGTCAACGGGATGGAGGCGCTGCGCCTGCTCGACCTGCACGACCTCGTCCGCGACCTGGGCATGGACACGCCGCGGATGGAGATCCTCAACCGGCGCGGCAGGCTGCTCGCCGTCCAGCGCCAGCCCTCCCGGACGATCAGGCGCGCCGACCTCTACCGGGTGCTGCGCGACGAGGCCGTACGGCGCGGCGTGCCGATCCACTACGGCAGGCGTCTCACCGACGCCTCGGTCACCCCGGACGGCGTCAGGGCCGTGTTCGCCGACGGAAGCACCGCCGAGGGCGACCTGCTGGTCGGCGCCGACGGCCTGCGCTCACGCACCCGGACGATCATCGATCCCGGAGCGCCGCGGGCCCGGCACGTCGGCCTGCTGAACACCGGCGGCTTCGCCCGCGGCGTCACGGTGCCGGGCGTCCCGGGGACGAGTCACTTCATCTTCGGCAGGAGGTGCTTCTTCGGCTACCTGATCCACCCGGACGGAGAGGTGTGGTGGTTCGCCAACCCGGCGAGCCCCGGGGAGCCGACCCCCGAGGAGCTCGCCGCGATCACCCCGGAACGGTGGCGGGCCAGGCTGCTGGAGCTGTTCGAGGGCGACACCGGGCCGATGGCCGACGTCATCGGCGCGACCCGCGACATCCTGGGCCCCTGGAACACCTACGACTTCCCGACCGTGCCGACGTGGTTCAACGACCGCATGGTGCTCCTGGGCGACGCCGCGCACGCGACCTCGCCCTCCTCCGGTCAGGGCGCGTCGATGGCCGTCGAGGACGCGGTGGTGCTGGCCAGGTGCCTGCGCGACGTGCCCGGCACGCGCGACGCGTTCGCCGCCTTCGAACGGCTGCGGCGCGGGCGGGTCGAGAAGATCGTGGCCCAGGGGAGGCGCAACGGCAGCGGAAAGGCCCCGGGGCCCGTCGGCGCGTTCCTCCGCGACCTCACGCTGCCGACGATCATGCGGCAGGTGGAGAAGAGGGACATGCTGGCCTGGATGCACGACTACCGCCTCTCCTGGGACGACCCGGTGTCCACAATGGTGGGAGAGCGGCCGTGAGGCGGGCGGAGGTGGTCCGATGGCCGGCCTGGAGGCCCTGCGGCGGGCGATCGGGGAGATCCCGCTGGTGGACCACCACGTCCACGGGGCGCTGGTCCGCGACCTGACGCGGCGGGAGTTCGAGGAGGCGCTCACCGAGTCGGACCGGCCGGTGCCCGCCTGGATGAGTCAGTTCGACTCCCAGCTCGGCTTCGCCGTCCTGCGCCACTGCGCGCCCGTACTCGGCCTCGTCCCGTGTCCCGAGCCGGACGCCTACCCCGTCCCGTGTCCCGAGCCGGACGCCTACCCCGTCCCGTGTCCCGAGCCTGACGCCTATCTCGCCCGCCGCGCCGAGCTGGGCGCCGAGGAGGCCACCCGGAGGCTGCTCGCCGCCGCCGGGGTGGACCACTTCCTGGTGGAGACCGGCCACCGGCCGGGTGAGCTGCTGGGACCGTCCGGGATGTCCGCCCTGTCCGGTCGTCCCGCCGACGAGATCGTCCGGCTGGAGGCGGTCGCCGAGCGGGTCGCCGCCGAGGGCGCCGGCGCCGCGGCCTTCGCCGCCGCCTTCGAGGCGGCCCTGTGGGAGCGCAGCCGTACGGCGCGCGGGCTGAAGACCGTCGCCGCCTACCGCTGCGGCCTCGACTTCGACCCCGCCCCGCCCTCCCCGGGCGAGGTGACGGCGGCGGCCGGCCGCTGGCTGCGGCGGATCGAGCGGGCCGGGCAAGCCGGGCAAGCCGGGCGGGCCGGGCGGGCCGGGCGGATCGAGCAGGCCGGGCAGAGCGGCACGGTCCGTCTGGACGACCCGGTGCTGGTGCGCCACCTCGTCTGGACGGGCGTCGGGCGCGGGCTGCCGCTGCAGTTCCACACCGGGTACGGTGACCCCGACCTCGACCTCCGCCGCGCCGACCCGTTGCTGCTGCGCGGCTTCGCCGAGCTGGCCGAGCCGCGCGGGGTCCCGCTGCTCCTGCTGCACTGCTACCCGTTCCACCGCGACGCGGGCTTCCTGGCTCAGGCGTATCCGCATGTCTTCTTCGACGTCGGGCTGGGGGTGCACCACACCGGGGCGCGGGCGGCGGCCGTCGTGGCCGAGAGCCTGGAGCTCGCGCCGTTCGCCAAGATCCTCTTCTCCTCCGACGCCTGCGGGCCGGCGGAACTGCACCACCTGGGCGCCCTGCTGTGGCGACGGGCGATGACGAGGGTCCTCGGCGGTTTCGTGACCGAGGGGGAGTGGAGCGCTGAGCAGGCGGTGCGGGTGGCCACGATGATCGGCTCGGCGAACGCCCGCCGGGTCTACCGGCTGGGGGACGGCGGTGCGGACGATGTGACCCGGGCAACAGCCTGAGCCGCATCATCCGCGTCCTCTGGGGAAGCGGAACACGTATTAAGTGGACGTAACGGACTTACCGCATGTCTATCTCGGGGAGGAAGCATGTACGGCACCCACGCCCACCGGCCCACGGGAAGCCCGGAAGGAAGCGGGGTGACCGGCGCCCATCGTCACGGGGCCGGGGAGGCCAGGTGAAGGACGTTCACGAGCGACTCTACGCCGCGCTCCACGAAGAGCTCCCCGCCGCCTACGAGCTGCGAAGGGAACTGCACGCCGAGCCGTACGTCGCGGGCACCGAGGAGCCGACGCTCAAGCGGATGCTCGACGCGCTGCCCGAGGACGGCGTCCTGGAGCGGGTGGCCGGAACCGGCGCGATGCTCCGCATCGGCGACGGCGGCTCCGCCGTCGGGGTGCGCGGCGAACTGGACGCCCTGCCGATCACCGAGGAGACGGGCGTCCCCTGGGCCTCGCGCAACGGCGCCATGCACGCCTGCGGCCACGACGTCCACCTCGCCGCGCTGGCCGCTCTGACCAGGGCCGTCGACCGCGTCCGGCCGGACACCCCGATGGTCGCGGTCCTGCAGCCCCGCGAGGAGACCCATCCCTCGGGAGCGCTCGACATCGTCAAGTCCGGCGCGCTCGCCCGGCACCGGATCGGCGCGATGATCGCCGCGCACGTCCAGCCGGTGCTCGACGCCGGTCAGACGGCCTGCACGTCCGGTGCGGTCAACGCCTCCGCCGACGAGTTCACCCTCACCGTGCGGGGCCGCGGGGCCCACGCCGCCTACCCCCAGCTCGGCCGGGACCCGGTCCTGGCGCTGTCGCAGATCGTCGTGGCCGCGCAGCAGCTCGTCAGCCGGGACGCCGACCCCATGGTGCCGACCGTCATCACCTTCGGGACGGTGAGCGCCGGCACCGCCCCCAACGCCATCCCCGGCCGGGCCGTCGCGAGGGGGACGCTCCGCGCGATGTCGGAGACCTGGCGCTGGCGGCTGCAGGACAGGTTCCGCGAGATCGCCGAGGGGATCGCCCGCGCCCACGGCTGCGAGGCGGAGGTGTGGATCGCGCTGGGTGAGCCGCCGCTGGTCAACGACGAACTCCTGGCCGGCGAGACGGCCCGGCTGCTCGCCGAAGCCGCCTGGCACACGCCCGCCACCCTGCGCTCCTGCGGGGCCGACGACTTCGCCCACTTCGCGTCGGCCGTACCGTCGCTGATGCTCTTCGTGGGCACCGACACGGAGTCGGGGCTGCACACCCCGACGTTCCTACCGGGGGACGAGACGGTCAGGGCGGTGGCCGAGAGCCTGCTGGCCGCCTACCTCGCCGCGGCCCGCGTCGTCGCCGGCGGCGGGAAACGGTCCGCACGGAAGTGACCGCGCCGCCGAAGGCCGGCGGACGACCGCGGCGGTCGCGGGGCCGCCCGGACGTGGCCGCCGTGGGCCCGCGCGGACACGACGGCCGCGGGACCGCCCGGACGTGGCCGCCGTGGGCCCGCCAGGCCGCGACGGCCGTGGGCCCCGCGCCGCGACGGCCGAGGCCGTCAGCCCAGCCTGAACGTGCTCGCGAACGTGTTGATGTACGAGGTGGCGCCGGACCGCTCCGCCGGGGTGGAGAACCAGAACATCCCGGCGCCGCCGCCGTCGCGGACCAGGCACCGGGCGTAGAAACGGACCTGCTTCGGCGACCCCTTGCGGGTGAAACGGAACTCCAGCTCGGCGCCCTTCCCTCCGGGGAAGGCGACCGGGCCCTTGTGTAACTCCCGGTAGGAGCCGCGCTTCATCAGCAGCGGCTTCAGCCCGTCGCGCAGCTCGGCGAGGATGCGCTCCGGAGAGCGTTTCTCCTTCTTCCCGGGATCTGCCAAGACACCCAGGAGCCGGACGGAGGGGCTCTTGCTCTTACCGGACGTCCAGCCCACCTGGCCATTCCGTACCTCCCGGCGCCAGCCCTCGGGGACGGCTAGGGAGAAGTGGCGCCTGCCGTCCCGGTAGAGGCGGAAACCCGGCGGCGGTGTGGCCGGTGCGGCGGGCTCTCCGGTGGACCCCGGACTCGGGCTCCCCGACGGACCGGTCGTCCCGTTCGGGCCGGGACTCGCGGCGGGAGCGGCGGTCCCGCCCGGACCCGGTCCGTGCGTGCGGTTCGCCACGGTCGCCGGAGTCCGGCCGACGGCCGGACCGGACGTCGGAACGGTGGACATCGCCGACCCCTCGGCGACGGTGGACGTCCGGCCGGTGCTCTCGCCGGGGGCGACGGCCTGGGCCGCCACGACCACCGCGATCGTCACCATGGCCGCCAGCAGGGCGGCACCCGTCGCCACGGCCGCCCGGGCGCGCAGCCCGGCGGTCCCGGCCGCCGCCGACATCAGGGAGCGCCGCCGCGCCGTGTCCCCGGTGAGCAGGGCGTGCGACCACGCCGCCACCGCCCGCGCCCCCGGCAGCGGCGCGCGCAGCCGTTCCGGCGCGGTCGCCGTCAGCGCCCGGACGTATCCCGTGCCCGCCGCCGCGGTCTTCCGCGCCCGCGATCCCGCCCCGGCCGCCCAGGAGTTCCACCTCGGGGTGGTGGTCCGCCCCCGAGGCTCCGTGTCGCTCAGGTCCCGCGGCCCCGCCTCGCTCCGGTCCCGTGGGTCCGTGGCACCCGGGATCCATGAGTCGGCGGCGCCCGGGTCCTGCGGCTTCACGGTGTTCGAATCGTGGGGCTCGGCGGTGTCCGGGTACCGGGACCCGGCGGCGCCGGGGATCCGCGACTCCGCGTCGGCCCGCCGGGCGGCCGATCCCGGCCCGTCCGCCGCGTACCGCCGGGCCGCCGCCCGCTCGCCCGGCCGGGGGCTCGGCGTGCCCGCCCACGAGTCCTGTTCGCCCGCCTGCGTGGCCGGGATGTCGGCCGCCGCCGGGCTCCGGCCGGGGCCCGCCGTACGGTCCCGGCCTTCTGCGCGGCCGGGGCCGGTCGCCGGGGACGGGGCGGCCGCGCCGGTCGCGCCGGTCGCGGCGACCGGCGCGAGGAGCGCGAGCGCCTCGGCCGCGGTCAGCCGTTCGGCCGGGTCCTTGCGGAGCAGCCCCTCGATGACCGGACGAAGCCGGTCCGCGTGCTCGGCCGGGTCCGGGAGCCCGTTGATGATCGACGCGATCGTGGCGGCCGTGCTTCCCCGGGCGAACGGCTTGCGGCCCTCCACCGCCTCGTACAGCGTCACGCCCACCGCCCACAGGTCGGTGGCGGCGGAGGCGGGAAGGCCCGCGAAGCGCTCGGGCGCGAGATAGGGGATCGTGCCGACGAGCCGGCCGGTGCCGGTCAGGTCGGTGTGGTCGTCGTCGGCGGCCGCCGAGATCCCGAAGTCGGTCAGCACGGCCTGACCGTCCCCCAGGAGGATGTTGGCGGGCTTGACGTCACGGTGCACGATCCCCGCCGCCTCGGCCGCGATCAGCGCGGCGATCACCTGCCGTCCGACCACGGCGACCTCGGCCTCGGGCAGCCGCCGCCGGGCCCGGATCGCGCCGGACAGGGTCGACCCCTCGACCAGGGCCATGATGATCCACGGACGGTCGTCCTCCTCGACGACGTCGTAGACGGTCACGATGCCGGGATGGTCGCGCAGCGCGGCGGCCGTACGAGCCTCCCGGAGGGTGCGCCGCAGCCGCTCCTCGCGGTCCTGCTCGGACAGGTGGGCGGGCAGCGAGACCTCCTTGACCGCCACGCTCTGGTGCAGCAGCTCGTCCCTGGCCCGCCAGACGACGCCCATTCCGCCCGCGCCGAGCGGGGACAGCAGCCGGTAGCGGCCGGCCAGCAGGCGCGAACCGCCCTCCGGCACGCCGGGACCGCCCAGCGCGCCGGGACCGCCCAGCGCGCCGGGACCGCCCAGCGCGCCGGGACCGCCCAGCGCGCCGGTGGCGTCCGGCATCCCCGGACCGCCCGGCAGGCCGGGACCACTCAGCGCGCCGGGACCGCCCAGCGCGCCGGTGGCGTCCGGCTCGTGGGAGCCGGCCGGCGCGCCGGGGCCGCCCGGCACATGGGAGCCGTCCGGCGCGTGAGAGGGGCCGCTCGTTTCGCCGTGTCCGATCCGCATTCCGGTCCCCTGCCCGATCTAAGCCTCTTCTCCCTCATCCGTGGCGCATATCCCCGGCGCACCGGCGGACGGATCACTGGGAAGCTGACGGTATGCGCATCGACCTGCACACCCACTCCACCGCCAGCGACGGCACCGACTCCCCGGCGGAGCTGACGGCCGCGGCCGCCGCGGCCGGGCTGGACGTGGTGGCGATCACCGACCACGACACCACGGCCGGATGGGAGGCCGCCGTGGCCGCGCTGCCCGCCGGACTGACGCTGGTGCGCGGCGCCGAGCTGTCGGGACGGTGGTACGGCACGGAACCGACGATGGGACTGCACCTGCTGGCCTACCTGTTCGATCCCGCGTACGAGCCGCTGACCGCGGAACTGGCCAGGGTGCGGCGCTCCCGGGAACGGCGGGCCGAGAGGACCGTCGAACTGCTGAACGCCGACGGCATCGACGTGACCGTCCCCGAGGTGCGCGGGTACGCGGCGGGCGGCACGATCGGCCGCCCCCACCTGGCGCGGGCCCTCGTCCGGCGCCGCCTGGTCGGGAACGTGAACGAGGCGTTCCGGCCGGAGTGGCTGGGCCGCCGCTACCGCCTGCCCAAGGACGACATCGACGTGTTCACCGCGATCCGGCTGGTGCGCGAGGCCGGCGGGGTGTCCGTGCTGGCGCATCCGAAGGCGGAGGTCCGCGGCCACGCCCTGCCCGACGCGCTCATCGCGGACCTCGCCGGAGCGGGCCTGTGGGGCGTCGAAGCCGACCACACCGACCACACCGAGGCCGACCGGGCCCGCGTCCGCGCCCTCGCCGGGGACCTGGGCCTGCGGGTCACCGGCTCCAGCGACTACCACGGCACCAACAAGACCGTACGGCTCGGCGCGTTCACCACCGACCCGTCCGTCTACCGGGAGATGGCCGACGCCGCGACCGGCGCCGCCCCCGTCATCGGGGCATGAGTCGCGCCGGGGCGTGAGCCGCGTCGGCGTCTACGGCTGAACCGGGAAGAGCCACGTCATCGCGACGACGCTCTTGTCGGCGTACGCCTCCTGCCCGGGCTCCAGGCCGTAGGCCAGATCCTCCAGGGCTCCGCACCTGGCGTAGAAGACGGCCCGTTCGCGCAGGGACGCGGGCTCCGCGCCGCCGCGGTAACCGCCGACGGCCGCGTCGAGGGCGGAGGGACCGAGGTCGCGGTACAGCAGGCCGAAGTCGTAGACCGGATCGGTGATCGCCGCGTCGCCCCAGTCGATGACCCCGGTCACCCGCCCGGTGGCGGGATCGACGAGGACGTGCTCGACGCCCAGGTCGTTGTGAGAGAACACCGGCTCCCACCCGCCCGCCGGCGGTGGCGCGGCGAGGAACTCCTCCACGGCGGGCCGGTGCGCCGCCGGAACCCGCCTGGATACCGTCTCGTATGTCTCCGCGGCCTCCCGCAGCCACTCCTCCGGTGGGAAGTCGTCCCGCTCCACCAGACCCGCCAGCCGCTCGGCCGGTACGGTGTGCAACGCGGTGAGCAGCCCGCCGAGCGCCGCCGCGACCGACGGGCCGTACGCCTCCCGCGTCGGGCCGGGCAGGCGCAGCAGGGGCAGACCCGGCAGCTTGGCATAGGCCAGGCAGCCTCGGCCGGGATCGGTGAACATCGGCTCGGGGACGGGCAGCGGTGACATCTCCGCGACGGCGGCGAGCAGGCGGGACTCGTGCTCCACCCGCGCGGCCCGTTCGGCCGGGTCGTCCTGGAGGCCGAAGCGGACGATCAGCTCGCCGTCCACCTCGTAGGCGACGTTGTCCTGGCCCGCGCCGCTCCGCACGACCGTGCCGGCGCGATGGCCGGGCAGGTGCGCGGCGACCACGGCGCGGACATCGTCGACGTGGTGGTCGTTCCGTCCGCCCATCGTGACACCGTGCCTTTCGCAGGGGTCTTCCATGAGCGGAGCGACGCGCTCGGCCTCATGGCGCCCGAGACCGGGCGGAGGCTGGGAGACTACCGCGAGCCGAGCGGGTGCCGCCATCGGGCGCCGGGGCCGTCCTCCGCGGCTGAAGACGCGCTCCGGGAGATCCCGCCGCGCGCCCGGCGACGCGGTCAGTACCCCGCGTCGGGGTCGATCACGCCCTCCAGGGGCCGGCCCGCCAGCAGGTTGCGCACGTTGCGTTCGACCCGTTCGCCGAGCACCCGGGTGGTGTAGTCGGCGGAGTCGGCGCTGTGCGAGGTGATGAGCACCCGGGGGTCGTCCCACAGCGGATGCCCCTCGGGCAGCGGCTCGGGGTCCGTCACGTCCAGCCCGGCGGCGGAGATCGTCCCGGAACGGAGGGCCTCGACCAGCGCGCCGGTCCGGATGTGCTCGCCCCTGGCGACGTTGACCACGACGGCGTGCGGCGGCAGCAGCGCCAGCTCGGCGGCGTCGACGACGTACCGGGTCTCGGGCGTCAGGGCGAGGGCGAGCACCAGGACGTCGGTGTCGCCGAGCACGTCGTGCAGGGCCGAGGCCGGCAGCGTCTCCTCGGCGCCCTCGACCTCGTCCGGCCGGCGGCGCAGCACCCGGACCCGGCAGCCGAACGGCGCGAGCAGGCGGACCAGCTCCGCGGCGATGCCCCCGCCGCCGAGGATCGTCACCCGGCGGCCGTGCAGGGAACGCGGGTCCGTCGAGCACCAGCGGGGCGTGCGGGCCTGCCGTACGACGCTGCGCAGACAGGCCAGCGTCAGCAGCAGGGCGTGCTCGGCGACCTGCCCGGCGAACGACCCCTTGGCGCAGGTGAAGGTCTGCGGCCGGCGGAAGATCCCGGCCTCGGCGAACTTCTCGACACCCGCCCAGGGGAACTGCACCCACCCGATCCCGGGATTGCCGTCCAGCAGCCGCGCGAGCCCGTCCGGGTCGCCCGGCGTCAGCCACACGAGCCCGTTGGCCTCGGCGGGCGGGACGTTGGAGCCGCCTCCGGCGGTCACGGCCTCGGCGACCCGGGCGCGCAGGAGGTCGAGGGCGGGGGAGTTGGCGCGGTCGCCGTCCCCGTCCGCCTCCGGACCGGGCGGCGGCGCCGTCGCGATGCGGGCTTCTTCCATAGGGGGACATTCTTCCGCGTCCCGCCCGCCGGACGGCCTCCGGGGGCGGCCCGGACGGTCACGCGTGGACGGGTTCGCGGTCGTTCTCGGCTAGCTGGAACCACACCACCCGTCCGGCCGGGTCGTCGCGCCAGCCCCACGAGGTGGACAGCTCCCGCACCAGCCACAGCCCCCGCCCGCCGCCGCAGTCGGTCCGGACGTCCGACCTGAGCTCGGGGGCGGTGCCCGGCGACCCCTCGTCGACCACGTCGATGAGGATCGTCCCGTCCCGGTTCATGATGATCACTGTGATCGTCCCGCCGGGCTGACGGCCCGAGTCGGAGTGCCGCACGGCGTTGCTCACCAGCTCGGTGACGAGGAGGAGGGCGTCGTCCGTACGAGGATGGCCCGCGGCCTCCAGGAGGTCGCGGACGTACCGCCGGGCCTGCGGAACGGACGCGGCGTCTCCTGGTAGTGAGATGTGCCCCAGCAGCTCGGATCCCTTCACGAGATCACCGTCCCCGCAATGAGCCGGGTCATGTCTTCCAGACGGCTGTGCTTATGGCGACGCTGTTCTCATGGCGACGCTGCGCGTCGCGGCTCGGGGGCTGGTGACCGGTGTCTTCTGTTCTCATGGCGACGCTGCGCGTCGCGGCTCGGGGGCTGGTGACCGGTGTCTTCCCTCGTCACTCCGTCGCTTCGCTCCTGCGTTCCTCAGTCCAGACACCGGCGCCCCCTCGCGGGTCCAGACACCGGCGCCCCCTCGCGGGTCCAGACACCGGCGCCCCCTCGCGGGTCCCGACCACCGGCGCCCCCTCGCGGGTCCCGACCACCGGCGCCCCCTCGCGGGTCCCGACCACCGGCGCCCCCTCGCGGGTCCCGACCACCGGCGTCCCCGAGCGGGTCCGGACACCGGTGGCCCGAGGGGGGTCCGGTCGGCGGCACCCCTCCGGGGCGGGGGTATTACGGTTTATTCAAGAATCTTGTCAAAGTAGGATCGGGTGTATGAGACAGGTGAGCGGTGACGCGTCCGTTCTGAGAAGGCTCAACTCCGACGCGATCCTGCGCATCCTGCGCGGACGGGAGCTCGCCACGCTGACGGAGCTGGCCGCCGCCGCCGGTGTCTCCAGGCCCACGGCCGAGGGGATCGTCGAGGACCTGCTGGCCGACGGCTGGGCCGAGGAGTGCGGCGAGGACGAGCGCGCCGACCGTCAGCGCGGCCGTCCGGCCCGGCGCTTCAGGTTCCGGGCCTCCTCCGGGCACGTGGCCGGCGTTCACATCGACAGTTCCAGCCTCCAGGTCATGGTCTGCGACCTGGGCGGGGAGGGCAGGGCGGTGCGCAGGCAGCCGCTTCCCGCCGACACCCCGGCGGCCGACCGGCTGTCCGCCGTCGCCGAGCTGGTCCGGCTGGCCGCCGCCGACGCCGGGCTCGCCGTCGCCGAGCTGGCGGTCGTGGGCGTGGGCACCACCGGTGTCGTCGACGGTGAGGGCCGCGTGGTCAAGAGCATCGTGCTGCCCGGCTGGACCGGGCTGCACCTGCACGCCGAGCTGTCCGCGCGGATCCCCGCGCCGGTGGTGGTCGAGAACGACATGCGCCTGGCCGTCATGGCCGAGCACTGGCGCGGGGCCGCCCGGGGCTGCGACGACGTGGTCTACCTCTTCGCCGGTGACCGGATCGGCATGGGCCTGCTCATCGGCGGCCGGGTGCACCGGGGCGCCCACGCCGCCTCGGGCGAGATCGGCTCCCAGCCCAACGACAACTGGTCGGCCTTCCGCCACGTGATGGACTACTCGATGGCGGTGGAGCCCGGCGAGCTGCGGGGCGGCCGGCAGAGCGCGGAGTTCGCCGTCGGCAGGGCGCGGGCGGGCGACGAGAAGGCACGCCTGGCGGTCGGGGAGTTCGGGCGCGCCCTGGCGGCCGGGCTGATCACCGTGGTCAACCCGCTCGATCCGGAGATGGTGATCATCGGAGGCGGCCTCTCCTCCGCGGGCGACCTGCTGGTGGAGCCGATCCAGGAGTCGCTGGACGAGCACTGCCTGTACCCGCCGCGGGCCGTCGTCTCCGGGCTCGGCGGCGAGTGCATCGTCCTGGGCGCCGTACGGCTGGCACTCGACCACGCCGAGCGGCTGCTCTTTACGCTCCCCGCTTGAATATTCCCTCCCGGGCCGCAGCGGTCCGTCCGTGACATCGCGCCCTGGGATCGGGCGTGTCCCAGAGCAGTTCAGGCATGCCTGGAGGCGGCCGGTCCGCCGTAACCCTTGGGTCACGGCCGGATCGCCGCCGCGCATCGATTGCTCATTTCTGCGCTATTTACTCTAGTTACTTGCATAAATGAGCGCTAGCCTCCAGGGACTTCGTTCCGACCCTGGAGGTGAGACGTGGTCGCATCCACGGCGGCCCCCGCGGCGGAGGTCCAGGTGGCCGCCCGCCCCCGACGCCGGACCCTCCGCGATCGGCTGAGACGTGACTGGACGCTGCTGCTCCTGTGCCTGCCGGGCGTGCTGTACTTCGTCGTCTTCTTCTACGTCCCCCTGCTCGGGAACGTGATCGCGTTCAAGGACTACGCGCCGTTCCTGGGGATCGACGGGAGCCCGTGGGTGGGGCTGGAGAACTTCGTGACGCTCCTGGAGGAGCCGGAGTTCTGGACCGCGGTGGGCAACACCCTGCAGATCACCGCGCTCCAGCTCGTCCTCTACTTCCCCGCCCCGATCGCGCTGGCGCTGCTGCTGAACTCGCTGGTCGGCGACCGGGTCAAACGCCTCGTCCAGACCGTCGTCTACCTGCCGCACTTCCTGTCGTGGGTGGTCGTGGTCGCGATGTTCCAGCAGGTCATCGGTGGCGCCGGCACCATCACCACGTTCCTGGCCGCGCACGACGTCACCATCGGCAACCTGATGGCCGACCCGGGGCTGTTCAAGCTCATGGCCACCGCGCAGGTGATCTGGAAGGACACCGGCTGGGGGACCATCATCTTCCTCGCCGCCATCACCGCGATCGACACGAGCCAGTACGAGGCCGCCGCGATCGACGGGGCCGACTGGAAACGCCGGCTGTGGCACGTGACGCTGCCCGGAATCCGGCCAGTGATCATCATGCTGCTGATCCTGCGGCTGGGCGACATCCTGTCGGTCGGCTTCGAGTAGATGGTGCTCCAGCGTGACGCCGTCGGGGCCGAGGCGTCCGAGGTGATCGACACCTACATCTACTACCACGGCGTCATCAACGGCGACTGGGGGATGAGCACCGCCGCCGGCCTGATGAAGGGCCTCATCGGCGCCGCCCTGATCTACGCCGCGAACAGGCTCGCCCATCGCTTCGGAGAACAGGGGATCTACCGATGAGACCGCCGCGGACGCGACGCCCGGCAGCCGCGGGCCGCGCACAGAGGTTCACGAGGCCGCCGACGAGGCCGCCGTGGATGGAGCGCCCGACCGTCGCGGGCCGCACGCTGAAGACCGCCGCGCTGACCGTGATCGTGCTGGCCGTGCTGTACCCGTTCGGTCTGGCCGTGGGCACCAGCCTCACCGGGCGCGCGGAGAGCGTCGCCAACGGCGGCGGCTACGTGCTCCTCCCGTCCCACCCGACGCTGGAGGCGTACCGGCTGGTGCTTTCCGGCGGCGCGGTGACCCGCGCCGTGCTGACCAGCGTCGGCATCACCCTCAGTGGCACCGCGCTGAGCCTGCTCTGCACGGTCTTCCTCGGCTACGCGCTGTCGCGCCGGGGCATGCTCGGCGGCAGGCCGATCCTCGTGATGGTGCTGGCCACCTTCCTGTTCACCCCCGGCATGATCCCGACCTACCTGATGGTCAAAGAGCTCGGCATGCTGAACACCTACCAGTCGGTGATCGTGCCGGTCCTGGTGAACGCCTTCAACGTGGTCGTGGTCCGCGCCTTCTTCCAGGGGCTGCCCGACGAGCTGTTCGAGGCGGCCCGCATGGACGGCGCCGGCGAGTGGCGCATGATGTGGCGGATCGCGATCCCGCTGTCCAAGGCGGTGATCGCGGTGGTCGGCCTCTTCTACGCCGTCGGCTACTGGAACAGCTGGTTCAGCGCGCTCCTCTACATCGACGACCACGACAGGCACCCGATCCAGCTCGTCCTGCGCCAGTACATCTTCCGCGGCGGGGCCGCGCAGGGCACCGACGTGGCGATCGTCCGTGACCTGCCCACCGCCTCGGTCCAGATGGCCGTGCTCGTCATCGCCCTGGTGCCGATCCTCCTCGCCTACCCCTTCCTGCAGAAGTACTTCACCAAGGGCGTCCTCACCGGCGCCATCAAGGGCTGAGAACCACCCCCCAGGAGAGACCCATGTCCATGAGCATGTCCCGCCGCGGTTTCCTCGGACTCGCGCTCGCCGGCGCCACGGCCGCCGGGCTCGCCGCCTGCGGAGGCGAGGGCGGCGGCGCCGCCGGAGCCGCAAAGGGCGGCGCCGACCTGTCCAGGAAGCTCCGGCTTCCCACCTACACCCCCGCGCAGATCCCCACCCCCGACCTGCCGATCGACGCCGGCCAGGACCCGTCGTACCTGAAGTACCCCGAGAAGCTCGTCAGGTCGGTCCCGGCGCCGCCCGGCGACGGCAGCCGCATCACCTCCCTCACCCAGACCTGGGACGTGGCGCCGCCCGGCGCCGACAAGAGCGCCTACCTGCAAGAACTCGGCAAGCGCCTCAACGCCCAGTGGGACATGAACATCGTGGTCGGTGAGGGCTACCCCGACAAGTTCAACGCCGTCATCGCCAGCGACGACCTGCCCGACCTGGTGTGGTTCCCGCCGAACCAGGGCCTGCAGCGCGTGCCCGAGCTGCTGGAGGCCAAGTTCCACGACCTCACCCCGCACCTCGCCGGCGACGCGATCAAGAAGTACCCGAACCTGGCGAACCTGGGGGACGTCGCCTGGAAGTCGGCCGTCACCAACGGCAAGATCTTCGGTGTGGCCGTCTCCTACAGCCGCTTCGGCCAGGTCTACCTGGTCAACCAGGACTTCTGGCGGCCGGTCGGCGGCATCGGCTTCACCGGCGCCGACGACTTCTTCCAGAAGTCCGTCCAGCTCCTGGACGCCAAGCGGAACAAGTACGTGCTCGAACCCTCCTACGTCAACCACGTCCACATGTTCAGCCAGTGGTACGGCGCGCCGAACACCTGGCGGCTGACGGGGGGCAAACTGGTCCACCAGTACGAGACGCCCGAATACCAGGCGGCCCTGGAGTTCGCCGTCAAGTGCTTCAAGGCCCGCCTCTTCTGGCCCGACGCCACGCTCGCCACCACCAAGGAGAAGGTGGCCAACGGCCAGCTCGGCGCCTACGTCGAGTCCTTCCCCGGCTTCTACAACGACGCGCGGACGCAGAAATACGAGCTGGGGGCCATCGTCCCCTTCGCCGCCACCCCGGACGCCAAGCCCGTCTACAACGCGGGCCTCGGCTCGGTCGGCTTCACCGCCATCAGCAAGAAGGTCGATCCCAAGCGGATCGAGATGCTTCTCAACGTGCTGAACTTCATGGCCGCGCCGTTCGGCACCGAGGAGAACCAGCTCGTCAACTACGGCGTCGAGGGCGTCCACTTCACCCGGAAGGACGGCGAGCTGACCTTCACCGACCGGGGCGCCGCCGAGGTCCCGGCCACCCAGCAGCCGATCTCGTTCGTCGTCGGCTCACCCGCCGCGATCTACCTGCCCGGCAAGCCGGAGGGGACCCGGCTCATCCACGACTTCGAGACGAAGGTCGCGCCCCTGCTCCAGGAGCGCGTCACCACCGGCCACTTCTCCGACACCTTCACCACCAAGGGCGGCGAGCTGTCCACCATGGGCTCGGACATGGTGGTTGACGTCGTCACCGGCCGCAAGCCGCTCTCCGAGTGGCAGGGGTTCGTGAAGAAGTGGATGGACCGCGGCGGCGCCGCGATGAGGGCCGAGTACGAGGCGTCCATCGCCAAGGGCTGACGCCCCGCCGTACCACCCGCCCCGCCGTACGGCCTGCGGAGCCGTACGGCCCAGGGACGCTCCGCCGTACGACCTGAGAGGCCGTACGACCTGAGAAGGGATGAGAAGTGGAAGACCTGCGCATCGGAGTCATCGGCCTCGGCCTGCGGACCAGCCTGGCGCTCTCGGCCCACCGGCCGGGCCGGGGGTCGGTGGTCGCGGCGCTGTGCGACTCCGATCCTGCGGTGCTCAAACGGCAATCCGCGCGGTTCGACGCCGACGTCCTCACCGAGGACTACCGCGAACTGCTCGGCCGCCCCGACCTCGACGCGGTCATCGTCATGACCCCCGACGACACCCACGAGCGCGTCGCGATCGACTGCCTGCGCGCCGGAAAGGCCGTCTACCTGGAAAAACCCCTGCACATCACCGTGGAGGGCTGCGACGAAATCCTGCGCACCGCCAGGGAGACCGGCACCCGCCTCTACGTGGGGCACAACATGCGGCACATGGGCGTGGTGCGGACCATGCGCGACATCATCCGCAAGGGCGTCATCGGCGAGCCGAAGACCGTCTGGGTGCGCCACTTCGTCTCCTACGGCGGCGACTACTACTTCAAGGACTGGCACGCCGACCGCACCCGCACCACGGGCCTGCTCCTGCAGAAGGCCGCCCACGACCTCGACGTCGTCCACTGGCTGGCCGGCGGCTACACCACGCGCGTCAACGCCTTCGGCGACCTGATGCTCTACGGCGACCTGCCGCGCCGCGCGCCCGGCACCCCCCGGCCGGAGAACTGGCTCAAGGAGTTCGAGTGGCCGCCCGCCCGGCGCGGCGGCCTCAACCACGTCGTGGACGTCGAGGACGTCTCGGTGATGAACATGCGCCTGGACAACGGCGTCATCGCCGCCTACCAGCAGTGTCACTTCAGCCCCGACTACGTGCGCAACTACACGGTCATCGGCACCGAGGGGCGGCTGGAGAACTTCGGCGACGGACCCGGCGACACGGTCAAGGTCTGGAACACCGGGCCGAGCGGCTACCGCGACGACTGCGACATCGCCTACCGGGTGCCCGCGGCGGTCGGCTCGCACGGCGGCGCCGACACCGGGATCATCGCGGAGTTCAACCGGTTCGTGCGCGAGGGCGGGGCCACCGACACCTCACCGGTGTCGGCCCGGATGAGCGTCGCCGCCGGGTACATGGCCACGATGTCGCTGCGCGACGGCGGCACACCGTACGACGTGCCGCCGCTGGACCCGGAACTGGCCGCCTACTTCGAGCGCGGCCAGCGATGACCCGTTACCACCTGCGCTACCAGGTCCTCCCCGGACGCGACCCCGGCCCGCTGGCGGACTTCTGCGCCGCGCACGGGGTGGAGGAGGTCGTGCTGATGACCGGCGCGGAGGAACTGCACGCCGGGCACCCCGCCGGCGACGGCGAGGACCTGTGGTTCGAGACGGTCCGCGCGGCCCGGGACGCCCTGTCCGCCCGGGGCGTCTCCGTCAGCCTCAACCCGTGGGTCACCGTCGGCCACGCCGACCGCGGGCGGATCCAGGACCTCGGCTTCGCGCCGCTGGTCTCACCCGCGGGCGAGACGTCCACGGCCGCCGCGTCGCTCGCCTGCCCCGTCTGGCGTGACTGGCTGGCGGCGCACTACGGGCGCTTCGCCGGCATCGGCTTCCGCGTCATGTGGCTGGAGGACGACTTCCGCTTCCACAACCACGCCCCGCTGACCTGGGGCGGCGGGTTCGAACCCGGGATGCTGGCGCGTTTCCACCGCCTCGCCGGGGAGGAACCCACCCGCGAGGAGCTCGTCGCCGCGATCACCGCGCCCGGCGAGCCGCACCCGTGGCGGGCGCTGCTCCAGCGGACCTGGCGCGAGGCGCAACTCGAGGTCGTCACCCTGGTACGGCGGGCCGTCGCCGGCCGCGCGCGGCTCGGCCTGATGAGCTCGGGCCTCGGCGTCGCCTCGGCCGAGGGCAGGTCGTGGGGCGCGCTCTTCGACCTGGTGGAGGCGCACCGCCCGCATTTCGCCCCGTACGGCGACGCCCCCGGCCGGCGGCTCGCCTACTCCATCGCGATGCTGGAACTGCAACGGCCGCCACGCCCCGCCGGCGTCGAGGTGGCGCCCGAGGTGGAGAACTGGACCCACACCGAGTGGAGCAAGTCCGACACCCAGACGTGGTCGGAGATGGTGACCGCCCACCTGTCCGGTGCGGACGCGCTGCTGCTCGACGTGTTCCCGTTCGTCACCGGCGACCCCGGCCGTTACCCCCGGGTCGGGCGGATGCTCACCCGTTCCCGCCCGGCGCTGGACGCCACGGTCACCGGTGAGCTGGAGACCCTCGGCGTCGGAGTCCCGTGGTGGGAGGACACCGCCGCCCGCGTCCACGGCGACGGAACGCTCGGCGGCCTCGTGGCGGACCCGCTGCGGGCCGCGGAGTACCTGCTCCCGTACGGCATCCCGATCCGGGCGGGCGTCGCACCGGTCACCGCGGTGTTCGGCGCGACGGCCTGGGCGGTGCCGGACCCGGCGGAGCTGCTGCGCGGCGGGGTGCTGCTGGACGGCGCCGCCGCGGCGATCCTCACCGAACGCGGATACGGCGAACTGCTCGGGGCGTCGGTGTCCGAGGTCGTCACCCGCGAGACGACGTCGCCGCGGCCGTACGCCGTGGAGCGCGTCCGGGACGGCGGCGCGCTGCTCAGCGTCAACGTCCAGGCGGCGGTGGCACGGCTGACGGCCGCGCGGGACGCCGAGGTGTGGACGGACGTGCTCACCCCGCGCGGCGAACACTGGGGCGCCGGACGGGTGGCGCACGTCAACACCCTCGGCGGGCGCGTCCTCACCATGGCGGCGTGCGCGCCGGAGCGGCTGGGCCGGTGCGACGACGGGCTGCGCCTGGCGCAGGCGGCGGTCCGCTGGCTCGGCGGGTCGCCGGCGGTCACGGGCGGAGCGGACGGCGGACGGTCATCGGCGTCGGACGGCGGGTCGCCGCCGGCCCCGGGCGGACCGGACGGCGCATGGTCGCCGGCGTCGGACGGCGGGTCGCCGATGGTCTCGGGCGGGCCGTACCTGATGCCGCAGTACGCGCGGGTGGGCGGCCACCGGCGGCTGGCCGTCGTCAACGGCTCGGCCGACCCCGCCGTGCCCGTCGTCACCGGCTTCCCCGCGGGTGAGGGGCTCCGCGCCACCCTGCTGGAACCGCTCACCGAGCCGCGGGAGGTCCCGGTGCGGCGGGACGGCGACCGGGTGACGGTCGACGCGGAGGTGCCACACCGCGGCTACCTGATTTTGGAAAGCTAGGGGAACTCGAAGCGGGGGGCGGAGGGGGTCAGGACCGCGCTCTGCGATGTGATTCCCCACACGCGGTGCAGTTCGCCGGTGACCGCGGACACCAGTTCCGGGATGTCCGCGGACGCGGTGCCGTGCACGGCCTCCGTGACGATCAGCACGGTGGCCGTCGTGTCCCGGACGGCCGAGTGGCCGCTCTGCCGGTTGGTCCAGCGCCGGGCGTGCGACCGTCCCGCGGCGTCGGCGAAGATCACCTCGCCCGGGTCGGGGTGCTCCGTCTCCCCGGAGAAGGTCCGGTAGACCTCGTCGCCGTCCGCGTGCCGTACGTCGAGCCCCTTGGAGACCCGGGAGAGGTCGAGCGCCGCCACCGGGATCGCGAACGCCAGCGAGATCGCGTTGCACAGGTCGATCAGGGGGTGGATCCGCGGGAGCACCCCCTCCTTCCTGAAGCGCCGCAGCAGCGCCTCCGAGGCACACCGGTACTGGGTCGGCTTGAGTCCCATCCTGGAGAACGCCCGCCGCCAGGCCTGGATCTCGGGGAACCCGGTCTCCGGGCCGGCCGCGAGCCGGGACTCAGCGATCGCGGTGTACACCGCGATCCGGGACTCGGCGGAGACGTCCGCGGTGATCCCGGTGGCGAACACGGCGCCGGCCACGAGCTCCGGATGTTCCGCCCGGACCTCGGGCGAGTGCTGCAGATGCATGGGATGGACCTCTGTCGTGGATCGGGCTGACGGTCGGTGAGGGCGAGCCGGACGCCGAGCGCCACGAAGGAGACGGCGAAGACCCTCCCCGGCCACGCCGTCACCCGCGGCCGGGAGACGGCCCGGTCGCGCACCGAGGCGGCGAAGAGCCCGTAGACGGCGAAGACGGCGAAGGTGATCAGCATGAAGACCGCGCTCAGCTCCAGCGTCCGCGCCTGGCGGATCCCAGGCTCGCGAGTTCACCCTGCCGCCACATCGGTCCAACGGACAGGTCCAATGGCGTCGCGTCAGACAGGTCCATACGGTCCACCGCGCGTCCGGTGTCCGGTTCCGGGAGGCGGGACCGCGCCGTGACCGGAAACGCCTGGTTAGGGTGAAGCGATGGCGAACTCTGCGGCGAGGGAACACGGACGGGCGGAAGAAGGCGGCCGGGAGAGGCGGCTGCGCCGGTACTGGGACCGGCAGGCCGACTCCTACGACCGTCGGATGGCGTTCGCGGAACGCAGGTTCTTCGGTGACACCCGCCGCTGGCTGTGCGGGCAGGCGGCCGGCGACGTGCTGGAGGTGGCCGCGGGCACCGGCCTGAACCTTCCCCACTACCCGCCCGGCATCCGGCTGACCGGGGTGGAGTGGAGCGACCCCATGCTCGTGATCGCCCGCCGCCGGGCCCGTGACCTCGGCCTGGCGGCCGATCTGCGCCAGGGCGACGCGCGGGCGCTGGAGTTCCCCGACGCGCGCTTCGACACGGTCGTCTGCACGTTCTCGCTGTGCGCCATCCCCGACGAGGAGGCGGCGCTCGCCGAGATGGCCCGGGTCCTGCGGCCGGGCGGCCTGCTGCTCCTGGCCGACCACGTGGTCTCGACCTCCTGGCCGGTCCGGGTGCTGCAGACGCTGGCCGACGCCGTCTCCGTGCCGTTGCAGGGCGAGCACTACCGCCGCCGGCCGTTGCCGCGGGTGCGGGCGATGGGGCTCGGGATCGAGCGCCACGAACGCCTCACGCGCGGCGTCATCGAACGGTTCGCCGCCCGCAAGCCCTCCGCTCACGAACCCTCCGCTCATGAATCCTCCGCCCGCGAGCCCTCCGCCTGAGGCCGCGGTATCCGCCGGGCCGAGCCCGGAGAACCGGTCCCCACGGTGCGGGCCCCGGAAGTCGCCGCGGTCCCCGCGGCGCGGGGACCGGCGAGGACGGCCACGGGCGTGGGGGAGCGGAGCCCGTTTCACGGGCAGGCGGGATCAGCCGCCGCAGCCGGCGAACGACATCGTGTCGGACAGGACCTTGTAGGACTCCCGGACCCTGCTCTTCCCCGTGGCCGTGTCGATCCGCACGACGCGCACCCGGGTCGGCCGGATGCCGTTGACGTTCCCGCCGTACGTGACGAAGTGGGCGGTGACCTCCTCCGGACCCGTCCAGGCCAGTGTCTCGGGCGGGTTCTTGCCGACCGGCACCCGGGTCAGGACCCTGCCCGACGCGAGGTCGTGGACGACGACGTCCCACCGGCCGTGCTTCTCCTGCGCCGTCACCACGGTCGTGCCGTCCGCGGCGAGGCCGTAGGGGGCGTAGACGCCCTCGGCGACGTCCAGGGTCCGGCCGCGCAGCCGTTCCCCGGACGGCCCGAGGACGCGCAGGACCGTGTCGGTCGTCTCGCTGTGCGTCAGGAGTTCGTCGTCGTCGGCGCTGAACCCGAGGAGCACCCGGTTCCACGGCACGGTCCAGAGCAGCGCGCCATTCGCGGTGTCGTACACCCGGGAGTGCAGCTTCCGGTCCTCCGGCAGGACGACCGCCAGGCGGGCGCCGTCCTGGGACAGGATCAGCGTGACATCGTCCATCCCGACGCGGGCGGGCAGCACGCCGGCCATGGCGCGGACCTGCCCGCCGATCTCCCGGACGACCAGCCGGCCGTCGGACTTCCTGAAGTAGGCGACGTGCAGGCCGTCGCCGCTGACCTCGATCGGCGCGACGGAGTACTTCCGCGGCCTGCCCTTCCCGTCCACCGGCGTGGTGCGGGCGTCCGGCAGTTCCCGCCGCTCGCCGCCGTGGGTGACCAGGCGCCACCTCCCGCAGGGGTACCGCACCTCGTGCTTGTCGGTGCAGCCCCGCACCGAGGCGTACCGGATCGCCTCCGAGTGCGGTGCCGCGTCCGCGTGATGTCCAGCGTCCGCATGACGCGCGGTCCCGCCGTACGGTGCCGCGCCGGCGTGGAGTGCCGTCCCCGTCGGCGACACCGCCTTCGTCTGCGACGCCGGTGCCGCGTTCGCGGTCCCGATCCCCCCGAGCGCCGTGGCGGTCAGGATCGCCGCCGTGACCGCTGCGACCTTCGTTCTCATCGGACCTCCCGAGTCGATGAGTCCCCCGTGTGGACTTCACCCGGTTGGACCGCCGGATCCGGGGAGAAGTTCGATGGGATCGATCCCGGTTAAGGAGGATTTTCCCACGCTTCCCGCACCGGGGACGGCACGGACCGCCGTCACCCGCGGCCCGCCGGGACCGCCGGTTCCGGGGCGGAGGCCGCGGCACGCGGGCGCAGGGCCACGGCCAGGAACGGCACCAGCGCGATCACACCGGTGATCACTCCGAACGCCGCCGGATAGGACAGGCCGTCGGCGATCCAGCCGGTGACGGCGGGGGCGAGCAACCCCGACAGGTACGTGATGGTCGCGACGCCCGCCACGCCGTCCCCCGGCGTCGGACCGATGTTGCCCGCCGTGACGAACACCAGCGGCACGATCACCGCGATTCCGAGCCCGAGCAGGGCGAACCCGGCGATGCCCGGGACGGGCGCGCGGGAGGCGACCACGATCACACCGCCGATCACGGCCACGGCGCCGCCTGCCCTGACGGTCGCCACCGCCCCGAAGCGCCGGACGAACCGGTCCCCGATGAGACGGGTGCCCGCCATGAAGAACATGAAGACCGTGTAGCCGGCGGCGGCGACGCCCGGCCCGGCATCGGTCACCTCGGTCAGGTAGAGAGCGGACCAGTTCGTGCTCGACCCCTCGGCGAAGGTGGCGCAGAACCCGAGCAGGCCGACGACCGCGATGGCCCGCGAGGGCAGGGCGAAGCGGCGCGGCGCCGGGGCGCCGGCGGAGGTGGTGTCGGCCAGCAGGCCGCGCCCGGCGACGGCGGCGAGGGCGACCAGTACGAGCGCGGTCACCCCGAGGTGCAGGCGGGCGTCGATCTCCGCCTGGGCGGCCAGGGTCCCGGCTCCGGCGGCGACCAGGCTGCCCACACTCCACATGCCGTGCAGCCCCGACATGATGGACCGCCCGAGGTGCCGCTCGACCACCACGGCGTGGGAGTTCATCACCACGTCGCTCATGCCGGCGGCCGCGCCGTACAGCAGGAACGTGGGGAACAGCCAGGCGGGCGCGGGCATGAGGGCGGGCAGAGCGAGGCCCGCGCACCACAGCGCGATCAGGAGGCGGGTGGCGACGGTCCCGCCGAGGCGGTGGGCCAGCCGGGCTGCCATCGGCATCCCCACGAAGGCCCCGATCGAGGGGCAGAACAGAACGAAGCCGAGGACGGCCGGGCTGAGGCCGAGGTGGTCCTGGATCCAGGGGACGCGGGTGGCCAGGCTGCCCGCGACGGCGCCGTGGAGGGCGAAGACGGCGGCGATGGCACGGTGGGGGCTCATGCCGGAGAATCTAACAGGCAGGCTTCCTGATTAAAAGATGAACAGGCAGGATCCCTGACTAATATGGCGGGATGAAGACCGCGACCCCGGCGACGGCCCGGGCGATCAACGATCGGCTCGTCCTCGATCTGCTGCTCGAACGCGGTCCGCTGACCGCCCCGCAGCTCCGCGAGCTCACCGGTCTGTCCAGGCCCACCGTGTCCGACCTGATCGAGCGGCTGCGGGACGGCGGCCTGATCGAGGTGGCCGGCGAGTGCGGTGAGAACCGGCGGGGACCGAACGCCCGGCTGTTCGGGATCGTGGCCGGCCGCGCCCACGTGGCCGGGGTGGACGTGCGGCGCACCGCGGTCGACGTGACGGTCGCGGACATCACCGGCCGGACGGTCGGCTCCGCCGTACGCGACTTTCCCTGGACCGGTCGCGGTTCCACTCCCTGCTTCGGAGGGGGCGCGGTCCCGGGCGGGCCCTCCGGTCCCCTGGGCTCCTCTGATCCCTCCGTCTCGTCCGGCACTTCCGGCACTTCCGGTACGGCGGGGCCGGACGAGGCCGGCGCCGCTTCCGCGTCCTCCGGCGCCGACGGGACGTCCGGCCTGTCCGCGCTCATCGAAAGCGTCGTCGCCGAGGCCGCCGCGGGCCGGGCCCTGGACGCCGTCGTGCTCGGCGCGCCCGGCCTCGTGGACCCCCGGCGCGGCGACCTGGTGGCCCCGAACGACGTACCGGGCTGGGAGCCCGGCCTGCTCCAGACGGTACGGCGCGGCCTGGGCGTCCCGGTGACGCTGGAGAACGAGGTCAACCTCGCCGCCGTCGCCGAGCACCGCACGGGAGCCGCCACCGGGCGCGACGACTTCGTGCTGCTCTGGCTCGACGAGGGCGTGGGCGCCGCGCTCGTGCTGGACGGCCGGATACGGCGCGGCGCGTCGGGCGGCGCGGGCGAGATCGGCATGCTGCGGACGGACGGCGGGTTCTTCTGCGACCTCGTGGGGCCCGACGTCCTGCGCGATCTCGACAGGGACGAGACGGCGGGGCGGATCGCCGCCTGCGCCGCCGCCCTCGTCACCATCCTCGACCCCGGTCTGGTCATCCTCGGCGGGAGCATCGGACGCGAGGGCGGCGCCGGCCTCGCCGAGCCGGTCGCCGGGCGGCTGCGCGACCTGTCCCCGGCTCCGACGGAGGTCCGCGCGAGCACGGTGGCGGGCAACGCCGTCCTGCAGGGCGCGGTCCTGACCGCCCTGGACCTCACGCGCGACAGGGTCTTCGGCTGATCCCCGCCGCCGGCGGAAACCGGAACCGGAAACCGCCGGGAAAACGCCCCCGGCAGGGCAAGCGGAGCCTGACGGGCCCGGCGGAAAACGCTCATCGAGGCGATGGCGGGAACTGTGGCCGTTCCGCCGGAAAACGTCCGTCAAGGCGGCGAGAGGGGCCGGGACCGTGCGACCGGAAAACGCCCCGCCGACGGGGTGACGGAGGCCGGGATCGGCCGATTGCTGAGACGCCTCGGCGGCGCGGCATGCGAACCTGTATTTTTCCGTCGTAAGGTTCTCCGGATTTATCCGACAAGTTGACGCCTTTCCTGGAGGCGGGGTTTTGGGCAGAGGAACCGTCATCGGCGGACGTTACGAGCTGGATCCCGCATCCCGCCGTTCCGGCGGAATGGGGGAGGTCTGGTTCGGCTACGACAACCGCCTGGACCGGCGGATCGCCGTCAAATTCATCAAAACAGCCCGGTTTCCCGATGGCCGCCCGGACAAGGAACTGGCCCGGCGTTTCGTGCGCGAATCGCGAATTACGGCCAGACTGGAACACCCCGGCGTTCCCACCGTTTATGACTGCGGCCCACATGGCGACGACCTCTACATGGTCATGCAGCTCATCAGGGGGATCCCGGTCTCGGCGCTGCTCGACGAGACCGCGATCCCCGTGGCCTGGGCCGCGGCGATCGCCGCGCAGGTGTGCTCCGTGCTGACCGTGGCCCACGCCGACGCGCTGGTGCACCGGGACCTCAAACCCGGGAACCTGATGCTCTGCCCCGACGGCACGGTCAAGGTCCTCGACTTCGGCATCGCCGCCGCCCTCGCCTCCGCCGGGGCGGACGCCGACGGGGGGATCCGCCTCACCGGGACGGGCGAGGTGCTCGGCACTCCCGCGTACATGGCGCCCGAGCAGGCCATGACCGGGGCCGTCAGCCCGCGGAGCGACCTGTACGCCCTCGGAGTGATCCTCGACGAGATGCTCGCCGGGGACAACCAGTTCGCGGCCCCCACGGCGCTGGCCACGATGCGCAACCACACCGACGTCCCGCCCAGGTCGCTGCGCGCCAGGCGGCCGGACGTCCCCGAGGAGCTGGAACGCCTCGTCCTGTGGCTGCTGGCCAAGGATCCGGACGACCGGCCGGACGCCGCGGACGTCGTCTACGACCGGCTGCTGGACTTCTGCCGCGAGCTGCCGCCCTTCCCCGGCTACGTCGACCTGGACACGCCCCATCCGGCACGGATGTACGCCACGGTCGTGGGCCGCATCACCGCCCCGCCGCACGCCGACCGGGTCCCGTACGCCGACCGGGTCCCGCACCCCGACCGGGCCTCGCACACAGACCGGGCCCCGCAGGCCGAACAGACCCCGCAGGCCGAACGGATCCCCCACTCCGGCCGGGCCGCGCACCCCGAACGGGCCCCGCACGCCGAACGGCAGCAGCACCGCGAACGGCGGGGCCTCGCCCACCCGGTGCGGCCGCGGTTCCGGTTCGCCGCCGGGTCGGTGCAGATCGGGCACGAGGACATCGAGCGGGCCCGCCGGGAGGCCGAGGCGCTCAAGGCGTCGTCCCGTTTCGGCCAGGCGGCCGACGCGCTGGCGGAGATGGTGGGCCCCGCGGCAGGGTCGTTCGGCCCGACCAGCTCCGAGGTCATCGGCCTGCGGATCGAGCTCGCCGAGCTCCTCTTCCTCGGCGGGGACTACCGCAGGGCGGCGCCGGAGTTCCGCAGGCTGGCCGCCGACGCCACCGCCGTGGAGGGGCCGGGCAGCAACCTCGCCCTGCGCTGCCGGCTGATGGAGGCGAACTGCCACGCGGCCGTGGGCGAGACCGACCTCGCGTTGTCCGATCTCCGCCGGCTCCTCGACGACGAGAGGCGGCTCGGCGCCGAGGAGGACCGCATCCTCGAACTCCGCTGCCAGATCGGCCTGGTGGAACTCGGCGCGGGCCGTACGGCGCGGGCCGGGCACACGCTCGGCCGCCTGCTGCCCGACCTGGAACGCAGGTACGGCCCGCACCACGCCAACGCCAGGAAGGTCCGCGCCATCCTCGAGAACCTCGGCGACCGCTGACACGGAGCCGATGAAGATCGGCGTTCCCGGAGCGGCTCGCCGCAACCCGGCGTCCCGCCCATCCCGTCCGTCCTCCTTTTCCGTCCCCTCACCCCCCAGAGAAGTACTCGTGCACCGCTTCCGTCCCGGTCACCGCGACCGTTCCAGCGGCACCTCCTCCGAAGGCGCCGGCCCCTCCCACGACGCGGGCCCCTCCCACGATGCCGGTGCTTCCCGGGACGCCGTCCCCTTCGGGGGCGCCGAGGTCCCCGGCGGTGAGCCCGTCGGGGGCGGCGAGGTCCCCGGCCGCCGGTACCGCTTCGGGCGGCTCGCCGTGCTCGCCGCCGCCGGCTACGCCGTCGCGGCCGTCGTCTCCGTCATCGTCGCCGCGATCACGGGCGAGGGCGGCGCCGCCTGGTGGCTGGTGACCCACGAGACCTTCATGGAGCCGCCCGCATCCCCGGGATGGTTCTGGCTGCCGCTGCTCCTTCCCGGCGTGCTCCAGGGGTGGATGCTCTGGCAGATCCTCCGCGGCCGAGCGGCCGGGCCGTTCCGGGCGCCGGACGGAGACGTCCGCCGGCTGCGGGCGGTCCTCTACGCCGACCTGGTCTGGTACCTGGTCGCGTGGCTGACGCCGCTCCCGTCACCGTTGACGGGTGTGGTCCACGGGTTCATGGCGCTCGCCCTCGCGGTGCTGTTCCATCGGGTGCTGACCGGCGCCTCCCCGCTGCTCCGCCGTACCGCGCTCGTGGCCGGGCTGGCCGCCGGGATCTCCTCGATCGGCCAGGAGACGGCCGGCCTGCTCGACCTCCTCGCCGTGGAACGGCTCTTCGACGTCGCCGGGCTGGGCGGGCTGCTCTCGTCCCTCTGGATGGTGCTGGTCCTGGCGGCCCAGGCCGGGGACGGCCGGTGGGGCCGGGTCACCGTGTGGTCGGGGGTCGGCGCCCTGTTGCTGCCCCTCGCCCTCACGGCCCGGTTCTTCGGTGACTTCACCGGGGCCGGCGAGTTCGTCGGGTTCGGCGGCTTCGCCCTGCCCGGCGACCCCGGCCTCCTGCTGCTCCACGGCGTCACCGCTGTCCTCCAACTCTTCGGTCCGGTGTGGCTGGCCCGGTCCGCCCACGACCTCGGCGACCCGCGCGCGCGGGCCGTGCCGTATGGGGAGCGGCCGCGTCCGGTCCGGGCTCCGCTCGGACCGTGGCCGCTCGCGGCCGCCACGGTCGCGCTGCCGGTGGTCCCCGTGGCCCTCAACCTCGCGTACGGCCTGCCGTTCTGGATCGGGCCGAGGGGAATGATCGAGTACGTCCTCCCGGTCCTCCCGGTGCGTCTCATGACCGTGAGCCCGTCCCCGCTCTGGCCGGGCCTCGACCTTCTCGCCGGGCCCGTCGGCCTCACCGCGGCGGCGCTGGTCGCGGTGGTGCGCAGGACTCGCGGTTGGGCGCGGTGGACGGCGGGCGCGTTGCTGCTCAACGCCGCGGTGGGGGTGATCGTCGCGTTCGGCGCCCCGGCGGGCCTGCCGGGAGACGCGATCCGGGACACCGTCGGTGTGGCGGGTGAGGGGCCGGACTTCGTGTCCGAGGGCCTGCGGGTCTACCCCGACTGGACGTTCACCGCCGAAGCGGGCGCCGACGGGCCGTTCCGTGCCTTCTCACCGCTGTGGGGTGGCGCCGCACTCACCGTCTCCGCGCTCATCCTGCTGCTCCGGTACGGCGGCCGCCCCGCGCGCCCGCCGTACCGGACGGCGTAGACCGTTCAGCGGGCCGCCGTCGCCGCGAGTGCGTGGTCCCAGAGGCGGTCCGCGGCGACCGGGTCCATCGACCAGTCCGCGACGCCCGCCGTCGTGCCCGCGCCGCCCGGCACCCGTTCGGCCTCCTGGTTGTCGGAGGAGAAGTACCGGCCCGTCACGCCGTCCAGCAGCGGGGACGCGGCGAGCAGCACCGAGGTGGCCGCGCCCTGCTCGGGGGACTTGTAGTAGTCGGGGGTCAGCAGGTTCCCCTCGTCGTCCATCGCGCCGAGCGCCCGCATGGCGTCCGCGTCGAGGTGCCGCTGCAGGTTGGTGTGGATGTAGCCGGGTTCGAGGGCGTTCGCGGTGATGCCGTCGGCGGCCCAGCGACGGGCGATTCCGACCGCGAGCAACACGTCGGCCGTCTTGGACTGCGCGTACGCGACCCACGGGTCGTACGGACGACGCTCGAAGTGCGGGTCGTCGAAGTCGAACGGCGCGCCCAGCTGGGCGCCGGAGCTCACCATGACGACCCGGGCTCCGGCGGCCCGTCGCAGGTTCTCGTACAGGCCGGTGATCAGCGCGAAGTGCCCGAGGAAGTTCGTCGCCAGCTGCAGTTCCCAGCCGTTGGCGGCGACCCGGCGGGTGGGCAGCGCCATGATCCCGGCGTTCGCCACGATCGCGTGGACCGGCCCGGTCCAGCCGGCCGTGAACGTGCGGACCGAGTCGAGGTCGCTCAGGTCCAGGGGCCGCTGCCCGTCGCCGGGGTCGCGGGTCGCGACGGTGACCTCGGCCCCCGCGTCCCGCAGTGCCCGGACGGTCTCCAGGCCGATCCCGGATGCGCCGCCGGTGACGATGATCCGCCGCCCGGTGAGGTCCACGCCGGCGAGGACTTCGGCGGCCGTGGTCCTGGCGTTGAACGGAGTGGTGATGCGTGTCATGACCACAACGGTAGGAACCGGGCGTTGGACGCGGAATGGTTCAGGGTCCACCATGGTTGCGTGAGCGTCCAGCAAGCCGATCCCCTCGAAGACGTCCTGGCCCTCGTCGGCACGACCAGCCGCCTGTCCGTCAGGCTGGTGGCGGGCGGCGAGTGGGCGCTGTCGTTCGAGCCGCCACCGGCGGTCAAGTTCAACGCGGTGCGCCGCGGCCACTGCCTGCTCACCGTCGAGGGTGTTCCGGAGCCGTTCGAACTGGCCGAGGGCGACTGCTTCCTGCTCACCCGGTCGCGTGCCTTCACCCTGGCGAGCGGTCCGGGGGTGCGTCCGGTCCCGGCAGGCCCGATCTTCGCGGCGGCCGACGGCGACGTCGCGCGGGTCGGCGCCGACGAGGACGTGGTCCTCATCGGCGGCCGGTTCGACTTCGGGGAGCGAGCCAAGGAACTGCTGCTCGACGTGCTGCCGCCGGTGATCCACGTTCCCGGGCACACCGCCGAGGCCGCGACCGTACGCTGGGCGCTGGAGCAGATCGACGCCGAGCTGCGTGCCCGGCCGCTCGCCTCGACCCTGGTCACCGGGCATCTCGCCCTGGTCATGCTGATCCACCTGCTGCGCCTGCACCTGGCCGGTGCCGGGGCGGAAGCGGCGTCCGGCTGGATGGCCGGGCTCGCCGACCCGGTCGTGGCGCCCGCGCTGCGGGCCATGCACGCCCGGCCGGCCCACGCCTGGACGGTGGCCGAGCTGGCCGGGGTCGCGGCGGTGTCCCGGTCGACGCTGGCCGCCCGGTTCAAGCACGTCGTGGGGCAGGGGCCGCTCGAATACCTGACCGCCTGGCGGATGGAACTGGCCGCCGACCGTCTGCGCCGCGGCGACGACACGGTGGCGATGATCGCCCGTGAGGTCGGCTACGGCTCGGAGAGCGCGCTGAGCAGCGCGTTCAAGCGGGTCACCGGGGCATCCCCGCGTGAGTTCCGCCGCCGGGACCTCCGCCTCCGGCACGGCGGACGGGAACCGGCGTCCCCGCGTGAGTCCCGCCGCCGGACCGGCCCGGCGGGTGACGGGCGGCCGTGAGACGGGCGGTCATGAGACGGGCGGTCATGAGACGGATGGTCGTGTGACGGCGAAACGCCGGGCGGCCGTGAGGCGGCGAAAACGCCGGGAAGCCGTGGGACGGCGAAGACGCCGGGCGGCTGTGGGACGGCGAAAACGCCAGGAAAAGGCGGACAAGCCGGTGTTATCGTTCCAGGGCCGGCCGCGGGACTTCGGTGCGACTTCCGGAAACGGCTGTGAAACGTTGGCTTGCAGTTCGTGCCTCCACACCCCGGCCGGCGCCGTACCGTCGCGACCACCGAGAACGGGGCGATCACCGTGGCCGCTGAGAGCACGGAGACCTTCGCGGACCTGGTCGCCGCCGAGGACGTCCTGCTGTTCGTGAACGCCGCGATCACCTCCACCGGGCAGAGCGAGTTCCACTCCGGCGCGGGCGAGCAGAGCCTGTCCCTGGCCTTCCTCCACGACTACATGGTCGGCAACTACCGCGACCTGTACGCGGCCACCCTCGCTCTGGACGTCAACCACCACAACGCCGCCCGGATCATCCGGAACCTGCTGGTCACGGCCGCCGAGGCGGACCCGGGACGACGCCGGGCCGAGGGACGTCTGATCGCCCGGCGGCTGGCCCTGCTGCCGCCGCCCCGGGTCTACCGGCTGTTCCACGAGCTGCGCCGCGCCCGGGTCAACAACCGCCGCACCAGGGCGATCATGCGGGACTGGCTGGCCGCCCGTCCCGACCTCGCGTTCGACGCGGTGAAGTACCGCGGAGCCGTCAAGACCGCCTTCCGTCACGCCCACCTGGCGCCGGGAGGGGAGCTGGGCACGTTCCTGTTCGCCCCGCACCGCAAGGCCGCCTACGCCACGCCGATCCTGGAGAGCTGGCGGCAGGCCCACCACCGCAAGGCGGCGATCTACGACCTGCCCTACACGGTGGCCGAGGGGTTCGCGGCGAAGCACGGCATCCCCCGCGCCGCCTTCCTGGAGCGCATCGCGCCCCGGCTCACCCGGCTGGAACGGCTGCGCGTGCAGGAGTCGGCCCACACCCTCGGAGCGGAGGCGGCGCGCGCCGACCTCACCACGATGCCCCTGACCCGGCTGGCGTCCTACGTACTCGGTCTCCCACTGGACGACCGGGTGCGCCGCCGCGCCGAGCTGACGGAGGCGCTGCGCGCGGCGGCCCGCCGTACCGCGGGGGAGCAGGCCGGACGCTGGGGCCGGGTGGCCGCCGTGCTCGACGACAGCTTCTCGTCGTACGGCTCGGCGCAGAAGCGCCGCCGCCCGCTCGCCGTCGCGCTGGCCTGTGACTTCCTGCTGGAGGCGCTGGCCTCGCGGTACACGCCGCTGTGGTTGTCGGGCCGTACGGACTCGCTGCTCGTCCGCCCCCACGGCGCGACACCGCTCGGCGAGCGCGTCCTCGACGCCCTGGAGGCCCGGCCCGAACGTCTCGTCATCGTCTCCGACGGCTGGGACAACGCGCCGCCCGGCCTGGCGGGAGAGGTGCTGCGGGTCTGGCGCACCCGGCTCGACCCGGACGGCGCGTGCGGCGTCGTGCACCTCAACCCGGTGTACGACGCCGCCGCCTTCGACGTGCGGCGACTGGCGCCCGGCGTGCCGACCGCCGGGATCCGCGATGCCGAGGACCTCGTCGCCCTCGCGGAGCTGGCCCGGTTCGCCGAGGGCCGCACCGGGCTGCCGGAACTGCGCGCCCACCTGGCACGCCGCGTCGCGGCCTTCCTGGGCGCGGAGCCCCCGGGGGCCGGGGAGCTTCCGAAGACGGCGGAGCTTCCGGGTACGGCGGAGTCCACGGAGACCTCGCAGTCCCCGGAGCCCTCAGAGACGGCGGACCCGGTGCCGGACGAGGGCGACCGGACGGCCCGTACGACCGGGGAGGCAGGGGAGAACGCCCGGCGGACCCCGGGGGAGGACGCATGACGGAGGAGCTCACCCTCACCGGGCTCACCACCCGCCCGGCACAGACATGGGGCGGCGTGCGGCTCGTGCCGCTGGTCCGCGACGAGCCGATCGAGGACCTGCGGCTCGACGCCCTCCTGCACGACGACCCCGGCCTCGACGAGGACGCCCGCCCCGACGCCTTCCGCGGCCTCGACGTCGTCGAGGTCAGGCCGCGCAGGCACTACGTCTCCTACATCCCGCACGCGTTCGTGGCGACCTGGACGTCCGACGGCACGCCCGCCGCGGCGTACGGGACCCAGCTCCGCGACCCGGCGAAGAACGGTGCGCCCGCGCCCCGCCGCATGCCGCTGCGCTTCCACCACCGCATGGTCCGCCGCGAGGCGCGGAACCGGCTGCGCTTCATGCCCCAGCACCTGGCAATGGAGGGTTACCTGGCGCTGCACTTCGGCGGACCCGAGATCGCCTGGGAGGAGTGGTCGCGGCGTGCGATCGACCACGGGCTCTCGCCCCGCGCCGAGGAGGCCTACACCGGCGTCCAGGTCCGGGGGCTGGCGGACGCGCTGCGCGTCTTCGAGATCCACCCCGGCCAGTGCGGCGTCGTCGTCTACGCGGCCGACGCCCTCGCCGCCGCATTCGTGGTGCCGCACCCCGCCGACTACCGCGCGCTGCACGCCACCCTGGTCCACGACCTGTACGGCGAGCTGATCCACCACTACGCGACGCTCACCATGCCGGTGCCCGACTTCCGCGCCCGCGTCGTGGACGCCGAGGTGCGCTCGCTCGCCGACCTGCGCGCCGCGGCCCGCCGCCAGACGGAGGAGTGGGCCGCCTTCCACGACCGGACCATGGCGGCCGACCTGCTGGGCCTGGGATACACCCGCCGGAAGGTGTACACGATGGGCCGCTACCGGCTGTCCCGTTTCCTGCCGCCCTTCGAGCCGCAGCGGGGGAACCACATCGGCGAGCTCATCACGGACGAGGACGGCCGGCTGGCGTACCTCAAGACGTTCCGGCTGTCGCAGAGCCAGGTACGGCGCGGCCGCCTGCTCAACGACCTGGCCGTGTGCGAATGGAACCTGGCCGCCACCGCCGCCGCGCTCGGCGTGACCGAGCCCGAACTGGGCCTGCGCATCGAGGACGCGGGCTTCGGGCACCTGCTGCGCCAGGACATCCTCGACCACTACCGCGCCCACGCCCGCCGCTCGGACCGCGCCCGCTGACCTGTACCGCGTCCCCGGCGGGGAGGGCGGGCCGTACCGGGCGCGGGTGCCGGACGGCGAGCCGCGCCGGGCGCTCGGCTCCGGTCTCCGGAGCCCGCCACGGGCCCGCCCTTGACCTTGTCACCGGCGTCACGGTCTAGCATCGCGGTCCTTCGGCCCCGAAGGGGTTCCCTTCGGTCCCGAAGGAGTTCCCTCGGCGTCGAAGGGGTTCCCTCGGCACCGAGGGAACGGACACCATCGATGAACGGACACGACCGATGACCATCACCGCCACCCCCGGCGACCGCGCGTCCCTGCTGGACCACGACCGGCGTTTCTTCGACGCGCTGGTCACCGCCGACACCGCCGCGCTGGGAGACCTGCTGGCCGGCGACTTCGTCATCGTCGCCGTCAACGACGGCGCCGTCGCCACCGCGGCCGACCTGCTCGGCGCGATGTCCTCCGGAGACCTCCGGTTCCCGGCCGTGCGGTCCTTCCCGGAGGAGGCCGTCGTCCGCCGCGTCGGGGACGTCGGCATCGTCGTCGGGCGGACCGAGATGAGCTTCACCGGCGACGACGGGACGGCCTTCACGGCCGGCAGCCGCTACACCCACGTCTTCGCCGCCGACCCGGCCGGAGGCTGGCGCCTGGTCTCCGCCCAGGGTACGGAGATCAAGCCGGCGCCGTAGCCGGGTCCTGCCGGAGCGGCCCGGCACACGCGACCGGCGGCATCCCCCGGAACCGGCCGGCATCGGGACATGACCGATCGCCGGTCGGCGCCGGGGTACGACCGATCGTCGGCTGGCCTCCGCGGACGCGTCGTGCTACTAATTGGACGAGTGACCAAGTCGTTCGACCAAGGCGATCGTCCGATGAGAGAGGCGGCACGAGGGTGAAGACGTCGGCGGAGCGCGGCCGGGAGGTGCGGCGGAAGCTGCTGGACGCCGCGGCCGAGCTCATCCCCGAGCGGGGGTGGGCCGCGGTCAGCACGCGGATCCTGGCCGAGCGGGCGGGTGTCGCACCCGGCCTGGTCCACTACCACTTCCCGTCCCTGCAGGCGCTGCTGAGCGAGGCGGCCCTCGACGTCATCGGCGGCGTCGTCGCGCAGACCGGTCCGCTGCTGGAGCGGGCCGAGACCCTGGACGACGGGCTCGCGGCGATGTTCGGCGCGCTCGACGCCTTCACCGGGAGCGACCCGGTGTCGGTGCTGTTCACCGAGACCTACCTCGCCGCCGCCCGGGACGAGGACCTGCGCCGCGAGTTCACCGCCCTGGTCACCCGGTTCCGGCGGGAACTGGCCTCCTGGCTCCGGGCCCGCGGACAGGAGGAGCCGGAGGAGACCGCCTCGGTGCTGGCCGCCGCCCTCGACGGGATGATGCTGCACCGGCCGCTGAATCCGGAGCTGACGTCGGCGGCCGTCACGACCGTCCTGCGCCGCCTCCTCACCCGCCCCGGAATCCGCCCAGGCACCCGCCCCGGAGGTGACGATCGCCGCGCCCGACGATGAGGCGCCGACCGGGTCCCCGTACCGAAGAAGCCGGAAGGATCGAGATGAGAAGAGCAGTGATCTGCGGGGCCGGCATCGCCGGCCTGGCCGCCGCCCAACGCCTGGACGCCCACGGCTGGGACGTCGTCGTGGTCGAGAAGGCGCCCGGCCCGCGCAGCCAGGGATACATGATCGACTTCTTCGGGCTCGGCTACGACGCGGCCCGGAGGATGGGGACGCTGCCCCGTCTGAAGGAACTCGGCTACCGGCTCGACGGGGTGCGCTACCTCGACGAGGCGGGCCGTTCCCGCGCCCGCCTGGACTACGAGCGCTTCGGCCGCGTGCTGGACGGCCGGCTGCTGAGCGTCATGCGCCCCGACCTGGAGCTGGCGCTCCGCGAGCAGGTGGAGGACCGCGTCGACCTGCGCTACGGCAGCGGCGTCACCGGGGTCGAGAACCTCGGGGCCGCAGGGAACGGTGGACGCGGCGGGGACGGCGGACGTGGCCGGGACGGTGGGGGCGATGGGGGCGGCGGGGCCGGCGTCCGGGTGACGCTCGGCGACGGCACGACGCTCGACGCCGACCTGCTGATCGGCGCCGACGGCGTCCACTCGGCCGTGCGGCGGCTGGTCTTCGGCGAGGAGGAGCGGTTCCTGCGGTATCTCGGCTTCCACACCGCCGCCTACGTGTTCGACGACCCCGAGATCTACAAGGCGGTGGACGGCCGCTTCTGCCTCACCGACACCGTGGGCCGGCAGATGGGCCTGTACGGCCTGCGCGACGGCCGGGTGGCGGTCTTCACCGTCCACCGCTCCGCCGATCCCGCCCTGCCGGAGGACGCGCGGGAAGCCGTACGGCGGGCATGCTCGACCCTCGGCTGGCTCGTCCCCCGGGCGCTGGAACGCTGCCCCGAGCCGTCGGAGGTGTACTACGACCAGGTGGCCCAGATCGAGATGCCGCGGTGGAACAGCGGCCGGGTGACGCTGCTCGGCGACGCCTGCGGCGCGGTGTCGCTGCTGGCCGGTCAGGGCGCCTCGCTCGCCGTGGCCGGCGCGTACCTCCTCGGCGAGCGGCTCGCGGCCGCCGACCCGTCGAGCCCCGCGGCCTCCCCGGACTCCGTGGAGTCGGCGCTGGCGGGCTACCAGGAGCAGTGGCTCCCGGTGGTCACCGAGAAGCAGAAGGTCGCGCGGAGCGGGGTGGAGTGGTTCCTGCCGTCGTCCCCGGCGCGGCTGCGGCTGCGCAGGATCGCCCTGAGGCTGATGAACCTCCCCGGCCTCGACAGGTACTTCGGCACGGCCCTGATCGGCAAGTCCGGCGCCTCCCTCGAATCCCTCAGCGGCTCCCGCTGACCGGTGACGTCCTGGAGTCGCACGCCCCGGACCGGGGTGAAAGAGGGGGGAGATCCGGGGGCGGACGCCGCCGAGGATGTGAAGCCCGCTCTCGGGTGTGGAAGCGGACGCGCCAGGTCAGACGGAATCCAGGGGGTGTGGATCAGGCTGCCGGGCTCCGGCTGACGTCTTCGTGCCCGGGAAGGTGACGGCGACCGCCACCGCGACGACGACGGCCAGCAGCGCGTCGAGCAGGAAGACGAAGTCGAACCGGAAGTGATCCGCGATGACGAGGCCGAGCACCGACCCCGTCATCAGACCCACCATGGCCGCCACCAGGGGCGCCACGGCCGCCGTCCACACCCGAGTGCCGGGGAAGGCGCCGGTCATGAACATGATGCCTGCCCGGATCACGACCGCGGCGGCCAGGCCCTGCAGCACCCGGCCACCGATCAGCACGCCGACGTCGGTGGCGAAGGCGCACACCAGGGACGCGAGGAAGAAGGCCGCGAGCCCTGAGATGAGCAGGCTCTTGCGCGCCTTCAGCGGAAGAACGACCGCGACGAAAGCCAACAGATACGAGTAGGTGATGCCGAACTCTGAGGTGGGGGGAACCGCCAGGCCGTCTGCGAGCGCCGGTCCCAGCGCGTTCAGCACGGTCACATTGGTCGCGAAGAGAAGGACGGCGAGGGTGAATGAGGCGAGCATCCATCGGCGTCTGGTCATATCCCGAACTCTAGTGATCGGCTGGTGATCGTGGTGAGAAGTGACCGATGCCCGGAGCCGGCCCCTCCCGAAAGGCCCCGGCGCGGGTCCGGGCGGGTCTCCGGAAGAGGGGGCCCTCTCTCACTCACCGGCCCGGAAAAGGGCATCCCGCGGTCCACATCGGACAGGCGTCCTCATGGCCGATCGCTTTTCTACCGGTCGGAGATGTGCGCACGGTGATACGCCTCGACCACTCCTTCGGGAAGACGGCCGCGCTCGCCGACGGCGTATCCCTGGCTGCGCGCCCAGGAGCGTATCCGAGCCGTGGTCGATTCCGCGGATGAACCGGTCAGGGGGACACCCGTCAACGCGCCGGCCGTCAGCGTTCCCACATCGTCGAGCACATCGAGTCCGTCGAGCAGGTCGTCGAGCCGGTCCCAACCGTCCTCTCCCGGCAGAGCGAGCGCGTTCCACGACGAGGACGCGCCGCCACTCTCCTCGCCCGCGACCTCGCCCGGCCGGATGCCCCGCCGGTCGAGCTCGGACCAGAGGGGTTCCAGGGCGGCCTCGGGGTCGAAGTGGAACTCGCTCTCACGGACCCGCCAGAACCGCCAGCCCGCGCGCTTGAGCTCCCGCTCCCGGTCGAGGTCGGCCTCCCGCTGCTCGGGCGTGCCGTGCCAGAAGTCGCCGTCGCACTCGACCGCCAGACGTCCGCCCGCACCGCTCACCACGAGGTCGATCCGGCGGCCGTTGACCTCCACCTGGGGGACGACGTGGTAGCCGCGCTCACGGATGCGCAGGAAGACCCGCTGCTCGAAGAGCGAGTCGAACTCCGGATGGGAGACATCCGGGGTCACATCGTCCAGCGTGGCCGAGAGCAGCGCCGACGGGGGGTTCAGCAGGTAGGTGAGCAGCGATCTGCGCAGGCAGGCGGGAGAGAGCAGGTCAGGCGTGACGGAGTGGAACAGCCACATCTGGTCCTTGGCCCGTGACGCGGCCACGTTGAACCTGCGCTGCCATTCGGTGCTCGTCAGCGCGGACCGTCTCTCGGCGACCACCATGGACAGGAACACCACGTCACGCTCGTCGCCCTGGAAGTCGGGCGGCGTCCCGACGCGCAGCCTGCGCTTCTCCCACTCCTTGGTGTCCAGCCGGTCGAGCAGCATGCCGTGGATGAGCTGCGCCTGCGCTCCGCCCTGCAGCACGACGACGCCGAAGGTCCGCTCCCGGTAGGCCGGATCCTCCGTACAGGCGAGGATCCGCTCCACGATGGCCTCGGCCTCGGCGAGGTTGCGCAGCCGGGTCGTCGTCCCCTCGGTCACGGCGCCCGGCACGTACTCCGTCCGCAGCGGGGGCAGCCGGTCGGCGCCGAACTGCCGCAGTGGCACCAGCGGCTCGTCCGCGTAGAACTGCCGCGAGGAGAAGTCGATGATCTCCGGCATGCACCGGAAGTGCTCCTTGAGCCGCAGCACCGAGCCGAACCGCGTGGCCAGCAGGTCGAACAGGCTCGACTTGGGGGTGAACGCGTCCCGCAGGTACGCCGGGAGGTCCGGCAGATAGCTCGACAGCTTGGCGAAGATCGGTGCGAGCTCGCCGTGGCTCACGGTCGAGGGCGCGCACTGCTTGTCGTCCCCGACGACGATGACCCGGGGAGCGAGCCACAGCAGGAAGAGCGCCTCGATGCTCGCCTGGCTGGCCTCGTCGACGATGACCACGTCGAAGGAGTCCCGGACCGGCGGGATCGTCTCCAATACCTGCTGCAACGGCATGATCCAGGCAGGTACGGCGTCGCGGGCGTGCGACATCGCCTCGCGGGCGAGCGACTGGAACTTCGCGGCGTACCGGCCGGTGCCCTTGCCGAGCTTGCCCATGTGGTCCTGGTAGGAACGCAGCGCCGTGGTCTGCCGGGAGTTCATCCTGCTCAGCGCCGCCTGCCAGGACTGCTCGGCGGCGAGCTCCGCGGTCAGTCTCATCTCGCGGGCGGTCGCCGACTCCAGCTCGGCCTCCAGCCGCTGCTCCAGGCCGGGGCGGCGTTGCTCGGTGAAGAACGTCTGCGCCTTCGCCCACGCCCACGCCCTCTCCCACGTGGAGAACCCGGGCCGCCACGACCCGGCCTCGGACAGCAGGTGGAGCAGCGCCGGATGGGCGGCGCGGACCCGGCCGGCGAGCTCGTCGCAGTGCCGCTGCTCGGCCTGCTCCCGGTGCGCCTCGGTGAGCGCGTGCAGGCACCGCCGGTAGGCGGCGTCGTCACGTACGGCCACCGCGTTCGCGGCCTCGACGAGCTCTGGGGCGGGGGTGCCGAGCTCGACCTCGCGCCGCAACGCCGCGTGCAGCTCACCCAGCGCTGAGGTGGCCCGCGCGGCCTCGGCCCGGAGCCGTACGGCACGCAGCGCCGCGGCATACGCGGTCCAGTCGGCGGGCGTGCCGAGTCTGACGTGCGCGCCCGCCATGGTGAGCAGCCGCGTGGTCTCCGCCACCGCCGACAGGACGTGGCGCACCTGGCCGAGCCGGTCGAAGGCGTCCCCGAGCTGAGCCACCGCCCGCTGGAGCGGTACGTCCTCGGGGAACTCCACCCCGACGAGCCACCAGCCGCGCCGCAGTTCGGCCGCGGCGGCCCGGCCATCGAACTCCGCGACGACCAGCGACAGCAGCTCGGCGTTGGACGGGGGGATCCCGTCGACCAGCGTCCCTTCCAGCCATGGCGCGGCCCGTTTCTGCACGGCGGGCCTGAAAGGGCCGCGCTTGAGCTGGTTGCCTGCGGCGAGGTGGTCGCGCAGCTCCCGCATCGCCTGAAGGTAGGCTCCGGTCGCGCCCGGCGTGTCCAGCGGCGGGTGGCTGATCGCCCGGAACCCGACCGTCCTGACGGCGTCCCTGGCAGCGGCGAGCCGATCGGCGTGTGCGGCGAGTTGTTCCCAGACCGTGACCTCGCGTCCGGCCAGGCCGTCCCGCAGCGCACGGACCGTCCAGTCCTCGGAATCCCAGGCCGCCGCCTCCTCTGGCAGGTCGAGCCGGTGAAGACGCGCGGCGACGTCGGCCGCGATCCCCTCCAGCCGGGCGAGCAGGGCGGGGGTGAGGTGCTCGATGCGCCGGGAGACCTCCGTCTCGGCCTGCCGCGCCACGTCGTGCGCGGCGGACTCCGCCGCGATCAGGCCGTTCAGTCTCTCCACACCCGGCAGGGAGGCCACGTCGGGAAGGCGCTGGGAGAGCCGGGCCTTCCGCCGCGGCGTCTCCCCGGCCAGCAGGGTGATGAGTTCCGCCGCCTCACCGACGGTGATCGGGGCCGCAGGCGGCGCGGAGGCGGGCAGCGGTACCGGCATCCACGAGCACTCCGCCGCCTCCTGCCGCAGCCGCCGCGCGATGCCGGCGAGGGTGCCCGCGTAACCGGTCGCGACCTCGGGGTGGTGGTAGGTCTCCGACTCACGCAGAGCCCGGATCCGCTCGGTCAGCTCCGCGGTGGCACGGCGGGCGCCTTCGAGCTGACTCCGCTTCTCGGCGATGCCCCGGGCCTGCCGGGCGGGGTCGAAGGAGGAGAAACGGCCGGACAGCGCCTTGACGCCGCCTTCGAGCTCCGCCGAGCCGCCGCGGCCGAGGTCGGTCATGGAGACGCACAACGCGGCGATCTCCGCCGGGAGCTTGTCCCGCAGGACCCGCAGCGCCTGCGCCTTCTGGCTGGTGACCAGCACCCGCTGCCCCTGGGCGAGCAGCGCCGACAGCAGGTTGGCGATGCTGTGGGTCTTCCCCGTCCCGGGCGGCCCCTGGACGACGACGCCGTTGTCCGCCCCCAGCCGGGTCATGATCGTGCGCTGCTCGGGGTTGGCGGGCAGTGGGAACAGCGGGTCCTGTCCGAGGACGTCTCCTGAGACGGCCTTCCTCTCCGGAAGCTCCCGGAGGAAGGCCATGCGCTCCTCCGGTTCGAGAGAGCCGACGAGCTGGGCCAGCCCGAGAGGCGTCTGGGCGTCCGGGCCGGTCAGCGCGGAGATCATCTCGTCGTAGTAGGAGATGAGGGAGCCGTGGTCTCGCTTGCGCAATACGAGCGCGGGCGCCGGCCGTACCTCGGTGGGGCCACCGGACGCCTTCCCCGGCGCCCAGTCAGGCAGGAAGCGGGGCGTGGGCCTGACGTCGAGCCCGCGGTCGCACCATGCCTCCAGCAGACCGGTGACGCCGCTCTGCAACCCGGTGGCCTCCCCCTCCCGGACGCGCCGCCGCAGGGGGTCGGTCCGCTCAGGGGTGAACCCGTCGAGGTCGGCCAGAAGCTCGCGGTCCTGCAGGGCCGGCGCCGCCTCACCCAGCAGGACGTCGACCCGCTCGGTATCCGGATCCACCCGCAGGTGGAGGCGGGTCGCGATCAGGTGGTTGCGGATGCCGACGCCACCGGGGGCGGCCCAGGACAGCAGTCCGGTCGCCAGCACCAGCTCCCACTCGTCGTCGATCTGCCCCAGCTGGTTGGCGATCGAGTAGAGGTCGCGGTGCCAGCGCTGCTGCCGGACCCGCTCCCGCTCCCGGTCCGCCCACGCCCGCCATAGGGGAAGCCACGTCTCGTACGCGGTGACCACGTCGGGCCGGTCGTCCTCGGTCTCCGGCCGGGACACCGGGCGACCGTCCTCTCCGGGCTCCTCGATGAGCCCCGGTCCGGTCTCCGACAGTTCGGGGGCGTCCAGCTCGGGGTCGATGAGCTCGTTCGGCCGCAGCCAGCCGTGGAGTTCCTCGGGTGGGGACGGGTGGGGGACGCTCCGGACGTGGTCGACGGAGAGGAGGACCTCGCCGGGCCCCGCCTCCGGACGGGGCCGTACGGCGTCGGGCAGGTCGACCAGCCAGAGCACCTGGCCGTGTTGCCGGACGTCTCGAACCGGGGCGCGGCGCGCGGTCGCCAGGTCGCGGAGGAACTCCACCAGGCGCGTGGTGGAGTCGATCAGACGGGGGTCCCGGGCCCGGGACTGCTGCGCGCTCACGCGGCTTGTCTCCTTCACGTCGTACGGCTCGTGCTCGCCGCATGATGTCCGTGCGAACCCGGCCCCTCCCGCCCAGGTGATCGGGCGGGTGGCGTGATGCTAGTGGTCGGTGATCTCTGATTGTTGGAACGTTCCCGGAATGAGATCACATCGGTGGACTCATCACCGCAGCGCCACCTGCGTGCCGCCGGAGAAGAGCGAGTCGTGCAGTTCGATCGCCTTGATCTTGAAGTCGTCGGGGACGTCGAAGAGCAGGATGCCGCTGACGCCGTTGCCGGGATTGATGTTGTTGAGGAAGGCGTTGGAGTTCTTCAGACCGAGCACGGCGGCCCCCGAGTCGGCGTCGTACTCGCGGCCGGCCGTGTCGATGAGCTTCTGCGCGGAGTCGAGGAACATCTGCGCCTCGTCGCCGATGTTCCTCACGGTGACGTGCACGAGGACGTACTGGCCCTGGGCGTCGGACCCGACGTACTGGTCGCCGACGCGCTCGACGCCCTTCTCCACCTTGGTCACGGTGAAGGAGAACTTGCCGTCCTTCACCGTGTCGCCGATGCCGGCCGCGGCCTGTTCTCCGGCTTTCCCGTCCTTCCGGTCCTTCTCGGCTTTCCCGGCGGGGGCGGAGACGCCGACGTCCGATCCGGGGGAGTCGCCGCCCCCGCCGCTGAGGAGCACACCGACGCCCACCAGGACCAGCCCGGCCAGGAGGACCACAGCGACGACGAACGCCCGCAGGCAGCCACCCCTCTTCGGCGCGGCCACGAACCGGGGGTGGACGGGCGGCGGACCGTACTGCGGCGGCGGGCCGTACCGCGGGGGCCGACCCTGCGGTTGGGGGCCGTGCGGGGGCTGCTCGTTTCCGTGCATGACGAGGGCTCGCTTTCGGGGGACGCGAGTGAATGGACTCTCGGGGGAACGCGAGTGGATGGACCGGGCGGCGCTCGCACGCCGCCCGGTCCTACGAGTTAACCACACTGTGAATTGAGTCAACAATAGCAAATCTGGTTTCCGGCGTATGGTGTGTATCGTCTTCCTCTGGTGGATCTCCCCTCCATCTGCTTCAATCTCCGCCCAAGCCGAACGAACCCCCGTGGAGGCCGCGTGCTGTCGCTGCTGTCAGGTGATCCACGCGAGATCGGCCCGTACCGGCTGGTGGGACGTCTCGGCGCGGGCGGCATGGGGGTCGTCTACGCGGGCGTCGACGACACCGGCCGCCGGGTGGCGGTCAAGCTCGTGCACGAGCCGCTCTCCGTCGACCTGGAGTTCCGCCGCCGCTTCAGCCGGGAGATCTCCGTGCTGGACGGGGTGGAGGGCGTCTGCCTGGCCCGGGTCCTCGGCTCCGATCCCGGTACCGAGCGCCCGTGGCTCGCCACCGAGTACATCCCCGGTCCCACGATCGAGCAGCACGTACGCGCCGGGGACCCGCTGTCTGGGGACGCCCTGTACGGCCTGGCCGCCGGGGTCGCCGAGGCGCTGGTGGCCATGCACGCGGCCGGCGTGGTCCACCGCGACCTCAAGCCGTCCAACGTGATCCTCGCCCCCGACGGGCCGCGGCTGATCGACTTCGGCATCGCCAAGGTGCTGGACGGCGGCACGGTGACGCACACCGGCACGCTCGTCGGCTCACCCGGCTGGATCAGTCCCGAGGAGTACGGCGAGGGCTCCGCGGGCACCCCGGCCGACGTGTACGGCTGGGCCCTGCTCGTGCTCTTCACCGTCACCGGCGAGCCCCCGTACGGCGCCGGCCGACCCGAGGTGCTCGCCTACCGCGTCCGCGAGGAGACGCCGGACACCGGGGCCGTCCCCGCCGACCTGCGCGACCTCGTCGAACGGGCGCTGGCCAAGGACCCCGCGGAACGGCCGGCCGCCGCCGAGGTCCTGGCCGGGGTCACCGACGCCTGGCGGAACCGGGCCGACGGCACGGCGGAGCCGGAGGCCGACGCCACGGCGATGATCCAGCGCACCTGGGTGCTGTCGCCCGGCGAGACGACGGAGTGGCCCGAGCCGCCCGCCGCGTCGCCGGCGACCGTGGCGGCCGCGCCGGTTCCGAAGGTTCCAGAGGTTCCGGCGGCTCCGGAGGTCAAGGCGCTTCCGGCTGGCGACTCCGCCGAGATCGCGCGCGGGCGTTCCGGGCCGTCGTGGGTGCACGCCTACATCGCCACGGCGGCGGCCGCTGCCCTGGTGGCGGTCACCGCGATCATCGCCGCCGCGGCGACCTCGTCCCCGGCGGAGCCCCTCCGGGAACGCTCCAATGAGACGACCGCCGGACCGAAGGCACTCGCCCAGTTCGCGGCCACGACTCCGCCCGCGCCGGTTTCAGGCTCCCCGACTCCGGCGACAGCACAGCAGACCTCGACCGGGGCGACGGAGAAGGCCCGGACGGTCCCGCGCTCCGGCGGTGAGGCCGTCTCCTTCCGGGGAATCGCGATGACGTTGCCGAAAGGATGGCGGCTGCTGCGCGTCCGCAAGGACCTGGCCTGCATCGAGTCGCCTAACGCGCGGGGGAGCAGCGGCCCGTGGGAACTCGCCTGCCGCCCCGACGCCATGGTGCTGGAGACCGGTTCCGGTCCCGACTCCTGGCCGGGCCGCTCCATCGACGACCCCTATTCGGGCTGGGCGATCGGTGACCCCGCGCCGTGCCTGGCCGGCGGTTCCGTGTTCCGCGATCCCAACGGCTCCTACGACGACCAGGACATCGGGGAGTTCGGTCTCTACTACGGCGTCTACGGGGACGGCGCCCGCCTGCGTCGTTCCAGCCTGGCCCGCATGTCGGACGGCAGGAAGGCCGCCTACCGGGAATGGTCGATCCCCTGCATGGTCAACATCGAGTACACGATGAAGATCTGGCATCTCCCCAAGTCGAAGGTCTCGTTCTACGTGCTCAGCGCGCGCCCGGAGGACGCTGCGGGCTACCGGCGGATCATCTCCTCGGTTGATCTGTCCGGATATCGCTACGCGGCACCATTGTGAGGCGGATTCGCGGTATGAAACGCGTATGAGACGCCGCGGGGGCCGACCGGCCCCGCCCGCCTTCGAACCACCTACCGGGCGCGGGACCACGGCCCCGACCTGCCCGCGGACGCCACCTCCCCCTGGCATGATCGACCGGCATCTCTACACTGACCCCGTGCGAGACATACGGCGGCCATCCGGTGTGCCGGTGCGGAGAAGGTGAGATCGCCGATGCGGGACAGCGCCACGGTGGCGGCGGCCGACATCGCCCGGCTGGCGGGGGTCGGCCGAGCCGCCGTCAGCAACTGGCGAAGACGCTTCGAGGACTTCCCCGCCCCGGTCGGCGGGACGTCGAGCAGTCCTTTGTTCTCCCTGACCGAGGTGGAGGAGTGGCTGCGCCGCCAGGGCAAGCTGGCGGAGGTTCCGCTCGGCGAACGCGTCTGGCAGGAGCTGCGGGCCGACGTCGAGGACCTCCGCCTCGCCGAGGCCGTCGGCCGGGTCGGCGCGTTCCTGCTCTTCCTCGACCGGTCCCCGAAGACGTGGGCGAAGCTCGCGAGGAAGGACGACGACGCGCTGTCCGAGTCGCTCGCCGCCGAACTCGACATGGACGACCTTCCCGAGCCGACGGGTGCTCCGTCTGTCGCGGTCGCCGTCCAGTTGCTGCGCTCCGTCGCCGAGCTGGCCGCCGGGCAGGGCGCCGCCGCGACCTTCGACTTCCTCTGCGAGCGCTACCTCGACGCCCACTCCCGGCGCGTCGTGACGCTGTCACCCGAGGTCGCGGACCTCATGACGAGCCTGTCCGCCGCCGGGGACGGCACCGTCCTCGACCCGCTGTGCGGTCTCGGCACACTTCTGCTGTCGGCCGCCGCCTCGGGCGCGACCGCCCTCTCCGGTCAGGAACGGGACGAGCACGCCGCCCGCATCGCCGCCGTACGGCTCCTGCTGCACGGCCACCCCGCGACGGTCCGCGTCGGTGACGCCCTGCGCGACGACCGTTTCCCCTCCCTCCAGGCCGACGCCGTCGTCTGCGGCCCGCCCTTCGCCGAACGCGCCTGGGGCTACGAGGAACTGTCCGGAGACGTCCGCTGGCAGTACGGCCTGCCCCCGCGCGGCGAGCCGGAGCTGCCCTGGGTCCAGCACGCGCTGTTCCACCTCAAACCCGGCGGCCATGCCGTGGTGCTGATGCCCTCCGCCGCCGCCGACCGCCGCTCCGGCCGCCGCATCCGCGCCCAGCTCCTGCGCGCGGGCGCGCTGCGCGCCGTGGTCGCCCTGCCCGCCGGGGCCGCCCCGAACGCCCTCGGCTCACCCCACCTGTGGATCCTGCGCCGACCCGAACCCGGCGACCCGATCCCGTCCCACGTTCTGATGATCGACGCCGCCGACCTGCCCTGGCCCCGGGTACGGGAGACCGTCCTGGACGGCTGGCGGTCCTTCACCGGCGTCCCCGGGGAAACCGCGGACGAGCAGGGGGAAGCGGGTCCCCGGGCAGCCGCGGCTGGGCGGGGAGGACCGGGTCTCGGGGGGACCGCTGAAACACAGGTGGGCGCGGACATCCAGATGGGCGCGGACACGCCGGGAGCCGTACCGCTCATCGAGCTGCTGGACGAGGACGTCGACCTGACCCCCGCCCGCCACGCCACCGTCCGCTCGGCCGCGAGCACCGGCCAGGAGTTCACCACCGCGCTCGACGCGCTGGCCGCCTCCGCCGCCGCGCTCCAGCGGGCCGCCGAGGACCTGCGCGCACTCACCGCGTCGGCGGACGAGCTGCCCAGGACCACGGTCGCCGAGCAGGTCAGGGCGGGCGCGATCGTCGTCTGCCAGGCGCCCCGCGGCGAGCCCGGCGCGGTCGCCGTTCAACAGGCGCCTCCCGGTGAGCCCGGCGCGGACATGGTTCCGGTGCTGACCGTGGACGACGTGATCGCCGACCGCCCGCCCACCGGCCGCGCCGCGCCCGCCCCCGTCGCGTCCGCCCCTGCCCCTGTCACGTCCGGCTCCTCGACCACGTCCGCCCCCGGCGTTGTCGTCCTCGAACCCGGCGACGTCGTCGTACCGGCCGGAAGCCGGGTCCTCGCCGCCCGTGTCGTCACCGAGGGCGGCGCGTTGCTGGGCCCCGGCCTGCACCTGCTGCGTCCCGACCTCGAACGGATCGACCCCGACTGCCTCGCCGGCTTCCTCCGGATCGCCGGCTCCCAAGGCCCTCGGCGCGGCCAGACCGGCGGCTCCCGCTCCGACATCCGCCGCGTGGAGCTGCCCCGCCTGCCCCTGGCCGAGCAGCGCCGCCTCGGTGACGCCTTCCGGCGGCTGGCCGCCGTGGAGACTGCGGCGTCCGGCCTGGCGGAACAGGGCTCGGCCCTGGTACGGCTGGCCCTCCAGGGCCTCGGCGACGGCACCCTCCGCGGCTGACCGCCTCTTCGGGGTCGGCCCATGCCGCCCCGTGACGCCCGGCTTTTTCCGGCCCGTCCCGATTCCGCGGCCTCAGGCTCGGCTGCCGTCCTCGTGCTCGCCCCAGCCGGGCCGCGGCCCACCCCCTGTGGTGCCGGCCGGTGGCGCCGGCGCACTAGCTCGGAGGAAGCACGGCGACGGCCACGACGACGCTGTTGACGACCGTGGCCGTCACGGTGCGGTTCACGGCCTCCGCCGCGGCGTGGGCGCCCCAGTCGCCGCGCTCGAGCTCCTCGGCCCGCTCGATCACGGCTGACGTCCAGGGGATCTCGGGGTGGAACCGCGGAAGCGTCCCGCTCGCCGAGAGCAGCGCCGCGAGCGCGGCCACGCGGGCCGACGGCTCCGTGCCGTCCACGAGGACCCGCCGGACATCGGCGAGGAGACGGGCTCGTCGCCCGGTCCCGCCGTCCCGGAGGGCCGTCGTACGGAACAGGCCGAGCAGCCTGTGCGGCTCCCGGTCGATGTCGCCTCGTCTGACGAGCCTCTCCAGCACCGGTTCGCGCAGGGCGGGGCCGATCGCCGCGAGCGCCGCCTGCACCCCCCGCGGCTTCTCGGACAGGTGGTCCCACGCCGGGCGGAGGAGATCATCCGAGGGCGGGTGACCCTCCGTGCCCCTGACCCGGTCGCGGGCCTCCACGGTCAGGTGGCCGCCGAGGGCGAGGTCGGCGAGCACGGCTCCGCCGAGGACGTAGAAGAGCGTGTTCTCACCCGCGATGGTCCCGGACCCGGGCTGGAACAGCAGGAGCAGGAGGTCTTCCGCCAGGGCCGGGACGGCCGGCGGGGATTCGGCGGTCATCGGCGGGGCTCCCAGCGGAAGAGGCGGGTGGCGAGGACGACGGCGACGACGACCCAGCCCAGGGTGGGCGCGAGCAGGAGCAGGGAGTCGGCCACGGCGACGCCGCCGTTCCAGGCGTTCACGGTCAGTTCGGTGGCCGCGCCGCCGGGCAGCAGCCGTTTGAGCCAGGTGAGGTCCGCGGTGCCGCTGATGCCCACCCAGCTCGCCACGGCGATCACGCCGAGGGTGACCGGCAGGGTGGTGACCTGGGCGTGTTCGGGGGAGTTGGTCAGCCCGGCGGTGGCCAGGGCCAGTCCGACCATCATGGCCAGGGCCGCGAGCGCCGCCGCCACGAGCAGGGCGACGTCGGCCGGTCCACCGGCGACCACGGCCAGGGCGATCAGGATCGCGGTCACCTGGATCACGGCCAGCACGGTGACGGGCAGCAGCAGGCCGGTGAGGATGCCGGCGTCGCCGGCGGCGGTGGAGCGCAGCCGCTTGAGGAAGAGGTTCTGGCGCCGGGAGGCCAGGGTGGTGACGGCGGTGGTGTAGAGCCCGAACGCGGTCACGGTGAAAAGCACGATCGCCGCGATGTAGCCGAGGCTGCCGATGGCTGTGAAGGTCTCGTGCTGGCGGACGAAGAGCACGCAGACGGCCACGGGGATGATGAGGCTCGTGATCAGCACGAGCCGGTTCCTGAAGATCTGGACCAGTTCGCTGGACGCGATGGACAACACGGTGAGGCTCCTTCCCGAAGGACGAATCAGTGGTCGATGGCCCGGAACACGTCGTCTAGCCGGGTCGGCCCGGCCTCCAGGTCCCGCAGCTCCACCGCGTGCTCCTCCGCCCACCCCAGCAGAAGGTGCAGGTCCTTCTGCAGTTCGAAGGTCTCGACCACGACCCTCCCGTCCGCGTCGGCGACGGCCCGCACCGGCGGCGACGGCATCGGCGCCGGTGACGGCGACGGGAGGGAGAAGCGGATGACGGCCGGCAGGGTGCGGGTCAGCTCGGAGACGGTTCCCTCCCGGCGGAAGGTCCCCTCGTGCATCAGCCCGATCCGGTCGGCGCGCTGCTGCGCCTCCTCCAGATAGTGGGTGGTGAGCACGATGGTCGCGCCGTTCTCGCGCAGCCGGTCCACGGTCGCCCACACGGCGTCGCGGGAGGAGATGTCCAGGCCGGTGGTCGGCTCGTCCAGGAAGATCAGCTCCGGGGTGCCGTAGACGGCGGTGGCGAAGTCCAGCCGTCGTTTCTCCCCACCGGACAGCTGGGACACGCGCCGACCGGCCCGGCCGGTGAGGTCGACCAGGTCGAGCACCCGGTCGACGTCGTCGGCGCGCCGGGTGAGCCGGCCGATCAGCCGGACGGACTCGCGGACGGTGAGGTCAGGGGAGAAACCGCTCTCCTGGAGCATGACGCCCATCCGTGAACGAACCGCTCGCCGGTCACCGGGGTCGTGCCCGAAGACGCGTACGGTGCCCGAGGTCGGCGCGCGGTGCCCCTCGACGGTCTCTAGCGTCGAGGTCTTCCCGGCCCCGTTGGTGCCCAGCAGAGCGTAGAGCTCCCCGGGCCGCACCTCGAAGGACAGATCCTTCACTGCGTGGAAGTCACCGTAGGTCACGTTCAGCCGGTCGACCTCGATGACGGGCGTGGTAGACATGTACCCATGACAGCGGGTACGCACGCGACGCGTCAGTGGCGCGGTGTCACGACCGCATGTGACGTGGTGTCACTGGTCATGGCCGGTGGGAGCCGGAAACTGGGGTCGTGACCGAACGACCACCGCGTTTCACCGAGTCGACGCAGGGACGACTGCGCCGCCTCAACCTGGCGACGTCCCTGCCACCGGTCGTGTTCGCCGCCGTGTTCCTGCTCTACACCGACACGCATGCCTGGTGGCACCTCGCCGTCCTGGCGCCGGGCGCCGTGGCGGCCGTGGTGGCCTTCGAACGATGGACGGCGGACGACCTGGCGCGGGTGGCGCTTCCCTGCATGATCGTCGCGGCGGTGGTGTGGCCGCTGGGGGTGCTGGTGACCGGCAGCCCCAACGCGTACTGGGGGGTCTGCGCCGTGGGCTCCTTCTCACTGCGCGAGGTCCGGCGGCGTCGAGGGCCGGCGGCGGCCGGTCTGTTCGCCTACGTCGCCGCCGTCGGCGCGGCCCGGCTGCTCGTGCAGCGGGACGACGTCCGCGAGGTCCTGGTCGTCTACGCCCTCGTCCCGACCGTGCTCACCGCGCTGGTGATGCTCATGACGGCGGTGGGAGAGCGGTTCTACGACCTCATCCGGGAGCTCGAACAGACCCGGGAGCGCGAGGCGGAGCTGGCCGTGGTCCGGGAGCGGTTCCGGTTCGCCAGCGACCTGCACGACATCCAGGGCCACACTCTGCACGTGGCCAAGCTGAAGATAGCCCTGGCCCGGAGACTGCTGCCCCACGACACCGCGCGGGCGGACAAGGAGCTGCGGGAGACGTACGCGCTGGTCAGCGAGACCATCGCGCAGACCAAGGAACTCGCGCACGCCCAACGGAGGCTCAACCTCACCGCGGAGATCGAGAACGCGAAGAACCTGTTCGAGGCCGCCGGCATCCGGGTCCGGGTGACCCGGGAGGCCGAAACCGACTCCCGCGTCGGTGAGCTGCTCGGCCAGGTGCTGCGGGAGACGACCACCAACATCCTGCGCCACGCGCAGGCCACCCAGGTGCGGATCACGCTCGCCGAGTCGGGCATCACCATCGTCAACGACGGCGTGACCGCCACGACGCCCCCCGAGCTCAGGGGGCTGGCGGTGCTGCGGCGACGGGTGGCGGGCGACGGGGGCGAGCTGACCGTGGAACAGACCGGCGAGCGGTTCCTGACGGCGGCGGTCTTCCCGCCCGTCCGTGCCGGCGCGGCGCCGGAGGTATCAGCGGCCCCGGCGGCCCCGGGGGAGAACGGCCGATGACCACCATCGTGCTCGCCGACGACGAGGCGCTGCTGCGCACGGCCCTGGCCGCGCTGCTGCCGATGGAGGGCGACATCACCGTCCTCGCCGAGGCGCAGGACGGCCGGACGGCGATCGACGCCACCCTGCGGCACCGGCCCGACGTGCTGGTCATCGACCTGGAGATGCCGGGCGTGGACGGCCTCGGCGCGGTCGCCGAGATCCGCCGCGCCCACCCGGAACAGGTGGTCCTCATGCTGACCCGGCACGCCCGCCCCGGCGTGCTGCGCAAGGCGTTGAGGCTCGGCGTCCAGGGCTTCGTCAGCAAGTCCGCGGAACCGGCCCACATCGTCTCGGTCATCGCCACCCTGCACGCGGGCAGACGCTGGATCGACTCGGACGTGTCCGCGCTCGCCGTCACCGACGACTGCCCCCTGACCGACCGTGAGGCCGACGTGCTGCGGGTCACCGGCGAGGGCTACTCGGTGGTCGACATCGCCGCCCGGCTCCACCTTGCGCCGGGCACCGTACGCAACTACCTCTCCAACGCCATGCGCAAGACCCAGACCCGGACCCGCCACGACGCGGCCCGCTACGCCCGCGAACACGACTGGCTGTGACGGGCGATCCCGCGGGTATCCGCCGTGGGACCGTACGACACCGATCGATGGACCGAGGACATGACCACCACCTGGATCACCACGCCGATCAGCACGGACATCCTGCGCGGCGCGCTCGACCTGCAGCGCACCGCCCGCGGCCTGCTGCCGCACCGGCTGCCCGCGTGGGCCCGCGCCCAGTACACCGACGGGCAGCTCGCCATGGTGGAGGCCCAGCCCGCCGGCGTACGGCTGGCCTTCCGCACCCGGGCCACCGCGGTCGAACTCGACACGCTGCCCACCCGGCACACCTACACCGGCCTGCCGCCCCGCCCGGACGGCGTCTACGACCTGCTCGTCGACGGCCACCTGACCGACCAGGCCGGGGTGACCGGCGGCGACACGGTGACCATCGACATGGCCGCCGGGACCGCCGACCACCGGTCCGGCCCACCCGGCACCGTCCGCTTCACCGGCCTGCCCGACCGGGTGAAGGACCTCGAGATCTGGCTGCCGCACAACGAGACCACCGAACTCGTCGCCCTGCGCACCGACGCCCCGGTCGAACCCGTACCGGAACGGGGCCGCAGGGTCTGGCTGCACCACGGCAGCTCCATCAGCCAGGGTTCCAACGCGACCAGCCCCACCGCCACCTGGCCGGCCGTGGCCGCCTCCCTCGGCGATGTCGAGCTGGTCAACCTCGGCTTCGGCGGCAGCGCGCTGCTCGACCCGTTCACCGCCCGCACCATGCGGGACATCCCGGCCGACCTCATCAGCGTGAAGATCGGTATCAACCTGGTCAACGCCGACCTGATGCGGCTCCGCGCCTTCACCCCGGCCGTGCACGGCTTCCTCGACACCATCCGCGACGGCCACCCCACCACGCCGCTGCTGGTCGTCTCACCCATCCACTGCCCCATCCACGAGGACACCCCGGGGCCCGGCGCGTTCGACCCCGCCGCCTTCAGCGCCGGACAGGTGAGCTTCATGGCCACCGGCGATCCGGCGGAGCGGGCGAACGGGAAGCTGACCCTCGGCGTCATCCGCGACGAACTGGCACGGATCACCGCCCAGCGGGCGGCCGGCGACCCGAACCTGCATCACCTCGACGGCCTGGACCTCTACGGCGAGGCCGACTTCGCCGAACTGCCGCTGCCCGACCGGCTCCACCCGGACACCGCCGCCCACCGGCGCATCGGCGAACGCTTCGCCGAGCGGGCGTTCACCGCCGGCGGCCCCTTCGCGGGGCACGGCTCCTGACCGGCCCCCGGCCCCCGGCCCGCTCCGAGCCGGGGCGGGCCGTGAGCCGGTCGGGCCGGCGCGCTCGGCCTTGCCGTCCGCATTGGGGAACTCCCCGGTGTCTCCTGACGACCAGGCCAGCCGCATCGGGGAACTCCCCGGTGGCCGACGCCGGGCGGGTCTCCCGTCGTGCCCGGCGCGGAATGTCACGGCGAGGTGGTGACGTGGTGACACTGCCCGGAGGGACGCGGTGAGCGTTGCAATGGAGGGCATGTTCACCCCGCGGGGCATCGACCTCGCGATCCGGGTGTGAGCACCGATGTGCCCGCCTGGACGGACGTCATGGTCACCGGTGGCGGCGCTCTCCGGCGTGCGCCCAGGAGGCATGGCGTTTCGCCCGCGGGCCCACCTGCCGGCGCAAGCCCGAGAGGAATCCCCCGATGCACGCACCACGACCCGACGGACCCGGAGACGCGACGGGTCACCCGATCCCATCCGACGCGGGACGTTCGCGTCTCCTGACGCCGGAGCGTTCCCGGCCGGCCGTCGACGGCTCCCGGCCGTTCGGCGCCCATCTCCGCATGAGCCGGTGGAAGCCGCTCGTGGTCATCATCGGGTCGCCGCTGCTGCTGCTGGTCCTCCAGGTGCTTCTCTACCAGGTCGTAGGCGTCCTCGAGGGCAGCGACGACCCGATGGCGCCCGCCTTCACACCGCTGAAGTTCCTGGCCGTCAACCTGAGCACGGGCGTGACGGGCGTGCTGACGATCCTGCTCCTGGCGTGGCTGGCCAAGGTGCCGTGGCGCAGCCTGATCAGTTTCCCGCGGGCCTTCGACACCCGCCGCCTGACGTACTACCTGATGGGCGCGGTGCCGCTGGTGGGCGCGGTGATCGGCGTCGTGGCGCTGATCGCGCCGGACTCGCCGGGCTGGACCGCCTTCGGCGTCACCGGCACGACGATCGTCATGCTGGTCATCGTGGTGCTGAGCACCCCGATGCAGACCGCCGGCGAGGAGCTGATGTTCCGAGGCGCCATGCTGCCCGCCGCCGCGTCCTGGGTGCGTGCGGTGCGCCCGGCCATGGCCGTCGGACTCGTGATCTCCAGCCTGGCCTTCGCGGCGAGCCACGGGTCGGCCGACCCCTGGCTGGCCGGTTACTACGCCGTGTTCGCCGTCAGCACCGGCCTGATGGCGATCATCAGCCGGGGCCTCGAAGCGTCCATCGCCTTCCACACCGCCAACAACGTCCTGTGGACGGCCGTCAACACGCTGATGGCGGACGGCGAGGCCTTCGCGATCGACCGGTCCGCCGGCAGCGGCGGCCCGTCCGTGCTGATCCTCGCCGTCGCGAACATCGGCATGGTGGCGTTCGTCTGGCGGCGTGAGCGGCGGCTCCGGCGGGAAGCCGCCTGACTCCATCGGGGCGGGACGTCCGTCCGCAGTCGGCCCGGGGAGAAGGTGGCGCGGCCTACCGACAGGTGGCCGGGTGCGCCGCCCGGCCCCATCGCCCGGGGTTTCTGTGAGGAACGGCGCCGCGGCCGTCAGGCCTGGCTGCTGTCCTTGTGCTCGCCCCAGCCGTGCCAGCGGTCCACCTCGATCCAGGCGCTGACCCGCTTGCGGTCCCGCCGCGGGTACGGGTTGCCCCCGTAGTGCGTCGACAGCCGGTCGATGTCCTTCAGGCCCTCGTCGTCACGCATCTCGACGACGTGCCCGATGATGCTGACGTGGGTGTACCAGTTGCCCTCGTCGAGCACGGTGAGCGTCACCCGGGGGTCGTTGCGCAGGTGGTCCAGCCGCTTGCGGCCCTCGTCCATGTTGACCAGGATCCGGCCGTCGTCCTCCCAGAGGTACCAGGTGGCCGTGGACACGGGCTGGCCGTCGGACCGTAGCGTCGCGATGACGGCGGGGTTCGGCTTCTTCAGCATCTCGACGACGCCCTCGGGAAGCGGCGGGTTCGACATGGCTCTCCTCGTTCGGCTCGGCGTCCCCGAGGTGTTACGGGTGACGCGGGTGTGATTCATGAGAAGTATGTCCACAGCGTCACGTCGGAATCCGCCGGAGGCCCACGCCTCGCCGTACGCGTGCCGATGCTGAGACGGTCCGGCGCACCCGGGGAGACCAGAGGCGCGGCCGGATCGTCGCTCCACGGTCCGGCAGGTGTCTCGACGCGACCGGCATCAACGTCGCCGACGGCACCCGGTGACGGATCTGGACCGCGACGGTACCGACCGGCACTGGACATGTGGCTGAGCGAGGGGTCCCTTGCGCACGGCAGGCCCTGTCTTCCCCCAAGAACGCGCTTCCCCGACCAGGACGGAGCGTTCTTGATCACGGTTTGGTCTCGCGCAATCGGCTGATCTTGACGGGATGGAGATCATGGGAGGTTATTAGAACACACGTTCCCATCTGTGCAGGAGGTCTTGTGCGCCACCCACTGGTTCGTCGATTAGTCGCTCACTGCGGCGTCGCCGGTCTGATCACCGGCCTTCTCACCGGTCTGCTCACCGTCGCGGCCCCCGCCGCCTCGGCAGCCGACATCACGACCGACCTCGGGGTGACCTTCGACTCCTACACCGCCGACCTGGCCGTCGGCGGCGGCCGGGTGTTCGTCTCCGCCACCGATCGGATCATCGTGGCCGGCACCGACGGAAACCTCACCGGCGGTGTCGTCACCGGCCTGTCCGACGTCCGCGAGCTGGCCATGAACGCGGACGCCACCCGCCTGTACGCGGCGCTCACCGGCTCGAACGAGGTGGCCGAGATCGACACCGCGAGCCTCGCCGTCACCCGGCGGATCGACCTTTCAGCTCACCCGTGCCCGTCCACCCTGGCCCTGCTGGGCGAGCGACTGTGGGTGGGGTACGGATGCGACGATCCCGGCGGCGTCGTCGGCCTGGACCTGAGCGTGGCCGTACCGACACCGACGGCGGTCGGGGGCGAGCACCTGAGCGCTCCCGTGCTCGCGGCCGCCGGCGACACGCTCGTGGTCGGCCGGACCGGCCTGCACCACGCCGACATGCTCGTCTATGACATCGGCGGCGGCACCCCGGAGCTGCGCGGCACGATCGACGGCACGAAGTGGCGCATGGACTACCTGCGCGACCTCGCCCTGACCTCCGACGGCGCCACCCTGTACTCCGCGGCCGACGGTCCCGGCCGCTTCAACAGGTACGACACCCGGACCCTGGCGGTGACCGGCACCTACGGCGACGGCTGGGACGGGTACCCCTCGGCCGTGGCGCTCGGCTCGGACGGCGCCTACGTCGCCGCGGGACGCCAGTACGGCAGCACCGACCTCACGCTCTACGACGCCGCGACCGGCGCGAAGCTGTTCGCGGCCGACAAGCCGGACGCCGAACTGCTCCCGGACGGTGTCGCGTTCTCCGGCTCGGACGTCTTCGCGCTGCTGCGCAATTCCGCGGACCGGCTGCTGCTGTGGCGGGTGACGGGCGTCGCGCTGCCGGCGTCCACTCTGAAGGTGACGGCCCCGGCGCGCGAGTTCATCGGCTCGCCGGTCACCGTCGAGGGGCGGCTCACTCGCGCCGACGGCAAGGCGCTCGGGCTCAGGCCGATCGCGGTGACCCGGCGCTCGGTCGAGGGGAGGAAGGATCCGATCGCCGGCGTGACGACTCGGAAGGACGGCACGTTCACCTTCCAGGACACGCCGCCGGAGGTCGGTGAGGTGACCTACCAGGTGTTCTGGGACGGCGACGACAGCTACCGCCGGAGCGACGCCTCCGTCACCGTGATGATCAGGCACGTGTCCACCCTCACCATGGACGGGCCGCAGTCGGGTGTCGCCGGCACGCCCGTCACACTGACCGGCGTGCTGACGGCGGGTGACCATCCGCCCGTGAGGGCCACGCTCACCGTGCAACGCAGCGTGTACGTCGACGGCGTCAGCGGTAAAAGCGTCACGCTGCCGCCGGTGAGCGTGAACGACGACGGCACGTACACGTTCACCGACACGCCCGCCGTCGCCGGCAGGTACGACTACCTCGCGATGTGGTCGGGGGAGGCCACAGCCGGACCGGCCAAGGCCACCCACCGGATCACGGTCGAGTGACCTGAAGGCCGTGCCCGGCCATCGGGCCGGGCACGGCCGTGGGCGCGTTCCCGGTGAAAGCCGGTGCGCGCTCGCTCACCGAGGGCGTGCCGGGCCGGTAACAAGATCGGAAGACCCGGTGGCGCGGTAAGGTCCTGGAACCCCCCGTAGACCAGGAGAGACCCACGTGCAGGCTGAGGAGAGCCCCGGTTCCCGGACGCTGTGCGCGATCCTGCTGAACCCCGCCCTCCGCCCGGCCACGGAGACCATCTCGTTCCGCAACCTGGGCTGTGCCCTTCCCCTCGTGGGGTGCGACCGGCTCCGGCTGGCCAACCTGCTGGACGTCCCCTCCAAGGACCAGACCCAGCTCGCCGTCCTCCCGATCGGGGAGCCGGAGGTGACCCGGTCCCGGGCCCTGCTCGCCGAGGCGCTGCGGGGAGCCGACGAGGTCCTGTTCGCCTGGGGATCGAACCGGGTCAGCGGCCGTACGGGCGCGGTCCTGCGGGAACAGGTGGCCTGGCTGCGCCGGCACCTCGAGACGTCGGGCGTCCGCCGGGCGTGGATGGTGGCGGGCACGCCACGGCACCCCTCCCGCTGGCGGCAGTACGTGGGGCCGGAGAAGGCCCGCGTGCAGGGCAGCACCTTCGAGGACCGGCTGGCGAAGGTGCTCGCCGCGCACCACCTCGACGCCCCGAGTCTGACCCGAACCCCGGACTCACTCGAAGCTCCGCACCCGGTCGGGGCCGCGCCTCCGCTCGAAGCTCCGATCCTCATCGGAGTCGAAGCCCCTCACTGAGGGGGCCCGCTCCAGAAGCAGGGGCTTCTGTCCGGTTCCGGACATACTTCGGTGTCATGCCTGATAAGTCCCTGCGATCGGCGCGATCATCGGTGTAACTTTGCCGGATGGCGAGGCTCCGGGAGGGCTGGTGACGGCGGGACGCACGGTCGTCGGCGACCGCTACGAGCTGGACCCCCTTCCCCTCGGCCGGGGCGGGATGGGCGAGGTCCACGGCGGCTACGACCAGAAGCTCGACCGCAGGATCGCGGTCAAGCTGATCCGCTTCCCCTACGGGCAGCCCGACGAGGCCCTGGTGAAGCGCTTCGTCCACGAGGCGCGGATCATGGCCAAGCTGGAGCACCCCGGCATGCCCGCCATCCACGACGTGGGCGTCCACGACGATCCGCGCGTCGGGCCCCGGCCGTTCATGGTGATGCAGTTCGTCGAGGGCGCCACGCTGGACCACGTCCTGGGGGAGCACGAGACGCTTCCCGTCGGGTGGGCCACCGGGATCGCCGCGCAGGTCGCGGCCGTGCTCAGCGCCGCCCACGCCCGGGGCGTCCTGCACCGGGACCTCAAGCCGTCGAACCTCATGATCTGCCCGGAGGGCACCGTCAAGGTGCTCGACTTCGGCCTGGCCATGTTCCACGACCCCGAGCTGTCCCGGCTCACTCGCACCGGGACCGTCATGGGAACCCCCTCCTACATGTCGCCGGAGCAGGCCCAGGGGGCGGCGGTGGGCCCGCAGAGCGACCTGTACTCCCTCGGCCTCGTCCTGCACGAGATGCTCACCGGGGAGCGGGTGTTCGACGGGGCGACCGAGTACCGGATCCTGGAACGGCAGGTCCACGAGCCCGCCCCGCCGGTGCACGACGGACGTCCCGACGTGCCCGGAGAGCTGGACCGCCTCGTCCTGCGGCTGCTGGTGAAGCGCGCCGAGGACCGCCTCGCACGGGCGGAGGAGGTCCACCGGGCGCTGCTGCCCTTCGCGACCGGCCTGCGGCCGCTGCTCGGGGTGGTGAGCCCCGGCCCCAGCCCGCTGCGGATGTACGCCGAGGCCGTCGGCCGGGTCCTCGACGGCGTGGACCCGCGTCCCACTCCCGCCCCCGAACCGCGCTCCGACCTCGACTCCGGCCAGTCGCAGTCGGCCCGGCAGCCCGGCCCAGGTGACGCGGCCTTCGACCGGGACTCCCTCTCCCGGGCGCGCGGCGAGGCCGAGGCCCTGGCCGGGGCGTCGCGGTACGGCCAGGCGGTCGAGGTGCTCGACGCCGCCGTCTCCTCCGCCGGGCGGACGCTGGACCCGCTGGACGAGGAGGTCCTCGCCCTGCGTCTGCGCCTGGCCGAGGCGCTCTTCGAGGGCGGCGACTATCGCCGGGCGGCGCCCGCCTTCGGTGAGCTGCACCGCGACCTGGCCCGCCGGTACGGCCCGCACGACGAGCGGGCCCTGCACTGCCGCCGCCAGGAGGCGACCTGCCAGGCCCTCATGGGCGAGACCGGCGGCGCGCTGGAGCGGCTGCGGCGCCTGCTGATCGACGTCCAGGCCGTCCACGGCCGCACCGACACGCGTCCGCTGGGGCTGCGGCGGCAGATCGGCCTGCTGGAGCTGGGCGCGGGCGACACCGACCGGGCTCACCGCACGCTCTCGGCGCTGCTGGAGGACCTCGTCGAGCTCCACGGGCCGGAGCATCCCGACGCGGTGAAGGTCCGGGAGAGCCTCTCCCGTCTCGCTCTGTGATCACAGGGTAACGCCACCTCTTCGACATTCAGGCGACGTGAATTTGATACACACAAACTTATTGTGTGAGTTGAAAGTTTGATCTATGTTTGACCCGTCCTTGGGGAATCTAACACGCCCCCATGGCTGCAAGTGGATCATGCGCGAAAGTTGCTGTGAAGCGGGAGGCCAGGGTGGCGGGCGTCAGACTCGAGGAGCTGACTCCGGGCGCGGTCGTCGGCGGCGTGACACCTGGAGGAGACGTCTCCGTCGTCGCGGTCAAGTGGTACGGCTCCAACGCCGTCAACCTCACCTACCGGACCTCCGGCGGCCGGATCGAGGATCAGCTCCTCTCCCGCGACCACGAGCCCCGGCTCAGCCTGCGCAAGCCCTCGGCCGCCTACGGCTTCGACGGCGACGGCGCGCTGTTCAAGCTCGCCGCCGAGGCGCTCCGCATCCGCATGGCGGCCCGCTTCGACCCGATGCTCGCGGTCACCACCAGCGACCTGGAGCCGCTGCCGCACCAGATCCAGGCGGTCTACGGCGAGCTGCTCGACCGCACCCCCCTGCGGTTCGTCCTCGCCGACGACCCCGGGGCCGGCAAGACCATCATGGCCGGCCTCTACATCAAGGAGCTGATGCTCCGCGGCGATTTGGAACGGTGCATGATCGTGGCGCCGGGCGGCCTGGTCGAGCAGTGGCAGGAGGAGCTGCTGGAGAAGTTCGGCCTCCGCTTCGAGCAGCTCACTCGCCAGCTCGTCGACGCCCAGCTCGACCAGAGCGTCTTCGAGCGCCACCCGCTGCTGCTTGCCCGCATGGACCAGCTCTCCCGCAACGAGGAGCTGCAGGCCCAGCTCGCCCGGAGCGACTGGGACCTCGTCGTGGTCGACGAGGCCCACCGGATGTCCGCCCGTTACTTCGGCGACGAGCTGAAGAAGACCAGGCGATACCAGCTCGGCGAGCTGCTCGGCCGGCATGCCCGCCACCTGCTGCTGATGACCGCCACCCCGCACGCCGGCAGCGAGGCCGACTTCCAGCTCTTCATGGGCCTGCTCGACTCCGACCGCTTCGAGGGCAAGTACCGCGAGGGCATCAGCTCCGCCGACACCGACGGGCTCATGCGCCGCATGGTCAAGGAGGACCTGCTCACCTTCGACGGCAGACCGCTGTTCCCCGAGCGCCGCGCCTACACGGTGCCGTACGACCTGTCCGACCCCGAGCGGGAGCTGTACGAGGTCGTCACCGACTACGTCCGCGAGGAGATGGGCCGGGCCCAGCAGCTCGCCGCCCAGGGCGAGGGCCGGCGCGGCAACACCGTCGGCTTCGCGCTCACCGTCCTGCAGCGCCGCCTCGCCTCCAGCCCGGAGGCGATCCTGCAGTCCCTCGTCCGCCGGCACAAGCGCCTGCAGCGGCTCCGCCACGAACTGGCCACCGGCGGCAGCGCCATGGAGTCCCGGCTGAAGGACCGGCTCGCCGCCGCCCTCGGCAAGGCCCCGGACGACCTCGACGCCGAGCTGGACGAGCTGCCCAGCTCCGAGGTGGAGGAGCTGGAGGACGACGTCGTCGACGCCGCGACCACCGCGCAGACCATCGCCGAGCTCGACAAGGAGCTGGGCATCCTCGCCGACCTCGCCGAGCTGGCCCGCCGGGTGCGCAACTCCGGCACCGACCGCAAGTGGACCGAGCTGTCCGACCTGCTCTGCGACGACCCGCTGATCCGCGACGCCGACGGCAGCCCCCGCAAGCTCATCGTCTTCACCGAGCACCGCGACACCCTGGAGTACCTCGTCGAGAGGATCCGCGGGCTGATCGGCCGCGAGGAGGCCGTCGTCGCCATCCACGGCGGCGTCTCCCGCGACCAGCGCCGCCGCGTCAAGGAGGTCTTCACCCAGGACAGGGAGTGCCGCGTCCTCGTCGCCACCGACGCCGCGGGCGAGGGCCTGAACCTTCAGCGGGCCCACCTCATGGTCAACTACGACCTGCCGTGGAACCCCAACCGGATCGAGCAGCGCTTCGGCCGCATCCACCGCATTGGCCAGACCGAGGTCTGCCATCTGTGGAACCTCGTCGCCGCCGACACCCGCGAGGGCGCCGTCTTCCTGCGCCTGCTGGAGAAGATCGAGGAGCAGCGCCGCGCCTACCGGGGCAAGGTCTTCGACGTCCTCGGTGAGGCGTTCCACGGCGAGCCGCTGCGCAAGCTCCTCGTCGAGGCCATCCAGTACGGTGACCGCCCCGAGGTCCGCGACCGGCTCAACCAGGTCATCGACGACTCGGTCGGCCAGGGCCTCGACCGGCTGATGCGCGAGCGCGCCCTGGCCCACCAGCGGCTGGCGGAGACCGATGCCGCCCGGTGGCGGCTGCGCATGGAGGAGGCCCAGGCCCGCCGCCTGCAGCCCCACTACGTCAAGGCGTTCTTCCTCGCCGCGTTCAAGCTGCTCGGCGGCCGGATCGCCGAGCGCGAGACCGGCCGCTACGAGATCACCCACGTCGCCGGCGACCTCGTCGAGCACGACCGGCAGATCCGGGCGGGCGTCCCGGTGCTGCGCCGCTACGAGCGCGTCACCTTCGACCGCGAGCTCGTCCGCGTCCCCGGCCGCCCCCGCGCCGACCTGCTCGCCCCTGGGCACCCGCTGCTCGACGCGGTGCTCTCCCTGGTCGTCGAACGGCACGGCACCCAGCTCAAGCAGGGCGCGGTGCTCGTGGACCGCCGCGACCCGGGGGAGGAGCCGCACCTGCTGGTCGCCGTCTCCCAGGAGGTCGCCGACGGCCACAACCGCGTGGTCAGCAAGCGCTTCGACTTCGTCGAGCTCGGCCGGACGGCGGCCCGTACGGCGGGCGCCGCGCCGTACCTCGACTACGCGCCCGCCTCGGAGCGGGAGCGGCGGCTGGTGGCCGGTGTGCTGGAGGAGGACTGGCTCGCGGCGGGCGTGGAGGACCTGGCGATCGGCTGGGCCGTCGAACACGGCCTGGCGACGTTCGTCGACGACCTGCGGACCCGGCTCAAGGCGCAGACCGCCCGCACCCGGACGCTCGTCCGGCAGCGTCTCCTGCAGGAGATCAACTACTGGGACACCCGGCACGCCGACCTGCTGGACGCCGAGCTGACCGGCAAGAAACTCAAGATCCGGCCGGAGACCGCGCAGCGGCGGGCCCGCGACCTGGAGGCCCGGCTGGAACGCCGCCTGGCCGACCTGGAGCGCGACGAGCTGCTCCAGGTGCGGACCCCGCTGGTGGCCGGCGGCGCGCTGGTCGTCCCGCAGGGCCTGCTCGACCGGCTGGACGGCCTGCGCACCGGCCCGCCGGAGGCGTACGCCAGGGACACCGCCGGGGTGGAGCGGCGCGCGGTGGACCGGGTGCTGGCCGAGGAGCGCAAGCTCGGGCGGCTGCCGGAGGAGATGGCGCACAACAACCCCGGCTACGACATCCGCTCCCGGACGGTGGACGACCACTGGGTCTTCCTCGAGGTCAAGGGCCGGATCGCCGGGGCGACCGACTTCCACGTCACCCGGACGGAGGTGCTGACCGGCAAGAACTCCGGCCGGTCCTTCCGCCTCGCGCTGGTGAGCGTTCACCCGGACGGCCCGGAGCACGACGAGGTCCGCTACCTCGTCGACCCCTTCCGGGACGTGGAGTTCGGCGACTTCGCCGCCACCGACCTGAGTGGCGACTGGAACAAGGAATGGGCACGAGGAGGAGCACCGGTATGAGCGACATGGGCGTGGGCACGGGCGGCACCGGTGTGGATGGCGGTACGGGTTCGGGCGGGTACCGGAAGAAGCTGATCGAGGTCGCGCTGCCGCTGGAGGAGATCAACAAGCAGTCGGCCCGGGAGAAGTCGATCCGGCACGGCCACCCGTCCACCCTGCACCTGTGGTGGGCTCGGCGTCCGCTGGCGGCCTGCCGGGCGGTACTCTTCGCCCAGCTCGTGGACGACCCCTCCTCGCGCCCGGAGGAGTTCCCCACCGAGGCCGAGCAGGAGGTGGAGCGCAAGCGCCTCTTCGGCATCATCGAGCGGCTCGTCGACTGGGACAACATCAACGACAAGGCGCTCTACGAGGAGGCCCGCCGGGAGATCTGGAAGTCCTGCGACGGCAACCCGCCGCCGATCCTGGACCCGTTCGCGGGCGGCGGGTCGATCCCGCTGGAGGCGCAGCGGCTGGGGCTGGAGGCGCACGCCTCGGACCTGAACCCGGTGCCGGTGCTGATCAACAAGGCGCTGATCGAGATCCCGCCGAAGTGGGCGGGGCAGCCTCCGGTGTTCCCGGGGGCGGCCGAGGAGCGGATGGGGGACTGGCCGGGGGCGACCGGCCTGGCGGAGGACGTTCGCCGGTACGGGAAGTGGATGCGGGACGAGGCGGAGAAGCGCATCGGGCATCTGTATCCGAAGGCGAAGCTTCCGGATGGGACAGAAGCCAACGTTATTTCCTGGATATGGGCGCGTACAGTTACATGCCCTAACCCGGCTTGCGGTGGAATCACCCCCTTAGTTAGCTCCTTCTGGCTTGGCAGAAAGAAAGGAAAAGAACGTTATGTAGAACCCATTATTGAAGGAAATCGGGTCCGTTTTGAAATTCGTGGCCCAGGAGGTATCCCTAAAGATGGAACGGTTAAGCGGACTTTCTTTACTTGTGTTATATGTGGCTCATCAGAAAAGCGTATATTTCTTAGCAAGGAGGGCAAGGCGGGGCGAATTGGAAGTCAGCTCATGGCGGTTGTTGCGGAAGGAGTCAGGGGCCGTTACTACCTGGCGCCAAACAATAAGCATGAGGAGGCCGCCGACGTTTATCGCCCGGAAAACATTCCTGACGCAGATATAGCCAAAGAAGTAAAAGATGTCTGGTGTGTTAATTATGGAATTAACACCTATGACAAGCTATTCACTAATAGGCAGCTAGTAGCGCTTTCGGTATTCAGTGACTTAATCTCCGAGGCTCAGGATAAGGCTCTCAGCGAAGCTGTTGCTGCTGGTCTCCCGGTCGGCGATTCTCTCGTGAGTGGTGGCCTGGGGGCTCAAGCTTATGCAGAGTCTGTTGCTGTTTACCTCGGAATTTTGGTTAGTAAGGCTGCGGATAGACTTTCGAGTGTTTGCGGATGGGACTCAAGCACAAAGACCGAGGGGACTCGTAATGTCTTCGCGCGTCAAGCAATTCCCATGGCATGGGATTACTCGGAGGCTAATCCCTTTATTGAAGCGTCAGGGGGGGTGCAAAAGTCAGAGCAGGCAATATTTTCGGTATTGCGTAATCTTCGCGCTCAAGGTGTAGGGACGGCAGATCAGGTAGATGCCGCTTCCCGTTCTTATGAGGGTGTTCTTGTATCTACAGACCCTCCATACTATGACAATATTAGCTACGCCGACCTGTCTGATTTCTTTTATGTATGGATCCGTCGCTCGCTTGGTCGAATATTCCCCGAACTTCTTGGGACAATGCTTACCCCCAAGGACCAAGAACTCGTTGCTAAGCCTTATCGTCAAGGTGGAAATGATGGGGCGACGCGGTTTTTCGAAGACGGATTCCGTCGCGTATTCTCTAAGATCCAAGAGGAGGCACCAGCGGATTACCCCATAACGGTTTTCTATGCCTTCAAGCAATCTGAAACAGAAGGTGAAGGCGAGGCTTCGACAGGCTGGGAGACACTCCTTGAAGGAATGATTAAATCCGGATGGTCGATCACCGCAACTTGGCCGATTCGAACCGAATTGGGCAATAAAATTCTAGGTATCGGTAAAAATATACTTGCTTCTTCAATTGTCTTGGCCTGCAGGCCAAGACATGGGGCGGCTGGATTAATCGATAGAAGAGGATTAATAAACGCACTTAAGGTGGAGCTTCCAAGCGCGCTGCGAGATCTACAGCAAGGTGGTGTTGCGCCTGTGGACTTAGCTCAAGCGGCAATTGGTCCAGGAATGGCAATTTTCTCGCGGTATGCTCAGGTTGTTGATCCTGATGGTTCTCAAATGCGGATTCGAGCAGCGCTCGTTTTGATCAATCAAATCCTTGCCGAGGTGCTCTCTGAACAGGAGGGCGACTTCGACTCCAATACGCGATTCTGTATTAAATGGTTCGAAACTCATGGTTTTGATGAAGGTGTCTATGGTAGTGCTGAGACACTTTCCAAGGCTATGAATACGTCTGTTGATGGCCTCGACAGATCGGGTGTTCTGAGGTCACGGGCAAATAAGGTTCGGTTATATAGCTTTGATGATCTACCAAGTGACTACGACCCCCGGGGCGATGACCGGATTTCAACCTGGGAAGTCGTGATGCACTTGGCCAAGCGGCTGGACGAGGAAGGCATCGAGGCGGCCGGGCGGCTTATGGCTGCCGCGAAGACCAGGATTAGTAGCCTCGACACCGCGAAGGAACTCTCCTACCTGCTCTTCTCGATCTGCGAGAAGCGCAACTGGGCCAAGACTGCCCTGCTGTTCAACGCGCTCGGTTCCTCCTGGCGGGAGATCGAGAGCGCGGCGCGCAACGCGCCGACCCCGATGACCCAGGGAATGTTCGACTTCACCCCCGAAGAGGACTGACGAGATGGCGCTCAGCAACAGGGACAGGATCGGTCGGGGCCTGGAGATCCTCGGGAAGGGCCTGGAGCCGTTCGTCGAGTTGATGATGAGCATGGCCACGACCGGCAGCCATGACTGGCTCCAGGTCATCGAGGCCCGTGACGCGGCCAAGCACGGCGTGAACAGGTCCTACGAGAAGACCGACGTCCGCTTCCTGCTCCGGGTCCTCACCGAGGAGTGGCGGGTCTTCAAAGACCGCTTGTCCCGGGTGGAGCAGAACTTCGCCAGTGAGCTGCGCGAGGTCGGCAACAAGTGGGCGCACACCAAGCCGTTCTCCGGTGACGACACCTACCGCGCCCTCGACACGATGGAGCGGCTGCTGACCGCGATCGGCGCCATGGACCGGGCCGACGAGGTGCGCAAGCTCCGGTTGGACCACCAGCGCGGCCTCTACGACAGCGAGGCCCGCAGGGCCGCGCAGTCGGTGACCTCCATGCCCGTCGTCGAGGCCAACGGGCTCAAGTCGTGGCGGGAGGTCATCACCCCGCACCAGGACGTGCAGCGGGGCAGACTGGACGCCGCCGAGTTCGCCGCCGACCTGCACATGGTCTCCATCGGGGAGAGCGTCGGCGAGGAGTACTCCCACCCGGTCCAGTTCTTCCGGCGCACCTACCTCACCGAGGGTCTGAAGGACCTGCTGAAGCGTGCCGTCGAGCGGGTCGGCGGCGACATGAACGCCACCCCGGTCTGGAACCTGCAGACCAACTTCGGCGGCGGCAAGACCCACTCGATGCTCGCCCTGTGGCACCTCTTCTCCGGCACGCCCCTGCACGAGTTCCCCCAGGAGGTCGTGGACCTGCTGCAGGAGACCGATGCCCGAGCGGTCGGCACGAAGGTCAACCGGGCCGCGCTGGTCGGCAACCACATCGACCCGAAGGCCGGCAAGGTCAAGGAGGACGGCACCCACGTCCGCACGCTCTGGGGCGAGCTGGCCTGGCAGCTCGGCGGCCGGGAGGCGTACGAGTTCGTCAGGGAGTCCGACCAGGCGCACACCAACCCCGGCGACGCGCTGCGCCGGCTCCTGGCCGCGTACTCGCCCTGCCTGATCCTCATCGACGAGTGGGTCGCCTACGCCCGGCAGCTCTACGGACGCGAGGACCTGGAAGCCGGGACGTTCGACACCCAGTTCACCTTCGCGCAGACCATCACCGAGGCGGCCAAGGCAGTGCCCGGCGCGCTGCTCGTAGTCTCCATCCCCGCCTCCAGCCACAAGGAGGCGGAGGAAGGGATCATGGGCAGCGCCCTGGAGGTCGGCGGCGTCAACGGCCAGGCCGCCCTCGACCGGCTGCAGAACGTGATCCGTCGCGTCGCCCAGCAGTGGCAGCCCGCCCGTGCCCACGAGTCCTTCGAGATCGTCCGTCGCCGTCTGTTCGAGGAGCCCAGTGCCGCGGCCAAGGCCGAGATCGCGGCGATCGCCAAGCAGTTCTGGAAGTTCTACAACGACCACAAGGGCGAGTTCCCACGCGAGTGCTCCGAAGTCGCCTACGAGAAGCGGATCATCGCCGCCTACCCGATCCACCCGGAGCTGTTCGACCGGCTCTACGAGGACTGGTCCACCCTGGACCGCTTCCAGCGCACCCGAGGCGTGCTGCGGCTGATGAGCATGGTCATCCAGCGGCTCTGGCAGTCCCAGGACGCCGGGCCGCTGATCATGCCCGGCTCGCTGCCGCTCAACGATCCATTGGTGGTCGGTGAGCTGGCGCAGTACCTCCAGGATCACTGGAAGGCCGTCCTGGAGACCGACGTCGACAGCGAGACGGCCACGCCGGTCCAGATCGACCAGGAGCGGACCGTCTTCGGCAAGCGGGCGCTCACCCGTCGGCTGGCCCGGACGCTCTTCTTCGGCTCCGCCCCGACGCTGACCAGGCCGCACAAGGGCATCGAGCAGCAGAACATCCGGCTCGGCGTCGCCCTCCCCGGCGACGTGGTGGGCAATTTCGGCTCCGCGCTGCACGTCCTCACCGACCGGGCGACCTTCCTCTACGTGGACGGGTTCCGCTACTGGTACGACACGCAGGCGTCGGTGACCCGTACGGCCAAGGACTACGCCGAGCGGCTGCACGTGGAGGACGTCTGGCTGCAGATCACCGATCGGCTCAAGAAGGAGCTCAGGTCGCGGGGCGACTTCTCCGCCGTACACGTCACCAGCGGCGGCGCGGACGTGCCGGACACCGGTGACGCGCGCCTGGTCATCCTGCACCCGAGCGTCGTCCACGCGAAGAACGACCGCGGCTCCTCGGCCATGGTCCGCGCGCAGGAGATCCTCGACAGGAAGAGCAGCGCCCAGCGGATCAACCGCAACATGCTCGTCTTCCTCGCCGGTGACGCCAAGCGGATGGAGGAGCTGGCGGAGGCCGTACGGGAGTATCTCGCCTGGAAGAACATCACCGACCGCCGGGACGAGCTGGACCTCACCGTCCAGCAGATCAAACAGGTCGAGACCCGGCTCGCCAACGCCGACCAGGCCGTCGAGCTGCGGATCAGGGAGACCTACTACTGGGCGCTGGTCCCGGCGCAAATGCCGGGGGCCCACATCACCTGGCAGATGGAGAAGGCGGACGGCAGCAAGGAGCGGCTCGCCGAGCGGGTCAGCGCGAAGCTGCGCCAGATCGACGCGCTCCGGGTGATCCAGGCCGCCTCGGTCATCCGGGGAAACCTGGACAATGAGCTGGCCAGCGTCTGGCAGCGAGGCCACATCTCCGTCAAGGAGCTGTGGGACTACTACTGCCGCTATCCCTACCTGCCGAGGCTACGGGGCCGCGAGGTGCTGGAGGACGGCATCGTCGCCGGCCTCGACGAGCTCGACTGGGAGCGCACCGGGTTCGCCCTCGCCACCGGCTACGACGGCGAGCGGTTCGAGGGCCTGGTCCTGCCCTCCCGGGCGGGCTTCGGGCAGGTCACCGACGGCACCCTGCTGGTCCGGCCGGACCTGGCCGTCGCCCAGCGCGACGCCGAGGAGCGGGCCCGCGCCGAGGCCGAGGCTGAGGCCGCCCGGCGGGCCGGGGGAGTCGGCGACACCGTCGTGCCGGCCGGATCGGGCAGCGGGATGGACGAGGTGACGGTCACCGTCCCGGGACCGGGAGGGGCGATCCCGCCTCCGCCTCCGCCGGGGCCCAAGAACGTCAGGTTCTACGGGGCCACCAGTTTGGACCCGGAGTTCTACCAGAAGAGCTTCACCAAGCTGGCCCAGGAGGTCATCCAGCACCTGGCCGCGGCCGAGGGCGTGGAACTGGAGCTGAGCATCGAGATCACCGCGCGCAAGGCGGACGGCTTCCCTGAGGACAAGGTGCGGATCGTCTCGGAGAACGCCCGCGTGCTGAGGTTCGACCAGTTCGGCTTCGAGGACCGCTGAGCGCGCCGATGTGCCCGCCCGTTACCACCGGGCGGGCACATCGGCCCAGGTAGACCCTCATGCGATGGCAATTTGCCGGATTTACCCAATTAGTTACATGTCTGTCCTTAGCAAAAAATCGCCTCGCCTTGCCGGTCTGTTGGAAAGAAGATTTCGCCTCAGTAAGGTGAAAATTCAAGCGATATCCCTCGACTGATTGCACGGAGTCCGCATGCCGGTGGAGAAGACAGAGCGCGACATCCAGACCCTGGTGGGGCAGATCTCCAGCGGAGAGATCAAGCTTCCCGAGATCCAGCGTGGTTACGTCTGGAAACCCACCCAGGTCGCCAAGCTGATCGAGTCGCTCTACCGGGGCTATCCCACCGGATCACTCCTCTTCTGGAGGACGGTGGAGAGTCCCGCCACCCGGTCAGTCGCGATCGGCAGCCAACCGGCGAACCCCGCAGTGCAGCCACTCTTCCTGCTCGACGGGCAACAGCGCCTGACCTCCCTCCACCGGGTGCTGAACGACCATCATGAGGCGCAGATCGTCTTCAACGTTGAGACCGAGGCGTTCCAGAACCAGAGCGCGGCGACAGCGAAGGATCCGCGCTGGATCAAGGTCCATGATGTCGCCCGGCCGGGTGTCAAACAGTTTCCGCTCGTCAGCAAGATGCACGCTGCGGTGCCGTCCCTCGACCCGGATCTCATTGGGGAGCGGCTGGGGCATCTGGCGGCCATCCGCAACCGTGCGTTCCACCTGGAGATCCTCACCGAGTTTCCCTACGAGGAGATCGCGCAGATCTTCGTCCGGGTCAACAGCGGTCGTCCGCTCAAGACCAGTGACCTGGCGCTGGCGACCCTGTCGGCCCGCTGGACCGGGGTGCTCCAGAAGCTGGAGGACGAGGCGGACCACTGGGCCCAGCAGCACTACCAGGACCTCGACATCACCTTCCTGACCCGGGCGCTGACCGGCACGGTGCTGGGCCGCGGCCTGTCCACCTGGTCGCACGGCCGGCTCGTCGCGGCCAGTGACGAAGAACTGGAGAAGGGGTGGGCCACCGTCCAGCGCGGCCTGCGCCACCTCATCCCGCTGCTCCGGGAGAACCTCAAGGTCAGCAACAGTAACCTGATCCCCTCCCACGTGGCGCTGCTCCCACTGATCGTGCTGCTCGGCGAGCACCCGGACACCGGGCTGGACGTCGAGACGGCGAACGGGATCATCTACTGGTTCCTGCTCGCCAACCTCCGCAACCGCTACAGCAGTTCGACCGACACCCGCCTCGGCCAGGACATCCCGGCCGCCCGCGGTCCCGAGCCGGTGAAAAAGCTCCTTTCGAACCTCGGCGTCAACGGCGCCCACTTCGAGGTGACCCCGCAGGACCTGATCGGCCGTACGGTCGGCAGCCCGTACTTCTTCCTCAGCTTCCTGGTGGCCAAGAACGCCGGCGCGCGGGACTGGTGGTACTCCACGGAGATCTCGGCGACCGCGGAGGCGGGCCAGAAGCTGGAGTATCACCACATCCACCCGCAGGCGACGCTCCGGAACCACAAGAAGGACTACAGCAAGACCGAGATCAACGATCTCGCCAACCTGGCCTTCATCTCCGCCAAGGCGAACCGCAAGATCAGCGACCGGTCGCCCGGCGAGTACTTCGTGGACCCGAAGCCGCCGCTGCTCACCGAGGAGGAGCTCGCGGCCCACTTCGTGCCGTACGACGAGTCGCTCCGGCACGCCGGCGCCTACCGCGACTTCCTGAACGCCCGCCGTACGCTCCTCGCCCGGGCCATGACCGAGCTGCTCGACCGCTTCCGGCCGGCGTGGATGGACGAGACCGCGGTGGTGTCCGACCCGCTCGCGGGCTGCGCCCTGGAGTTCACGCTCTACCAGAGCTCCTGGGACGCCGGCCGCATCGTGGTCAACGCCAGGCGGGAGGACGACGAGTGGACCGGGACGTTCGGCTTCGCCGACCTCGAGTCCGTCATCGAGGCCGCGAACGGCGGCCTGGACAGTGACCTGGAGATCGCGGGGGAACCCGTCCCCGTGCGGACCGAGAGCGACACCGTCACGATCCCCATCGGGCCGTTCCTGGCCTCCGGCACCATCGACGCCTGGCGTAAGAGCCTCGAACGCGAGAAGGCCGACGCCCAGCCGCTGTCCCGCTGCCCGGTCGTCGAGCCCCGGCCGTGGGAGGGCGAACGACTCCTCTTCCCCGTCACCAGCATCGAATAGCGACCGCCGCTTCCCGCGAGGTGCCCCCCACATGAGAACATCGCGCACCGGCGGCCGGGAGGAACGGTGACTTCCGGCCGCTACCGCACCGTCTTCCACACCGACCTGGCTCCGGCTGACGCCTTCGCCAGGGCCAAACGAGAGCTGCGTTCCTGGCTGGTCGCCAAGGCCAGGCACAAGGACATCGACATCGCCGCCTACGATGCCGAGCAGGCGCGCCTGGGGGAAGGGATCATCTTCCTCCACAATGCCCGTTCGGATGGGGACGGCGCCCACACCCGGCGGTGGCAGCTTCGTGAGAACCAGGACGGCGGATACTGGCTCAGCTCCCTGATTGTTCACGCGCCTTTCAGCCCCAGAAGCCCTGAGCAGCGCACCTGGTTCTGGCTTGATGTCGAGTACATCCAAACCACCGATGAGACAGAGGAGGAACGTAAGCCACCACGAGCCGCCGTACCGGGCCTCGCCCGTCAGTTGCTGGAGGTCGTGGACGCTCGTGACCACTGGGCCCAACTGACCCCGAAGCCCACCGTCATCAGGCCGAACAGGGTCGACGAGCTACTGGAGATCCTCGTCGACGAGAAGCGGCGGCTTCCGGCCGTCGTGGCGTCACCGCACAACCGCACTCCCTTCGAGGAATGGCGGAAAACGGTCGAGAAACTCCTGAGGTTCCTCCCCGGCCTGGCGAGCCTTTACATCCTCGATCCGCTGGCGGTAGATCAGTTCAATAACGCGGTGCCTGCCCCTTTCGGTGTCTGGGGTGGGGCGGTCAGGACATACCTTCCCGACCTCGACCTGGCGGTCGATGGGGACGCCGCTCGCCATCGAGTGCTGTCCGAGCCACGTATTCAGGCTGAAGGCGGTCGAGCCGCACAGCTCCTCGCAGGTCTTCCCCGAAGACTCGCGGCCGACGGCCACCTGCCCGATCCGCTGAACAGGCTGGCTCGTACGGTTGCTGCCAAGCCAAGGACGGCTCCTCCAGCAGAGGACAGCAGGATGTCCTTTGCGGCACTCCAGCAGGAGATAGTGAGCCTGCGTCAGGAGAATGACGAGCTTCGGGAACTGTTCGACATGGCGGGGCATGAGGAGAAAAAGCTCCGAGGGGAACTCGCCGAGGCGCAGGACAGCCTGATGGGCGTCACTGACGACCTGGAATCGGCGAACAAGAAGATCGCTGAGCTGGCGGACTGGGTGCGTGTTCTCCGAAAAAGGCTCATGGACGCCGGTCGTCCCGCCGAGGCGCACGCACCGATCGAGGAGCCGACCAAGCTCCCCACGGAGCTGTCCGAGGTGCTGGAGCGGCTCGACGATTTCGATCGGGTGGAGTTCACCGGAGATGTCGACAAGGTTCGGAAGCTGGAGGAGAAGGCACAGTCATCGGCGTGGGCACAGACCACCTGGCAGGTCGTTCTCGCGCTCCAGGAGTACGCCGAGTCGGTGATCGAAGGGAAGTTCAAGGGCGACTTCTGGCGCTGGTGCAGCGAACCGCCCTCCGGGGTCTCGGCCATCCCCGCCGGAAAGGTGAAGCCGAACGAATCCAAGACGGTGCACACCAACTCCAGGATGCGGCGTCAGCGGGAGCTTCCGGTGCCGCAAGAGGTCCACCACTCCGGACGTGTCCACATGTGGTCGCACATCTACATCGGCGGGAACGCGGGGATGAGCTCCCCGCGCCTGCACTTCCACGACGACGTGCATGGGACCGGGAAGATCTACATCGGCTACCTCGGGCCTCACCTGGAAGTGAAGTCGACTAACTGATCCGGCGAGGTGGGCGGTCCCGGCTTGCCCGGCGCCGAAGGCTGCTTTCCGGGAGGTGGCGCTACACGACGGCCTCCCGGAAGCGTCTCGCCTCCAACGGGGTGAGCTCGCCGATCAGGTGAGGTCGTCGAGGCCGCCGCGCTTGATGTCGCCGACGAAGGCGGCCCAACGGTCGCGATGGAAGACGAGCGTGCCGCCGTCGCGGTCCTTGGTGTCGCGGACGGCGACGGCATCGTTGACGAACGCCACCTCAACGCAGCTCGGGCCGTCGGCGCTGAGGCTGCTCTTGCGCCAGCGCGCACCGGAGAGGTCGGGCTGCTGCATCCTGCTTCCTTCCCCTAGCGATCTTCACGCAGGGACGCGATGAGAGCGGCCGTGTCGGCGGGGCTGAGGGCTATCGCGCGAAGATGCTGGCATGTGTCGTTGTATTGCCGGATATCCGCCTCTTTCTCAAGAAACAGACCGCCGGCCATGCTGTCAATGTGAATCACGTCGGGGCCGTCATCGTCAAACTTGAGCACGATGAAGCTCCCCGGCATGCCGGGATGGGCTCCGGCTGAGAACGGAATGACCTGGACGGTGATGTGTGGGTGCTGGGCCTGCTGAGCAAGGTGCGTGAGCTGGTCACGCATGATGGCGTCATCACCGACCGTCCGCGACAGCGCGGCCTGATCCAGGATCGCCCATAGCCGCAGAGGCGTTTCGCTCTCCAGAAGCGCTTGGCGGTGCAGCCGGGCGGCGATCCGCGTCTCGATCTCGTCGTCGGTGATGGTGGGCCGCACGCCGCGCATCACCGCCCGCGCGTAATCCTCGGTCTGGAGCAGTCCCGGGATGAACAGCGACTCGTAGTTGATGGCCTCGCGGGCCTCCGCTTCCAGGCCGATGTACGCGCTGTATTTGTCGGGAAGGTCTACCTCGAACCCGTGGATCCAGCCGCGTTGCTTGGCCTCCTTCTGTAAGGCCACCAGTCCGGTGCGGCGGTCGCCGGTCACGCCGTAGGCGTCGAGCAGAGCGTTGAGGGTCCGGAGCTGCGGTTTCGCCTTGGCCGTCTCGATCCGGTGGAGGGTGGCGAGGTTGACGTCGGTCTTCTCGGCCACCTCGGTCTGGGAGAGTCCGGCGTCCTCGCGGAGGCGACGCAGCTCGGAGGCCAGGCGGCGCAGACGCACCGTAGGCGGCTGGCGTTTGGGCCGTGGCAGGGGTCCGACCGGGCCCAAATCGGGCTTCACCTGCATCTTTAACGCCTTTCTGGATTATGCGGCCAGTGTGAACGCCTGTATTGCGTTCACTCATTGTGATGGTGCATGCTCTCAGCGTAAAGCCTTCCGAGCCGATTCTTCTCCGGAAGGCGAAACATCTGATTTCCCTGGACAGCCGGGCGGATGATCTTCCCTCCCGAAGCGGCCCACCCCGTTCGGGGTCCGTCCGGCTCAAGCGGCATGACCCGCGCGGCAGCCCCCTGCCGCGTCCCAGGTCGTGCCCTCATGGGACCGGCGTCGTGCTCCCATCCCCCGTGGGGAGAGCAGCCGCCCCCGTCTGCGAACGGCGCCGGTCCCATGCCCTGCCGCCTGTCATGCCGACCAGGAACGGGTAGCCGATGACCGACTTCAGCACCGGAAAGCACCACCTGGAACTCCCCCTCTTTGCGACCTCGCCCTACTACGCCCGCGTCCACGTCCAGCGCGTACTGGAGGGCTGGGGTCGGGACGACCTGGTCGATACGGCCCAGCTCATCGTCTCCGAGCTGGTCTCCAACGCCATCAAGGCCCACCTCGCCCCCGTCCCCGGCGCGGACCTGGAGACGGCGACGCCCCCGCCCCCCGACCACATCTGGCTCGACCTCTACCGCCCCGGCGACCCCGACCACACCGAAGCCCGTGAAAGCACCGGAAGTGAGGGGTCCACCGGAGCTGCCGAAGAGCCCGGAAGCCCCAACCCTGGGAGCGCCGCGAACGCGCAGGACGCCCAACGATCCGGTGACCTGGTCGTGCTGCGCGTCTGGGACGCCGCCGGCCGTACCCCGCCGGTCCTCCGCGATCCCGGCCCGGACGACGAGGGCGGTCGCGGCCTCTGCCTCGTCGACCTCCTCGCCCGAAGCTGGGGCCACTACCGCCTCGCCACCGGCGGCAAAGTCGTCTGGTGCGTCCTGACCGCCCCGCCGATGCTTTCCGGCGGCTCGCCCGGTCCCGATGACCCATACGTCCCGCCAGCGGGATCGAAGGCCGGGAGAGGATCGCATAATGCCTGATCAACAGCGGGATATTTGCGATGATGGCCGGGCGGGAACGGGCTTCGCAGCACGGGGAAGGGGTGGGACGGTGGCGTACGATCCGAAGCTCACTGCGGCGCTCTCGGGTGCCACGCTCCGCCAGCTCGCCCACTGGCGCAAGTCCGGAGCGAGCCGGGGCGCGGTGCTGGTGCCGGAGATCTCCGGCACCCGGCCCGTCCTCTACTCCTTCCGTGACGTGGTGGCGCTGCGGACCTGCGTCAGGCTGCGTAATGACGCCTCCCTGCAGAAGATCAGGCGCGCGCTCGACACCCTCCGCGAGGACCTGAAGGAGCGCGACCACCTGTCGTCCTACACGCTGGTCGCCGATGGCAGCAGCATCTACCTCGCCGCCCCCGACCAGGCAGTTGACCTGGTGCGGACGAAGGGCAACGTGGTCATCCACGAGATGGTGGACGTGCTGCGGCCGTTCTACCGCGACGGCCGGCACATCCCCGACCTGTTGCGGCCCCGCGAGCACGTGGCGGTGGACCCGGCGATCCGCGGTGGGGTTCCGGTGATCGACGGCACTCGCGTCCCCTACGACGAGGTCGCCGCGCTGCTCCGGGACGGTATACCACCGGAGCGGATCTCCGACTACTACCCGAGCGTTACGGCTTCGGCGGCGCGCGACGCCGCCGACTTCGCCGACTACGTCGACAGCTACGATCCCCCCAAGGAGCCACGTGAGGCTGCTGCTGGGTGAGAACGTGTCCAAGCCGCTCCACCAGGCCATCGGCGCGTTCGTCGTCGGACACGAGATCGTCCATCTGCTCGACCTCGATCGATGGTCGGGTACGCGGGACGAACGCCTCTACCCTCGGGCGGCGGCCGAGGGGTTCCACGTCATCCTGACCAACGACGCCCGCCAGATGCAGCGCCCCCGGGAGGTCGAGGCGATCGCCGCTTCCGGACTGCACCGGATCGAGTATCCGCACAAGCACCCCGGCCTGATCGGCCTCGGTCTCGCGATCGCCACGGTCGCGGCCGGGCTGCCCGCCGTCCTGACGCTGCTCGCCGAAGCAGATGGGCAGCGCCTGGTGACGCTACGCGGCATAGGCCCGGCCCCGGCAAGCCGTCTGCACGTGATCGACCCGGCCATCGCGCCACCGAAACACTGGCCGGACCTGACGTGATGACTCGCTCATCGTGCCGTGAAGCGTCAGAGGCGTGACCGGAGAAAACGCGAACGCCGGGCTCCCGATTCCATCGGGGGGTTCCTGGCGCCGCTTCCGCGCCCCCAGGGACGCGGCGTCTTCAGTATCTCTCGCGAAGGAGCAACGGTGGGTGGATTCCGTGAATCGCCCATCCCTCTGGCGCGTGCCGTACTGGCGGTGCTGAAAGCGGCTCGTGAGCTGCACGTGGAGATCACCCGAGCGAAGCTCGCACCCCTTATCTACCTGACCGATCTGGACGCCAGCGAGTCGGGGCGCGTCCGGTTCAGCGGTGCCGCCTGGCGCTGGGACGGTCACGGCCCCTACGACCGCGCGCTCATCCACGCCGAGGAGTGGACCGTGGAGAGCGAGTCGGCAGAGCGCCGCTACTCGCCGCCCGCCGAGTACGGCTCGCACGTCCTCTCCCTGACCGTCGACATCGACGACCCACTCGGCCCGGCCGACATGGACTGCGTGCGAACCGTGATCCACCTCCACGGCGGCCGGAGCGAGGCCGACTTGAGCGACCTTTGCCGTGAGACCGCTCCGATCGTGGAGGCGTACGCGGCCGGTGGGCGGGGAGTCCTGCTCGACCTCGACCGGGCGCGTCGCCGTAGGCAGGCGGAGGCGCTCCGCGAGCGATGCAGGACGCGACGCGAGGCCCGGCCGCCGCAACACGACGACCCCGGTGTCGGCGAGGTGCTCAGGTCGGAGTTCCTGGAAACGCGAGACGGTCTGCGCCGAACCAACACGAGGGTCCTCGGCGATCGGTGAAGATGAAATCCGCTGAAACGCGATGGCCGGGTGCCCGTCATGCGGCGGGAAACCCGGCCTCACTTCGCGGTTCGTACCCGACCGAGCACTGCTCATGTTAACCGGGCCACCGCACGTATCAACCGCTTACGCCGACCCGCGGGCCGGAGGGGAAAGGTTTCGAGACGCTCCATGAAGACACCGCCTTGCGAAGCATCAGCTGGATCTGACGTCGCTCTCCTAGCACGCGTTGTCGGTGATTCTTCCGGTGATCCGCGCGTTGTTCATGGCGGCGAGCCGCGACGCCTCATCGAAGTCGGCGGCGCAGACGAAACCGTGACGGGTGACGGAGTAAGGCTCCGACACCCAGCGTCCGGGGTTCGCTATACAGGCGGCTTCGCTGTAGCCGACGGCAGAGCAGGCCGGGCTGCTGATGTGGACCTGCCTCGTCTGTATCGCGGTCCACTCGGTCTCGTAGGCCAGGTCGGCCCCCGTGGCACCCCCATCGTCGGTGGTGCCTGAGTCGTCGGCCGAGCCATCGCTGACCGACAGGGTGTCGCCGTTTCCATCCGAGGCCGGGGTCGAGTGTGGCCGAAAGACAACGACCCAGAATACGAGAACCATGACTCCGACCAGAAACCCCGCGATCACAGCGGTCTTCGTGCCGCTGTGCCGCGACGCCTTCGGCGGCGGCCCAAGCTCTCTGTCCGAGGTGGGGACATCGGTTGCGGAGTCGGCGGCCGATACGCCACTATCTGGAACGGTCCACCAGTTCCAGTACGGCGGAGCGGCGGGCCAGTCTTCGTCGGGACCGCCCCAACCTGGTGTGGGCTCCCAGTCGGCCGGAACGGGAGGCCATCCCGGTGGAGGATTGAACTGCCATTCGGCACCTGGACGCGGGGGGATGCGCACGGTATTCCTGTCGGTCGAGACCTGGTGGGCCGGGAGGCCAAATTATGCATGCCGAGAAGGTTCGATGTCCATCGGCCCACGATCCCTATGTAAGGGACAAGTAAGGGCAGGCCATCGACGCTTTCTCGTGTCGTTGAGAACGCTGTTCTGGATTATCTGCATGATCTGAGACGAGCACCCTTGAACACTCCTCCATGCCCGGGCATCGGCTGGCGATTCAATGCCCCTCCTGGTTGGCCGACTCCCCCTGAAGGCTGGGTTCCCACTGTGGCCTGGGGAGGGCCTGAAGACGATTGGCCCGCGGCGCCCCCGTACTGGCGCTGGTGGATCCCGGAGGAAAACGCCGGAGACCTCTCTGTTTCCAATGTGGATCCGACACCGGAGAGGTCGTCAGGGAAGCGCGGGCTGGTCGCGGTCATCGCACTCGTCGCGGCGGTGGGAGTCGTGATAGCGGTCTTCGTCTCCGTTCATCGCTCAGGTGAGAGCGAGTCCCGTGTGCGGCAGGTCGCCGCCGAAACCGGGATGATAACGGACTCTTCAACTGCTGTTGCCGTCTCAGCGCCGGCCTCTCCGGCATCGGCCTCTCCGACGGTGCAGGAGACGGAGAGCGAGGAGGAGGCGTCTGCGGCGCACGAGCAGGCGGTAGCGGTCGACGAGTTGCTCGGTTTGAGCGAGCCCAGTCGCGGGGCCCTGCGTCGTGGCATCGAGCAGGTCCTCGGCTGCGCGGACGCCGAAGAGGGAGCCGAGACCATCCGCCGGGTGATCGGCGAGCGAAAGAAACAGCTCGCCCAGGCCGAAGAGCTCACCGTCGCCGCCCTTGAGGGTGGTGACGCGCTGAAAACAGCGCTCGTGGACGCGCTCTCCGCCTCCTACCGCGCCGACCGGTCCTATTCAAAATGGGCTGAGCGCTTCAGATCCGGTCGCTGTCACGGGAAAACCGTGGGTGATCCCGCCTATGACTCCGGGAATTCCCTGTCCGCCGTCGCCTCCACAGCTAAGGAGAGTTTCGTGGCGTTGTGGAATCCGATCGCCGACCAGGAGGGGCTGGCGACCCGCGCTCCGGATGAGATCTGATGCTCCGCCCAACCGGTGTCACCGTACCGGCAGACCCGCCGGGAGGGCATGGAAGGGACAACGCGGATGACGCTACCCGCCCGCGACGCTCTCGGGCGCCACACTCCGCGAGCGCGCCCACTGGCGCAAGTCCGGAGCGAGCCGGGGCGCGGTGCCGGAGATCTCCAGTACCTGACCCGTCCTCTACTCCTTCTGCGGCGGAGTTCCAGCGATCGGAGACACCGGTGTCCCCTACGACGAGGTCGCCGCGCTGCTCCGGGACGGGATCCCACCGGAGTGGATCTTCGACTATCACCCGGGCGTCACGGTTCCGGTGACCTAGGATGCCACCGACTTTGCCGCTTACGTTGACAGCTACGACCTCTTAGAAGCCGCGCGCGATTACTGTCAATGAAGGCATATCCCATGGCCACAGTTCTCCGGCTCCATCTCTGACAACGTAACTGAGCGCCAAGGGCACTGGCACAGCGGCGGCGCCTATGGCGATGACACAAAGATCATCGGCCGTAAACAGGTCATCACCAGCGGAAATCTTGGTCTGCTACTGACGGTGATAGTTGGCGCGACCCATGCGCAACCCTACTGAGGTACGAATTGTCAAATATGTACCTATTTCATGCTTATTGAGTGCTTTTCGGCAGCTAGGGCTCGTTGGGCGACTAGTGAACCTGGGCGCATTAGCGGCAATCGGCGCGCCTCCACGGTTGACTATGCGGAGACTCCCTGGTCAAGGGCCCGGAGCGAGGTCAATCGGGCAGGGCCGATGTGGCGCATATCAGTTCCCGAGCGTCTTCTGGTTCCTGTGAGGCTGTGTCGAGATGTCCTCATGTGGCCTACTTTCACAGCAGAAAGCTTGATTGTGCTGCGAAAGATAGGAGTTTCAGGCTAAAGTAGGACGTTCTGGCAATGTTACGGCAAGGGGACACCATGGTGGAGCAGGAAGAGACGGGTCCGGAGTTTGAGGAACGTGCTCTGAAGTTAGCGAGATCCATCCATGACCATCTAGGAATTCAAGGAGCGGTGATGCATGGAGGACGTGAAAGAGACGCTGTGTTTATCGGCGACGACTCCATTCACGCCTACGAGTTCACTATTCGACGAGATGCTGAAAAAGCGAGAGGAGATACTAGGAAGCTACGCGATCTGCTAGTCGAATTGCAGCGTCAACCAGCTAATGCTTTTAAGAGCTTGACTGGCTGGTTCGTCACTAGAGATGAGCCGACCGCCGATCAGAGGGCCGCGATCGCGCGTGAGCTTAAAAATTCTAAGGTAGTGGTTCATGCCATAAGCATTGGCACCTTACAGCGGCGCCTTTGCGACTCTGAGGCGTATCTTTCGGCTAGAAGCAATGCTCCGTTCGGGAGTATTTCTTATTCTGTTCGTCAGAGTCTTCCAGATGTGAAGGTTCAAATATCCTTTGCTGGAAAGGGTATCTCGGAACTGACCATTAAAGAACTCGCGGATAAGCTTCTTTCGGGGCAAGACTTCCTTCTTATTGGCGAGTTCGGGGTAGGTAAAAGCCATGCGCTGCGCGATGTCTTTGTGGAGCTAAGGAAGCGTCATTTTAGAAGCAAGAAGCTCACTCCATTTCCTATGCATATAAATCTAAAAGATTGTGTAGGTCTTAAAACGCCGGCCGAAATTATACGACGTCATGCTGAGGAGATAGGATTTCCTAACGCCAGTAGCTTGATTTCTGCTTGGCGAGCAGGTGCCTGCGTGCTTTTGCTTGACGGCTTTGACGAGATCGTGCCCCCTCGTTGGTTGGGTAGCGCGTCCGATTTGAAGGACTTTCGCTGGGAGGCTCTGTCGCCTGTGCGGCGTCTAATTGAGGAGGCTCCCAGTAATGCTGGAGTCATTACGTGCGGACGTTCGCACTATTTCTCATCACTTGCTGAGATGGTTACTGCATTAGGGTATGAATCAGAGTCCAATATTCTGAACCTTCAAGATTTTACACGAGAGCAGCTCGATAAGTACCTAGAGCTTGTCGGTGTGCAATGGAAGATCCCCGAATGGATGCCGGCCCGTCCGCTTCTTCTCGGCTACTTGGTGGCCATGGGAGCATTTAGCGATGTTGATCCCACGCTTACTTCTCCTGTAGTGGCATGGCGTAGGTTCTTTCAGTTGCTGTGTGAACGGGAGTCCCGGATGTTCACTGCAGTGCGCCCAGAGATCATCAAGCACTTAGTTTCCCGAGTAGCCACAATTGCTCGTTCAAGAGGAGATGAGACCGGACCCGTAAACATGGATATGTTGCGGGAGGCGTTCATTGACGTCAACGGTAGGGAGCCCGATGCCGAGGGGTCCCAGGTCCTCCTCCGTCTTCCCGGACTAGCCCTTGGTGATTCCAGCGCCGAGAGCAATTCGGATGATGAACGACGTTTCTTTGTGGATAGAAACCTCGCAGAAACAGCTTACGGGGAAGACCTCGCTCGATACCTTACAGCTCCCTATGATAATCACCCGCTATCAAGAAGCGCCTCTTGGGCTTCAGCGGCAGGCGAACTCGGGATCGGAGCGGCTGCCGCAGCACTCTTAGAAGAGAATACGACCTCTAGCGCTGTGCTTGCGGCAGCAAATAGGCGCCAGAATAATCATCAATTCGATGCTGTTTTGGCCGATGCGCTTAGGGTCTGCGCCGAGCTGGGAGTAGAACAAAAATCTGTTCGTAACAACTTTCTTGTGGAAGGGGTTCTTTTTCACTTCATCTCGGTTTCTGGGGACGATCCCATCTTATCGCGAGTCACATTTAAAAACTGCGTATTCGAAGTTCTGGATATGTCCGATGCGGAGCAAGATGCTCGGCATCCACTCTTTCAGTCGTCGCTCATTGGCTACATGGATGGGCTATCTCGGATCCCCTCGTGGCTGGAAAGCAGCTTTGACCAGTGTGACATCGAGTCATATTCGGATCAGCTCCAAACAACTGCAGGCATCATGGAGCTAAGAATTCCACCTGAGCGGCGTATTGCGCTAACGATTCTGAAGAAAATATATAATCAACCAGGTAGTGGGCGCAGGGAAGGGGCTTTGTCGAGGGGTATCGATATGAGAAGCCGCGAACTCGTTCCCGAGGTCATTGCGAAACTTATTTCGAGCGGCTGGATCCTGCGGGCTCCGACTGGCAGGGAAACGATATATGTCCCCGTTAAGGGGAGAAGGGCTGAAGCGCTGAGGATCCTTAACGATCCTGCGAACTTTCGCCTTTAGCTTCTATGCTGGTCGGACCATTAGTTAGGCGGAGGTCGGTGAGGAGGACTTGTCGGGGCGGAAGCACGGGGACCCCACCGACAGCAGGATCTGCGGGGTGGAGTCTCGTTCGACGGTGTCCAGGGCGAGGCGGAAGTCATCGCCGGTCCGCCCGGAGAGCTGCGGCTCACCCATGTCGAAGGCGTATTCGTTGGTGATTCTGTGCCCGGCCTTCTTCCAGTTGGCCTGGATCTGTCGGGCCGCCTCGACGATACGGTCCTTGGGAATCCCGGTGAGGTAATACTTCCTGATCACGTAGACCTTGCCGGTAGGGGTGTTCCCCTCATCGGGAAGGCAGGTCTGACTGCCGGGACTTGTCGGGATGAGGTCCATGCCGGGGGCCGGCGTCACCCCCACGAGGACCGTGTGAATGAGATCCTCCGCCCGGGCGGTGGCCTGGGCTTCGGTGATGTCCGGTCCGTCATCCATTGGCGACTCCTTCGTGCAGCCACTGAGCCAGCCGATCATCGCCAGCGCGGTGAGCACCGCGAACACACGCAGTCGCCGTTCCATGGGTTCCCTTCACCATTCGTTTGGCTGATCGACGGCTGTCCCGGCCGGCGCCCGGTGTGATTCTCTTCATGACGTGGCTTCTCATGAGAACGTGCTGCCGTTCATAGAAAGGGTACGAACATTTTCTCGACTTTGTCGGTCTTCCCGGTGACGATGCGGCCGATGTTACGCAGGGAGTCCGAACGATCCTGCCAGTAGTCGGAGTGGCCGCCCTCGCCGGCGCGGAAGCGGATGGCCCCGAACTCCGGGGAGTCCGGATCCCCGCCGAATCGCCCGAACTTGGCGACGGGGTCGTTGTCGCTGGCCCCTACCCACACGTGGTCCCTGCCCATGCTCAGCTGGTCGGCGTGTGAGGTGCTGACACCGGGGCTGCCGACGAACACCACGTCGTCGGCGAACGTCCCGGGGCGCAGCCTGGTGGCCTTGCCGGTGGTCAGTGAGCCGTAGCTGTGACCGACCATGGTCAGGCGGGCCGGCACGGCGAGGTCGTGGGTGGCGTGCAGCCCGTCGGCGAAGGAGGCCAGTTCCTGGGCGCCTTTGTCGGCGGCTCCATCGAAGGCCACGGAGTGACCCGGAGTGAGGGTTCCCATGGCCTGGGGGGCGTCGTAGCCGAGCCAGGCGATCGAGGCCGTCCGCTTGTCAGGAGCGAGTTCGGCCGCCACCTTCCAGGTAGTCAGGGAACGGTCGAAGTCGGTGCCGTCGCCTTCCACCGTGGTGGAGAACCCCGGCACGTACGCGGTGATGTTGTTCGCCTTGTCGGGGTCGCCGTACGACAGCACCGCGCGGCCATGTCCGTGCACCGCGTCGAAGCTGAGCAGCAGCGCCGGGGGCACACCGTCCTGTCCTCCCTTGGCGAGGGCCGTCTTCACCGCCTGGACCCTCTTCAGCATGTCGCCGATCTGCGTGGCCGCGGCCGACACCGCGCGGGGGTCGGCGAGAGCCGGGAACCGTCCGCCGCGCGCGCCCTGGTCAAGCTCCGACAGTTGCTTGGTCAGGCGCTTCTCCTCGTTGGCGAGGAAGGTCCGGTTGAGCTGGTCGCGGGTGGCGGAGGGCAGCCCGTTCAGTGAGCCGACCAGGCCCGGGGCCGCACCGCCCAGCTTCTTCGCGGTGGCCGGGTCCAGCGCCTCCCACCAGGCTTTGACCCGCCCCGCCAGGCTGGCATCCTTGCCTCCGCGCTGAATGTCCAGAAGACCCTTCAGGGCGTCGGCGTCTCCCTTGCCCGCGCGGGCGAGCAGGTCCCTGGCCTTGCTCGGGGCGGTGTCGGACGCGCCGAACAGCTCGTAGGCAGCGGTGGCCGCACCGATCATGCCCGCCCCAGGGAACGGTCCCACGAGGGGGAGCCCGCTCTCGGTCGTCGGCACCCTGCGCTTGATGACGTCCAGGCGTCTGCGCAGTTCCCTCGTCTGGGTCTCGGCCCAGGCTCCGGCGGCGCCGACCGTACGGCCCGCGCCGGGGGCCACGCATAGTGCCGAGCAGGCGCTCTGCAACTGGGAGCCGGCCGCCGACAGCGTGTCGCCGGCCCGGTCGAGCTCTTTGACGAGGACCTCCATCTGGCCCTCATCTATCCCCCTGAAACCACCGGTGCCCGCACTCATCGTCGTCGGCATCGGGGTGGTCACGTGCAGGCGCGGGGGAGCGGGCCCGTCCTCGCGCACGATCAGTTCGGCGAGTTCGTCCAGCGCCGACTGGAAGGCCTGCTGGATCCGCGTGCGGTGGGCGAACAGTTCCTTGCTGAAATTGGCCGCCCCGCCGCCCACCCAGGCGTTGGTCTGCATCGTCTGGGCCGCCTTGTTCAGCGCGGGGGCGTTGACCTGCGCGAGCTCGGCGATTCTCTGGTATGCCGCGATCGCAGATTTCGCGGTGGCTGTCATACCGGGAGATGTCACCGGCGCATTTAATCACGTATGTGATCGTTGCTCCAGAGTTAATGAGCGACCGCCTGGAGTTCCGCTCGGCGCCGCGATTTGTCACAGACCGAAATCGATTCCCGCTTCCTGTTCCATATTCCGCTGAAGATCATTACCTTTCTGGGATGGAAGGTTCCAAAGCGGGGTCCGTACGGAAGGTCAAGCCGCTGGAGCTGCTCGACCTCCGGGAACACGCCTGGTCCAGGCGGCTGCGCGGTTCGTCCCTGGTCGCCGAGGTGGACGTCAAGGACGTCCACAGCGAACAGGTCGCGGCGGTGCTCGGGCCGGTCTACAAGAAATGGGTGGCCGCCGGGAAGCCGCCCGAGAGGTTCTTCACCCGCTGGCCCGCCTGCGTCGCGGTCGCCGTCACCGGGATCGCCGCCCGCGGCTACCGGCGGGGCACGCTCTGGCCCGAGCTGTGGAACGCCATCCGGTTCACCGCCCTTCCAGAGGACCGCGCCGTCTGGGGACAGGGCTTCGCGGCGGCGCTCGGTTCCCTCGGCCTGCCGGCTTTTCCCGACATGCCGATGCCGTACCTCGGCCCGATCCTCATGCACACCGGCATCCCGACGTTCTGCCTGGAGGACTACTTCCGGCTGATCGTCCAGCGCCGGACGGCGGAGCGGGGGCTGGACGCCGAGGGGTTCCTGGCCTGGGCGACCGAGCCGGGCAAGGAGAAGCGCATCCAGGAGCTGGACGTGCCCGCGCGGCGTTTCCTGCAGCACGGCACCGAGTTCGCCGCCGACTTCGTCGAGCGCAGCTTCGACCTGCTCGACCGGCTCCGCGACGCCGACCCCGACCTCGACGGCGTCGGGCTGCCGGTCCGGGTGGTCGTCCGCGCCCAGGAGCTGGCCGCCGAGAAGCGTCTCGGCCTCGGCTCCCGGCGTTCGGCCGGCGGGGGCGGGCCCCGGGCCGAACGACCCCGGATCGCCCTCGACCCCTTCGGCCGCGGCGTCGAGGTGGTGCTGCCCGCGACCAGCGACGCCCCCGACGGGATCGCCCGCTGGAACGTCACCGCAGACGGGGTGACCACCACGGTCCGCAGCCAGGCGCTGTGGGTCGGGGCGGCGGAGGGCGCCCCCTCGACCTCCTTCGGGCTGCCCCGGCCGGTCCGGACGGCGGTGGTCGCGCTGGCGGGGTGGAACCACCAGATCGAGCTGCCCGTCGTCGATCCCGCCGCGCCGCTGCTGGTCTTCGCCGAGGACGGCCGGCGACTGCCGCCGAGCCTGCCGCTGCCCCCGGACGTGGTGTGGGCGGTGTACCCGGCCGAGCACGAGCTGGTGGCGGACGGCACGCTCGCGGTGACGATCGAGGGGCAGCTCCCCCTGGGTTGGAACGGCTGGTGCCTGCGGCAGGTCTCGCTGGAGGGGGCGCGCTCGCTGGGGCTCGCCGGGATCCCCGGGAGCAGGCGTCCGGTGCGCGGCCACTCCCACCCGCGCGTCGTCACCGGCGACCCGGTGCCGGGGGTGGCCACGCCGTACGGTTCCCCGGTCCACGCGCGGGCGCCGGAGGTGTGGCTGCCGGGTGAGGTCGGGGCCGAGACGACCTGGCGGATCGACGTCCGCCGCAGCGGGGACGACACCGTCGTCCTGTCGCGCGGCTACATGACCACCGAGCCCCGCTCGGTCACCGACCTGTGGGACGGGCTGCCCCGGCCGCTGCTCGGCTCCTTCGACCTCGTGGTCCGCGGCCCGCTCGGGCGCGGCGTCCGGCGGACGGTGTTCGTCGCCGAGGGGCTGGGGGTGCGGTTCACCCCCCGGGTCCGGGTGTTCGGCATGTCCGGTCTGGCCGACGGGCGGGCCGAGCTGTCGGCGGCCGTCGGAGCCCGGGCCAACCCTCGTGTGCTGTCCTTTTCCGCCGACCGGCTCAGGGAGGTGGCCGAGTACCGGACGGAGGAGGGCTCCCAGCCGCTGGTGGTCACCCCTCCGCACGTCCAGGTGCTGCGCGAGGGCGGCGCCGACGCACAGGGCTGGCAGGCCGGGCCGTTGTGGCTCGTCACGGACGAGTTCTCCGACGAGCCGGGGGCGCTCCTCGTGCGGGTCCCGGAGGCCCGCGCTCTCCCGCCGATGCGGGTGGCCGCCGGGAGCGGGGTCGTCCAGGACGTCCCGGCCAGCGGCCGGATCCAGGGCGGAACGGCCCGGTACGACCTGGTCAGGATCGCCGACACGGTCAGGGCGTACCAGCGGGCCGACCTGCTGCTGGAGGTGGACGACGAGGTCGTCCGGCTCGCGAGCGTACGGCCCCGCCGACTCGCGCTGGGCGCCGAGCACGCCGGCGACCACCTCAGGCTCGACGACTGCGCGGCCGTCGAGGGGCTCACCGCGGGCGTCTACGCCACGACGGCCCCCTGGCGCGAACCCTGGATCGTGCCGGTGGAGGACGGCGGCCTGGTGCCGCTGCCCGAGGAACTGCGGGACGCCGGGCCGCTCCTGGTGTTCCTCCAGGTCGAGGAGCAGTGGGCGCCCGCGGAGTGGCCGCGCTGGCCCGAGCACTTCCTGCCGGTGGACGGGCGGGGCCACCTGACCGGCGACGACCCGGAGGAGACGGCCCTGTCCCGGTTCGCCGCCGGGGAGGGGGAGTGCCCGCAGGAGGTCGAGGACCTCGGGCGGGTCTGGGTCATGGTGGAGCTCGCCCGGGAGCTCTGCGCCCCTTCCGACGTGCAGAGGTTCCTCCAGGAGTGCTCGCGGCCGTTGCAGCGGCGCCCGTCCGCCGCGCTGGTCGCGCTGGCCGAGCTGGGCCTCGAACCCGGTCGCGCCCTGGTCGCGCTGATCTCCTCCGGCCTGGCGGCGACGGCCGTACCGGACCTCGAACGCGCCGCGGCGGCCCGGAAGATGTGGCCCGTCCTACCGGGTGCCGCCGTACTCGCCGGGGACCTCGCCGACGGCGACTGCCGAGCGGCGGCGGAACGGCAGTGCGGGGACTCCCTGACCGAGATCAGGGAGAAGGGATCCGACCCGCACGCGGCGGTCGGGCGGTTCGGCCCCGAGGTCGAGCGGATGGTCCACCTGACCCCCGAGCAGATCGAGGGCATCTGGCGGGCCGCCGACGTCGTGCCCCGCGCGCTGCTCGACGCCGACAGCCGGGCCGCCGCCGCGCGCCGCCTCTTCGACCTGCGGGAGGAGGACGCCGTCGGCGAGCTCGGCAGGCTCGCCTCGTATGTCGTTAGAACGGCGCGCACGCTGATCCGGCGGCCACGCCTCGTGCGCCAGCTCGAACAGCGCGGCCACCCGGGAGGCAGGGGCGGCTGGTACGCCCTCTCGGCGGCCTCGGCGGCGTTCGCGCTCACCGCCCGGCTCGCCGCCAGAGGCGACGCCGGATGCCGGTCCGCGGAGCAGACGTTCCGTGCCGACTGGGCCAGGCTCGCCGCCGTGGCCCCCCAGCTCGTGACCACCGACCTCATCCTGGCCGAGCTCCTGGCCGGAGCCGAGCGGGCCGGCGAGAAGCTCGACGAGAAGGCAGAGAGGACGGAGACGCAGTGAGCCACACTCTGGACCCGCTGGGCACCAGCGACCTGATCATCGCCAGCTACCGCCGCTACCTGCGGTCGCTGCTGCCGGTGCGCGAGCCGCGCATCGCGGAGGCGCTGGCGGCGGAGATCTCCCGCAGTCCCATGCTGACCAAGGGGCCGCTGCTGGAGGCCACCCCGCCGTACGCGACCGGGGCCACCCCGGAAGGGCTCATCGCCGAGGGCGTCCTCGACCCGGCGTTCCACGCGCTGGCCGGCACCAAACTGCCGCTCGACAGGCCGCTGTACCGACACCAGGAGAACGCGCTCCGCAAGGCCGTACAGGGACGTAACCTGGTGGTCGCCACCGGAACCGGCTCCGGCAAGACCGAGAGCTTCCTGCTGCCCATCCTCAACTCGCTGCTCGCCGAGCACTCACGTGGCGGACTCGGCCCCGGGGTGCGGGCGCTGCTCCTCTACCCGATGAACGCGCTGGCCAACGACCAGCTCAAGCGGCTGCGCGAACTGCTCGGGCACGTGCCGCAGATCACCTTCGGCCGCTACACCGGTGACACCCCGGAAAGCGCCCGGGTGGGCGCGGACACGTTCGAATCACTCAACCCCGACCAGCCCCGGCTGCCCAACGAGCTCCTCAGCCGGGAGGAGATGCGGGCCACGCCGCCCCACCTGTTGCTGACCAACTACGCCATGCTGGAGTATCTCCTGCTGCGGCCCGCCGACCTGGAGTTGTTCGAGGGGCAGGGCTGGAGGTTCGTCGCACTCGACGAGGCGCATGTCTACGACGGCGCCAAGGCCGCCGAGCTGGCCATGCTGCTGCGCCGCCTGCACGACCGGGTCGCCCCGGGGCAGACGTTGCAGTGCATCGCCACGAGCGCGACGGTCGGCGACGACCCGGCCGCGGTGACCGGTTTCGCCACCAAGCTGTTCAACGTGCCCTTCGAGTGGGAGCCCGGGGACACCTCCCGGCAGGACCTGGTGCGGGCCACCCGGGTGAGGATGCCCGCCGAACCCTTCTGGGGGCCGCTGCCGGCCGAGGCGTACCGCGAGCTGGCCGCGGCCGGAGACCCCGGCGCTGACCTGCTGCGGCTGGCCAAGGAGCACGGCTTCACCGCCGACGACCCCGGGACGGCGCTGGCCCACGAGCGGGGCATGGCCGAGCTGCGCACCCGGCTGGCCGCCGCGCCCGAATCGTTCGGCGAGCTCGCCGGACTGCTCTTCGACCCCCACGAGCGGCCGGAGACGGCTCTGGCCGCGCTGGTGGCCGTGGGCAGCAAGGTCCGCGACGCGGCCGGCTCCCCGGTGCTGTCCGCCCGCTACCACCTCTTCGCGCGGGCCACCGAAGGGGCGTTCACCTGCCTCACCGAGACCGGCCCGCATGTCTCCCTGGGCCGCCGGGAGGTCTGCGACTCCTGCCGCGGGGCCGTGTTCGAGTTCGGTGCGTGCAAGCGCTGCGGCGCCGTCCACCTGCTCGGCGCGGTACGGCCGGGCGACGACGGCCACGTCTTCGCGCCGAGGATCAAGAAGGACGAGCGCCGGGTGTGGCTGCTCCTCGGCGACTCTCCCGTCGTGGCCGACGAGGACGACGAGGACATGGAGGGCGCCACACGGGTCACCGGGGAGGACGCGTTCCTCTGCGCCTCCTGCGGAGGGCTGCACTCCTCGCCCCGGCTCCTGTGCGGGCGGAAGGGCTGCGACTCGACGACGCTCTGGCCGGTCCGGCGGCTCAACACCCACCAGGACTCCCCGTCGGGCTGCGTCTCCTGCGGCGCGCGGGGCACGGGGATGGTCCGGCGGTTCGAGAGCGGCAACGACGCGGCGGTGGCCGTCCTGGCCAGCGCTCTCTACCAGGCGCTGCCGCCCGCCGCCGATGACCTGGCCGACCAGCCGGGGGAGGGGCGCAAGCTCCTGTCGTTCAGCGACAGCCGGCAGGCGGCCGCCTTCTTCGCCCCCTACCTCGAATCCAGCTACTCCGGCATCCAGCACCGCCGCCTCATCCTCGAAGGGCTCACGGCGGCCACCCGCGACGACGAGGCGGTCGGCGTCGCCGACCTCACCTACCACGTGGCCAAGGCCGCCGACCGGGCGCACGTCTTCACCCGGCGCATGTCCCGCCAGCAGCGCGAACGCGAGGCGGCCCTGTGGGTCATGCGGGAGCTCGTCGCCTTGGACGACCGCCAGTCCCTGGAAGGGCTGGGCCTGTTGCGGGTCGACCTGGACCGCGACCGGCGGTGGACCGTACCGCCGGTGCTGCGCTCTCTCGGCCTGTCCGCCGAGGAGGGCTGGGCGTTGCTGTCGGAGCTGTTGCGCAGCCTGCGTCAGCAGGGCGTCGTCACCATGCCGGAGGAGGTCGACCCCCGCGACGAGGCGTTCGACCCCCGTCGCGGTCCCATCTACGTGCGCGAGGACGGCTCCGAGCCGCCCCGGAAGGTGCTGAGCTGGCTGCCCACCCGGGGGATGAACCGCCGCCTCGACTACGTGATCCGCGTCCTGGAGAGGCTCGGCGCGCCCGCCGACCCCATGGAGGTGCTGCGCGGATGCTGGAAGCTGATCACCGCGCAGCGGGACGGCTGGCTCGCCGCCGACACCGTCCGCGGCCTGGGGACGGTCCGGCAGATGGACCACACCTGGCTGCGGCTCGCGCCCGCCGAACCGGACCGGCCCCTGCACCGCTGCGACCTGTGCCGGAGGGTCACCGCCGTCTCCGTCCGCGAGGTCTGCCCGACCATGGGCTGCCGGGGCGCGCTCAGGCCGTTCTCCGTTCCGCCGACGGCCGAGGACGACAACCACTACCGGGCGATGTACCGGTCCATGACCCCGGTGCCGCTGGTCGCCCGGGAGCACACGGCCCAGTGGACCGGCCTGGAGGCGGCCGACATCCAGCAGCGGTTCCTGCGCGGCGAGGTCAACGTCCTGTCGTGCTCCACCACGTTCGAGCTCGGCGTGGACGTCGGTGAGCTGCAGTCGGTCGTGCTGCGCAACATGCCCCCGACCACCGCCAACTACGTCCAGCGAGCCGGGCGCGCGGGACGCCGTACGGACTCGGCGGCGCTCGTGGTCACCTACGCGCAGCGGCGCTCGCACGACCTCTCCCGCTACCAGGACCCCGTGTCGATGATCGCCGGTGAGGTGCGCGCGCCGTACGTGCCGCTGGGCAACGAGCGCATCGACCGGCGGCACGCCCACTCGATCGCGCTGTCGGCGTTCTTCCGGCACGCCCGGCGGACCACCGGGGAGACGTGGGCGACCGCGGGCGAGTTCTTCCTGCCCCAGGCCGGGACGGTGGCCGCCTCACGGGTGCGGTCCTTCCTGTCGCCCGTGCCGCGCGACGTCATGGAGTCACTGTTGCGGGTGCTTCCTCCCGAGGTGCAGCGGGAGATCGGCGTGAACGACGGCGCGTGGGTCGACAGGCTGGGGGAACTGCTCGAAGAGGTCAGGGCCCAGCTCGCCTACGACGTGGCGATCTTCGAGGAGCGACGCCGCCAGGCGTACGAGGCGCGCCAGGACCACCTGGTCGCCCGGTACGCCAAGACGGTCAACACGCTGACCCGGCGCAACCTGCTCGGCTACCTCGCCAACCGCAACGTGCTGCCCAAGTACGGCTTCCCCGTCGACACCGTGGAGCTGCGGACGTCCTACTCGGGCGAGGCGGTCGGCGCCAAGCTGGAGCTTACCCGCGATCTGTCGGCCGCCATCTACGAGTACGCGCCCGGCGCCGAGGTCGTCGCGGGCGGCCTGCTGTGGCGCTCGGGAGGGGTCTACCGGCTGCCGGACCGGGAACTCGTCGGCAAGCACTACCTGGTCTGTGAGCACTGCCAGCACTACCGCGAGAGCGACGAGCCTCTCGACCCGGCGTGCCCCTCCTGCTCGACCGTGGCGCGGCAGGCATCCCGGCAGTACTACGTGCCGGAGTTCGGCTTCGTCGCGGACGCCAAGCCGTCGAAGACGACGACCACCCCGCCGAAGCGGAGCTGGAACGGCGCGACGCACGTCCTGTCGCTGGCCGCCGAGGTGGAGGAGACCACCTGGAAGGCGCCGAACGGCGGGACGCTCTGGGGCCGCGCCGGCTCACGCGGCCGGCTGATCGCCCTCTCCGAGGGACCGACCGGGGGCGGCTACCTGATCTGCGACTGGTGCGGCGCGGGGATGCCCCTGAACACACGGGCAGCCAAGACGCACACCCATCTCCTGCGGGGGTCCGAGTGCTCCGGACCCCTGCGGCGGCGCTCGCTCGCCCACCCCTACGAGACCGACCTCCTCGAGCTGGTCTTCGACCGCCTGGCCATGCCGCTGGCGGCGGGCCCCGCGCACTGGCGCTCCACCCTCTACGCCCTGCTGGAGGGGGCGGCCGAGCGGCTGGAACTCAGCCGGGACGACCTCGGCGGCACGCTGTACGCCCAGCCGGGCGGCGAGACCGGGCTGGTCATGTTCGACGCCGTGCCCGGCGGGGCGGGGAGCGTGCTGCGCATCGCCCGATCCCTGGACGACGTCGTGGAGACCGCCCACGCCAGGGTGTCGGACTGCGACTGCGGCGAGGAGACCTCCTGCTACGGCTGCCTGCGCAGCTTCGGCAACCAGGCGTATCACGAGGACCTCAGCCGGGCCGCGGCGATTCAGGCGCTGCGGCCCCTGGTGACGGGAGGACGACTGGTGGCCGCCGAGCGCTGGCCCTGAGTCTCCGGAGCGGCTCACGCGTTCAGTCCTGGACCCGGTCCACCGCGACGGCCGGCTCGCCGCGTGTTCAGTCCTGGACGAGCCCGCGCAGGAACTCTTGGGTCCGCGGGTCGGTGGAGTACATGAAGGTGCCCACCATCCCGCGGGTGAGCAGGACCTTGTAGGTGTTCCTGATCAGGCGGTCGGCCTGCTCGTCGGTGACCTTCTTGGTGAGGGCCGGGTCCTTGCTGGCGGAACGGACGGTGACGAGCCGGCCGTCGCGGTAGACCAGGTCGGGGCCGAGGATGACGCCGTTCCAGTCGTACTCGAAGCCCTGGGCGGTGTAGACGCAGCCGATCTGCTCGAAGCCGCCATCCTGCGTCGCCCACATTGCGCTCGGCGGCGCGTCGCCCACGGCTCGGTCGCCCTTGACGTTCCAAGGACGGGACCAGTCGCCGATCCGGACGTCGTGGACGAGGGTGTCGTCCTTGCGCGGGTCGCTCCACGGCCAGCAGAAACCGGCCGTCATGCGGGCGGAGTAGTCCTTCTTCTGCCTGTCGCGTAGGAGGGACTCCAACTCGTACGGCGAGTCCGCCAGGGACACGGCGAAGTGGTCGTCGCCGGTCCATGCTTCGGGGCCGTCGCCGTCCAGGCCGAGCAGGCGCAGCACCCACTGCTCGTAGGCGCGGCTGCCGCCACAGCGGAACTGTCCGTCGAGGGAGACCTCGTGGACGCGGAACCCGCGGGCCTCGGCGTGCTCCCTGATCTCGGCGACGGTGCCCAGCTCGCCGGGCCGTACGACCTGGTGCTCGTCCAGCAGGAAGACCGGCACCCGCGCGGCGTCGATCAGCTCGTCGATCTGGCGGCGGTCGCTGCGCAGCCGGGCGGGGGTGTAGCGGTTCTGCGAGGTCTCGCGGATCCGGTGCGCCTCGTCGCAGACCAGCACGTCGAGGCCGTTCCGTTCGGCCTGCATGAAGCTGTTGAAGTACTTGAACAGGCCCTTCACCTTCGAGGAGCCCTTGCCGGGGACACGGCGCAGCGTCTCGGTGAAGGAGCGGGAACCCGTGGCGTGCAGCACGGTCCGCCCCTGCCGCGACAGCTCGCCCAGCAGGGACAGCGCGATGACGCTCTTGCCGCTTCCCGGGCCGCCGGAGACGATGACGACCTCCTTGGAGTCGGCCCCGCGCGCCCGGTCCACGGCGTTCAGGACGATCTCGTAGGCCAGCCGCTGCTCGTCCAACAGGACGAACTGCTTACGATCCCTGATCTCCTCGGCGGCGAGCTTGAGGAGCTGCTTGGAGGGCCGTACGGCGCTGCTCAGCAGCCGGTCGGCCGCACCTGCTCCCGGAAGCGGGGCGAACCGGTCCCGAAGGTAGTCGACGAAGGCGCCGCGCCGGGTCTTGGTGAACAGCCGGGTGCGCTCGTCCTGGACGTGCCCGTAGAGGTCCTCGACGTCGAGGTCGGCGGCGTTGTGCAGGTAGGCCACACCCCGGAGCGCATCGTCCCGGCCGGCCAGGGCGCCGACGAAGTCGGCGAGGTAGTCGCAGTAGTCCCGTACCTGAAACGACGGGTGCAGCCTGGGGCCGCCCGGCAGGCCCTCGACGAGCACCAGCTTCGGATCGTCCTCGAACCGCTCCGCGCGGCTCCACTGCTTGAGCTTCACGACCACGTAGGCGTCTTCGCCCGTACGGCGATCCACCCCGGCGAGCACCACGTCGGCCCGCTTGCTGGTCAGCGGGAGCTGGTACTCCACCAGCATCTCGACGCCGCCGAGCCCGGCGTCCAGGAGGTCCTGGGCGAGGACGGGAAGGCTGCGCTCCCACGACCTGCGCTCAGCCAGGGAGGGGTTGATCCGCGCCGTCCTTCGGAGACACTCGGCGATGACCTCGCTGAGCCGTCTTTCGGGAACCGAGCCGTCGGTCGCCAGTCTGGCCAGACCTTCGGCGGAGTGCCGGAACGCCGTCACGGACCTACCCCCAGGCAGCACGAGAGACTCGTGCGGTATGGGGGCGTGTCCGCGTGGATCAGACGATCAAGCGATCAGGTGATCAGACGATCAGCGGAAGCCCGTCGGGCCGCATCACTACGCCAGGAACATTACAGCGATCTTCCGACGAAATCAGACGAGTGGCAGGGGCTTTCAGCCGGTCTTCGAGGGTTTCTATCGGAAAGCGGTTTTTATTCTGGTCGATGCTGTTCTCATGCACCGTCGTCCTCGCGTCGGTCGTTCCGGTCCAGCGTGCCGTCGGACCGTCGCAGTCGGACCGGAAAGGCGTCGCGCCGTCAGACGGTGTCGGATGACGCCCTCCCGGCCCGTCCTCGCGTGGTCCGTACCGGGAAGCGTTTCTCGTTCTGGTCGATTTTGGCGTGGGTGGCCTTGATGAGGTCCACGTTCAGCACGTCGGCGAGGCGGACCAGGTAGGTGACGACGTCGGCCAGCTCGGACCTGACGCGTTCGGCGGCCTCAGGATCGTCCATGACCGCGGCCGACTCCTCGGGCGTCAGCCACTGGAACTCCGCTACGAGTTCGCCGGCTTCTCCGGCGAACGCCATGGCGAGGTTCTTGGGCGTGTGGAACCGCTCCCAGTCGCGCTCCCGCGCGAACCGCCGCAGGCGGTCGGCGAGATCTCCGAGCTCCGTCATGCGAGCACGCTACCGAAGGGTGCCCCGGTGCAGTCATCCGCTGCGGCTTCGGAAGATTGGATGGTGAACTCCGCGACCTGCGGCGGAACCCCAACGATCGAGGACGCCCGCATCCCCTGCGCCGGGGTTGTCGCACTGCTCTGGGCGAGACCACCTGGAGCGGATCCGCCGTACCGCCTGAGCGTTACAGCGCAGGTGGCCCGGGATGCCGTCGGCTGTGAACCGGCCGTCGGGACGTCGGCTGCGGGTGTAATGATCAGGTTGGATTTGCCGATCTTGCAGCTATGACGTCGCGGACGGAGCTCACCCGACAGATCTTGTTTATGGCCGCCCGGGTTCTGGCCGATCACCCCGAGGGCCTGCCTGTTTATGAGATTTTGCTCCTGGTTCAGAGTCAGATGCCAGATCTGGCCCAGGAGTGGAGCAAGGGAGGGGTGGCGAGTAATACGCCGGAACTGGCTCTCCGATGGAAGAGCGGTGGCCTGGGGAAGTCCGGTTGGATCACCAAGGCGCATGGCCGCTGGTACCTGACCCCGCTCGGCAGTCTCGCCCTCGAGCGGCATAGGGACGTTTCCTCTTTCGTCGCCGAGTCGCATACCGGATATGTCTACTGGGAGAAGAACAGGAAGAGATTCGAGGCTGTCGAGCGCCTGCTGGAGGCCGTACCCGTAGGGCACTGGGTCCCGGCCGAGGACCTGGCGGCCCAGACGGGTGTGGACGCTCCCCACCTGGTCGGGTGGCTTCAGGGGGAGCGGCCCGAGGGCTGGCACCGAGTGCTCGATCGGGACGGCGGCATTCCGGAAGACGCCCACGCCGACGAGCGTCTGCGCAGGACCTGGCAGAAGATGCTCGACGAGGAGGGGCTGCACGCCGTACTCGGCATGGCACCGGCGGGGCGGCGGATCTCCGGCGCCGACCTGCGCCAGCTCCTCGACGAGGACGCGGACACGAACCCGGATGCGGATTCCGGTGGCTCAGAGCGCTCGCGCCGCGCCTGGTTCGTCCGGGGCTCCAACGTGCGGGGCGGGAACCTGGTGCCGGACTGGCTGGCGGAGGGCTACTGTTCGCTTCCGGCTGCCAGGCTGCGTGAGCTGCCGCCGGGCGTGAGCCAGGAAGCGGTCCGGGCGGCCGTGGACGAGGACTATGAGGACGCCTCCTACGGAGAGCGGGTGAAGAAAACGGCCGAGTTCTACGCGTTCCTGTCGCGGATGCGGGAGAACGACCTGGTGCTCACCGAGGACGGGGACAGGATCTACCTGGGTCACCTCACCGGAGGCCCGGTGTTCGAACCCGACGATGACGGTTTTTCCGACCTGCGGCGTACGGTCACCTGGCTGAACGCGGAGTCGCCGCTGAACCGCGCCGACGACCTGCGGGCCGAGATATCGGCGAAGTTCGCGACCCAGCATGACGTGCTGAACCTGACGGAGTTCGCCGAGGAACTGGAACGGCTGAGCAGGCCGGAACTGCCGAGACCCCCGGTCGCCCGGAGGATGACGCTCCCCGACGCCGACGACGAGCTGGCCAGGACGCTGCTCGTCGACCGTGACTGGCTGCAGGAGTGCGTCGAACTGCTCCGCGACCGTCCGCAGCTGGTCTTCTACGGGCCGCCTGGCACCGGCAAGACCTATCTCGCCCAGGAGCTCGCGCACTTCCTGGCGGGCGGCAGGCCGGAGAACGTCAAGCTCGTGCAGTTCCACCCGGCCTACTCCTACGAGGACTTCTTCGAGGGGTTCCGGCCGGTGCAGACCCCCGACGGGCAGGGGGTGACCTTCAAGCCGCTGCCCGGACCGCTGCTGCGCCTGGTGGACGCCGCCCGGCAGCGGCCCGAGGAACCGTACGTCCTGATCATCGACGAGATCAACCGCGGCAACCTGGCGAAGATATTCGGGGAGCTGTACTTCCTGCTGGAGTACCGCAGGAGGGCCATCGACCTGCTCTACTCCTCCGCCGAGGGGACAGGCCAGGCGTTCACCCTGCCGGAGAACCTCGTCATCCTCGGCACGATGAACACCGCTGACCGGTCGATCGCCCTGGTCGACGCGGCCATGCGGCGCCGGTTCGCGTTCGTCGAGCTGCATCCGGAGGAGACGCCGACCCGGGAGATGCTCGGCCGGTGGCTCGGGGAGCGGGACCTGCCGGACGACGCGGCCCGCCTCCTGGCCGAGCTCAACGCCCGCATCGACGACCGCGACTTCAAGATCGGCCCCTCCTACCTCATGCGGGAGGGCATCCATCGGGACGGCAGGGGCTTCGAGCGGGTCTGGCGGACGCAGATCCTGCCGCTGCTGGAGGAGCACCACTACGGCGACGGCATTGACGTCTTCCAGCGGTACGGCCTGCCCGCGCTGCGGAAGGCCCTCAGACTCGACCAGGATCCGGAAGAGGCGGCCGGGGAGCCCGCTTCGTGATCATCCTGGTGGAGGGGGCCCCGCCGGTCGAGTGCGAGCTGACGGCCGGGCAGGCGGCGGCTTTGGCGGCGGCGAAGGCCGTCCGGGTGACCCCTGGCCCGCACGCCGGGCTGTGGCGGGTCCGCGACAACGGCTACGTCGGCGCGGCCGTCATCGGCGGGGTGGAGGTGCGGATCGCCCCGAAGGTCCCGGTGGACCGCGTCTTCTTCCTCCTCGGATATGCCCGCCGGCTCGGCGGCTGGCGGCAGGAGGAGGTGGACGCCGGGGAGCACCCCGACCTGCTCCCCGCGCTGGCGCACGCCTACGCCAGGGCCGCCGACCGCGCCCTGCGGCAGGGCGTGCTCCAGGGATACCGGGAGGCGGAGGAGGCGCTGCCGGTCGTCCGCGGCCGGATCCGCGAGGCCGACCAGCTCCGCCGCCGGTACGGCCTGCCGCTGCCGGTCGAGGTCCGCTACGACGACTACACCGTCGACATCGCCGAGAACCGGCTGCTGCTGGCCGCCTCGGCGCGGCTGCTGCGGCTGCCGGGCCTCGCCGTACCGACCCGCAGGACGCTGCGGCACGTCATCGCCAGGCTGGCGGGCGTCACCCCGCCGGTGCCGGGGCGGCCCGCGCCGGTCTGGCGGCCCAGCCGGCTCAACACCCGCTACCACACCGCGCTCGGGCTGACAGAGCTCGTACTGCGCGGCGCCTCCTACGAACTCGACGACGGCACCGCCGTCCGGGTGGACGGCCTGCTCGTGGAGATGTGGCGGGTGTTCGAGGACTTCGTGACGGTGGCCCTGACCGAGGCGCTGCGGCCGTACGGCGGGCGCTGCGATCCGCAGGACCGCCGTCACCACCTGGACCACGGCGAGCGGGTCCGCCTCAGGCCCGACCTGGTGCGCTACGCCGCCGGTCCCGACGGGCGGGAGGTCCCGGCGGGGGTGGTGGACGCCAAGTACAAGATCTCCACCGGCCCCGACGGCCACAACGCCGACCTGTACCAGATGCTGGCGTACTGCACGGTGCTCGGCCTCGACCGGGGCCACCTGGTGTACGCCGAGGGGGAGGCCGAGCCGTACCGGCACGTGGTGCGCGGCACGGGCATCGAGATCGTCCGGCACGCCCTCGACCTGACCCTGCCGCCGATCGGGCTGCTCTCGGCCGTCGAACGGCTCGCGGGATCGATCGCCCACGAAGCCCCGACCGGCGTTGGTCTTCGGGCGGAGATCTCACCGAGGCGGACGTAGCGGCCGGGGTCAGGAGGAGGCACCAGGTATGGCGGCGCCCAGAACAGGGCGGCTGAGATGGTGCGGGCCGATGATGACGCCGGTGATCCGGCCGGCGAGTGCCAGGGCCGCCGGAATGGGGTTGTCGAGAGTGGTCGTCGGCGGACGCCGTCCGGGGGCCCGCCGACGACCGGGGGTTGTGATGAGGAGGATCGGGTTGCCGCTCGCGGTTTGCGTCGTGCTCGGTTCCGGCTTGGTGTCCGGATGCGGAACATGCGGGGGGAAGGCCGAGGTGCATCGCGTGGCGCCGCCACCCGAGGAGGCATCTCCGGCCGAGGTGGTCCGGAGATACCTGGAGGCCATGGCGGGCCATGACGACAGGACCGGCCGGGCCATGTGGGATCGTCGCAGTCCGCAGTACGAGGCCGAGTTCAGGAGTGTGGACAGCGGCTTCGCCAACTGGACCAGCCTGACCGACGTGGAGGTCGGCGAGCCCGAGGTGGAGAGTTGCGGGGACATACGGCGGTGTGTGCGGGTGCCGGTGAGTTACACCTTCGAGCAGTGCGAGTTCTACACGACGGAGGACGGCCCCTACAGCGAGCGGTTCTTCCTGGAGCGAACCGGTGGCCGCTGGCTGATCAACGGCCACGGCCAAGGCTGATCACCGGGTGACTGCCAGGCCGGGTTCCGACGCGGCGATGAAGCCTTGCATCGGGTTCCGTTCTTGTTCGGCATACAGCTTGGTCTGCTCACGACTTCCCCCGCCTCGGTGACGCGATGTCTCCGATAGGCCACCACCAGGGCGACCACCCCGCCGACCCCCGCCACCACGGCCAGGGCAAGCTTCACCACCTCCAGCACCTGATTCAGCGTCGGCCGGACGGTGGCCAGATTCAACGGGCCCAACGCCGACAGCGCGATGACGATGAGAAGCACAGCCCCACCGGCGGCCAAGGCGAGGGGGAAGAGGCGCGGCATGACACCACGATGTCCTACGTTCGGCGCCGGCGGGGCAGAGCGAGCACATCGTTAGGTGAACGCCGGAGCCCCGACCGGCTTTGATCTCCGGGCGGAGGTCTCACCGAGGCGGACGTAGCGGCCGGGTCAGGAGTAGGCGCCAGGTATGGCGGCGCCGAGAATGGGGCGGCCGAGATGGTGTGGACCGATGATGACGCCGGTGATCCGGCCGGCGAGTGCCAGGGCTGCCGGGACGGGGTTGTCGAGGTGGTCGTCGGCGGCCGGGTCGATGCCCAGTTCGCGGAGGTGCCGGTTGAGCCGGTCGGGGTCCGCGCCCTGTCTGTCGATGGGAAACGCCGGGTTGACGGCGGTGATGAGCCGGCCGTCGGCGGCATGGGCGATGAGGTGCTGGGCGAAGTCATGTCGCTGCACCGCCACGGCCTCTCCGCCATCGCGCGACAGGGCGCCCAGGACGTCCCATTCCACGCCGCGCCCGCCACAGTCCTCGATCGCGACGGTCCAGTCCCCGATTCGCCTCACGGTGATGATCGCAGGTCCCTCCGGCAGAGAGTGGTCCTCATCCTCGATCAGCCGGATGTCCCCGTCTTCGGCGCCGAGCCGGCGCAGCACCTCGTGCTCGTCGAGCCCGCAAACGAGAACGATCGTGTAGATGTCCCCGAGCCGGTCGTCCCCCTGCCACTCGTAGTCCTCACGGTGACGCGCCGGGGGTTCTCGCGGTGGCGTGGACCATCTCGAACTTCTCCGCCTGCTCGTGGACCTCGGGATGGGCGGCGAAGAAGGCATCCATGATCTCCGGCGCGAGGCGGCCACGCTCGCTGACGGGGTGGCCCTTCTGCTGCGCCCACGCGCGGATGCGGTGGAGGGTGTCGAGCCCGAGCGTCCGGTAGGTGACGCGGAGGGGGGTGAAGTCGGCATCAGACATGAGCGGAAACTACCAACACGTCGGTGCCCTGTCCGCTGGTCTGCTCCGGGTCGAGTGGAGTCGCGTTTCCGGAGCGTCAGGTGCTCGACGCGCCCCAGGTTTCTCCGCGAGCCGGACGCGGCCGAGCCGTACGGGATCAGTGGGCGGGGCGGTCGAGATCGTCGACGATGGCGGTGGGGCCCGTATCGTCGGCGGCTCAGCTCTCCTCGGCGTGTTCCTCGCCGTCCCCGCGCCGGCGGAGCACCCGCTCGGTGATCCCGCCGGAGAGCCTGCCCGTCACCGATCTCGCCCGGTCGAGGGTCTCGTTGCCGAGTCTGCCCGTCACCGATCTGGCGCGGTCGAAGGTCTCGTTGCCGAGGCGCCTGGCGGCGTTGACGCCCTCCGCTCCCGTCTCCAGCACCTGGTCCCTCACCTCCACGGCCGCGTCCACCCACCGTTTCGCGTCCAATGAGTGCCGGCCCTGCTCGATCCCGAGCCGCTCGTGGAAGTCGACGACGGCGACCGCGACATGGTTGCTCGAACGCACCACCGCCGGGGACGTGGTCGGGTGCAGCAGCACCTTCATGTTGGCCGTGCCGACGACCGCGACGATGCGTTCCATCAGACGCTCGGTGCTCTGTGAGATGAGTTCCATCCGGTTCCGCCGGGCGGTCCGAAGCGCGAGGCGGTGCCGGTCCAGCTCGTCCGGAGACGCCTCCAGCACGCGGTCGAGTTCGAGTACGGCGATCGCGTCCTGCAGTTGGAGGCAGCGAGCCAGAACGGCGAGCCATTCCTGAACCGTGGACTCCGCGTCCTTGGACGCCTTGGCGAGGTCACTGATCCTGGCCTTGCGCTCCAGCTTCTCGGCGAGCGCGTCGAGCCGGCGCAACGCGTACGCCTGGGTCCGCGCGATCGTCATCGCCGTGGCCTGCACCTTCGACCATGTGACCTCGGAGACCCCGCCCACCTGCTCCCGGACGGTCATGGCCTCCTCGATGACGAAGCCCGCTCCGATCATGTCCGCCAGCACCGCGTCCTTCTGGGCGCGAAGCACATCGTCGATTTTCTGGTCGATCACGGCGAGATAGTCGGTGACCTCGTCCATGGCCTGCTGTATGGCGAGCTGTGCCATGAGCACCGCGACATTGGACAGAACCGCCGGGTTGGTCAGACGCGCCTGGGGCGTCTTCACCAGTTCGAGGAGCCCCTTGATCTTGCCGTTCTCCATCAACACGGCACGGCTGAAATCCGGATTCGACCCCTTCATCAGCGGGTGTTTCTTGAAAGCCCGTGCGGACTGCTCGGTCAGCTTCACCCAGCGGCCCGCTTCGGCGGCGATCCCGGAACCCGCCTGCGCGGCTCCGGCCACGGTACCGAGGACGGATCGGAGCCTCGGCAGTCCGAGGTCCTTCGACGGCAACCCCACGGAGGCGAGGAAGCGTTCGACGGCCGTCTGGCTTCCGATGACCGCCACGCCGTCACCGTCGCTGAACAGCTGAATGTCGTCATCCATCATCGGCTCCTGAAGTGGCTCTTCGTAGTCGGAGGTGCGAGCGGTGCGCGCGGCGGTGACCCGGTAGGGGCCGAGGTCTCCCGACGGCGGAAGTTCTCAACACTCCATCCGGAAGCCCTCAAGGTGCCTGACGTTACCTTCGCCCGCCCTGGCCTGACCACGTTTTGACATTTCGATCGAGTCGGCCTCGTGCCGGCGAGGAACGGCAAGAAAAGAGGGGAACGGTGCCCGCGACGCTGCGCGAAATCGGCGATACCTGGTGAATTCTGTTCAAAACGTACGGGTGCTGATCTGGGTGGCCTGACCTCTCATCGGACGGGGTCTCGTGGCCTGTCACCCGAATCGCCCTTCCAGGCTGTAGTTCCCGGTGAGGGCGGTTCATACGAAAGGACAGGATGGTGGATCGGTTCACCGAATACGCCGGGCACAGCCACGAGCGATTGTGCCGTACCGCGTACCTGCCAACCCGGGACTGGGCGACCGCGGAGGACCTGGTGCAGACCGCGCTGGTCAAGGCGTGGAGGGTGTGGCACAGGATCGAGGACGACCCCGACCGGTACGTGTACCGGATCATCGTCAACACGCACGCCTCCTGGTGGCGGCGGCGCTGGCGGGGCGAAGTGCCCACGGGGGAGATGCCGGAGGGCCCCGCGGAGCGGGACATCGCCAAGGCGGTGACCGACCGGGAGGCCCTGTGGGCGGCGACCGGGACACTGCCCGGCAGGCAGCGCGCGGTGCTCGTCCTGCACTACTTCGGCGATCTGTCGCACCAGCAGGTCGCCGATGTCCTCGGATGCTCGCTCGGAACGGTGAAGAAGCAGCTCAGCAGGGCGCTGGCGCGGTTGCGGGTGGACCCGGCGCTGCACAACTCGGAGATGGAAGGGGCGACCAGATGACCCGGTATACCGAGAACGATCTGCGGACGGTGTACGCCGAGCACAGCCGGAGCGGTCCTGTGCGGCCTCCGAGCCTGGAGACGATCGTACGGCGGGGACACAGAGCGCGGCTGCGCCGTAGGGCGGCGGTCGGCGTGGTGGCGGCGGGGGCCGCCATGGCGATCGTCAGCGCCGGCGGAGCCCTCCTGCCCGGCCTGAACGGGAACAAGGCCGGCCCGGCCTCGGGATCCTCGACGCGGACGACGACCAGCGCCGGACCGTCCGGGACGGTGAAGGGAATGAACGGGGAGACGCTGTCCGTGATCCACTCCGAGACCCATCGGACCATGAGCGCGCCGGTGACGGTGGTCTACCGGCCGACCAGTGTCGAAACCGGTTACTCCGTTCGGTGCGCCGACCGGGACGCGTGGGTGGTGGTCCAGCACGCGGGTACGGGGCAGGCCGACTTCGGGCGCTGCAGCGGATCGAAGGACGGTCCCGACTCCCAGCACGATCGGCTGTCGGTCGCGCCGGGGTGGCTTGATGGACCGCAGACCCTGAAGATCTGGGTTTTCCCGTCCGACGCGCCGATCGCCGAGGGGCCGTGGAAGGATGACGGCACGCCCAACCCCGATGTCCCGACGGGCGATCCGTACGCCGCCTGTGAGAAGGCCGATCGTAAGCGGGGCACCTGTGACGGCAGGTTCGTCCAGGACGTGGTCCAGGTGAAGCCGGAGCGGCTCGCGGCCGTGGTCGGCCGTCGGCAGGGCGAGCCGTGGACGGTGAAGATCTACGACAGGCCCTCCGGCTCCTGATCTCCTTGGCGGACCGCAAGGAGATCAGGCGAGGCCGGAGTGCGGGCCGTCCAGGAAGTGCCCGGTCTCACCCGACGGGTGCGCCGAACCACCTGGACAGCCGGGCGGACAGCTCCTCCTGGTCCTCGCCGACCCACGCCACGTGCCCGTCCGGTCGCAGCAGCGCCGCGGGCACGTCCGGCTCCTCACCGTCGTCGATGACGTGGTCGACCCGGTCCGCCCACCCGGCGACCGAGAGCCGGCCGGTGCGGTCGAGCAGCAGTCCGCGGCCGCCGCGCATCAGCTCGTAGAGACGCCCTTGCTTCAGCTCCACGTCCCGCAGCCGGCGGCCGAGCAGCTCGTGGCCCTCGCCGAAGTCGTAGCGGACCCCGATCGCGGTGATCTTCTCGATCATGCGCCGGTTCACCTCCTCGAAGTCCATCAGCTCCGACAGCAGCCGGCGCAGTGCCTGGGGCCCCGGCTCGGTGGACATCAGTACGGCCTGCGCGCGGGTGTTCTCCAGCACGTCGGCGGCGACCGGGTGCCGTTCGGCGTGGTAGCTGTCCAGCAGGTCTTCCGGCGCCCAGCCGTTGACCTGGGCGGCCAGTTTCCAGCCGAGGTTGAACGCGTCCTGGATGCCGAGGTTGAGCCCCTGCCCGCCCATCGGGGGGTGGACGTGCGCCGCGTCGCCGGCCAGCAGCACCCGGCCGACCCGGTAGCGCTCGGCCAGCCGGGTGGCGTCGCCGAACCGGGAGAGCCAGCGCGGCGAGTGCGCGCCGAAGTCGGTGCCGGCGAAGGCCCGCAGCTGCCGCTTGAACTCCTCCAGGGTCGGCGGGACCGTACGGTCCTCGGCCACCTTCTCGGCGGGCACGATGACGCGGTACACCCCGCTGTCCTTGAGGAATCCGGCGCCGAACCGCAGCTGGGTCCTGCGGACCTCCGCCGTGACGGCGGCGATGGTCTCCGGGTCCTCGGTCAGCTCCATCTCGCCCAGCAGCGTCTCATTCTCGGAGGGCTCGCCGGGGAAGCCGACGCCGAGCAGTCTGCGCACCGTGCTGCGGCCGCCGTCGCAGCCGACGAGGTAGCGCGAGCGCAGCCGCGTGCCGTCGGCCAGTTCGGCGGTCACCCCGTCCTCGTCCTGGCTCAGCCCGACCAGCTCGCAGCCGCGCCGGATCTCGACGCCGACCTCGGCGGCGCGCTCGGTCAGCAGGCGTTCGGTGACGGGCTGCGGGATGCCGAGGATGTACGAGTGCGCGGTGTCCAGCCCATCCGGCCACTCTTTGGTGATCCCGGCGAAGTAGCCGCCGATCCTGAACTGCTTGCCGTGCGCGAGGAACCGCTCCAGCAGGCCGCGCTGGTCCATCACCTCGATGCTGCGCACATGGAGACCGAGCGCGCGGACGTACTTCGCCGGTTCCGGCTCCTTCTCCACCACGACCACGCGTACACCGTGCAGCCGCAACTCGGCGGCCAGCATCAGACCGGTCGGTCCACCGCCGGCGATGATCACATCGATCACGAAATCCCCCATTCGAAGTCGCATCTCAGCCAGTCGCTCCGCACGGTCCGGAGGTACGCGCACCGGAGCCCCGCGACCGCGGCGTCGGTTCCACCGCCGGTCCGGCATGCCGCGTGACCCGGAGGCCGGCAGGAGCACACGTACTCGGTGGGCCCTGTTTCCGCGGGTCATGGCTTCGGACGGAGATTCTGCGGCATGACCCGGGTCTTGCCGCAAGCCCCCCGCTGAGCTATAAGTTGAAAGTGGAAGGGAGTGTTCGACCTCCCTTCCTTTTTCGTCCTCGGTGACGGACGGCCTCCTCCTTCGACGGTGTCGGTTTCGGCCTGTTCCGCTCCGCGTGCCGCCGAGGCGGGCCGTCGCGCAGGATAGAAATGGTCTTATGATCACCTGTGTCGTCGAGTACGTCATCGACCCCCGGAAGATCGACGCGTTCGAGCGTTTCGGTCGCCGCTGGATCGAGCTGGTCAATCTCCACGGTGGGACCCACCACGGCTACTTCCTGCCGTCGGAGGGCGCCAGCGACAAGGCCCTCGCCCTGTTCAGCTTCCCCAGTCTCGCCGCGTACGAGGAGTACCGGGGTCTCTTCGGCGTCCACCCCGACTTCGTCGAGGCGGACCGGATCAGGGACGAGAGCGGGTGCGTGCTCCGCTACGAACGCACCTTCATGCGACCGCTGCTCCCCGAGTGAGCTCCTGCGGCCGGGGCCGTCTCCGTCCGGAACGGCCGGTCAGTGCCTCATCCAGATCCACCCGGCGCTGTCCTCGTCGAAGGAGGGGTTCCCGCCGACCGCGGTCAACCGGCCGCTCCCGGGGACCCGGGCCATGTCGATGACCTCAGGGTCGTTGTTCTCCCAGGGCGCCTTCTCGTACGTCCACGACGGGCCGTCGAAGTGGAGCAGGATGCGATGCCGTCTCGGCCGGGCCATTACAGCCATCTTCCGGTGAGATCAGACGAGCGGCGGGGCTTTCCTGATCGGCCCTCGCGAGAAACAGCCGCCTGCCAGGAGTGAAGCCGAGTACGATCCCCTGGCAAGCCTCGTTCGCGACCCACACGGGGCCGTGGGTCCGCGGCGGCCGGACGGCGAGTGTCCTTCCACCTCCCTCTCGTCTCCACGTGTCCCATGGCGAGGCGCCCTGTCCGATGATGGGCCGATCGGCGATGATGACAACAGGCACAGTGATGAGAGGAGGCGCGCGACATGGACGACGTCAGGACTCGAACAGGCCTGCTGAACCAGAGCGACGCCGCTCGCTTCCTCGACATTCGGCAACGGACCTTCAACCGCTGGGCCCGAGGTTACGAGCGAGGGCGTCCGCTTCTGCACATTCTTCCTTCCGGGGGCTCGCGGCAGGCGACGGTGCCGTTCGTCGCCATGGCCGAGGCGTATGTGCTGGATGCCCTCAAACGGGCCGGCGTGAAGCCGAACAGGATCAGGCCCGCGCTTCAGCGACTTCAGCGGGAGTTCGGTCACGAGTACGTCCTGCTCGCCCCCGAGCTGGCGACGGATGGCATCGACGTGCTGTGGGACTTCTCGCGTACGAAGGCCGGTGCGGGGCTCATCGAGGCTCGGACGGGTCAGCACGTCATCAGGGAGATCGTCACCGACTACCTGGACTATGTGGTCCGCGCGGAGGACGGGTTCCCGGCGAGCCTGCGGCTGCGGAGCTGTCTTCCGTCGAACGTGGTGATCGATCCGCTCCGGGCGTTCGGGCAGCCGATGTTCGCGGAGACGCGCACGCGGGTCTCCGAGGTGGCGGCGATGATGAAGGCCGGAGAGGAGCCAGAGGTGATTGCCGATGAGCTCGGAGTCACCCTCGACGACGTCAGGACCGCCACCCGCATCCTCCTGGGCCACGCCGCCTGAGTTCTACCTCGACGAGAACAGCGTCAGTCGCAGCGTCCGTAAGCTGCTGGCCGGGCTGGGCTATCCGGTTCACACTCCCGCGGAACTGTTCGGCTCGCGTGATGAGGCGCTCGGTGCTCCCGATGAGCGCTGGTTGCCTCTGGTCGGGCAGCGAGGCTGGTTGGTGATCGCGTGTGACATCCGTATCTTTGAGCGCCCGCACGAATACGAGGCGTATCTCAGGGCCAGGGTCGCGGTATTCCTTCTGCCCGGCGAGTCGAGGATCGAGGAGCGTAAGGAGTTGATCGCCCGCAATCTGTCAGGAATGTGTAGTGAAGCCAGCCAGCGGCGCTCCGGCGTATGGCGGCTGACCGTGAATGGGCTGGTCCCTTACGCGGCTCCAGCCGCGAAGAGGAAGCGAGCGCAGCGCTCGAAGAACATCGGATGCGCTCCATACAGCGACATGATCGTCATGGCGGTCGAAAAGGTTCAGCCGCCGGAACGTTGCTCTTCCTCGCCGCACACCGGGGGACTCCGGTCTGATGGGTCGTCAGTGCCGCAGAGCTGAGGGCGGGACCTTCTCCGGGACGGAACGGAGCTCGTCCTCGAGTGCTTCGAGGAGCGCCCTGGCCGCCTGGCGGAGCCGTACCCGGCGGGCGGTGAGGTCCTCGGCGAACCGCCGGGCCGTCGGCCCCACCCACACGGGCTGCCCGGTGAACTGCCCGTGCGCCGGATCGAGTGCCGCCTCCAGGATGGCGACCCGCGCCCTGACCTCGGTCAGCGCCTGCTCCAGCACCTGGCGCCGCGGGTTGGGCACCAGATCCCCGGTTTGAGGATTCATACATCCCCTTTGTGGATCGTGGACACGGCGGCGGCCTCATTGGACATTATTGGATCTACGGCACATCGGCCAGCCCCGGAGGAATCAATGGCGTTTTCTGTACGGCGCGGCGTCGCGGTGTGCGCGGTGACGGTGCTGGTGACGGTTTCGGGGTGCGGGGAGAGCGGGCCTACGGCGGCGGAGGCGGGGGAGACGCTCAAGAGTCACATCACGGAGTTGATGAAGAAACGTTACGCTCTGGATGTCCGAATCACCGATTCTGGCGGACGCAATATTCCCTGCGGGGAGGGCAAGGCCAAGCGGACCTTCGCAGCTACCGGTAGGGATCCCGATTCTGACCGAAAGGCGGACAGTCTCAATAACCTCCTAGTGGGCACACTTTCTGGAGTCGCGTCGTACCGCATCATCGAAGACCGTGGTAACGCCCCCATCCGGCTCGCCAATGAAAAATACAAAACCGTGCTGGTCCTAGAATCACCGGGCAAGGGGCAGTACGCGGTCAGAGGGGAAACGCAGTGCCTTCCGACCTCATGAGCTAGCTGTCGAACACCAGGCCACGCTCCCTGCCTCGCTTGTTACCGCCCTCGAACCAGCTCGCCGTGTCGTTGGACAACGTCCCAAGAGCAGTCCTGTCATCGCTTCCCATACCGTTGACAACGGCCCATCTCTCGAACGCCTCCAGCCCCCTGTTCCCCTGCTTCATCAGGTCCTCGAACGGCCGCAGCCTTCCGTTCCCGTCCGCGATCGCCACCCCCGGCGGGCACTCCGACTGATAGTCGCCCGGTGTCACCTTCGGTGTGAAGCCGTTCGCCATCAGGATCTGCGCGTAGGTGTGCTGGCGGCCGAGGGTGTCGACGGCGTCCTGCTTGTCGGCCTTCTCCATCCGGGTCTCGTCTTCGTCGCCGAAGGCGTCGTCGGCGGAGAACGTGGTGCTCAGGGCCAGCCAGGCGAAGTCCGCGGCCAGGTTGGGCGCGGCGAAGATGCTCGTCACCCCGATGGCCGTGTCACGGATGAACCCCAGCGTGTCCTTCCGCTGCTTGTCGATCGTGTCGAGGTCGCCCTGGACCTTCTCGACGGCGGCCAGTTCGAAGCCGCGCACGTTGCCCAGCGCCGTGAACGCCCGGTCCAGGTGGTCCACGTCCCCGGTCTCCCGGGTCCTCATCGACGCCTCGCGGATCACCTTGCGGGCGAACCACCCCATTCCCGCCTCGAACGGCTTGAGGTTCTCCGGGGAGTCGGCGAAGGTCTTCAGGAAGCGGTAGGTGTCCTTGGGACTCAGCGTGAACGCTGACATCTGGCCGAAGTCCGATCTCGTGGACGTCAGCGCGCTGGGCTGGGTCATGTTGGCGTCACCGATGTTCGCGCCCTCGGTGATCTCGGCGGCGTACTCGCCGGCCAGCAGCGACATGAAGGGCCTGGCTCCGGGGGTGACCTCCATCGGCGTGCCGGGGGTGTCCTTGGTGCTGTCGGCGTCCCTGAGGTCTCCCATGATGGTCATGACGTTGAAGGCGAACTTCGCGGCCTCGGGGCTGTGCGGGCCCCTGTCGTAGGCTCCGCCTCCGGCGGCGAGCATCCGGCCGAACTCCGCGCCGACCTCGAAGTCCAGGCTCCAGGGCCGCCTGCTGGGTAGCGAGGTCTCCGTCCGGTTGAGTTCGGTGAACAGGTCCCGGAGATCCTGTCGCGGCATGTCGTTGAACAGTTCCCTGGCCGCCTCCGGGTTGTTGGCCAGGGCCGGCAGCAGCGGGACGAGGTCGGTCTTCCAGCGCCGGGGGCGGCTGCCGTCGCCGGGTTCGGCCGGGTTTCCCACCCTGTCGCGGGCTATCCCGGCGAGCCACGCCGTGGGGAACGTGCCGTACCGGAGCAGGGGTGCGAGTTCGGCGATCGGTGCCTTCTTGAGCGTGCTCGCCTCCCACGCCTTGCCCAGGAGGCGCGGCTGGGCCCCGATCGCCGTGCCCAGAGCGTCGCCGATGGTCTTCCGGTGTTTCTCGGCCGCTTCCTTGTCGTACCTTCCCAGGCGCAGGATCATGCCGCGCATGCCTTCGGTGCCGATGACCCGGAAGAACGCGGCGGTGAGGTAGGGGTCCTTCTTTCCGTCGGCGAGCCTGCCGAGGATCCGGTCGTAGTCGTCGCTGGGCAGGCCGAGGGAGGAGGGGGGAAGGCGGCTGAGCTCGAAGGCGAGGTCGGTGCCCTTCTTCGCGCTGCCCGCTGGGGACTTCCCCGTCTTCTCGTCGTACGGCAGCAGCCCCCAGCCGAACGGGTCCGCGGACGAACCGGCGGCCGTCGGCATGACCTGCCCGAGGAGAGGGGACGCCGCTCCGAGCATGGGGAGATCCTGGTTGATCGTCCGCAGGCGTTCGCGCAGCTTCGGGAGCTCGTCGCCGACCCAGCCCTGGATCTCCCTGATCGGCTGGAGGCCGGCGGCGGGTACCTGCGCCGTGGCGAGGAGCCGGTGGATCCGTTCGGTCTGCTCGCCGATGACGTCCCGGCCGCGTTCCAGCGCGGTGACGAAGCCCTCCATCAGCTCGGGGTCGATTCCGGTGAAGTCCGGTGACAGGGGCCCCGTTCCGGACGCCATCGGCCCTCCCGCTCATCCCTTTATTTCGGATTTTTCACCTTAACTCGATAAAGGTGGGCTGAGGGTGAATGATGCGAACTCACCGCTCGCCGGGCGGCTTCCTTTCCCGAATCGCCCCGCCGCGAGTCGTGAGAGAGCACCCTGGAGAGCGGGATCGGACACCATCCGTGAATGACGACCATGGGGATCGCACATGAGGTTCCGTCGCTACAGACGACCGTCGGCTCGCGTCTCGTCGCCCGGACGTTCTCCCGCGCGATGGCTCGTGGTCCTGCTGGGGCTGGGGGTGGTCGTGGCGGCGCTCTCCGCGGCCGGCGGGCCGTACCGGCAGACCCGGGAGTTCCGCGAGGTCGTGGCGTGCGAGGAGAGGGGCGGCGCCTGTTTCGCCAGGGAGCCGGTCTCCATCGTCGGCCGGCGCACCTACACCACGACGACGACGCGCACCAACGGCGACGGCACCACGAGTACGGACACGACCACCCACTTCGAGGTCACCTGGCGGCGGGCCGGAGGCTCCCGGCAGAGCCGCGACGTGTCGCCGGGCCTCTACGAGAAGGCGAAGGAGGGACAGCCGGCCACGCTGCGTCTCTGGCGCGGGCAGGTCGTCGGCGTGGACGCGTCGGGCGAGACGGCGCGGTTCGCGCCGGAGGCGAGCGGAACGCTCGGCAACTGGCTGATCCTGGCCTTTTTCGGCCTCGGGATCCTGCTGTGGGGGCTGCTGTTCGGCTGGTGGGACGGGTTCTTCATGCTCTTCTGGCGCGCCTTCGTCTGGACGTTCATGAGCATCGTGCCGGTGCAGATGGCGACGGGCGTCCTGGCCTACGGCATGGACACCGGGGTCGCCCTGGTCGTCGACATCGTGGTGTGCGCCCTCTTCGTCGGCGTTCCCGCCTGGATGCTGCTCGGTTCCCTCGACAGATGGTGATGCCCCGGCCTCGGAGATCCTGTCGTTTAGGGCCGCCGTCCGGCTGGTGGGACGGGTTCCTCGTGCCCGGCCTCCGGATGCCTGCCCGAGGGTTCATGAGCCTTCCGCCGGTCCGCGGCCTCGTGCCGCGCCCCGGAGACGAGCCGCACGCGAGGGCGAAGGTCCTCCGACCCCCGCCCGGCGGACGCCGGACGCGATCTTGATCGCTATCGGCGCAGCCTCTTCAATTGGGGAGGGCATACGGCCGTGTTCCACCGGAGAGGGAGACGATGCTGAGGTTCCAGGTTCTCGGTTCGTTACGGGTACTCGCCGGTCAGAAGGTGATCCCCGTCAACGCGCCCAAGCAGCGTGCGCTTCTCGCCCTCCTGCTCAGCAGGTCGAACCAGGTGGTGTCGGCCGACCGGTTGATCGACGAGTTGTGGGGCGAAGAGCCGCCGGTCTCCGCCCGGCAGACCCTGCAGTCGCTCGTCTCGCGGCTCAGATGTTCGCTGGCCGAGCCGGGAGCGCTGGTGGGCCGGTCGGCCGGGTACGAGCTGAGGCTGACCGACCCCGCCGCGTTCGATATGCGAATCTTCGACGACGCGGTGACCAGCGTCCGCGCGGGGACCGGTGAGGACCTCGCGGAGCGGGTGGAACGGGCGCTGGGTCTGTGGCGCGGCCCCGCCTTCGGCGACGTCCCGGCGACGCCGGCCATCTCGGCGGAGGTCGCCAGGCTGGAGGAGGCACGTCTGCAACTGCGGGAGCTGCGCGCCGATCTCCGGCTCGCCGCCGGCGCCTATGAGGAGGTCGTCACCGGTCACCGTGCCCTGCTGGCCGAGCAACCGCTGCGTGAACGCCTGTGGGAGCAGCTCATGCTCGCCCTCTACCGCGGCGGACGCCGTAGCGAGGCGTTGAAGGCGTACGCGCAGATCAGTGGTCTGCTGGACACCGAGATCGGCGTCGGGCCCGGTGCCGGGCTGCGACGACTGCATGCTCACATCCTCACCGGTGACGTGCCGGGGCAGGAGGGAGACCCGGAGCCCGAGGCCGTTCGAGAGCCCGTACCCGAGGCTGTCCGCGGACCCGCGCCTGAGGCCGTCCGTGAGCCCGTCCGTGAGCCCGTCGCCGTCCTGCCCGGCCAGTTGCCGCCGGACCCGGTCTGCTTCGTGGGCAGGCAGGAACGGCTCGCGGCGGCGCACGAGGCGCTGCGGTTGTCCGGGAGCCGTGACAGGGCCGCGATGGTCGTCGTCTCCGGCATGGCGGGGATCGGGAAGACGGCCTTCGCGCTGCGCCTGGCCCACAGTCTGCGCCACGGCTTTCCCGACGGGCAGCTCTTCGTGGACCTGCACGCCGCCGGGGCCGAGCCCCTCGAACCGGAGGAGGTGCTGTTGCGTTTCCTGCGCTCGGTGGGCGTTTCCGGACAGGACATCCCGGCCGGGGCCGAGGAACGCGCGGCGATGTACCGCAGTGTGCTGGCCGGACGCCGCATGCTGGTGGTGCTCGACAATGCCGCCGCCGAGCCGCAGGTGGAACCGCTGCTGCCGGGCGGCCACGCCTGCGCGGTGCTGGTGACCAGCCGCAGGAGGCTGTCGGGGCTGGTGGGCGCGCACCACGTGGAGCTGGGCCTGCTCACCGAGGAGGAGTCGGTCGAGTTGCTGACCTCCGCCGTCGAGCTGGAACGTACGACTGAGACATGGCGGGCCGTACGCCGGCTCGCCGCCCTGTGCGGTCACCACCCGCTGTCGCTGCGCATCTGCGCGACCCGGTTGTCGGCCAAGCCCCACTGGACCGCCGCCACCCTGGCCGACCGGCTGGCCGACGAGCGCAACAGGCTCGCCGAGCTGGAGTACCGTTCCACCGACGTGCGCGCCAGCTTCAACCTGAGCTACCAGGCGCTTCCGCCGGGCACCCGGCGGCTGTTCCGCCTGCTGGGGCTGTTGCGGGTGTCCGACTTCGCCGCCTGGCTGGCCGCTCCGTTGCTGGACGTGCCCGTGCGCGAGGCCGAGGAGCACGTCGAACTGCTCGTGGAGAACCAGCTTCTGCAGGTCGCGGGCCGCGACAGGATGGGCGCCCTGCGCTACCGCTTCCACGACCTGATCCACCTCTACAGCAGGGAACTGGCCGCCTCCCAGATCGCGCCGGGGGAGCGCGCGGCGGCCCTGTCGCGGGTGCTGGGCGCGTGGCTGGCACTGGCCGACCAGGCCCACGAGGCCGCCTACGGGGCGAACTTCCTGCTCAACCACGGCGAGTTCCCCCGCTGGCCGTTGGAGCCCGCCTACCGCGATCGGCTGCTGGCCGACCCCTGGGCCTGGTGGGGAGCCGAGCGCGGCAACCTCGTCGCCGTCATCACGCAGGCGGCGGACGAGGGTTTCCACGAGGCGTGCTGGGATCTGGCCGTCACCGGGACGACGCTGTTCGGCACCTACGGCCACCTGGACGACTGGCAGCTCACCCACGAGGCCGCCCTGACCGCCACGACGGACGGGGGGAACCGCCGCGGCGCGGCCATCGTGCTCAGCCACCTGGGTGCGCTGCGCATCTACCAGCGGCGTTATGAGGACGCGCTCTCCTGTCTGTCGGAGGCCATGGCGGAGCTGACCGAGCTGGGAGACGGGCGGGCGCAGGCGTTGTGCCGCATCGGCATGGGCATCGCGGAACGCGGGCGCGGAGACCTTCCCACGACGCTGCGGCACTTCCGTGCCGCCTGTGACCTGATCAGCGGCACCGGTGACCATCTGGCGGAGGCGCACGTGCTGCTGCAGACCGGGCAGACCCAGCTCATGCTGGGCGCGACGGCCCAGGCGGCCAAGGTCCTGCGGTGGGCCCTGGAAATCGCCGGCCGGGTCGGCAGCGGGCCGGTCGAGGGCTACGTGCACTACTGGCTGGGCATGGCGCAGCTGCACGCGTGCGACCACGCGGCGGCCACCTGGTCGCTCTCCGCCTCGGCCGGCCTGCTGGCGCCCACCGGGGACGTGCGCGCCGAGGTGTCGGCGCTGCAGGGGCTGGCCCGCGGCCACCTGATGGTGGGCGAGCGGGACAAGGCGCGTCACGCGCTGCGCCGGGCCGCCGCCAGGGCGCGGGAGATACCCCACAGCGGCCGGGCCGCCCGCACCCTCGCGGAGATCGCCGCGCAGCTGTCCGCGCACGGCGACCACGGCCACGCCGCCGAGGTGGCGCGCTGGGCGGTCGACCGGCGCCGGGTCGTCGGCGACGGCGCGCCGGAGGCGGACCTCCCGGCGCGCCACGCCGGCGATTCGGACGGTCACTCGCACAGGTGGGCGCTGCCCGGGTTGGCTCCCGCGCCGGCGGGCGCCGACAGGCCCCAGGGGTTGCCGACCTGACCGGAGCCGGTGCAGTCGCCGTACGGGCTGTCCAGCAGGCCGCCGGTGCGCGGCAGCCGGCTGAACATCCTGAAGTCCCCCCGCATGACCGGCGAGCGGCTCCCCGACCGGTTTCCGTCCAGGTCGATGGCCTGGCCGTTGTGGTAGAGGTACTGGTCGGGCATGAAGCTGGAGCGCAGCACCGGAGCGGCGCCGTTCCGCCGCACGCTGCCGTCCGCGCAGACCTTGAAGTCGAGCTGCTGCCAGATCGGCGGCGCGTTGTTGAAGATCGACCCGTCCAGCTTGGTGACCCCGCCGTCGGCGAAGAAGGCGTTGTTGATCTCGATGACCACCTGGGCGACCTCACCCGGGAGACGGGTGTCGGTGGACACCCTGACCTGCCAGGTGGCGGCTTCGAGGGAGGGGTTCGACGCGCCCAGCATCGGGCGGTAGCCGATCATGCCGCCCGAGACCGACTCGGCCGCCACGCAGGCGCCGCCGTCCACGAGCGCGGCCGCCTTGCGTACGGGCAGCAGGGCCCGTCCCGGCAGGACGCCGGTGGTGTTGGGGCGGGCGGTCCTGATCCTTCCGTCGTGCTCGTTGAGGTCCGCGGTGCTGTAGGTCAGGTCGGGAGGGCTGATCCCGTAGTCGTCCTCCAACGCCCGGATGGTGTTCATCACGAACCGCGGCAGGACCGTGTTACCGGTGCGGTCGTCGTAGTCGGCGTACTGGCTGCCGTCCACGATCAGGCCGTCGCCGGTCCTGACGAAGGAGACGGTGGCCTTCGCCCTGGTCTTGTAGCTGTCGTCCTCCGTGTCGAACCAGGACGGCTTGGACGAGCCGGTGGGCCGGTCGTCGTAGGGGTTGGAGAAGTGGATCCAGTTCGTGATGCCCTTGCCCGGCGGATGCTGGTCCGGGGACGTACCCGCCTCTCTGACCTGCTGGTTCCACTCCTGCATGGCCGCCTTGATCTTCGGCATGGCGCAGCCGCGATCGGGTTTCGAGGTGCAGGTGGGCAGCGCCGCCACGTCGCCCGAGATCTTCAGCCCCCAGTCGTGGAGCGCGTCGCGGTTCTTGAGCGGCGTGTTCATCATCCAGGTGCTGAGGGTGTCGCTGTCGATGTCCTGGTCCTCGTCGAACAACGCGACGGCCTCGACGGTGTGCTCGGCGTAGGTGCCCTGGACGGGCCGGACGGCGACGGCGTCGAAGACGACGGTCTCGTCCCCGCTCGCGTCGCCGACCTTCGTGCTCAGCCTGATCCTGGGCACGCCGTCGAACATGAACGCGCCGAGCGATTTCCACTGGTTGCCGCCCACGCGCTGGGAGACGGTGCGTTTCCGCACGCCGTGCGCGGTCTCGATCTCGTACGTGGCCTCGTGGGTGTAGCCGTAGTGGTCCGGCAGGTGGACGAGGATCTGCGCGGGCTGGCTGATCGACCTGCCGAGCGTCCAGGTGCCCTCGACCGCCATCGACGGGCGTCCCGGGTCCCGGGTGTGGCCGAAGTAGTAGTGGCCCGCGTAACCGCCGTCGATCTGGTGCAGGTCGATCTTCGACGGGTACATGCCCTGGCCGTCCTGGGCGAAGGTGAGGCCGAACGTGCCCTGGCTTCCTCCGGTGGTGCCGCAGCGGGGCGTCGGTGTGCCGCCGGGCAGGTCGTCGATCACCAGGGAGCCGGGCGGCAGTCCGCCCGTGCCGCACGTGGGCGGGTAGGCGGTGCCGTTGCCCTGGTAGGGGTAGCCGGGGTCGAAGCGCAGAACCTCGTTGCCGCAGCTGTAGCCGCAGTCGCTCTTCCAGGTCGCGGGCTGGTGGAACCAGCAGCGCAGGTCGCCCCGGCCGCACGGCCCGGCGGGCTCGCCGAGGTCGTTGGGGAACCTCTCGCCCGGGTGGCACTCGTTGGAGTCGTTGCAGAACAGTGTGAGCGGCGGCTTGACGTTGCGCCGGTTCACGATGGAGCCGGTGTCGGTGCCGTTCCACCAGGCGGGCCGGAAACCCACCACGTACGTGCCGGGTGACTCCAGCGCTTCGAGGGGGTGGCCGGCCCAGCCCAGCACCTTCTCGGGGTAGGGCCACTGCTGCGGCACCTTGGCGTCGGAGTAACCGGACTCGAGGAAGGGCGCGCGGTCGGCGGGGTAGCGGGGGTTGATCGGGTTGTTGGCCCAGCCGACGCCCCAGAAGCCGCCGCCCGTGTCGGGGTAGAAACCGCTGTTGTAGGCCCACAGGGCGAAGAACCAGTTCTCCAGCTTCGCCGGGTCACCGTTGTTGATCTTCATGCCGTTGTTCATGGTGGCGTTCCACTTGTCCTCCAGGATGCGAACGCCGGCGGCGATGTTGACGTTGAAGTCCAGCGCGACCGCCCGCTGCACGCGGTACGGCAGCGCCGTCTCGTGCTCCTTCTCCCGGCCGGCCAGGCGCATCCCGTCGGTCACCTGCGTGACGCCGTAACCGCAGTCCGCCTCGCTCCACCACACGTCCCAGTCGTCGGAGGGGGTGGCGTTGTAGATCTGCAGTCCGTAGAAGTTGCCGATGAGCGGGTTGCCGCTCTCCCCGGGCACCACCAGGCGGCTGGCCTGCCACATGTTGGACTCCTGCGCGGTCACGCCCAGCATCACCTGGGCCGGGATGAAACCGCCGGTGACCAGCCCGTGCCTGGGGAACAGCGTCTGCGGCGAGCCCATGCCGTGGTCGTCCAGCAGCGCGCCGCGCACGGCCTGGTCGACGGCCCATTCGACCTGGCGCGGCTTGGGCTGCAACGCCTGGCTGGCCGGGTCGTTGCGGGGCACCGAGCAGCTCCGCTCGGCCTCCACCGGATCGTGGGGAGACCCGGTGGAAGCCGCCGTGAGCGATGTGCCGGTGTCCGGCGCGAGGGCGGGACTGAGCGCGCGGCCCGAGCCGGCCTCGGCGCTCATCGCGCGGTCGGTGGCGGCGGTGAGGTCCAGGTTCCGGCCGGTGGCGGTGAGCCGCATCGAGACGTTCACCGGGCGGGCCGCCGCCGGCGCGGCCACGGGGGCGCGGGGATCGGCGGCGCCCGCCCAGTCCACGGCGGTCAGCGCGGCCCTGCCGTACGTGCTGGGCTGCGCGTTCGCGGGTACGGCGAGCCTGGTCACCGTGGGGGGAAGGGGAGCGGCGCCGGTGAGCTCTCCGGTCACGAACACCCGGCCGCCGGCGCCGGAGGCGATGCCGACGGAGCCCAGCCGGCCCCTGCCCAGGTCCTTCACCTCCGACGCCCTGAGCGGGCGCGGCCGGCTCGGGATCGCGGCGTGGCGGACGACGGCCTCGTCCGCGGTGTGGTCCATGAACACCACGCCGCCGTCGGCGTCGGCCCGGAGCCGCATGGGCACGTCGCGCGTCCGCAGCAGCGGCACCCGCTCGCCGCCGTCGCGTACCAGGACCAATCGCCTGCCGTCGGCCGCCACCACCCCGCCCTCGACCGGGACGGGTGAGGTCACCTGACCCTTCAGTTCGATCGCCGCGCCGACACGGCCGGCGGCGGCGTCGACCCGCAGCAGCCGGGTCCTGCCGCGGGTGGCCGCCTGGTCCTCCACGCCCTCCTGGGCGAGTACGGCGCTCTCCCCGGCTCCGCAGCCGGGATTGAAGTAGGCCAGCGAGGTCCGCGCGGCCAGCTTGCGGACCGCCCCGGTCTCCAGGTCGACCACGGCGGTGAAGCCCCCGCGCGCCGACAGGTTCTCCTTGTTGGTGAACGTCCTGGGCGCGTAGACCACGACGATCCTGCGCCCCGAGCCGGTCAGGCAGGCGTTGCCGATCCACTGGTCGGCCTCGAAGCCCGGCTCCGACAGCGTGGCCACGGTTCGCCAGGCGTAGCCGTCCCTCTCCCCGGCGACCAGGACGTGGAGGCCGTCACCGTCGCCGGAGGTCGTCCAGGCCAGGTCCGCCGACCGCCGCCAGCCGCCGCCCAGCAGCGCGTCCCGCCGGTCCTCCGCCAGCGCGGCCGGTCGGTCCGCAGGACGCGCGGGCGCGGCCAGGTCCTGCTGGGCGGCCGGCGGCGCGGGCTGAGGAGCGGCCTTCGCCGGAGGGATCGCGGACAACGACATGACCAATCCCGCGGCCAGCGCGAAAGCACTCGCGCGACGCCATGAAATCAACAACCCACTCCTCCGGCAATGCATTTGAACGGTTTTTCGTGGAATGCGCCAGAGTGAAGAGTAGGCCCCCTCCTTGCGTGTGGCTTGCGCCGCGCTTGCGCCGCGCATGCGCGCGTTTCCGGATGAATTTACGGTGGCCCCGGAAAGGCGGCCGCCTGCGATGACGGGCCGGACGAAGACCGGCTGTCACCGGCGCGCTACGGATTCGGCATTGTGGCGCCCGTTCGCGCTCGTTTACGCTCCGCCCGACTCCCGAGGCCGACCAGGCGAAGGGTGGATCACGTCCACGCCGGCCCGAAAAGAAATCGCCGGCCGAATCCTTTGCACCGCCCACTCAGAAAGGAGGACGCACAGGATGGGACACTCTCGTCCTGCCGTCCGCACGGCCACGCGGGGCGCGACGGTGCTCGTCGCCGCGGCCCTGGCCGCAGGGCTCTTCCCAGGCGTCGCGCACGCGGACGGCACGTACCGGTGGCAGAACCAGTTCACCCGCCAATACCTGGACGTCTACAAGAAGTCGAAGGCCAACGGCGGCATCGTGGTCTCCTGGCCGTCCACCGGTTCCAAGAGCCAGCTGTGGAAGGAGACCAAGAGCAGCGCCGGTTACTACCGGGTGCGCAACGTGAACAGCGGAAAGTCGATGGACCGCTGGAACCGGCGTTTCTCCCCCGACTACCACGGCGCCGCATGCGACGTGACGCAGTGGAGCTGGTGGGGAGGAAACCAGCAGCACTGGAAGAGGCGCAGCGTCTGGAGCAACGGATACAATCGCCGCTTCTTCATCTGGTACAACTGGCAGGGCTGCCTGAACGACAGGTGGCACGACACCCTGGGCGTTCTCAATCCCTTCAAATACTCCAACATCATCCTCTACACCCGGAGCTACTGCACCGAGGGCAAATGGATAAGCAAGGGTGAGTGCTACTGGAGGAAGAACGGAAAATGAGAAAGCACACTCCCGCCCTGCTGGCCGCCGGGGCCGTTCTCGCCGTCACCGCGGGCGTCGCCGCCGCCGTCAACGTCACGCCGGCCGCGCAGAGCGCCATGGCCGCCGCCTCCCCGGCTCCCGCCCCCGGTCTGACCCTCGATCCCGACCCCCTTCCCACCACGGGCGACGTCCTGCCGACCCCCATGCCCACGGAGTCGCTCGGACCGGAGCCGTCCCCGATCCCGGAGCCCGCTCTCACCGCCGCCCCCTCGGATCCGGGCCTCCCCATGCCACTCGACCCGTTCATGACGTCCATGGACGACATCCACACCATCGACCTGGCGAAGGACGCCGCGGCGGCGCGGTGCATGCGCTCGCTCGGGTTCTCCGCCTGGACGGACGGGGTCGTGCGGAACTGGAACCCCGAGGACTACATCGAGGCGGACCTGATCGAGCCCCTCGACGCGACCGCGACGACCCGGACCGGGTACCCGCGCACCGGACCCGACCCCGCGGTGGCCGCGCAGGCGGAGCAGCCCGAGGACCAGCGCGCCGCCACGCCGGAGGAGATGGAGGCATACGACGGCACCCTGGACAGGACCGCCTCGGGCGCGGACATCCCCGAGGGCGGCTGCGAGGCGAGTGGCGCGGCCGAGGTGCTCGACGGGGACCCGGCGCTGGTCGCCGACCCGCGGTTGCTGGCCGACGACGCGAGCTTCCTGGCCCTTGAGCACAGCGCCGTCAAGCAGGCCCTGGCCGGATGGACGACGTGCATGAGCGGCAAGGGCTACGGCTACGACAGCCCGATGAGCGCGCGCAACGACATGCGGTGGGCCGAACGGGCGGCCGACGAGCCCGCCACGGCGGCGGAGAAGCAGGTGGCCGCCGCCGACGCCGCCTGCGCCCAGAGCACCGGCCTGCTCGCGACCTACCGGGCGGCCAAACGGGCCTACGAAGAGATCATGGTGGCCGACCGGAGGCCGGCGCTGACCGAATCGAGGCAGGTCTTCGACGGCTGGGTGCGGCGCGCCGAGGCGGTACTGGCGACACGGTGACGCGGTGAACCGTGGTCACGGCCCTGTCCGGCCCCCGCGTCCCCGGCGCGGGGGCCGGACAGCGCACGTCCACGGCCGAAGTGGCAAGGAGTCGAAGCCGATGCGGAGGTATTCATGAAGCACCGTCTGGTGCGCCGCCTCGTCGCCGTGGCCGCGCTGGTGACGGCGCCGCTGACGGCGGCTGGTACGGCGGACGCCGCCTGGGCGAGCACGGCGGACGCCGTCCGGGCGGACCCGGAGCCGTCACAGAAGGTGGACGCCGGGCTGGCACACAGGCTCGCCGCCGGCGGTGACGGCCTGGTGAGGGTGAACGTGGTGACGCGCGACCGCACTGCCCTGGCGAGCGCGGCCTCCGCCGTCGACGCCGCGCAGGTCGTCCAGAAGCTGTCCCGGTTACCGGTGGTCACGCTGCGGGCCGACGAGGCGGCCGTGGAACGGCTGGCGCGGCAGCCCGGCGTGCTCAGCGTGTCCGAGGACGTCCCCGTCGCCCCGGCGCTCGCCCGGAGTGTGCCGCTGATCGGTGGCGACCGCACCCGGGAGGCCGGGCTGACCGGCGAAGGGAGCGTGGTCGCCGTCCTGGACTCCGGGGTCGCGGTCCACCATCCCTTCCTCGGGGGCCGGGTCGTCGCCGAGGCATGCTTCTCTCCCAGCGATCCCGGCTACGCGGCCACCAGCCTGTGCCCCGACGGCGCGGAGCGGCAGGAGGGGCCGGGGGCCGCCGACTCGGAGAGCGGTCCGTGCGCGAACCTGGACTGCGCCCACGGCACCCACGTGGCGGGGATCGTGGCGGGCGACGGCGAGGGCCTGAGCGACGCCGACGGCAGCGGCGTCGCTCCCGGTGCCGCCCTGGCCGCCGTCCAGGTCTACAGCAGGTTCGACTCCGTCGCCTACTGCGGGGCCGCGGGGACGCCCTGCCTGCTGAGCTTCGTCAGCGCCCAGATCGCCGGGATGGAGAAGGTGCTGGAGCTGGCGGAAGGGGGCCTTCCCGTGGCCGCGGTCAACCTCAGCCTGGGCTCCGGCCGCTACACCGCGGCCTGCGACAACGACCCGCGCAAGGTGGCCGTCGACAGGCTGCTGGCCGCGGGCGTGGCCACCGTCGTGGCCGCGGGCAACCAGGGTTACCCCGACGCGGTCAGCGCTCCCGCCTGCGTCTCCTCCGCCATCGCCGTGGGCAGCACCACCGACCAGGACGAGGTGTCCGGCTTCAGCAACGCGGGGCCGCTGCTCGACGTGTTCGCGCCGGGCTCCGACATCGTCTCCTCGGTGCCCAACGGGCAGTGGGCGTCCAAGAGCGGCACCTCCATGGCCGCCCCGCACGTCGCCGGCGCGCTGGCGGTGCTGCGCCAGGCGTTCCCCGGCGCCACCCCGGCCGAGCTGGAAGCGAAGATCAAGGCCACCGGCAAGGACATCATCCACGAGGGCGTCACGATCCCGCGCCTGCAACTGGACGACGCGGCCCTGGGCGCCGCGCCGAGACCGGGACCCGACCAGCTCTTCCAGACCCGGGCCCGCCTCCTGGACAACGTCACGATCGGCGGCAGTTCCACCCTGACCGTCAAGGTCGCCGGCGCCGCCGGGCTGCCCGGGCGGGGCGTCGCCGCCGTCGCCCTCAACGTGGCCGCCAAGGGCGACCTGTTCAACACCGGCTCGCTGGCGGTCCACCCCTCGGACACTGTCGGGCCGAACGGAGGAACGGTCTTCTACGACGCCACCCGTTACGCCTCCACGATGATCCTGGCCAAGGTCGGGGCCGACGGCGCGATCAAGGTGGAGAACCACAGCGGCCAGCCCGTCCGCGTCTACCTCGACGTCCACGGCTACACCCTCGACCACGCCGCGGCCACCGTCGCGGGCACCTATCTGCCGATCACCCCGGTACGGATCGCCGACAGGGTCCCGGTCCCGGCCATGGGCGAACTGCGGCTTCCGACGTCCGCCATCCCTGAGATCCCGCCGGAGGAACTGCAGAGCCTCGCACTGACGGTGCTGGTCAAGAGCCCCTCCACCGGCACGATGCGCGTCTACGCGGCCGGCGACCCCTTCCCACCCGACGCCAACGTCGACTACCCGGCCAACACGCCCACCCAGTTCTTCACCATCGTCAAGCCCGGCACCGATGGCAAGGTCAACGTGCACAACCTGGGCGCCGGTGCGGCGGAGGTGTCGATCGAAGTGAGCGGCTACTACACCACCGCCCGGCGCGGCTCGGTGACCAGGGCGACCGACCCGCTCCCGCTGGCCACCGGGGTGACGATCGCGGCCGGCGGCACGCACGTCCTGCGGCCCGGTGACGTGGAGGGCGTCCCCGCCTCCCGTGTCCGGGCACTCGGCCTCGCCGTCACCGCCCGCGGCGTCGCGGGCGGCACCGTCGAGATCGTCCCGGCCGGCGGCGGGGTCACCGTACGGACGGTGGCCTACACGGCGGGCAAGGACACGGCCGGTTTCGCGACCGCGGCGCTCCGCCCGGACGGGACGATCGTGCTGAAGAACCAGGGCGCCTCGCCGGTGACCGTCTCCGTGGACGCCTACGCCTCCTTCATCGGGTGAATGGACGAACCGGGCGACCCGCCGTCCGCCGATGCCTCTCGTTCGTTTCGGCAGATAGGGCTTAACCTGCGGAAACAGGATCAAGTGCAGATCGGCAGGACGTGACCACGCCCCAGGACGGCTCTTGGAGCATTCCGGCGGTTGTCCGGTGAACGAGCGAGGAAAGGGCCTGACATGTCCAACCACTTCACCGGCCTCAGCCTCGGGCCGCCACTCGGAGACCAGCGCCTCGATCTGTGCGACCTGTACGCCTTCACGGCGCCCGGGGATCCGAGCAGGACCGTTCTCATCCTCAACGCCAATCCCAACGCCGACGCGCTGCACCCCGACGCGATCTACCGCCTGAACATCGACAACGACGGCGACTACCTGACCGACGTCGCCTTCAGCTGGGTCTTCAGCCCACCGGCCTCCGACGGCTCCCAGACCTACAGCGTGTTCATGGCCACCGGTGCGCAGGCCCGCGAGCCCGGGGCGGTCGGCACCGAGATCGTGTCGGATGCCGCCGTCTCCTTCGGTCCGCGGGCCAACGTGGTCGGCAGCGGCGACTACCAGGTGGCCGCCGGCAGCCGCAGCGACGCCTTCTTCTTCGACTTCGACGGCATCAAGAACCTGTTCGACACCGGCGGCAATCGGAACTTCACCGCCCCGCATCTGGGCGGGCGGTCCCCCTGGACCGGCGTCGACTCCAACCTCACGGCCAACGTCTTCTCCATGGCCATCGAACTGCCGACCGCGGAGCTGGCACCCGACCCCGAACTGCACATCTGGGGCCGGTGCAGCGTCATGCGCGACGGCCGACTCGTCCACGCCGACCGGGCCGGACACCCGTCCATGAGCAGCTTCTTCAACACCGACGACACCAAAGAGGACTACAACGCCGGCGAGCCGGTCGACGACCGCGACAGATGGACGGATCAGTTCGTTCACCTGCTGGGCCACACCGGTGGCTACTCGCGCGAGGAGGCCATCGCCGCGATCGACGAGCACGGCCTCCTGCCGGACGTGCTGAGCTTCGACCCGTCCAAGCCGGCCGCCTACCCCAACGGCCGGACCTTCACCGAAGACGTCATCGACATCCGCGTCGCGTTCCTCACCAAGAACGAGGCCCCGCCCACCGGGCTGAGGCCGCACACCGACACCCTGGACCGATTCCCGTACCTCGGCGACCCGCATCCGGCGGCCGCCTCCTGACGGACCCCGGAGGGACACACCCGCAGGCTCCGCCGGCCGAACCGGCTCACCGCCGACGACCTGGCCGGACGGCGCCGGAACGGGCCCGTAACAGGTCTGGAACAGGCCCGGAACGGGTCCGGAACAAACCTGGAGCAGGCTCGGATCGATCCGGGCGGGGGCGCGCCCGGTACGGCCCGGCCGTACCGGGACGCCCCTCACGGCCGGGTGCGGGATGCCTCTCCCGGCACATCGACGGGTCCGGGGTCCGGCGACGCGGCCCTCCACGACGCGGAGCACGTGAGTTGAGTGAGTTGAGCGAGTTGAGGATCCTGGTGGACGACCTGTCCGGTCCGCGGATCATCGAGTTCCTCCGGGAGCACGTCCGGCAGATGCGGTCCATCACCCCGCCGGAGAGCAAGCACGCCCTCGACCTCGACGGGCTCCGCGCGCCAGGGGTCACGTTCTGGTCGGTCCTGGACGGTGAGGACCCGGTGGGCTGCGGGGCGATCAAGAGGCTGGACGCGGGCCACGCCGAGCTGAAGTCGATGCGCACCGCGCCGGAACGCGCCCGGAGCGGCATCGCGTCCCGGCTGCTGGAGCACATCATCGCCGAGGCCGGGGCCATGGGCTTCACCCGGCTGAGCCTGGAGACCGGGTCGGCCGGGTTCTTCCTGCCCGCCAGGAGGCTGTACGAGAAGCACGGGTTCACCTACTGCGAGCCGTTCGCCGGCTACCGCCCCGATCCCAACAGCGTGTTCATGACCCGGTCCCTCTGACCCCGCCCCCGGTGCGTCCGGGGCGGGCCGTGCGCCGGTCACTGCGGAGGCCCGTACGGGCTCAGGCCGTGTGCCGGTAGGCGGTGTAGGTGAGATAGCCGGCGTCGCCGCCCTGGTACCAGGTGGACATGTCGTGCGGCGCGATCGGGAGCCCCTGGCGCAGTCGTTCCACGAGGTCGGGGTTGGCGATGTAGGCGCGGCCGAAGCTGATCAGGTCGGCGCCGAGCCCCAGCCAGTGGTCGGCGGCGGCACGATCCGTCTGCCGGGGGCCCAGCGGGAAGACCGGGTTGACGATGAGCGTGCCGGGCCACTCCTTGCGCAGCCCGACGAGCACGTCCTCGTCGGTGCTGGCCTCCAGATGGACGTACGCCAGGTCCAGGGGGGCCAGTTCGGCGAGCAGCGCGCCGTACAGGGCGGGCACGTCGGCGTCCTCCGCTCCCCAGAGTCCCGCGCCGGGCGAGAGCCGGATGCCCGTACGGTGGCCTCCCACCGCCTCGACGGTCGCGGACACCGCCTCCACGGCGAACCGGATCCGGCCGGCGATCGACCCGCCGTAGGCGTCGGTGCGCAGGTTGGCGCTGCTGGAGAGGAACTGGGCGATGAGGTAGCCGTTCGCGCCGTGCAGTTCCACGCCGTCGAAGCCGGCGTCGACGGCGCGGCGGGCGGCTTCGGCGTAGGACCGCGCGTGTTCGGGCACCTCGGCGGTGTTCAGCGCCCGCGGCACGGGCGCCGGCTTGAGGCCCGACGGGGTGAACACCTGCCCGGTGGCGGGGACGGCCGACGGGCCGACCGGCAGGGTCCCGATGGTGTCGGGATGGGAGACCCGCCCCCCGTGCATGAGCTGGGCGAAGACACGCCCGCCGTTGGCGTGGACCGCGTCGGTGACCGGCAGCCAGGAGGCGGTCTGCTCGTCGGTGTGCAGGCCGGGGGTGCCCGGACTGGACTGCCCGACGAGGCTCGGCTGGACGCCCTCGGTCACGATGAGCCCGGCGGTGGCGCGCTGGGCGTAGTAGGCCGCCATCGACGGCGTCGCCAGGCCGCCCGCGCCCGCGCGGGCCCGGGTCATCGGGGCCATCACCACGCGGTTGGGCAGGGTCAGCGCGCCGAGCCGGTAGCGGTCGAACAGGGTCGTCATTGTCGCGTGCCTTTCGGAGGTTCCCTCGGATGGACACGTCCGCCGGCTGGACGCTGCGACTACGCTAAGACCTGACATTGACGTCAGAGGCAAGCGTTCGGAGGAGACTCCCGGAGACCGCGGTCCCCGGCGGGCCGGGCCTTCGGCGAAAGTGGCCTCCGGGCTGGAGCCTTCCGAGGGCGGCGGCCTCCGGAGACCGCGGTCCCCCGCGGGTGGAGGCCCGCGAGGAGCGCGAGGAGGAGGAGCGATGCGGATCGGGGAACTGGCGGCGCGGGCCGGGGTCAGCGTCCGCTCGCTGCGCTACTACGAGGAGCAGGGACTGCTCACCAGTACGCGCAGTGCCAGCGGCCAGCGCCACTACACCGACGACGATGTCGACCGGGTGGCGTTCATCCAGCGCCTGTACGCCGCCGGGCTGTCCAGCCGTACGATCGCCACGATGCTGCCGTGCCTCGACGCTCCCAGCGAGTACAACTCCGACGAGGCGTTCGACCGATTGATGCGGGAGCGGGACCGCATCGACCGGCACATCGGGGAGCTTCTCCAGGCCCGCGACGCCCTCGACCGGCTCGCCGAGGACAACCGCGCGCACCGCGAACGGCTGACGGATGCCGGGGTACGCCTCCGCGTGCCGTGACGGGCCGTACGGTGAGGCGGTGCCCTCGCCCGCGCCCGGCGCCGGTGGGCCGGGCGATCGATCCTCCGGAGGACGCCTAACGGTGACCGCGGCCGGCGTCCGGTTCCCCGGCGGCCCCGTGGCCGTCGCCGAACCGGGTGGCGAAGTCGTCGGCGAGGGCCGCGACGGCGTCGCGGCCCTCCAGATCGGCGAGCCAGCCGGCGGGGAGCGCGGACTCGCCGTGCAGGGCGCCCAGGAGGTTGCCGCAGACGGCGCCGGTCGAGTCGCTGTCGCCGGAGTGGTTGACCGCGAGCAGCAGCGCCCGCCCCAGGTCGCCGGGGTCCGGGTGGGACAGCGCGCAGTAGACCGCGATGGCCAGCGCCTCCTCGGCGACCCACGCCCCGCCGAGCGACTCGACCCTCTCCGGGCCCGGGCCGCCCTCGGCCGCCAGGGACACGGCGGCGCGCAGCGCCCTGGTGGTCTCCTCGTGGGCGGGGTAGGTCGCCAGCAGGTCCATCGCCAGCCGTACGGCGGGCACGAGCGGTTCCCCGGCCACCACCAGGTGAACGGCGGCGGCGAAGGCCCCGGCGGCGAGGTATCCGGTGGGGTGGCCGTGGGTGAGCCGGGCACACGCGGCGGCCAGGTCGAAGGCGTGCCGGGGACTCGGCGCGTTCAGGCCGAAGGGGGCCGAGCGCATGACCGTCCCGCAGCCCTTGGAGTCGGGGTTGACCGGTCCGGGGCCGCCAGGGAACGTGAGGCCGCGGCCGTCCGGCCGGGAGCCGGCGGAGGTCCCGGAGGCGGGGCCGTCCGGTCCGGACGCGGAGCCGGGGGCCACCGCTCCGGGCCCGCCGGAGGGCCCGAACCCGGGGCCGGCCGTTCCCTGATCGCCGGGGAGCGACGCGGCCCGGTCCCGGCTCAGGCCGGACAGGCAGGCGTTGCCGGGGGCGCGCCGGGAGTAGAGCCACGTCTGCTCGCGCAGCGCGCCGGTGCGGAACGCGGCGCCGTCCGCCGGGGGAGGGGCGGGGTGCCGCTGGGTGTCCAGCCAGCGCAGGTAGGCGTGGTGGACGGCGGTGACGTCGCCCCCGCGGAGCAGCCCCTCCACGGTGAACAGCGTCATCTGCGTGTCGTCGGTGATCAGACCGGTCCTGCCGGACCCGTCGGGGACGAACCCGGTCACACCCGCGGGGCCGTACCGGTGGCGGATCGCGTCGATCGGGTCGAACTCGATGACGGCGCCCAGCGCGTCGCCGAGCGCGCCGCCCAGCAGGCAGCCGCGCACCCGGTCGCGGTACTCCGGCGGGCCTTCGGGGGAACGAGGCATGACCACTCTCCTTCGGTTCCGGTGAGGCTACCGGTTCTCCTTCTCCGGGGAACCGCGGAGGAAGCCGGTGGGCGGGCGTCCGCCGGCCTCGATGCCGGTCGCCGGCCCGCCGATTTCGGTCCATCGGTCTTGGGTGCCGTTCCATTGCCAGACGCTGCGGCGGTCTTCGGTGAGGCGGTAGAGGTGGTCGTTGACGGCGAATTCGGCGCCGGGTCCGCTGATGGGGGACCAGTGTCCGGGTCGGCCTTCGTATTTGTAGAGGGCGCCGGGGTCGGGGTTGGTGGCGAAGAGTCCGGCGTCTCCCGCGTAGATGTGCTGGGCGGGTCCGCCGATTTCGGTCCATTGGCTTTGGGTGCCGTTCCATTGCCAGACGCTGCGGCGGTCTTCGGTGAGGCGGTAGAGGTGGTCGTTGACGGCGAATTCGGCGCCGGGTCCGCCGACGGAGGACCAGCGCCCCGGCCGGCCCTCGTATCTCTGGAGAACGCCGGTACCGGGGAACACCGCGAAGAGCCCGGCGTCTCCCGCGTAGAGACGCCGGGCCGGCCCGCCGATCCTCGTCCAGCGGGTGCCGGAACCGCTCCACTCCTCCACGATCCCGCGGTCACCGAGCCGGTACAGACGACTCCCGCCGTCCGGCCGGAGCGCCTCCCTCGAGAAGCCCGGGACACCGGTCATCGAGGCGCTCGCGGAGGTGCTCACCGTGGCTGGAACGGTGGTGTCCGCGGCGGGGCGGCCGAACGTCACGATGGCGGTGGCCGCCAGCACGGACCCCGCCGCCAGCAGGAGAGTCCGCCGCCCGGGCCGCCGTACGGCGGGCACGGCCCGGTGACCGGGTGGCGGGTCTTCCGCCGGACGCGCTTCCGGCTCAAGGCGGGGCCGGGGTTCGGCGCCGGCTCCGAGTTCGGTCTGGGCTTCCACCGTGTGCGGGGTTCCGGGCGTGGGGCGGGTTCCGGGCTCGGGGTGGGCTTCCCGGCCGGTTCGGTGAGGTCTCCGCGCCGCGGCCGTCTCGGCCCTCTCGTGCAGGGAGCGGGCCCGTTCCAGCAGGCGGGAGCGGGCGTCAGGACCGGGCTCGCGGTCATGGACGATCCGCTCCAGCAGGTGGAGCGGGATCATCTTGGCGCCGGACCGGTATTCCCCCCAGAGGGTCTTCCTGCCCACGTACCGTTCACTCAGCTCGCGAATGGTGACGCCCTCGGTGAGTGAGCGCAGGAAAGCCGCCAGAGCGTTGGCCTCTTCCGTCTCACCCCTCAAGCCTCCTTGCGGACGTCCTGGACCACCCATTTCCTCCGCCCCTTCCGGACACTCGTTTCCGTCCGCGTTCATTGTCCGCGGAAAACGCATTGTCCGCTCTTCGCGGGGGATTCGGAACGGATGCCTTGCTGGAAAATCATGGGCGGGCGCAGCGTGGTCTCCACAGGTTCCCCGACCCCCTGGAGGTTGTTGTGATCCCTTCCTTCCCGAACCGCCGGGCCCCGGGTGGGCGCCGCGCCCGCGTCCTGTCGCGCCGCGTCGCGCTCCTGGCCCAGACGGTCGTGCTGGCCGCCGGCCTGGTCGCGCTCTTCCCAGCCGGGGCGGACGCCGCCGCGCCGAACGGCTGCGGTGGTTCCTTCGCCCTCCTCAAGACCTGGCCGATCCGGTACCAGGGGACCGAAGCCGGCGGCATCGACGTCTACTACAGCGGCGCCACCGGCCAGAACTGCGTCATCGTGCGCCCGAACGCCGGCTATCCGCACGGCACGTTCGACCGCATCCAGGCCGGGCTGCGCAGGAGCGGGACGTCCCATTGGGAATGGGACGGATACAACGCGAACCTGACGTCCAGCCCGAGCAATTACACCTACTACGCGGGACCGGTCTACGTGTACGCCAAAGGGAGCTGTATCGACTTCTACGGCGAAATGCGGTTCGTCGGGCGGCGACATGCCGGGAAGTCGACTCTCATGGGAAGAATCGGCGCCGCCTTCAGCGACCGGGCGATGGATTATCAGATGAATCGGCACTGCGCCTGACGCCCCCGCGCGTCCCGCCGCCGTCGGTGCAGGGACGGCGGCGGGCGGAACCCCGCACGCGGGGGAGTCCCCGCGCGCGGGGGAGCCGCGCGGGGACGGCCGTGTGCCGTCCGCCGGAGGTCAGGGGAGGGCGGGGGCCTCCGGCACGCCGTCAGGTCTCCACGCCGATGTGCACCGGCCCGCCCGCGTGGTTCACCGCGGCCAGCATGCCCGACGGGACGCGGAACACCCGGCCCGGGGCCGCCGGCCACCACAGCCGCCTCCGGGCGATCACCATCCCGTCCTGCCGTAGGACGACCCGGGGGAACGGGACGAACCGGTCGCTCCACAGCAGCAGCCGGCGGCGGGCCGGGGCGAGGTCGCCGTGCCGGATGATCTCGGGCGTCACCCACCGGAAGGGCGCGTCGGCGACGAGGCGCACCTGCCCGGCCGGCGGGCTCCCGCCGTTCAGCCAGGCAAGGACGGAACGGGCGGCGCGGGCGCCGTCGATCGCCGCGATGTCGGCCGTGTCCACCGGGTGGAGCAGGTTGCCCACGGCGAACACGCCGGGCCGGTCCGTCCGGAACGCGCTGTCGACCAGCGGCCCCTTCGTCCCCGGGTCGAGGGTGATCCCGGCGGCGCGGGCGAGCTCGTGGTCGGGGATCCAGTCGCCGGTGAGGACGAGCGTGTCGCACTCGACGATCCGCCGCGCGCCGGTGTCGAGGTTCTCGATCTCGACCGCCCGCAGATCCGGCTTGCCGATGATCCTCGACACCCGGGTGCGGGTGGCGATCCGGGGCCGGAAGAGCGCCCGGCCGCCGAGGTTGAACAGGGCGTAGGAGCCGGGACGGGGGTACTCGGTGGTCATCAGCACGGTCGCGCAGCCGGCCTCGCGCAGGGTCAGTGCGGCCGACCAGCTCACCAGCTCCGCGCCGGCGATGACGGCCCTCCTGCCGACCTCGCCGTGCTGAAGGTGGACGATGTTCTGCAGGTGGCCGGTGGTGTAGACGCCGCGACCGCGGTCGCCGGGGATGAGTCGGCCCGGACGCGGGCGCTCGCGGGCGCCGGTGGCGAGGACGACGGCTCCCGCCTCGACCAGGAGGCGGCCCTGCGGGGTGGTGACCTCCAGCGTGCGCTCGCCGGCCCAGCCGGTCACGGTCGCGTTCGTCCGGATCGTCGCGCCGGCGGCGCTGGCCTGCTCGACGAGCCGCCGGGCGTAGGCGGGGCCGCTGACGAAGCGACGCATGTCCCTGATCCCGTAGCCGGGGTGGTCGCTGTGCCGGGGGATGCCTCCGGCGGCGCTCTCCCGGTCCAGGACGAGGACCTCGCCGTCGACCCGCGGCGCGAGCTCGCGGGCGGCGCTCAGCCCGGACGGTCCCGCGCCGACGATGACGACGGCCGGGGTGAGGGTGGTGACGCCGGTGTCCGCCGGCGCGGTGTCGGTGCTCATCGGCGGACCTCCGGTGAGAGGGTGGCGACGCCGGTGCTCGCCGGCATGGTGTCGGTGCTCATCGGCGGGCCTCCGGCGAACGGCGGTCCCCGACGTCCCCGCGGTTCTCATCGAGGTCACCGGGGGCGCAGGCGCCCCGGCTCTCCAGCAGTCTCCCCACCTCGGCGCCGCAGTAGAACCCCTGGCAGCGCCCGTTCATCGCCCGGGTACGGCGGCGCAGCCCCTCCAGCCCGGACGGGGGGATCGGCGAGCGGAAGGCGTCGCGGATCTCCCCGGCGGTGACCCGCTCGCAGAAGCAGACCACCCTGCCGTAGGCGGGGTCGGCGGCGATCCGGGCGGCGTCCTGGTAGGGGCGCGTGAACGCCTCCCCGAGGTTGGGCATGCGGGGCGGCTCCGGCAGGTCCTCGCGCGGCACCAGTTCCAGGCCGGCCTCCCCGGCGAGCCCGGCGACGTGCTCGGCGATCGCGATGCCGGCGGTGAGGCCGGTCGAGCGGATCCCGCCGGCGAGGACGTAGCGCCGCCGCGCGTCGGCCTCGATGACGTAGTCGGAGTGGTCGCTGGCCGCGCGCAGGCCCGCGTAGGTCGCAGTCACCTCCTCCTCAAGCAGTTCCGGCATGAGCTTGCGCCCCTTTTCGAGGAGGAAGGCGATGCCCTTCTCCGAGGTGCCGGTGTCGGTGCGGTCGGTGAGGTCCTCGGCGGTGGGGCCGAGCAGGACGTTGCCGTAGACGGTCGGGCTGATCAGCACCCCCTTGCCGCGCGAGGTGGGCACCGGGAGGATGATCCTGTTCGCCAGCGGGCGGGCGAGCTTGTCATAGACCAGCAGCTCGCCGCGGCGGGGCGTGACCGTGAAGCGGTCGTGGCCGAACATCCGGTCGATGACGTCGGCGCCGAGACCGGCGGCGTTGACGACCCAGCGGGTGGTCACGTCCCCGCCGGTGGTGCGCAGCACGGTCGTCCCGTCGCGTTCCTCGACCGCCTCGACCCTGCGGTCCAGCAGCAGCGTCGTGCCGCGCCGTACGGCGTCGGTGGCCAGGGCCAGATTGGTGGTCCAGGTGCAGATGATGGACTCGTCGGGGACGGTCAGGCCGCCCAGCGCGCCCTCCCCGAGGTGGGGGACCTGCCGGTAGACCTCGGCGGGGCCGACGATCTCCGTACGGTCGTAGCCGTTCAGCGCGGCCTTCTCCTTCAGGCCGGGCAGTGCCTCCAGCTCCTCGTCGGTCCAGGCGACCAGCAGGGCGCCGGTGCGTTCGACCGGGATGCCGGTCCGCGCGGCGTAGCCGGACAGCAGGCGGTAGCCCTCGCGCACCAGGCGGGACTCCAGCGTGCCCGGTTTCGCGTCGAAGCCGGTGTGCAGGATCGCGGTGTTCGCCTTGCTCGTGCCGTCGCCGACGTCGCCGCGCGCGTCCAGCAGCGCGACGTCCAGATCGTGGCCGGCCAGCTTCCTGGCGATGGCGGAGCCGACGATGCCCGCGCCGATCACCACCACGTCGAACGTGGCCGGAGCGCTGCCGTTCGCCTTCGTGTTCCTGTCCGTGGTGCTCACCGGTTCCCCTCCCGCGCCAGGACGCCGGCCACCGCGTTCTCCCAGCGGGAGCGGAAGCCGGCCGCCTGGTCGGCGGACCATCGAGGTTCGTATGTCATGGCGGGTTCCCACGCCGGCACCGCCTCCCGGAGGGGGAGTGAGGGGTCCAGTGCAGCGCGGGCCAGCGCCACCGCGCCGAGCGGCGTGGCGTGCTGGGACGGGTAGACGCCGATCGGGATCTGCGTCAGGTCGGCGACCGCCTGCATGAGGACCCGGCTCCGGGTGAGCCCGCCGTCGACGCACATGGCGGTCAACGGCCGCCCGAGGTCGGCGGCGACGAGCTCGCCGAGCCCGGCGACCTGCGCCGCGATCCCCTGCAGTACGGCCAGCACGAGGTGCTGCGGGCCGGTGGACAGCGTCATCCCGGTGAACGCGGCCCTGGCGTCGGGACGCCACCAGGGGGCGGCCAGCCCGGCCAGCGCCGGGACGAACATGACCCCCTCGGAGTCGCCGGCGGCGACCGCGTCGAGGTCGGCGGCGTCGCGGACGAGGCCCAGGTCCTGGATCCACCGTACGGCGGAGGCGGCCGTGTAGACCTGGCCGTCGAGGCAGTAGGAGGTCTCCCCCCTGGCCCGCCAGGCGACGGAGGCGGCCAGTCCCGCCGTGGAGCGGGCGGCCGAGGTCCCGGTGTTGGCCAGCAGGAACGCCCCGGTGCCGAAGGTGCACTTGGCCTGGCCGGCCGTCAGGCAGTTCTGGGCGAGCAATGCCGCCTGCTGGTCGACCACGAGCCCGCCGACGGGGACGTTCCCGCCGAAGGCGGAGGTGTGGCCGACCACCTCGTCGCAGGAGACGACGCGCGGCAGCCGCTCCCCGCCGAGCCCGAACAGGTCGAGCAGCCCGGCGTCCCATTCGGCGTCGTCGAGCCGCGTGACCAGCGACCGGCTGGCGGTGGCGGCGTCGGTGACGAACTCCCCGGTCAGGTGGTGGACGAGCCAGGAGTCGGAGGTGGTGACGACCCCCTCGGCGGTCACGTTCCGGCGCAGCCACGCCATCTTCGGCGCGGAGAAGTACGGGTCCAGGACCAGCCCGGTGATCTCCGCGATCCGGCCGGCGTGCCCGGCCAGCTCCGCGCAGAGGTCCTCCGCGCGGCGGTCCTGCCACACGACGGCGGTGGAGAGGGGCTCGCCGGTGGCGGGGTCCCACGCCAGGACGGTCTCGCCCTGGTTCGCCAGTGTCACGGCGTCGATGGGGACGCCCGCCTGCTCGACGGCCCGGCGTCCGGCGCCGAGGACGGAGTCGAGCAGTTCGCGGGGGTCCTGCTCGACCCCGCCCCCGGGCAGGTAGGCGGGCCGGACGGGCAGCTCAGCGAGGCCGAGCACCGTGTCGTCGCCGTCGACGACGACGGCCTTGGTGCCGGAGGTGCCCTGGTCGATGGCGAGTACGGTCGTCATCGTTCCCGGCTCCGGTGCGCGCCGGGCTCGCGCGCGGTCTCGGTGTGCCCGGCCGTGGGTCCGGCCGCCTCGGCGTGCCCGTGTGCGGTCGCGTCCGCCGCGTCGGCGTGCCCGGAGGTGCGCCCGGCGGCTTCGGCGTGCCCGTGCCCGTGTGCGGTCGCGTCCGCCGCGTCGGCGTCCAGCTCCGCGTCGATGGAGCGCATCGTCGGCATCGCCAGGCCCGCCGCCCCGCCCCGGGAGAGGAGGAGATACCCCAGGTAGAGGGCGCCCAGGACGAGCATGACCAGCACGTAGGTCCACGGGTCGGTGAACGAGGAGTCCCGGAACAGCAGCAGCTCGAAGATGAGCCAGGCCAGTGCCACGACGATCACCGGGATCTCCCACCGTCCCAGGGCGAACCCCCTGCTCGGCGGCAGCGTCCTGCGCTTGACCACGTACAGCACGACGGTCGCGGTGTAGATGATGGCGGGCAGCAGGGTGGCGGCGGCGAACAGGCCGAACAGCGCGTCGGTCCGGGTGGAGAAGACCGCCAGGATCAGCTCTCCGATGACGCACATGAACACGGTGGCGTTCAGCGGCGTGCCGAACCGCGGCGAGACCTTCCGCCACGCCTGCCAGCCGGGGAACCTCTCGTCGCGGGACATCGCCCACACCAGGCGCACCCCGGTCATGAGGATCACCATGCCGCAGGCGAAGATCGCGATGACCACCAGCACCAGCAGCGCGGTGCCCACGAACGGGCCCAGCACCCGGGTGATCACGTCCGCGATCGGCGTCGCCGACTTCGCCAGCTCGACCGGGTCGCCGGCGAGCAGGGTCACCGCGACGAGGAACAGGAAGCCGAGCACGCCGGAGGCGAGGACCGCCTGCCACATCGCGCGGGGGACGACCCGCGCCGGGTCCTTCGTCTCCTCCGCGAGGTTGGCCGCCGACTCGAACCCGACGATCGTGAACGCGCCGAGCAGGAAGCCCAGCATCCACGGGCCCGCGGACGTGAGGGTCCCGAAGTCGAGATAGCCCTCGGACGGGACGGCGCCGGTGCTGAACAGGTTCGCGAAGTCGACCTCGCGGGCGACGAAGCCCACGCCGAGCAGCAGCAGGACGAGGGCGATCATGCCGATGAGCTCGGCCGTCACCGCGAAGTTGTTGACCCGCTCGGTCCACTTCGTGGAGAGCGCCACCAGGAGGGCCTGGGCCAGGATGACCACGCCGGTGATCACCCACGCGTTCAGCGCTGTCCCCTCGTACCGCAGCAGCACGGGCAGGACGGTGGAGGCGATGGTGTAGTCGACCGCCACGACGACGATCGCCAGGAAGGTGAACGAGATCCAGCCGATGATCCAGCCGAGCACGGGGTTCGCCAGCCGGGACGTCCACTGGTAGGAGTAGCCGGTCACCGGGATGCGGGCCGCCAGGGAACCGAAGATGAACGCGACGGCCAGCTGCCCGACGATCACGATCGGCCAGGTCCAGATGCCCGCCGGTCCTGAGCTGTTCAGCACCGAGCCGTAGGTGGTGAAGATGCCGGTGGCGATGGAGACGAAGGCGAACGCCACCGCGAACGAGGCGAAGCGGCCGGTGCCGCGCTTCATCGCCTGCTGGTAGCCGAACTCCTCGACGCCCCCGGCGGTCGCCCGATCACCGGGCGGGGGTGCGGATGGTGAATACTGGGACATGGATCCTCGACTTCTGTGTTTCCTGTGAGATGGCGCATCGTGGGGGGTCCCAGCCGGGTGGCGTTGCCGCGCCGCCCGGCCTTCGAACCATCGGGGAGACGTCTCAGGGCAGCGCTATCACCCCGCCCGCGCGGGTGACGGCGTCCCGGACGCTCGGCGGCGGCTCCGCCTCCGTGATGAGGCCGGTGAACTCCTCCACGCCCGCGACCCGGTGGCGGGCGATCCGGCCGAACTTGCCGGAGTCGGCCAGCACGTACGATCGCGCCGCGTTCCGCAGGATGATCCTGCGGACCGCGATCTCGTCCAGGTAGTAGTCGGTCAGGCCCGCCGCGGCGTCGATGCCGCCGGACCCGAGGAAGGCGAGGTCCGGGTTCAGGTCGTCGAAGAACGACTGGGCGACCGGCCCCGACAGGGCGAGGTCTCCTTTGCGGAGCCTACCTCCGCAGACGAGGATCTCGACGCCCGGACGTTCGGCGAGCTCCGCCGCGACCAGCAGGGAGCACGTGGCGACGGTGCCGGAGAAGTCCATCGGCAGGGCGCGGGCCACCTCGACGGCGGTGGTCCCCACGTCTATCACGATCGTCTGGCCGGGCCGCATGAGCGCGGCGGCGGCGTGCCCGATGCTCCTCTTCGCCTCCGCGGCGGTCACCGACCGCTCGGCGAACGGCGCCTCCTCGCCGGCGGGCCGCCCGAGCGCGATCGTCGCGCCTCCGTGGACGCGAACCAGCTTCCCCTGGCGTTCGAGGAGCACGAGATCGCGGCGGATCGTCTCCGCCGACACGGTGAGCGCGCGGGCGAGCTCCTCCGTGCTGACCACACGGGAGGTCCGCAGCGCCTCGCCGATCCGCGAGTGCCGCTCAGCGGGCAGCATGCTTGCCCGCTTCTGTGGACTTCTGTGGGCTCATGAGGGCGAGTATGCGTCCATGTGGATGGCGTCGTCAACAGAGTGAGCCATCACACTCGGACTTTTTACTCAAATCTTGAACAAAACCCCCGAAAGATCCTCGCTTGGGGTCGCGATCCTCGCCATGTCTCCCGGGCCACGGGTGAAGGGGGAACCAGGAGGGAGCGACCGCTCGCTACGGCGTGGGGTGGCCTCTCGGAGCGAGCCGTCCCGGATCGTGATCGGCCGGTAGGCGCGGTACTGGCTGCCGGGTTCGAGGCCGTGGTTCACGATCCGGTGGTCGGTGCCGCCGGTACGGCGGCGTCACGTGGAACCGGTACGGCGGAGCCGCGTGGAGTCGTACGGCGGTGCCGCGGGGGCGGGGCCGCGACCGGCCCCCGGACCCGGGTGTCGTCGCCCGGGTCCAGGGGCCGTCGAAGGGCGGGGGCTCAGTTCTCGGTCTGGTCGTCGACGGGGGAGGGGGCGTTGGTGCGGACGGACTCGATGCCCTTCACCGCGCCGGCCGTGGTCTTGTAGGACTCGCGTACCCGCCGGGCCGAGACCGTACGGGCCGCCGGACCGGCGGCCCCGCCGTACGGCACGGACCGATCCGCCCGGGGAGGAACCGGTCGTACGGCCCGTGCGCGAGGTCGCCGCCGGAGCCGTACGGCCCGCCCGTCAGGCCGGGGCGGCGCGGAAGTCGCCGGCGTGGTGGGCGGCCCACTCCTCGTAGGTGTGCGCCGGGCGCCCCGTGACCTCCTCCACGGTCGGCAGCACCTGCGCCTCCCGGCCCACCGAAGCGGCGAGCGCGTCGAGCAGGAAGTCGACTCCCTGCGCGGGCATGCGCCGGACGAGGTGCTCCCGGGCCTCCTCCCTCGGCTGCTCCTCCAGCCGCAGCGGCCGGCCGATCGCCTCGCCGATGATCCGTACCCGCTCGGTCTGGGTCAGCGACCGCGGCCCGGTGAGCACGTGCGACCGGCCGGCGTGCTCGTCGAGCAGGGAGCGGACCGCGACCGCGGCGATGTCACGCTCGTCGATCGGCGCCATGGCCGCCTCCCCGTACGGCACGCGCACCACGTCGCCGTGCCGGATCTGCGGGGCCCAGTTCAGGTCGTTGGTCATGAACGCGCCCGGCCGGACGAACGTCCACGCCAGGCCGGAGTCCTGCACCGCCCGCTCGCACGCGATGTGCTGCTCGCCGATCCAGTTCGGCTCGGGGATCGTCACCGCGGAGGAGGACAACAGCGTCACGTGCCGCAGTCCGGCCTCCGCGCCGATCCGCAGGAAGTCGCCGAGCGAGCCGAACACCGGGAAGAGGAACGCCCTGTCGACGCCGCGCAGCGCGACCGGCAGCGTCTCGGGGCGGGTCAGGTCGCCCGGCAGCACCTCGACGTCGCCCGGCAGATCGGCGCGGGCGGGATCACGGGTGATCGCGCGGACCTTCTCGCCCGCGTCGAGGAGCTGCCGCACGACGTTGCGGCCGACGTTTCCGGTGGCGCCGGTTACCAAGATCATGTTCCGCTCTCCTTCGGATGCAAAGGCCCGGATGAGGTGTCGCGTCGACGCGAGTGTCTCCCGGGCGGAGGCCGGTCCCCCATCCGGGGTCGATCTTCAGAAGACACTCCCGTCACCGGGGACCGGCCCTCCGGGGGCCGTTTCCGCCACCGGGGACCGGTCCCCGGTGGCCGCTCCCGCCGTCGGGAGGACGATCTTCCGGGCGGCTGCCCGCGACGCCGGACGTCGCGGCGAACCGGCCCGCCCGGCCCGCCCGGCCCGCCCGGCCCGCCCGGCCCGCCCGGCCCGCCCGGCCCGCCCGGCTGTGCAGCCGCCCGCCCGGGCAGCCCGGCGGCCCCTACGGGGTCCGCCGTACGACCCGGGTGCCGCCGGCCAGGTCGTACGGCGTCCGGGCCGAGGGCAGGAACAGGGAGCCGAGCCAGCAGAACATGACGGCGTAGGTGACGACCGTCAGCGCGACGACGGGTCCGGGGACCTCGCCTCCCGCCTGCGAGACGAAGGCGAAGGCGACCGTGTGTCCCAGCTCCCAGGGGACGGCGATCTTGAGGGTGTTGCGCAGCAGCGCGGGGCCGAACCTCACCGGCCGTCCGGACCGCGCGTCGGCGACGGCCAGCCCCATGCGCCGCTTGCCCGGGGTCGCCTGGAGCGGGCCGGACTCGCGCCGGGCCGCCCACACGGTGACCGGCACGATCAGGATCAGGAACGAGACGACGTTCCACCCCCATGCGGGAAGCCGGAGCCCCATGCCGCCGGCGGCGACGCCGACGGGCACCAGGAGCAGCGGCAGGACCAGGACGCACAGCCAGTCGATCAGCCACGCGACGATCCGTCGCCCGGCGGGGGCCCGGTCTCCCGATCCGGCCGGTGCCGTGGACGACATGCGAGGTCCCTTCCGCGGGGGGCGAACCCGTACGTACGGGGCCTGACCGTACTCGGCGGGAGGACGCGCCCGCGGGAGACGCGCCGGGAGCGTGAAAGGGAATCGCGGGATCGGCGGAGCAAGGGGTATGGGCCGCAGAAAGGACATCCGCTACATGACGCCCCCACCCGACCCGGCACGACATCCCCGGGCAACCCCGCGGGACCGGGATGTGTATGAGATCACGGACGGCGGAACGGCCGCCGCCCTTCTCCCACCCATCCGGAGTTTCCATTGCGCGTACATCTAGTGGTCGCGGCCAGGCGCCCGGGGGTCCCGCTGCCCCCCGCGGTGCTCGCCGCGGCACGCGAGGGGATCACCTGCGCCTTCCCCGTGCCGCCCGCCACCGTGACCGCGCGCGAGTGGCTCTCGGCCAGAGGCGACGCGGCGCTGCTCTCGTGGTCCAACGAGCCCGAGGGCCACGGAACGCCGGTCATGTGCGCCGGGGGCGGCCGGGTGGCGGGCCTCACCGGCCACCTGGCCGACCCGGCCGACGCCGACCGGCTGCTGGCCGCGCCCCGGCTGGGGGAGGTGGCCGCCCATGCGGGAGGCTGCTTCTCGGTCTTCCGGGCCTCCGACGAGGAGGTGGGCGCGGCCACCGGCCTCACCCGGGCCTGCCCGGTCTTCTTCGCCGAGACCTCGGAGGTCCACGTGTTCGGCAGCCGGGCCCTGCTCGTCCACCTCGCCGCGCGGGCCGCCGAGACCGGGTCGGAGCGTCCCGGGATCGTCTGGGACGTGCCGGCGCTGGAGTCGATGGTGCGGATCGGCTACTTCCTGTCCGACGAGACCCCGTTCGACGGGGTCGGCGCGCTGCCGCCGGCCGCCGAGATCAGGGTCGCGGCCGGCCGCCGTACCGTGACCGTGGCGCCCCTGCCCGAGGCGCGTCCCAGACCCGCGTCCAGGCGGGCGATGCGCGCCCAGGTCAACGAGCTGGCCGACGCGCTGCTCGCCGCGGTGGAGCCGCTGCGGGGCACGACCGAGCCGGTACGGCTGTCGCTCACCGGGGGCCGCGACAGCCGCCTGCTCGCCGCGCTGCTGCACCGGGCGGGCATCCCGTTCACCGCGGCGACCGCCGGCGAGGACGACCACCCCGACGTGGTGCTGGCCCGCCGCGTCGCCTCCGCCCTCGGCGTCGAGCACCGCGTGACCCGTCCCAAACGCTCCGAGGACGGCGCGGACCTGGTCGTGCCCCATCCGCTCACGCGGACCCGCAACGTGCTGTCCGCCTGCGAGGGGATGCTCTCGGCGTACGAGAACGTCCCCGCCGCCACGCGGTTCGACCCCGTCCCCCGGATGTCCGGGCACGGCGGGGAGATCCTGCGGGGCGGGTTCCTGCAGAACCAGGAGGACCTGGAGCCCAGGGCCCTGCGGCGCAGGGTGGACGGCTTCTTCACCAGGAACGCCGACCTGCTGACCCGGGAGGGCAGGGAGCACGCCGAGATCCTGGCCGCCCCCTGGCGGGAACGCTGCCGCGCCGACGGCCCCCGGACGCTCGACCACTTCTACCTCATGTACCGGGTCGGACGATGGCACGCCGCGTCACGCGCGTCGCTGCTGCGCACCGGCACGCCCGTCCCGCCCTTCCTGGACAACCGCGTCGTCCGGACGGCGCTGTCCATCGACCCGGTGTGGCGGCGCTCCGAGGAGGTCGTCCACGGGGTGATCGGCGTCTTCGCGCCGCGGCTCCGGGACGTCCCGATCGAGGGCAAGCCGTGGCGCTTCGAGGCCGAACGCACCGAGACCACGCTGCTGGACCGCGTCCGCCGCCGCCTCCGCCCCCCGGCCCCGGATGGGCACCCCGAGAGCGGGCCCGGGAGGGGCGCCTCCCGGGCACCGGCCACGAAGGCGTGGAACTGGCGGCTGAACCCCACCGGCGAGCTGGCCGAGCTCCTCGGAACGGGCATCGCGGACGCGCGCGGCGAGGTGGTGGCCGAACAGCTCACCGGGATCTTCGACGAGGCCGGGGCGGCCACGCTGTCGGCGGCCTTCCCCGCCCGGCGGGTGGACGCCGCCTGGCATCTCTACACGGTCTCCACGATGCTCACCGAGGGCTTCGCGGACCCCGCGCCCCCCGGCCTGCCGACACTGCGCGTCCCCCGCCCGGCGTCCCGGTGACGCCCGCCGCCCGGGTACACGGGAGCCACCCGGGCGGCGACCCCCCGTCCCGGCCAGGCCGTACGGCTTCGTCCTGAAGGTTGTCGCGTCACGGGCTCCGTGGTCCGATCACTACGTATGGTGGACCGGTCTCGTGACCATGTTTCCCGTGTCAGAGGTCATCCGGGAGCAGACGGAAGCAGGCGTGGCCGGTCAACGGGCGGATGGCCCGGAAGTGATCGCGGTCCAGAGTGAAAACGGCGTCCGTGCGGAATTCGGCGGCCAGTGCCGCGTTCATGGCGTCGGTCAGTCCGATGTCCATCGTTCTGTAACGTTCCATGAGGGCGCGGGCGGTGCGCAGGTGCGGCGATACCTCCGGGATCTCGTACCGCTTCACATCGATCTTGCTCATGATGTGGTCGAGGACCATGAACGCGGCGTGCTGTCCGATCCTGCTGTTGAGGAGATAGTCCAGCTCGGCCAGCACCAATGGGGAGATGACCAGGTGGGCCACCTGGGCGCGGGCCTTGACACAGGCCGGGTGTTCCATGTCCCGGCGGTTGAAGAGTGCCAGCAACGCGGAAGTGTCCGCGATGGCGACCGTCGTGCTCACCGGCCGAAACCCTCGGCCAGAAGCGCCTCCGTGCGAGCCGAGAGGTCGGGCGGCCCGTCGAACAGAGGCAGGTCCTCGTCTCCCATCGGATCGGTGGGGAACGGGGGCGGGAGTTCCGCCTTGTCGACGGGAACGAGCGTGGCGATATGACGTCCGTTCTTTGTCACCGCCACCGTCTCCCCGTTTTCGGCCGCCGCGAGGATCCGGGCGGACTGCTGGTTGAACTCGCGCGCCGTGGTTTCCATGCCTCGATTGTACTACCTATGTACTACATGGGGTCGCGAAAGGCGGGAACAGGCGCATGAACCGGCGGGGCCGGTGCAGTGACCTTCGGGCCGGCCTGACCATACGTCATTCTTGGCCGGTCTTCGGCATCACCGGCACCCTGACGGGCCTCGCCGCCGAGTCGCCCGGTCCGCCGATCCACCGTGAGGGTGGAACTCCCGTGTCCGGTGCGCCTCAGCTCACGAGGTGATCGATGAGCAGCCAGGCGCCGACGCCGGCCATGGCGGCCCCCGACAGCCGGCTGACGTGGCGGGCCAGGGTGGGGCGGGCGTGCAGGACGGTACGGGTCAGGGTGCCCAGGCAGAGGTAGAACAGGGCGCAGGTGACCATGAAGGCCAGGCCGAGGGCGCCGATCTGCCCGGCGACGGGCCAGGCGGCCCGCGGATCGGTGAACTGCGGGAGCAGGGCGAGGAAGATCAGCAGGCCCTTGGGGTTGAGGCCGCTGACGCCGATGCCGCGCAGGAAGGTCCCCCAGCCGGTGCCGTCCGGCCCGTCGGCCGGTGAGGTCGATACGGCCGGTGCGGCGGGGCGGGCGAAGGTCGTCACGCCGTGCCACACCAGGTAGAGACCGCCGACGAGGGTGAGTCCGGTCAGGACGGCCGGTGACCGGGCGACCAGCGTCCCGACCCCGGCCGCGACGACGAGCGTGATCACGGCGTAGCCGACGACCAGGCCGCCCACCGCCGGGTACACGGACCGGTCCCGGAGTCCGGCGCCGATGGTGAACGCCCAGTCCGCACCCGGGACGGCGATGAGCAGGAACGCGACCACCCAGAAAGCGAGCAGGGAACCGGCGGCCATTGATGAGTTCCTCTCGGCTGAACGGCGGATGCGGGAAGAATACGATGGATATGAACGAATGTGTTTGCGTATATCTCTCCACGCGGCGGCATTCGTGGAAGGATTTCCCGGGTGGACGGAATCGACCGCAAAATTCTTGCCGTGCTCCAGGAGGACGGCCGCCTGACGATCACCGAACTCGCCGCGCGGGTGGGGCTGAGCGTCTCGCCGTGTCACCGCCGGCTGCGGGAGCTGGAACGCAGCGGGACGATCCGCGGCTACCGCGCGGTCGTCGACGCGGGCGCCCTCGGCCTGGGGTTCCAGGCCCTCGTCTTCGTCACCATGCGCCAGGAGGACCGCGACACCCTCCTGGGCTTCGAGGACGCCGTCGCACGGATACCCGAGGTGGTGCAGGCGCAACGGCTGTTCGGCGACCCCGACTACCTGCTGCGCATCGTCACCGCCGACCTGACCGCATACCAGGAACTGGAGGACGACGTCCTGTCCGCGCTCCCCGGTGTGCAGCGCCTGAATTCCACCCTCGTCATGAAACACGTGGTGAACGATCGGCCTTTTCCCGTCTGATGGGGACTCGTTTCCTGTGAGCTGTTTCCCGCTCGTCCATTCCGTCCCTGCCCGGATCCGCCCGGCGCGGGTTCCGGGCCTCCTGCGGGCGGGAACCGTACGGGGGCCGCACGCTCACCGGGCGGCGGGCATGCGGCGGGCCCCCGCGGGGAGGATGGGGGGATGAAGGTCGTGGTCCTGTCCGACACGCACGCGCCGCGGCGGTGGAAGTCGTGCCCGCCGCGGGTGGCCGGGCACCTGCGCGACGCCGACCTGATCCTGCACGCCGGGGACGTCTGCGTCCCCGAGGTGCTGGAGGAACTGGCCGGCTACGCGCCGGTGCGCGCGGTCAAGGGCAACAACGACGGGCCGGACGTGGTGGCGCCCGAGACCCTGGAACTCGACCTCGACGGACTGCGCGTGGCGATGATCCACGACAGCGGGGCGGCGAAGGGCCGCCTGGCCCGGATGCGCCGCCGGTTCCCCGGCGCCGGTCTGGTCGTCTTCGGCCACTCCCACATCCCGCTCGACGAGAGCGGCGGCGCGGACGTGGGCGGTCTGCGGATCTTCAACCCCGGCTCGCCGACCGACCGGCGCCGCCAGCCGTACGGGACCATCGGGCTGCTGCGGGTCGAGGACGGTGCGCTGGCCGAGGCGCGGATCGTCCCGGTCACCGGCTGAGAGCGGGCACCGGTCCGCACCCGGGTCCCGCCGTACGGGGCGGGGGTCGACCGCCGTACGGGGCGTCAGTCGGGGTGGTGCTGGTGCTGCAGGTAGGCGGCGGTCTCGGGGCTGGCCGGGAAGTACGCCTCGATGGCCAGCTCGGCGACGGTGATGTCCAGCGGGGTGCCGAAGGTGGCCATCGTGCTGAAGAAGACGAGCTCGCGGTAGCCGCGGCGCAGCCGCAGGGGGACCACGATGTCACCGGGGCCGGGCCGTTCGATCTCCGGCTCGGGCTGGTCGCAGGGGTAGCCGTCGAGCTCCCGCCAGAGCGCGGCCAGGTCGGAGTCGGCGGTGAGGCTGATCTGGCGGCGCAGTCGGTGCAGCAGGTGGGCCCGCCACTCGCCGAGATTGATGATCCGCTGGGCCATCCCCTTGGGGTGCAGGCTCAGCCGCAGCACGTTGACCGGCGGGTCGAGCAGCTCCGGCGCGACGCCGCGCAGCAGCACGCCGGTGGCGGCGTTGCGGTCCACGAGGTTCCACCGCTGGTCCACGACCACCGCCGGGTACGGCTCGTGGCCGTGCAGCACCTGGCCGAGCGCCTCCCGCACCGAGGTCATGTGCGGGGAGTTGAGCGGCGTCTCGGAGTAGACCGGCGCGAAACCCCCGGCCAGCAGGAGGTGGTTGCGCTCACGCAGCGGGAGGTCCAGCTCCTCGGCCAGCCGCAGGATCATGTCGCGGCTCGGATTGGACCGCCCGGTCTCCACGAAGCTCAGGTGCCGGGTGGAGATGTCGGCCTGCAGGGCGAGGTCCATCTGACTCATCCGCCGGCGTTCCCGCCACTGGCGCAGCAGCTCGCCGACCGGCCGGGACGCGCTGGTGGTGGTCACGATCACACGATAGTCCCGGCCCCGTAGGCGAAACCATTACCAGGAGCGTAATCGTGACCTTGAAGTCACCGCCACGCCCGGGACCCGAACGGCCGTCACCGCGTGCTTCTCCGACGTCGCTCCCTCCGGATCCCGGCCGTCTCCAATTGCCGGAGTCGGCGATTTCACCCGTCTCCGGTGAAGAGCCGTGGCGTAATCATTCATGTGACGGTTCTTCCTCTGGCCGAGGCTCGTGCGCGACTGTCCCGCATCGTCGAGTCCGCCGTCCGCACGCGTGAACGATTCGTGATCACCCGTGACGGTATGCCCGCAGTCGTGCTGTTGGCCGCCGACGACTACGAGACGATGCGCGAGATGCTCGGCATCCTCTCCTCGGCGGAGGCGGTGGAGGCCATCCGCGAGGGGCTGGCCGACCTGGAAGTGGGAGGCACCTACCCCGAAGGCCGAAGTGGAGGCTGAACTACGCCGGATCGGCCGCCTGTGAACCGCCGATCCGAGTCGGCCGGGACTCCGGGGCCAGGCGACGGATCAGGGGGACGCGGTGAGGACGATGGCGGCGAGGGTGAGGGGGGACAGGGCGCTGGAGAGGAGGATGGCGTCGCGCGGGAGGTCGGCGGCGTGGCCGGACTCGACGGCGTAGACGTAGGTGTTCTGCGCGGTGGGCAGTCCCGCGAACAGGACGGCCGCGAAGAGCGCGTGGCCGTCGAGGTGGAGGAGGAACCGCCCGGCGAGGAAGGCCGCGAGCGGCTGGGCGAGCAGCTTGAGCGCCACCACCGGAGACGTGTCCCGCCAGGCGACGGCCGAGCCGTTCAGCGACATGCCGAGCGAGAAGAGCGCCAGCGGCACGGCGGCCCCGCCGAGGACCTCCAGGGGCTTCGCCACGAGCCCGGGCGGGTGCAGGCCGAGGGCGGACACGCCCAGGCCGAGGAGCGAGGCCATCACGATGGGGGTGCGCAGCGGCGTGAGCAGGGACGGACGCTCCGCTCCGATGCAGAGGACGACCAGCGGCGCGATCAGCGTGACCTGGAAGACGATCACCGACACCACGAACGTCGCGTCGTGCAGGACGTACAGGCCGACCGGGATGCCGAGGTTGCCGGAGTTGACGTAGGCCGACGACATCGCGGCGACCATCCGTTCGGGCGGCTTGCCGCGCCACAGCGCGAACGCGGCCAGGCCGACGACGAGCGTGCTGACGGCGAAGGCCAGCAGCGGGCGCGGCTGGATCCGGTCCAGCGGCGTACGGCTCAGCGTGCCGAACAGCACGGCCGGCATCGCGAGGTTGAACGCGAACCGGGTGAGCGTCCGCTGGAACTCCTCACCCGCCCACCCGGACCGGGCGGCCAGCCAGCCGAGGGCGCCGATGAGCCAGATGGGGGCGAACGCCGCGATCACCGCCTGCACCGCCCCACCGTAACGGTCCCCCGCCCGCACGCCTCGCCGGGGAGGACCTGTCCGCGAGGCCGGCGGACGCTCAGCTATCACGGCTCCGGTGAAGTGCCGCTCCTGCGGAGGGAGGCGGTAAGTGTGGGCGCGGGCCGTATGACCTCCATGAAGGGGCGGACTGAAGAATTATCCGGCCATACCTTTACAAGTCGTCGATAAGATGTCCAGTTCGCTGGACGCCCCCTGTCCAGTACGCTAACTTCCGTGCGTGCTTCAGACCTACCAGGAGATCCGCGATCGGATCTACGAGCTCGCGCGCCGGCATTCTTTACGGCCCGATTGGGTCGATGCAGGGCGGACCATGCGATCCCTTCTCCTCCACAACTCGGAGCAGACGGTGGTGGCCCGCTCCAGGGTCCCCTTGCGGCATATGGACCCCGACCTGCTCGCAGCCCTCGCCTATGACCTGGAGGGGGTGTTCGGAAAGGGATGGATGGATTGATGAACCCCACACCTCTGCAGCTCACCATGCGGGCCGTACGCAAGTCCGACTACTGGATCGCACTTCCGGTGGACGCCCCCATCAGGGGGGGCGTCTCCGGTGACACGCTGGCGGAACTGTACGAAGAGGTGGAAGCGGCCAAGCACTTCATCCTCGACGCTCCAGCCGAGGCCGAGATAGTCGTGACCTATCTGTATGAGGTGGACGGCGTTCCTCCCACGGTGCTCGAGACCTACCGAGAGCTTCGCGCTCAGCGCGATCAGGTGACCACCAGACTGGGAGAGAGCGCCAGAGAGGCTGTGGCCGCTCTCCGAGCGGCGGGCATCTCGGTCCGGGACAGCGCGGCCCTGCTCGAACTGTCGAAGTCCCGGGTCGATCAACTGAGCGCGTGAGAAATCGCATCGATCTCCTCGTGAGTGTGCATGGCCCGGCGGTGTGTCACGGGTGGGGTGGTGGCCTCCGGGGGCATTGCCCGGTATGGGAGGTGGTGAGATGATCGCGCCTTCCGACGGTCTCTCAGCTCGGAGGTGGGCATGGTGCTCGGCGGATCGCAGGGGGAACTCGTCGCGGCGGTGAACGCGCTGACCGCGCGCTGGGCCGCCGCCTGTTCCGGGGAGCCGTCGACCGTGCTGGCGGGGGCGGGCGTCTGGCCGCTGCTGGCGTATCTCGCCTCGGCCGCCGACGGGCCGGGGCGCGGGGAGCTGGAACGGGCCGTCGGGGTGGACGCCGGTGGCGCGGCCCGGGCGGCGGGGGAGGTCCTGGCGATCCTGGACCGCTCGCCGGCCGTCCGCGCGGCGCTCGGGCTGTGGACGGGGCACGGGCTGCGGCTGCGGCCGTCGTGGACCGCCGCGCTGCCGCAGCACCTGCGCGGCGAGCTGACCGGCGTCCCGGAGGACGACCGGGCCGCGCTGGACGCCTGGGCCGCGGACCGGACCGGCGGGCTCGTCCGGTCCCTGCCCGTGTCCGTGACCGGGGACACGCGCCTGGTGCTGGCCGGCGCGCTCACCGTCCGCACCGCCTGGCGTCACCCGTTCCTCGACGAGGGGGCCGAGCCCTCCTCCGGTCCGTGGGCCGGCCGGACGATCGCGGTGCTGCGCCGTACCACCCGGGCGCCCGAGCCGGTCCGGGTCGCCGGCACCCCGGCCGGGCCGCTGACCGTGCTCCGGATCGAGGGGGACGGAGAGGCCGACGTGCACCTCCTCCTCGGCGAGGAGTCCCGCACGGCCGGCGAGGTCCTCGCGGCGGGGGTCGGCGTCCTGGCCGGGCGGCACGCGGCGGTGGACGGCGACGCCCTGGCGGACGGGGACGCGGGGCCGGGCGTCACCGTCTCCCGCGAACGCTCCCACGAGCCGGGCGACCTGCTGGCCGTCACGGTGCCGCGGTTCGCCGTCGCCTCCTCGCACGACCTGACGGCGCTGCCGGAGGTGTTCGGCCTGGGTACGGTGACCGACACGAGCCGCGGGCACTTCCCCGGCATCGGCGACGAGCCGCTCGCCGTCGGGCAGGCCAGGCAGGACGCGGTCGCGACGTTCTCCGCCACCGGGTTCGAGGCGGCGGCCGTCACCGCCTTCGGCATGGTCACGGCCGCGGCGGTGACCCGGCCCGCCCACCGGGTGCGGAGGGTCGAGGTCGATCTCACCCGGCCCTTCGGATTCCTCGCCGCGGACCGGGTGAGCGGCCTGGTGCTGGCGGCCGGCTGGGTGGCCGAGCCGGAGGCGTGGAACCCGTAGGGGCCGCGGGGCGGCCGTGGCCGCCGCAGGGTGCCGTGACCGCTGCCGGGCGCCGCCGGGCCGGAACGCCGGCCCCCGGGTGCGCCGGGGCGCCCGGCCGTGGGTGCGGGCGCGGGCGCGTGGAGACCAGCGGGCGGCGCGAGGGTCAGCGGCGGCCGCGGACCTTGGTGGCCAGGCGGTTGAGGATGCGCTCCCACTCGGTGCCGAAGGGGTTCTCCTGGACGAGGTAGGTCCAGGTGGCGGTGGGCCGCTTCAGGCCCGCGCCGTCGAGGTCGAGGCCGTCCTCGGTGATCTCGGCGGCCTCGAACGCCTCGACCGAGCGGGACTCGATCTCGGCCAGCATCCGCTCGTAGGCCGGCTTGGCCTCCTTGTTGAACTCCTCGATCGGGCTCAGCCGGCCCAGCGCGCGCAGGTGGATGCCCTCGCGCAGGTCGCCGAGGTAGGCCAGGTGGTCGGCCCAGCAGCGGTCGAGGTGGAACAGGACGATCTGCCGGGCGGCCTCGTCGAGCACGTCCTCGCCGACGCGCTCCGACAGCTCCGTCCACCGCTCCGGGGCGGCCCCCGCGAGGGCGTCGCTCGCCGAACGGCCGCGCAGCACCTTCTCCCGCAGTCCCAGGACCATGGCGCGGTGCTGTTCGAGCAGCCGGGTGTAGCGCCAGGTGTTGCGGTGGATCTCCATGTCCACGCCCTCGGCGACGCGCTGGGCGTGGCCCACCAGGTCGCGGTCGGGCACGCCCCTGGCGTACTCGTCGGCCACGTAGTGGGTGATCAGGTCGTCCTCGCCGCTGACGAGGAAGACCGACCCGCCCGGGTCGCCCTGGCGGCCGGCGCGCCCGCGGAGCTGGTCGTCCAGGCGGCTGCTGGCGTGCCGGCCGGAGCCGATGACGTAGAGGCCGCCGAGCTCCTCCACGCCCTCGCCGAGGCGGATGTCGGTGCCGCGCCCGGCCATCTGGGTGGAGACGGTGATCGCGCCGCGCTCCCCGGCGCGGGCGATGATCGCGGCCTCCTCGGCGTCGTTCTTGGCGTTGAGGACCACGCAGTCCAGGCCGCGGCCGGCGAGGTTGCCGGCCAGCCGCTCGGACTCGGCGACGTCGAGCGTGCCGACCAGGATCGGCCGCCCGGTGGCGTGCACCTCGGCGATCTCGTCGACCAGGGCGTGGTCCCGCTCCATCGCGTACTCGAACAACCGGTCCGGCTCGTCGGTCCGCACACACGGGCGGTTGGGCGGGACGGCGGCCACCTTGAGGTCGTAGAACTCCCGGAGCTGGTCGCCGACCGCGACGGCGGTGCCGGTCATGCCGCACCGCTGCGGGTAACGGGTGATCAGCCCCTGGACGGTGATGGAGTCGAGGACCTCGCCGGTCTCGGAGGGGGCGAGCGCCTCCTTGGCCTCGACCGCGGCCTGCAGGCCGTCCGGCCAGCGCTGGAGCATCGCCACCCGGCCCCGGGAGGGGTTGATCAGGTGGACCCGGCCGTCGCGGACGATGTAGTCGACGTCCCTGGTCAGCAGCGCGTGGGCGTGCAGGGCGAGGTTGACCTCGGTGAGCGTGGCGGGGGTGTCGTACAGGTCGACGCCGAGGGCCTCCTCGACGGTGTCGATGCCCTTGGACGTCAGGTGGACGTTGCGCTCGGAGTCGTCGATCTCGTAGTGGTAGCCCTTGACGAGCCGGCGGACCAGCGCCGCCGTCTCCGGCGCGGCGTCGCCCGGGTCGGCGGCCCCGGCCAGCACCAGCGGCACCCGGGCCTCGTCCACCAGAACCGAGTCGGCCTCGTCGACCAGCGCCACGTCCGGCTCGGGCACGACCAGGTCGGCCACGTCGGTGACGATCCGGTCGCGCAGCACGTCGAAGCCGATCTCGCTCACCGAGCCGTAGGTGACGTCCGCGGCGTAGGCGGCGCGGCGCTCGTCCGGGGTGGCGGACTCCGAGATCCAGCCGACCGACACGCCCACCGCCTCGTACAGCGGGCCCATCCACTCGGCGTCGCGCCGGGCGAGGTAGTCGTTGACGGAGATCACGTGGACGTGCTTGCCCTGCAGGGCGTACCCGGCGGCGGCCATCGCCCCGGACAGGGTCTTGCCCTCGCCGGTGGCCATCTCCGCGACGTTGCCGGACAGCATGGCGAGGGTGCCGACGAGCTGCACGTCGTACGGCCGCAGCCCCAGCGTACGGCGCGCCGCCTCGCGCATGATCGCGCAGAACCCGGCCAGGTCGTCGGTGGAGGGCCTGGGCAGCTCGTCCGTCGCCCGCAACTCGTCCTCGCGTTCCCCGGCCGCCGCGACGACCCGCTGGAAGGGGGCGAGGTCGATCGAGCCGGGGCGCTCCAGGAATCGTCTGATGCGTGCGGTTATCGAGGCCACGTTCCCTCCAACGCCCGCTTCCGGGGCCATGGTTCCGCTGTCGCCTCACCGTACCCAGGGGATGGATCACCTGTCGCGGAGGAACGCTCCAAATAGGCCATTAAGCCGCTTTTTCGTGATTTGTAGTGAGGCTCGATGCGGCCGCTCGCCGTGCCGCCGTGCCGGAGAACGGCGACCACCGCGCGCCGCGCCGGGGAGGGACGACCGGACGGGGTCCGGCGGGCCGGGAGAGGGGCGGTCGCGGGGACCGCCCCTCTCGCCGGGGCGGGAGCCGGCTACCTCGGGGGCACCCTGCAGAAGCGGGCGAAGCCGTCGTCGTAGCCGTCCAGCCAGCCCCTGTCGTAGTCGCTCATCCGGGTCATGCCGAAGGGCGTCGCCGTCGACCTGAGCGCGTTCGCACGGGCCGACGCGCAGTCCTGGCCTGCGGCGCGGTAGCCGTCCCGGTAGCCCCGCCAGTACTCGTCGCTGTTGGGTGCGACCGCGGACCGCACCGCGCCCTGCGACGCGCTCGCGGCGTCCGCGGGGGCCGGCGCGGCCGAGGCCGGCGAGACCGAGACCGCCCCGATGGCGAGCGAGGCGAGGAGCGTCGCGCCGAGCGCCGTCAGTTCTCTCTTGCCGTACATGGGTTCCTCCCCGTGATCGGGCCGCGGGCGAAGGTCGCCCGGCGGCCGTATTCGGCGACCACGCTAAGAAGGCGAACGTCCGGAGCGATGGACCGAATCACCCGCTTTCCGGTTCTTGAAGCAGCTTTAGCGAAGCCGGTTTCCCGGCTCCCCGCTCCGGTGGAGGGCCGTGGGCCCACGGTGAACGCAGGAGGTCGTAGACCCGCGGCGAATATGGACATCCGCCTCTTTCAGGGACAGGCTTGGCCCGTGAACTTCTCTGACTACCAGTACGAGATCTACCTGAACGGGCTGGCCGGGCAGCTCCCGCCGTACTCGACCGACGTCGGCAGGCTCGAACAGGCCGTCAGGGAGAAGCTCGATCCCGGCCCCTACTGGTACGTCGCCGGTTCGGCCGGCACCGGGGCGACCGACCGGGCCAACCGCGAGGCGTTCGACCGGTGGCGCGTCGTGCCGCGGATGCTGCGCGACGCCTCGGTCAGGGACCTGCGCACCGAGCTGTTCGGCAGGACCTACCCCGCCCCCGTCGCGCTCGCCCCGGTGGGTGTGCAGTCGATCGTCCACCCGGACGGAGAGCTCGCGACCGCCAGGGCGGCGGCGTCCCTCGGCGTCCCCACGGTTCTGAGCACCGCCTCCTCCCACACGCTGGAGGAGGTCGCCGAGGCCGCCGGCCCCGAAGGCCCGCGGTGGTTCCAGCTCTACTGGCCGCACGACGACGAGGTCACGCTCAGCCTGCTCGACCGGGCGACCCGCGGCGGCTACGACACCCTGGTCGTCACCCTGGACACCTGGACCCTTGCCTGGCGGCCCAACGACCTCGACCAGGCGTACCTGCCGTTCCTGCGCGGCACCGGCCTGGCGATCCCGCTGTCGGACCCGGCCTTCCGCTCCCGGCTGGCGCGCCCGGTGGAGGAGGACCTGAACGCGGCGATCATGCAGTGGGCGCCGATGTTCAACGGCCGCTCCCACACCTGGGACCAGCTGCCGCTGCTGCGCGACAACTGGGACGGACCGATCGTCCTGAAGGGCATCCAGCACGCCGACGACGCCCTGCGCGCCGCCGACGCCGGGATGGACGGGATCGTCGTCTCCAACCACGGCGGCCGGCAGATCGACGGCGCCGTGGCGGCGCTGGACACCCTCCCCGGCATCGCCGACGCCGTGGGCGACCGGCTCACCGTGCTGTTCGACTCCGGAGTCCGCACCGGGGCCGACATCTTCAAGGCCCTGGCCCTCGGGGCGCGCGCCGTGCTGCTGGGCAGGCCGTACGTCTGGGGGCTGGCCGCCGGCGGCGAGGACGGCGTGCGCCACGTGGTGCGGAGCCTGCTCGCCGAACTCGACCTCACGCTCGGCCTCGCGGGACACCGCACGCCCGCCGACCTCGACCCGTCGGTCCTGGCGGCCCGGTGACCCGTCGCGATCCGGGCCCCGAAGCCTTGGGGATCCGCGGTGATCCGGGCCTCGCCGGCCCGGTGACCCGCCGCGACGAGGACCCCGCACTCCGGCCGGTCCGCCCCGGCGGCCCGATGATCTCCCCCCGCCCCGTTCCCGCCCATCCCGACGCGCCCGCCCTGGAGGCACGATGAGTCTGTCCGACCTCAAGCCGGTCCCCACCGACCAGCTCACCTTCCGGCTGCCGCAGAAGTTCGAGAACGTGGCCGACGAGCGCCGCCACCGCCAGGAGCGCCTGGTGGCGGCGCTGCGGCTGTTCGGCCGGTTCGGCTTCGAGGAGGGCGTCGCCGGGCACATCACCGCCCGCGACCCCGAGCACCCCGACCACTTCTGGGTGAACCCGTTCGGCATGTCGTTCAAGCGGATCAAGGTCAGCGACCTGATCCTCGTCAACCACGAGGGCCAGGTCGTCGAGGGCCGCTACCACGTCAACCAGGCGGCGTTCGCGATCCACGCGATGATCCACCAGGCCCGGCCGGACGCGGTCGCCGCCGCCCACAGCCACTCGGTGTACGGCAAGGCCCTGTCGTCGCTCGGCACGCTGCTGGAGCCGCTGACCCAGGACGCCTGCGCCTTCTACGAGGACATCAGCCTGTTCGACGACTACACCGGCGTGGTCCTGGAGGCGGAGGAGGGCCGCCGGATCGCGGCGGCGCTGGGCTCCAACAAGGCGGTCATCCTGCGCAACCACGGTCTGCTGACGGTGGGGGACACCGTGGACGCCGCCGCCTGGTGGTTCATCACCCTGGAGCGCTCGTGCCAGGCGCAGCTGCTGGCCAAGGCCGCCGGGCCGACCGTCCCGATCGAGCACGAGAACGCCAAGCTCACCCACGGGCAGATCGGCAACGACCTGGTCGGCTGGATCAACTTCCAGCCCCTCTACGACCAGATCAGCGCGGCCGAGCCGGAGATGTTCGGCTGACACCGGCCGGAGGAGGCCCCGCGCGGTGCGGGTGTGCGGTGCGGGTGTGCGGTGCGGGTGTGCGGTCCCGGTGTGCGGTCCCGGTGTGCGGTCCCGGTGTGCGGTCCCGCGCCCGCCGGGCGGGGGGCGCGGGACCGCAGCGGGGATCAGCCGGTCACCGGCGCCGGTTCCCTCCTCTCCCGCAGGGCGAGGAGGGCCACCGCGGCGAGCAGCAGGGCCGCGCCCGCCACGCCCTGCGCGGTGAACCGTTCGCCGAACACGAGGATCCCGAGGGCCGCCGCCCCGACCGGCTCCACGAGCGAGATCACCGAGGCCGTCGTGGCCCGTACGGATCCCAGTCCGGTGAAGAACAGGACGTAGGCCAGGGCCGTCGGGACGACGCCCAGGTAGGCGACGGCCCCCCAGAAGACGAGCGGGTCACCGGCCGGGAACAGCCCGCCGTACAGCGCCAGGGGCAACAGGCACAGGCCGCCGACGGCGAAGCCGCCGAAGGTCGCGGCGTACGGCTCGGCGGAGAAGGCCCGGTTGAGCAGGGTCACCGCCGCGTAGGCGGCCGCGGACAGCAGCGCCCAGCCGGTGCCCGCCACCGAGAAGGCCGCCGGGCCGCCGTCGAGGACCAGCATGACCAGGCCCGCCAGGGCGACCGCGGCGGAGCCGAGCCCGGCCGCGCCCAGCCGTTCGCCCAGCAGCAGCCGCGCGGCGGCGGCCACGAACACCGGGGTCGCGCCTATCGTCACCACGGTGGCGACGGCCAGGCCGGTGGAGGCGACGGCCGCGAAGTAGGCCGTCTGGCAGACGGCCATCGCCACGCCGGTGGCCGCGATCCGGCCGTGCCGCCGGGCCCCGCGGTCCCGGCTCCGGCTCAGGTCCCGGCTCTGGTCCCGGTCATGGTTCCGGTCCCGGCCGAGGAGACGGAGGATCGGAAGGAGCGTCGCCGCCCCGGCGGCGAACCGCCAGAAAGAGATCGATACGGGGTCGAGCCCGCCCGAGAGGCGGAGCAGCGCACCGGCCGCACCGCCGGTGCCCCAGGCGGTCGCCGCGATGGAGACGTACAGCAGGCCCCGCCGTACGGAGACGTGCGTCATGGAGTTCTCTCCAATGAAAAAGGTGGTCGTCAAGCCGCACGTGTGCGGGCGGCAGCCACCCACCGGACCACTCGGATCCGGTCATCAGGAGAGGGAACCGCCCGCGTCAGCGGGCGGTCGGCGGAGAAACGATCAGCATGAGCACGGAAGGATCCTAACGCCCTCCCGGGCCGGGAACCCAGGCGTTTATGGCTCCGGCGCCGCGGAACCGGTCACCGCGCGGTCCGCACGACGGTGACGGCGCGGGCGTCGTACGGCGGTGACCACGCGGGTGCCGTGTCACGGTCACCGAGTGGGTGTCGTGTGACGGTCACCGAGTGGGTGTTGTGTGACGGTGACCGCGCGGGCGTCGTGTCACGGTCACCGCGCGGTCTCCGGAGGGAAGAAAGTGATCAGGTCGAGACCGATCTCCCAGGTGCCGCCGTCGAACGCGGCACCACGCAGGCCCCGCAGCGTTCCGGGACCGGCGAGCGACGCGCTTCGCGTGACGGAGGCGAAGCCGAAGGTCCGTTCCGGCCGCCAGCCGGTGCTGTGCCGCAGGCGGCGGCTCATCTGGGCCCAGCCGAGGGGGATGCCGGCCACCACCCAGGCGTCCGGGGCGCCCTCGGTGAAACGCCGGGCCGGGCGCAGCCAGGAGGCGGCCTCCTCCGGCCAGTCGACCACCGCGAGGATCTCCCCGTCCCAGGCGTCGGCGAACGCCGCCGCGGCGGCCGTCGAGACGGCGTCACGGCTGTGACCGACCGTGACGGTCCGGATCCCGGGGCGCCGGGCGCGCAGCAGGCCGAGCAGCGCGGCCAGCTCGGCGGCCGTGTGCGGAGGCGTGATCGTCTCGGTGGCCCGCATCCCGTGAAGCAGCGGCGAGGCCGTTCCGAGGGCGTGCCGCCCCCTGGTTCCCGCGTGGGCCGGGTGGCCGTTCTGTCGTGAGCGTCGGAGGAGGACGTCAGGCCGCGTCATGGAAGACCAGGCCGAGGGTGTGCCGCAGGCCGCGCCGTACCGTGCTGACGCCGTGCCGTACCGGAGAGGCGGACCAGCCTCGTGCGGAGGCGACCGGCCGGTCACGGGTGGTGAAGACAAGCCCGTGGCCCTGCGGAAGCAGGGTCACCGTGCCCCGTGACTGGGCCCGGGGCCGTTGTTCCACCAGCAGGAACTCGCCGCCGTCGTAATCAGTGCCCGGCCGGTCCAGGCCGATCACGATCTGTAGCGGGAACACCAGGTCTCCGTACAGGTCGCGATGCAGGGCGTTCCAGTCGCCGTCGCGATAGCGCAGGAGGATCGGCGTCGACCTGGTCTGCCCGGCGGCACGGCACATCGCGAGCCATTCGTCCAAGGTGTCCGGCCACGGCGCCGGCCTGCCGAGCCTGGTCGCCCAGTCGCGGGCGATGGGCAGGAGCCGCGGATAGAACGCCTGCCGCAGTTGCTCCACCAAGTGGGGGAAGGGCCGGTCGAAGTAGCGGTACTGGCCGCGACCGAAGCGGAACCGTTCCATGTCGATCGTCGAACGGAACCGGGAGACCTCGTCGTACAGTCCGGCGATCTCGCGGCACTCGTCCCCGGTGAGGATCGGACCGGTCGGCGCGCAGCCGTGGGCGTCCATCTCCTCGGCCAGGCGGGCCCAGTCGGTGCCCGCCACGCGTTCGTGCGGGGTGGTCGTCATCGGTGTCGGCATGGTCACTCCTCGGCGTCGGGTCGGTGCGCACCCACCGGAGCACCCGGGTCGGGATCGGGGCGTACGGGCGGCGGAACACGTCCTTTTCCCTGTATAACGCCTGTCCGGCCTCCGCTTCCGGCGGGTTCCGGACGTCGCGTTGCGGCCATGGCGGTCAGGAAGGACCGGCCCCTTTCCTGTACCTGACAGCACATGGCAGGTACGGGCGGCACGATGAGGCACATGACCATGACCGCGAAATTCCTCGCCGTGAACATCGACTGCGCCGACCCCCGTGGGCTCGCCGAGTTCTACTCGAAGGTCTTCGGCTACGAGGTGCAGTACGCCGACGACACCTACGCCGGGATCGGCGACGGCACGATGACCATCTACTTCCAGCAGAACCTCGACCGCAGGCCGGCCGCGTGGCCGGGGCCCGGCAAGCAGTTCCACCTGGACGTCCGGGTCCCGGACGTGGCGCAGGCGGTCGAGGACTACCTGAAGCTCGGCGCCTCCAAGCCGGACTTCCAGCCCGGTGAGGGTCAGTGGGTCGTCCTCGCCGATCCCGAGGGACATCTCTTCTGCGTCTGCCCGCAGCGGGACTGACCCTCACGCCGTCCGGCGGGACCGGCGCGACCCCGGCCGGCCCGGCATGACCCTGAAGGGCCGGACACGATCCCGGAGGGCGGGCAGGGCCGCGCGCCGGGCGGAGGGACGTCCCGCGGTGCGGGGGCCCGGGGGATAGAGGAGGTTTCCACCGCCAAGAGGTATCTGTCGGGACATGACCTGGCGCTTACTTCCCCGCCGGGCCCCCTAAGCTGAAGTAATGACCCGATTGCCATCGCCTTCCCCCGTCCCGCTCGGCCTCGGGGAGTGGCGATGATCTGGGTCGGCGTGTCAATCGCCCTGGTCGGCGCGCTGGGTTACGCGCTCGGCGCCGCCCTCCAGCAGTTCGAGGCGGTCTCCGAGGGCGCCTCGCTCAAACTGATGCGGCGTCCCCGCTGGTGGATCGGCGGCGTCATCGGGTTCACCGGGGCCAGCCTCCACGCCGTCGCGCTGAGCCTCGCCCCCCTGGTCATCGTGCAGCCGATCAGCGTGGCGACCCTGGTGTTCGCCGTGCCGCTGGCGGCGATGCTGCACGGCAGGCGGCCGCACCGGGCGGAGATCCTGGGGTCGATCGCGGTGGCCGTCGGCCTGCTGGGGCTGATGCTGCTGGTCCCCGTCCACCCCAGCGTCCCGCACATGACGAACACCGAGGCGCTGGGCTTCCTGGGCTGCGTCGGGGTGGTCGTGCTGATCTCCCACCTCGCCGCCCGCAGGGCGCGCGGCCCGGCGAAGGCACTGCTGATGTCCGTCGGCGCGGGCGCGGTGACGGCCAGCGTGTCCACCTTCGTCCGGGTGGTGGGCGGCGACCTCCAGGGCGACCTGAGCAGGCTGCTGACCTGGTTCACGCTCGCCATCCCGGTGCTGCTGGTCTGCGCGGTGGTGCTGCTGCAGAAGTCCTACGCGATGGGCTACTTCGGGATCGCCTACGCCGCGGTCCAGGTGGTCGACCCCATCACCTCGGTCCTCGCCGGGGCGCTGCTGCTCGACGAGGCGCTGCCGAGCGGGGCCGCCGACGCGATCCCCGCCCTGCTGGCCTCGGCGCTGCTGATCTGGGGGACCGTGACCCTGGGGCGGCTCTCCCCGGACCACGGCCGCACCCCCGTCCCCGAGGTCGCGCCGGTCACCTCCCCGTCACCCTCAAGGGCGGCTTAGCACCGGGACCCGGCAACGCCTCCCGGGTGTCCCTCGGGCGTTCCCTGGGCCGCCGGATCACCGGATCCCGGCCAGATCGATCAAGTAGAGATCGTCCCCGAGCGTGTAGCTGAGGAGCCTTCCGGTGGAGTCCTCGGGCGGCAGGCCGATGGAAGAGCCATCACCCTTAATACCTAGATATCCGGATTTACCGGTTTTCAGGTCGTACAGTCCCACGCCCTCAAGCTTCTTGTCACCGTAGGCCGAGATGTAGAAGCGGTCCTGGGAGGGCGGCACGGCACCGGACACCCCGGAGGGCACCGTCTTCTGCGAGGAACCGTCCCGGTGCCGGAAGAAGGTCTGGAAGTTCGAGGTGCTTCCCAGGCAGATCGTCACGCCGCAGGAACGGATCGTCTCGCCGGGGTGGGTGACGAAGCTTCTGGTCTCACCGGTCCGCACGTTCAGGATCCGGGCGAACACGGTGCCGTGCGGCTCGCCTCCCCGCCCCGGCGTGCCGATCCAGGGCCAGGCCAGCAGGTGCATCCCGGCGCCTCCCTCGACCGGCTCCACCGCGCCGCCCTCAAGGGGGACGGTGAAGACCCCGCCGACGTAGAGGGAGAAGACGATCTTTCCGTCGGCCACGGCGACGGCGTCGATCCCGCTGCCGTCCCCCTCCTTGATGCCCTGATCGGCGACGCGCTTCGCCGTCCCGCCGCTCACCGGCACGGCCCACAGGTGCGCGATGCGATCCTTCGTCGCGGTCCACCACACCACGTGTCCGTCGCCCACGGCGAAACCATTGGCGCCACCCGCCGCGTCCGCGGACGACGGCAGATCGGCGATCTTACGCCGTGATCCGTCGTCGAGACCGTAGGCGTAGACGGCGGTCGGCTGGTCGAATCCCGCCGGAGCCGTCACGAGCAGCGTGCGGTCGTCGACGAACGTCTCCGGCCGCCACGACGCTCCATCGGGCCCCTTCGCCGGGACCTTCCGCACCGCCTCCGGCCAGACCTTCTCCACGTGCTCGGCCGGGGTCGCGGAGCGTGCCTCCGGAGCGGTCATCGCCGTCATGGTGTCGCCCCCGGGCTCGACCACGACGAAGGCCCCGCCCGCGACCAGCGCGACCACCGCGGCGGCCAGCGCCGTCCGGATCCGTTGCCTCCTGCGGCGATGGATCCGTTCGAGCCGCTCGGGCAGCTGTCCGGGCAACCTGGGCGCCTGGTCGGCGACCTGGCCGAATGTACGGCGTAGGGTCTCCTCGACCTCGGTCATCGCGTGTTCTCCCTGATCATCGGCTTGGTCGGGGCGGCGTCACCCGGGGCGGCGTCACCGGGCGCGGCGCCACTCGGGACGGCGCCACGGAGTTTGCCGAGCGCGCGGGCGGCCTGGCTGCGTACCGTGCCGCGCGAGATCCCGAGCACGGCGGCGATCTCGGTGTCGTCGAGCTGCTCGTAGTAACGCAGCACCAGCACCGCGCGCTGCTTGCGCGGCAGGCCGGCCAGCGCCTGCCACATCCTTCGCTCGTCTCCACTGGGCAGCGGGTCGTGGTGCTCGCGGTCCGGCGGATCCCAGGCGAGTTGCTCGCGTCTGCGCAACCGCCAGGCGGCGATGTGCAGCCTGGCCATCGTGGTGCGCGCGTAACTCTCCGGGTTCTCCTTCAGGCGGAGCCGATGCCAGGCGCCGCGCAGTTTCAGCAGCGCCTCCTGGACCAGGTCGGCCGCGTCATGCGGGTTACCGGTCAGCATGTAGCCGTAGCGCAGTAACGCGTCACCGCGTTCGGTGACGAACTCCGCGAAACGGGGGTCAGGTTCCAACAGTCCTTGTCCTTGCCTTTCGTCGTTCCCTCATTTCCGAGAGAGACCAGGCGCGGAAACCGTTGCATGGCGGGGCGCCGTGAGAGCGGAACCGGAAGTCGGCCGGCCGGTCTCAGGACCCGTTTCGCGCTCCGGCGGGCTCGGGCGGGGTCCAGCCGAGCACTTCGTCCATCGCGGCGGTCATCCACTCGCCGCCGAGACGCCAGGCGAGCGCCATCATCGTGTCGCGCAGCCGTACGGCCAGTGGGTTGCGGATCCGCGTCGTCCGGCAGATCGACGCCGACCTGGCGGTGACCCGGGTGGTCCGCTCCAGCCGGGCGGCGGTGTACGGGGCCAGGTCCACGCCCGCCGCGCCGGCCGTCCCCGTTCCGCCCGACGCTCCGGCCGTGCCCGCCGCACCCGTCGTGCGGGCCGGGCCGTCGCCGTCGCCCGCGACGTGGGCGAGGACCACGGCGTCCTCGATCGCCTGGCAGGCGCCCTGGCCCATGTTGGGCGTCATGGCGTGGGCCGCGTCGCCCAGCAGCGCCACCCTGCCGAGGTGCATCGCGGGCAGCGGGGTGGCCAGGTGGTGGACGTCGTTGCGCAGGACGAGCTCCGGCGGGGCCGCCTCCAGCAGCGCCGGGATCGGGTCGTGCCACCCGCCGAACAGGCGGAGCAGCTCGGCCCGGCGGCTCTCGCCGTCCCCGGGGTCCCCACCCGCCGGGACGGCGTCGGTGGCGTAGCAGTAGGCCGTGCCGCCGGCCAGTGGCATGACGCCGAAGACCTTGCCTTCGCCCCAGCTCTCGAACGTCCGGCCGGGCCTGCCCCCGCCGGGGACGAGCAGCCGCCAGCTCGTCACCCCGGAGTAGACCGGGCCGGGGTGGCCGGGGAACAACGCGGCCCGGATCGGGGAGCGGATGCCGTCGGCCGCCACGACGAGGTCGGCCGTCACCTCGGTCGCCTCGCCGTCGCCGGTCCGGACGGTCACCCGGCCGGTGTACGGGTCCACCGCCGTGACCGTGGAGTTCAGCCTGATCACGCCGGGTTCCAGCCGGGCCGTGATCGCGTCGGCCAGGTCCGCGCGGCGCAGCAGCACGATGGAGTCGCCGTGCCGGGCGGAGGTGGCCTCCTCGGTGGTCCGCATCAGCCACCGGCCGTCCGCGCGCCGGACGCCGGCCTCGCCCTGGACCGCCGACAGCCGCCGGACGTCGTCTCCGGCCCCGATCGTGTCGAGGGCCCGGAGCGCGTTGGCGGCGATGGCCAACCCCGAGCCGACCGGTTCCAGGGACGGCGTCCGCTCGAACACCGTGACCTCCCAGCCGCGCCGCCGCAGTGCCACCGCCGCCGTCAGCCCGCCGATCCCCGCTCCGACCACCACCGCGTGCGCCACGGTTCCTCCTTCGTCACTACGGATGTAGTGACGGTACTACGTCTGTAGTTTCACTACAAATGTAGTTCCAGGGAAGAGGGGCACGACGGGCGGGCCGGGCCGCTCGATGGCAGTTTTCTTCAGGAAGAAGAAGATTCTGAAGAAATGTGTCACAAGATCTAGACGGCCCCCTTGGCACGGGTGACAATCCGCTTGGCAATTGAAGATCATGGAGACGCCGGGCGGCCATCGGCCGCGCGACGTCCCAGCTTGACGACGGCGAGGGCCGATGCGCTTAGCTCGTGGACTGGTCGTGGTGATGTTGGCGGGCGTGGCCGCGACGCCTCTCAACCCTTCGGAGGCCGTCGCCGGCACGTGGAGACAGACCACGGACGCCGTCGTGGGGCAGCGGGACGAGGGTCCCGCGGGGAAACCGGCAGGGGCGCTCGCCGGCCGTACGGGACAGCCGGGGGAGGAACCGGCGGCGGCGCTCGCCCGCCGGACGGGGAAGCCGGTCGAGGTCACCGCGATGCGCACGGAGACGCGGCAGGTCTTCGCCGGGCCCGACGGCGCCTTCACGCTGGAGCAGTACGCGCGCCCGGTGCGGGTGCGGCAGGACGGCCGGTGGGTGGACGTGGACCCGACGCTCCGGGCCCGTCCCGACGGCACGATCGCCCCCGTCGCCACGGCGGTCGGCCTGACGTTCTCGGGCGGGGGCGACGCGCCGCTCGCCCGGATGGCGCGCGGTGACAGGACACTGGAGCTGGGCTGGCCCGGCACGCTGCCGAAGCCCGTGCTGAAGGACGACACCGCGACCTATCCCGAGGTGCTCCCCGGGGTGGACCTCCAGGTCAGGGCGGACGTCGACGGATTCTCCCACCTCCTCGTGGTCAAGTCGCGGGCCGCCGCACGGAACAAGGCCCTCGCCGAGCTGAACTTCCCGATCTCGGCCGACGGGCTGTCGCTGAGGTCCATCGCGGGCGGCAACCTGGAGGCGGTCGACGGGAACGGCGGATCGGTCTTCACGGCCTCGCCGCCGCTGATGTGGGACTCCTCGGGTCTCGCGGCCACGGGCAAGCCGGAGGCGGGGGCCGCGCGTGCGGCGGGGGAGGGAGCGGCGGAGACCGCGGCGGCGGCGAGGGAGGGCGTCCCCCCGGGTGCCCGGCAGGAGGTGATGGGCCTCGAACTCACCGGCGGGAAGCTGGTGCTCAGACCGCACCGCGGCATGATCGAGGACCCGGGGACCAGGTTCCCCGTCTACCTCGACCCGTTCTTCTCCGCGGCCCGCGGGGCCTGGACGGCCGTCTGGAGCAACCACCCCTCGTCCAACTTCCTGAACGCGAGCGACGTCGCCAGGGCGGGACACGTCTCCGGGCAGACCAACAGGTCGTTCTTCCAGATGAACACCGGTACGGCCATCCACGGCAAGCAGATCATCAAGGCGACGCTGCGCACGTACGAGACCTGGTCCTACTCGTGCGGCGCGCGGAAGGTCGAGGCCTGGGCCACGAACACGATCAGCAAGAGCACCACCTGGAGCAAGCAGCCCGCCTGGGTGAAGCTCCTCGACACCGTGAACGTCGCGAAGGGCTGGGGACCGTCCTGCCTGCCCGGCGGCGTCGAGTTCGACGTCACCGGCCAGGCCGCCGACGCCGCGGCGAAGAGCTGGCCCAACATCACCATCGGGATCAGGGCCACGAGCGAGACGGACGTCTACGCCTGGAAGAAGTTCAAGAACAACCCCAGCCTGGTGATCGAGTACAACTCGCCGCCCGCCGCGCCCGTGGCCGCCGACACCTGGTCGGACCCGGGAGGCGACTGCGTCACCGGCGACGGGCGGCCGATGATCGGCACCACCACGCCGAAGCTGTGGGCCAAGCTGCGGGACGCCGACAACGCGGTCAGGGGACGGTTCGAGTGGTGGACCGCCTCCGGCACGAAGATCGGGGAGCGGCTCACCGACTCGCAGGGAACGGGCAGCGCCTTCTCCGCGACCGTCCCGCAGGGCGCCTTCGGTGACGGCGCCGTGATCCGCTGGCGGGTCCGCGCGGAGGACGGCAGGATCGACAGCGCGTGGAGCCCCTGGTGCGAGATGGCCGTCGACGCCTCCGCGCCCGGCCGGGAGCCGGGGGTGACCTCGCAGGACTACCCCGAGACCGGCTGGAGCGACGGCGTCGGCCGGACCGGCTCCTTCACGTTCACCCCGGCGGACGTCACCGACGTCGTCGCCTACGTCTACGGGCTGGACACCGCTCCCAAGACGGAGGTCGCGGCCGGCCAGACGGGCGGGCCGGCGACGATCCGGCTCACCCCCCGCCACGACGGCCCCAACGTGCTCGCGGTGCGCAGCAAGGACCGCGCGGGACACCAGAGCCCGATCCGCACCTACGTGTTCAATGTCAACCCGGGCTCCGGCCCCGACGGGCACTGGACCCTGGACGACGGGCAGGGCGGGGTGGCCGCCGACCGCGCCGGGGCCCACCCGGCCACCCTGTACGGCTCGGCCGCCTGGACCTCCGGCAGGACGGGCACGGGGCTGCGGTTCGACGGCGCCGGCGGCCACGCGCGGACCACCGGCCCCGTCGTGTCCACCCTGGGCAACTTCACGGTCGCCGCGTGGGTGCGGCTGACCGGCACCGGCGCCGCCGCGACCGCGGTCGGCCAGGACGGCACGCGGAACGGAGGCTTCTCCCTGGGCTACTCGAAGGCCGACGACCGGTGGGCGCTGAGCCGTGCCGTCGCCGACACCGACGGGGCGGCGGTCGTGCGGGCGCTGTCGGCGTCCGCGCCGAGACCCGGCGAGTGGACCCACCTGACCGGCGTCTACGACACGGCGGTGGGGGAGCTGTCCCTCTACGTCAACGGCCGCCTGGAGTCGACGGTCCCGTTCACCCGGCCGTGGGACGCGACCGGACCCCTGACGATCGGCAGGGCGAAGGCCGGCGGGGCGGAGACGGAGTTCTGGCCGGGCGACGTCGACGACGTCCGCGTCCACGGGCGCGCCATGTTCGGCGACGAGGTCGCCGACCTGGTGAACAGCGCTGCGACGCTGGTCGGGCACTGGAAGCTGGACGAGGGGACCGGCGGCGTCGCCGCCGACTCCTCCGGCCGGGCGTCGGCGGCGACGCTGGGCGGCGGCGCGTCATGGTCCGAGGGCTGGCTGGACGGCGCGCTCGCCCTCGACGGTACGGCGGGCCACGCGCAGACCGCCCGTCCGGCCGTCAACACCGCGTCGGGGTTCACCGTCGCCGCCTGGACCCAGCTCGACTACCTGCCCACCCGCGACGCGGCCGCCGTCTCCCAGGCCGGGAACAGGGCCAGCGGGTTCCAGCTCGGCTATGACAAGGAGAAGGGACGCTGGACCCTCGGCATGGCCGCCGCCGACACCGACACCGCCGCGATGGTGCGGACGCGCTCCGACGACGTGCCCGCCCCGTTCGAGTGGACCCACGTGGCGGGGGTCTACGACCCCCTCCGGGGCGAGCTGCGCGTCTACGTGAACGGCCGGCTGTCCGTGAGCACGGTCACCGCCCACGTGAGCGCCTGGAACGCCACCGGCCCGCTGCAGCTGGGCCGCGCCAAGTCCGCGGGCGTCTTCACCGGCCACTGGCCGGGGATCGTGGACGACGTCCGTGCCTATGACGGCGTGCTGAGCGCCGAACAGATCGCCCAGCTGGCCGCCCAGTAACCCACCGAAGCGACCCACCGAAGCGACCCACCGAACGGATCTCCCGGCCGCCCGGCGCTCCGCCGGGCGGCCCCGGCCCCGGGCTTCCGACCCACCGACCCACCGGCTGACCCACCGGCTCTCCGACCGTCCCCCGCCTTCCGGCCGTTCACCGGCCGGTTCTCTCCCATGCCTCCGGACCGGCCGTCCACCTCCCCGGCCCGCCTCGACCCGGCCTGGCCCGGCCCGCCTCGACCCGCCTCGTCCAACCCGTCACCCCTGTTCGACCCCCCACAGATTGGGTGAAGTCAGTGAACCTGGCACATGATCCGGATCCTCCGGAGTCCTACTGGAACCGTCTGACGCATCCCGTGCGCCGGTCGCCGTGGCCCCGGCGGCTGGCGGCCACGCTGGCCGTCGTCGTGGTGGCGCCGCTGGTGCACGCGACGCCCGCGAGCGCCGCGCCCCGCTCCGCCCCCGCCGTCCAGCGGGAGACCCCGGTCCTCGGGAAACGGGTCCCCGTACTGCCCAGGACGGCCGATCCGGCGGAGAGACAGGCGTGGAAGACGCCACCGGGCGTCGTCTGGCCGAAACCGCAGGCGGTCGAGCTGGACGCGACCGGCGGCACCGGCGCGCGCACCCTGTCCGCCGACTTCCCGGTACGGATCGTCCCACCGAAGAAGCCCGCCAAGGCCGCGGAGCCCGCCAAGGCGGCGGAGACCAAGACGACGGAGACCGCCAGGGCCGAGGACGGCAAGGCGGGTGAGGAGGTCGCGGCGGCGACCCCCGACAAGGTCCGCGTCGAACTGCTCGACACCGCGTCGTCCGGGCTGCTCGGCCTCGCCCTGCGGGTGACGGCGGGGCAGAGCCAGAGCCAGGGGCTGGCGGCCGCGAAGGGGAGGACCCGGCTGGAGATCGACTACTCCGGCTTCCGGTACGCCTTCGGCGGCGACTACGGCGCCAGGCTGCGACTGGTGAGACTGGGCGAGTGCGCCCTGACCCCCGCGGCCCCGGCGGCCGCGGATCGGACGGCCGCGCCCGCAGCCGCGACCGCCTGTCCGCAGCCCGAACCGATGCCGTCCGACAACGACGCGAAGAACGGCACGCTGTCCGCCGACGTCGACATGCCGGCGCTGTACGCGCTGCAGGCCGCGCCGTCCGGACCGTCGGGCGACCACACGGCCACCTCGCTCGCCCCCTCTGCCGAGTGGAGCGTCGGCACCCAGTCGGGTGACTTCAGCTGGGACTACGCTCTGCGGGCGCCCCCCGCGCTGGGCGGCGACGAGCCGGAGATGTCCCTCGCCTACTCCTCGCAGAGCGTGGACGGCCGTACCGTCTCGACGAACAACCAGCCGTCGTGGGTGGGAGAGGGCTTCGAGCTCAACCCCAGCGGCTACATCGAACGCCGCTACAAGTCGTGCATGATCGACGGCAAGAAGACCGGGGACCTGTGCTGGGACCAGGAGAACGCCGTCATGTCGCTCGGCGACTCCTCCGTCGAGCTGGTCAAGGACGCCACGACCAAGCAGTGGCGGCCCAGGCGCGACGACGGCACCCGCGTCGAGCACCTCACCGGCGCCGTCAACGGCGACGACAACGGTGAGCACTGGCGCGTCACCACCGACGACGGCACCCAGTACACCTTCGGCCTGAACCGCCTGCCCGGCTGGGCGTCGGGCAAGCCGGAGACCGGGTCGGCGTGGACGGTTCCGGTGTTCGGCAACAACAGCGGCGAGCCCTGCCACACGAGCGACGCGGCGTCCTCCTGGTGCCGGCAGGCGTACCGCTGGAACCTCGACCTCGCCGTCGACACGCACGGCAACGCCACCACCTACTGGTACGGGGCCGAGAAGAACTTCTACGGGCGGAACATGAAGCCCGAGCAGGGCACCGAGTACGTGCGCGGCGGATACCTCAAGCGGATCGACTACGGCTATCTGCGGAACGAGCTGTTCACCAGGTCGCCCGCGTCCCGCGTCGTCTTCGACGTCGCCGAGCGGTGCGTACCCGGCGGAACGGTCACCTGCGCCGCCGACCAGCTCAAGAAGGAGACGGCGAGCCACTGGCCCGACGTCCCCTTCGACCAGATCTGCGGCTCGGGGGAGAAGTGCACCGACCGGCTGTCGCCGACGTTCTTCACCCGGCTGCGCCTGGCGAAGGTCACCACCCAGGTGCTCAACACCGACACGGCGAAGTGCTCGGGCCGGCCGTACTGCGACGTCGACTCCTGGACGCTGACGCACTCCTTCCCCGCGACGGGTGACGGCCTCAGCCCGTCGCTGTGGCTGGCGTCCGTCCAGCAGAGCGGCCACGTGGGCGGCACCATCACCCTGCCGAAGATCACCTTCGGCGGGACCCAGCTGCCCAACAGGGTCGACGCGAACGAGGGACGCGCGCCGCTCGTCAAGTGGCGCGTCCAGACGGTGAACAACGAGAGCGGCGGGGAGCTCCGGGTCGGCTACGCCCCGGCCGACTGCAAGCCCGGGGACGTGCCGACCGCCGACCGCAACGCCAGGCTCTGCTTCCCCCAGCGGTGGGCTCCGCCGAACGAGGGCGAGGTCACCGACTGGTTCCACAAGTACGTCGTGGCGCAGACGCTGGAGATCGACCGGGTCGCCCAGTCGCCGCCGGTCGTCACCGACTACGAGTACCTCGACGGCGCCGCCTGGCACTACGCCGACAACATCCTCGTCAAGCCCGAGCACCGCACCTGGTCGGACTGGCGCGGGTTCGGCAGGGTCCGGGTCCGCGGCGGCGACGGACAGGACACCGAGCGCACGCTCACCGAGTTCCGGTACTTCCGCGGCATGGACGGCGACCGCCAGTCCGACGGCTCCAAGCGCCGGTCCCAGGTCACCGACTCCGAGGGCGGCAAGCTGGACGACCTCGACCAGTACGCCGGGTTCGAACGTGAGGAGACCCTCTACGACGGCGACGGCGGGAAGATCACGACCTCCACGCTGGAGGAGCCGTGGTCGCTGAAGACCGCCGAGTCCTCCCAGGGCGGCGTCACCAAGCTCGCCCACATCGTCGCGCCGAAATCCATGGCCACCCGCACCCTGCTGGAGAACGGCACGTGGCGGCGGACCGGGGAGGAGCGCTCCTACGACACCCAGGGCATGCTCACCCAGGTCGACGAGAAGGGCGACCTGGCCACCGGTGACGATGACCAGTGCACCCGCTACACCTACGCCCGCAACACCACGGCGTGGCTGCTGGACTACACCAGCAGGATCCACAAGGTCGCCGCGGGGTGCGGCGCCGGCGTCGCGAAACTCGCCGCCGACGAGGTGATCTCCGACGAGCGGATGCAGTTCGACGGCGGGCCGTACGGCCAGGCGCCCGTCAAGGGCGACATCACCACCGTCCAGACCGTGGCCGGCGACGGCTCGGCCGTCACCGACTCCGTCAAGACCTACGACGCCTACGGGCGCATGACCAGCGAGACCGACGCGGCCGGCACGAAGCTGACCACCACCTACGCGCCGGCCTCGGGAGCCCCGGCGACCGAGGTCATCGAGACCAACCCGCTCGGCCACGTGGAACGCACCCTCATGGAACCGGCCTGGGGCGAGGCCGTCACCGAGATCGACGCCAACAACCGGCGCGTCGACATGGAGCACGACGCGCTCGGCCGCCTCGTCAAGGTGTGGCAGGGCGGCCGCAGCAAGGCGGCAGGCCAGTCGCCCAGCACCGAGTACTCCTACCTGATGCGCAACGACGGCCCCAGCGTCGTCACCACGAAGACCCTGCGGGCGGACGGCGGCTACACCGTCAGCCACGAGCTGCTCGACGGGTTGCTGCGTCCCCGGCAGACCCAGGAGCCGGCGCCCCGGGACGACCAGGCGCAGGATCCCGCGCTGCGTGACGGGCGCACGGTCACCGACACCTTCCACAACTCGCTCGGCGAGGTGTCCAAGTCCAACGGCGGCTACTTCAGCCCCGGAGAGCCGTCCACCGAGCTGCTGGGGGTAACCGACACGGCCGTCCCCAGCCAGATCACCACCTCCTACGACGGCACCGGAGAGGTGGCCGCCCAGGCGTTCCGGGTCAAGGGCGTGGAGAAGTGGCGGGCCACCGCCACCCACCACGGCGACCGGATGCACATCACCGCCCCCGCCGGAGGCCACGCCGTCACCCGCATCGGCGACACCGAGGGCCGGCTCGTCGAACTGCGGCAGTACAAGGGAACCACGCCCACCGGCGACTACGAGTCGACCAAGTACACCTACGACGCCTCCGACCGGCTGCTCACCGTGACCGACCACGCGGGCAACGTGTGGAAGCACGTCTACGACCTGCGCGGCAGGGAGACCAGGACCGAGGACCCCGACAAGGGCGTCACGACGTTCACCTACAACGACGCCGACGAGGTCGTCACCTCCACCGACGCCCGGGGGAAGACCCTGGCGTACGTCTACGACGAGCTGGGGCGCAAGCGCGAGCTGCACGAGGGCTCCACGACCGGCCCGCTGCTCGCGGAGTGGAAGTACGACGCGCTGGCCAAGGGACACCTGAACGCCAGTGTCCGCTACCTCGGCGGCCAGGCGTACAAGGCGGAGATCAACGCGATCGACTCCGACTACCGCACCCTGCGGCAGACCGTCACCGTGCCCGCCAGGGAAGGGAAACTGGCCGGTTCGTACGTGCTGAACAGCCGCTACACCCTCGACGACCAGGTGCAGTCCGTCAGCTTCCCCGCCGCGGGCGGGCTGGCGGAGGAGTCGGTCGTCTACACCTACGACGGGCTCAGCCAGCCGGTCACCGTGACCGGTCTGTCGTCGTACGTCACGGCCACCCGCTACTCCAAGCTGGGCGAGACCCTGCAGTACGAGCTGAACAGCGGCGGGAAGAAGAGCTGGCTCACCTACACCCACGACGAGGGCACCCGGCGGCTGGCCCGGACCCGGCTGGACCGCGAGTCGGCCTCGGCTCCCGACCTGGACCTCAACTACACCTACGACCCGGCCGGGAACATCACCAAGATCGCTGACATGGACGGCGGCAGGTCGAAGGACACCCAGTGCTTCACCTACGACCACCTGCGCCGCCTGACCTCGGCGTGGACGGCCACCGACGACTGCGCGAGCGGCGGCCCGCGGGCGGACGTGATCGGCGGTGCGGCGCCGTACGCGACCAGCTACGCCTACGACTCCACCGGCAACAGGACGAAGGAGACGCAGCACGCGTTCGGCGGGCGCACGGAGTCCGCCCGCTCCTACACCTACCCCGCCGCGGGCGCGGCGCGGCCGCACGCCGCGCTGACGGCGGGAACGGACGTCTTCGCCTACGACGAGACCGGCAACACCACCCGGCGCAAGGTCGGGGCGGCCGACCAGACCCTGGTCTGGGACGCCGAGGGCAACCTCGAATCGGTGACCGAGGCGGGCAGGACCACCTCGTACGTCTACGACGCCGACGGTGAGCGGCTGCTCCGCAGGACGCCCACCGACGCGACGCTCTACATCGACGACATGGAGCTGCGGCTCGACATCGCCAAGGACGTCGTCGAGTGCACCCGCTACTACACCATCGGCGACGAGACGATCGCCGTACGGACCCCGGACAACAGGGTGTACTTCCTGGCGTCCGACCACCAGGGCACCGCGCAGGCGGCGGTCAACGGCGGCACGGGGGACGTGGCCGTCCGCCGGACGACCCCGTTCGGCGAGGACCGCGGCCCGCAACCGGCGTGGTGGCCCGGCCAGCGGGGATTCGTGGGAGGCGTGCGCGACACGTCGACCGGGCTCGTCGAGCTCGGCGCCCGCGAGTACGACCCGAGGAACGGCCGGTTCCTGTCCGTCGACCCCGTCATCGACGAAGAGGACCCGCAACAGCTCAACGCCTACGCCTACGCCAACAACAGTCCCGTCACGATGAGCGACCCCGACGGGCAACTCGTCTGGATCGTCGTCGGCATCGCGGCCAGGATCGCGGCGCGGGCACTGGCCAGGAGGCTCGCCCAGGCGGCCGCCAGGCGGGCGGCTCAGGCGGCGGCCCGGCGGGCGGCCATCGCGCTGGCCAAGCGGCGGGCCGCCGCCCTGGCCAGGAAGAAGGCGTTGGAGGCGGCGAGGAAGAAGGCCGCGCAGCTGGCCAGGAAGAAGGCCGCGCAGGCGGCGAAGAAACGAGCGGCCGAGAAGGCCAGGAAGGCGGCCGCCGCGGCGGCCAAGAGGAGAGCGGCGGCGGCCGCGCGCCGGGCGGCGGCCAGGCGGGCCAAGGCGGCCGCGGCCAGGGCGCGGAGCAGGCGGGTGAGCAGGGCCCCCGCCAAGGCCGCGCGGCACCGGCCCGCCCACCGGCCGACCAGTCGCCGGGCGGTCCAACGGCAGTCCCCGCCCAAGGCGCGCCGCGCGCCCGTCAGGGACAGCCATACCTACGACATCTCCGGGAGCAGGCAACCGACCAAGTCCGTCAGCGTCTACCGCAACGGGAAGCTGTATCCGGAAGGACAGCCGCCGGCGGGCCTGGGACGGCCCTCGGGGTCGGGGCAGAACCTCCGGCAGGACTACAAACCGGCGGAGCTGGAGCCGCCGTTGACGGGGAAGGGCATCACCGCCGAGGCGGTGGTCAGGACGACCCGGTTCATCGACCAGGGCGACCTGGACAGTCTCCTCATGCACATCCTCCGCCTGGCAGGAGGCTGATCGCGGCCGACCTGAGGAACGGTGGGAGACCGGCTGGGGCGGCCGGTCACGGCCGACCTGAGGAACGGTGAGAATCGGCTGGGACGGCGGCGGGCCTCGGCGCACCACGGTGTGCCGGGGCCCGCCGTCCTCCGGCTCCGGTTCCGGCTCCGGCTCCGGCTCCGGCTCCGGCTCCGGCTCCGGCTCCGGCTCCGGCTCCGGCTCCGGTTCCGGTTCCGGTTCCGGTTCCGGCCCTGGCCCCGGCCCCGGCTCCGACTGCGGCCCTGGCCCCGGCCCCGGTTCCGGCGGCGTGAGCGAGGTGCGCCCGACGCCGATACGCTCATGACCTGGTCGCGGGACTCACGGTAGGTGAGCGCGGATTCACTACAGGTGTAGTCTCGACGTATGAAGTCGGAACGCGCCCTGGTCGTCGCGGAGGCCGCCATCACCCTGCTGGCCGAGCGGGGCATGCGCGGCCTGACCCACCGGGCGGTCGACGAGGAGGCCGGGCTGCCGCCCGGCTCGACCTCCAACCTCGCCCGGACCCGTTCGGCCCTGCTGGAGCTGGCCCTGGAGCGGCTGGCCGAGATCGAGGGCGCGGTCTTCGAGCCGCTCCTCGGCGCCACCGAACGCGCCGCGACCGGGGTCGAACCCGTCGCCCCGGGTCCGGGGCCCGGGACCGCGGGACATGCGCCGCCCGGCGGGCACGCCGCCCCGGGCCCGGAGCACGCGCCGCCCGGCGGACACATCGCCCCGGGCCCGGTGCCGGACCGGGGGCCGGAGCCGGAGTCGGGGCACGAAGAGAGCCTCGGGCCGGTCATCCCCGGGGCGCTCGCCGAGATGACCGCGCAGGCCCTGTGGGCGCAGCTCACCGTCGACCGCCGCCGTACGGTCGCCCGCTACGAGCTGGCGCTGGAGGCCACCCGCCGCCCCGAGCTGCGCAGGATCTACGACGCGGCGGGGGCTCGCTTCCGCACGCTGGCCGTCGCGGTCCTCACCGCGGCCGGGTCCACCGACCCGGTACGGCACGGCCGCCAGATGGTCGCCTACGGCGAAGGAGTGATCTTCGACGCCATCGCCGGCGCGGGAGCCGAACCCACCCTCGACGACCTGCGCCTGGGCGTCGGGGAGGTGCTGGCGGGCATGCTGGGCTCCGCCCCGGCCGGTGCCGAATCCGTCCGCCCCTGACCCGGCGCGCCCCGGTCGGGTATTCATGGCCGATGAGGTTGGCGATGGCGCTCTGTGTCTCAGGCGACCGAGAACGTCCTCAGGTAGTCGACCACCGCGTCGCCTGACCGGGTCCGGAGGGCCACATAGCCGTCCGGCCGGACGAGGACGAACGTGCCCTCGGCGGCGCCATAGCGCTTGCTCGGGGGCCCCGGCTCCAGATGGTGGACACGGATGTCGTCGCCGCAGAGCGCGTCCAGGCGCTCGGCCAGACCCGGCACCACCGCGCCGAACCGGAGCAGCGTGAAGTGAGGACCGCGGAAGAGGTCGAACAGCCGTGACCGCTCGCCGGTCACCGGGTGCCGGCACGGCGAATCGGGCGCCCGGTCGCCGGGGCGGACCTTGCCCTTGTCTCCGACCGACAGCTCGGAGTCTCGGTAGTTCACGTTGAGCTGGGAGGTCCTGCTGATGATCGCCTTGGTCACCGCGGTGCTGCGCATCAGCGGCAGGACGATCCGGTCGCGTAAGAAGGTCATCAGAGGCCTGGTGGAGAACAGCGCGGTCATGCCGGTGCCGCTGGTCCTGAGCACGGATTCGGCCACCGGGCGGCGCTCCCGCTCATACGTGTCGAGCAGGCTGTCGGAGGCTTGGCCGCGTACCGCGAGGGCCAGCTTCCAGCCCAGGTTGTAGGCGTCCTGGATGCCGGTGTTCATGCCGAGACCGCCCGCGATCGGGTGGACGTGGGCGGCGTCTCCGGCGAGGAAGACGCGGCCGGACCGGTAGCGGTCGGCGAGCCGTACCTTGTAGCTGAAGCGCGACAGCCAGGTCGCATTGTGCAGGCGTACATCCGTCCGGCCGGTGCGCTGCGCGAACAGACGCTGGAAAAGCTCGAGTGAGGGCTCCTGGCCGGCACCCTCCTCACCGGGGCGTACGGTGAGGCCGAACTGCCACGACCGCGTACCGGGCAGCAGCGCGAGGCCGACGGAGGACTCATCCGCTGAGTACCAGACATAGGAGCCGTCGCGGGGCAGGCCGTCCACCTCCACGTCACCGAGCAGGTAGTGCTCGGTCTCCGACACCAGCCCGGGGAAGGCGATCCCGGCGGCTTCGCGCACGGCGCTGCCGCCGCCGTCGCAGCCCACGAGGTAGGAGGCGTGGATCACCTCGCCCGTGGCGAGGTGCGCGACGACCTGGCTGCCGGACTGTTCGAGGCCGGTCAGTCGCAGGCCGCGCTCCACGTGCCCGCCCAACTCGGCCAGGCGGGCGCGGAGTATCTGCTCGGTGCGCCACTGCGGCAGCAGGACGAGCGTCGGGTACGGCACATCCGGCCGCGGGCGGACATCGGCCAGGAGGTGCAGCTCCGCGACGAACCGGCGGTCCATGTGAATCCGCGCCGGCATCTCGGACGTCCCCGCGTCCAGGAAGTCCCGGACCACACCGAGATCGTCGAACACCTCCAGACTGCGTGGCTGTATGCCCTTACCCCGGGACTGGCGGTGGAATTGGGGAGATTTGTCGATCACTCGGAAGGTGACGCCGCGCCGGGCCAGTTCGCAGGCCAGCGTCAGCCCGGTCGGTCCGCCTCCGACGATGAGCACCTCTACGTCGGTCATGTCATCCCTCGATTCAGGACGGAACCCAGAGAGGTTTCGGCCGAAGTCCTCGGTCAGTGGATCGATCGCTGTGAACCAGTTTCCATACTATACCGTATGGTACGTTCTTAAGGGCGGCCCGACCTTGCCGGAACCGGTATGGGCGATCTTGTCCTCGGTGTGCACGTATTGCCCAAGGTCATCTGAAAAGGGTCTCTCATGCGAAGAAAACCACGGGCCGCAGGAGTCGCCGCAGGCTTCGCTCGTTCCGGAACCGGTGCATCCTGCCTCACGTCTCGTCGGATCCTGGCCCTGGCCGCCGTACTCGCGCTCGCCACGGCCGGGTGCGGGGTGCTGCCGATGAAGGAGCCCGCGCCCGCCGCCACCGCGCCGACGGTGAGTGCCCCGGCCACCGGCGCTCCGCCCGCCACGCCCGCGGCATCGGATCAAGCCGTCCGACCGGCCCTGGCCGCAACCCGCAGCACCATGACCGAGAACCTCAAGGTCGAGGTCGTGGGCCTCAACCGCGTCAAGGGCAAGCACCTCATCGTCCAGATCCGCCTGTCCAACACCGGCACCGACAGGCACCTGTCCTGGCCCGGCGAGATGGCCGACCGTACCCGCCCCCTCGGTGCGATCAGGTGGGCCTCCGGAATCGGCGTCCTCGACACGCGGGCCCGCACCTGGATCCTTCCGTACGAACCCGCGGGCTCCCCGTGTCTCTGCAGCGACCTGGACCGCGACGGCCTCGGCCGCTTCATCGGCCCCGGCCGATCGGTCACCGTCTACGCGGTGCTGCCCGCACCGTCGGGCAACCCCGCGACGACCACCGTCGTCACCCCCGTGGGCCCGCCGATGCTCAACGTGCCCATCAGTGACGAGGCTCCGGCCGGCGACTTTCCCGACCCCGACGCCGAGCCTGTCACGCCGGTCGCCCGCCGCCTCGTCCTCACGTCCGAGTCCCTGGACGAATCAGAGGAGACCGCCGACGACGGCAAGGAGTTGCAGGTCAACCTCTCCTCCGACGTGCTGTTCGCGGTGAACGAGGCCGCTCTCACCTCCGATGCCAAGGCGATCATGGATCGCACGGCCAAGCTCATCGACGCCTCCCCCGCCACGGTGGTGACGGTGGCGGGCCACGCGGACTCCTCCGGAGACGACGCCATCAACGACCCACTGTCACTGCGCCGCGCCCAGGCGGTGCGGCGCACCCTGTCGGCGCTGCTGTCCCGGGACGGGATCCGCTTTCAGGCCAAGGGGTACGGCTCGCGCCGCCCGCTGTACGACAACGACAGCGACGAGGGCAGGCGCCGTAACCGCCGCGTCACCGTGACCTTCCCCAAACCCCGGCCCGCCACCCGGGAGCCGGTGGCCACGACGTCTCCCGGCGAGACCGGCCTGACCGGCGCCGCCAAGGCGGGCGGCCGGCCCATCGCCGTGGAGGTCACGGGTCTCCGCCGACTGCCCGGCGGCCTCGGCCTGCTCACCTACAAGATCACCAACGAGGGTTCGGACGAGATCTGGTTCACCGACCTTCACCGCGCCCAGGACTGGGAGGCGTACAAGTACCGGGCCGCGAGCAACGTCCGCGTGACCGACGTCGCCGCCGGCCGCCGGTACCCGCCCGGCCGCCTGGAGGTCCCCACCGATGACGGCGTGGACTCCTACTGCGCATGCACGGACGTCTCCGGCGTCCGCATCGGCACCGCGAAGTTCGCACCGGGCCAGACCCGCGAGTTCTGGAGCCTCTTCGCCCTGCCCGGCACCGACGGCGCCCTCAAGGTCGAGATCGGCCCGTTCCGCGACCTGCGGATCCCCGTTCGGTAACGGCGTTCAGGGGGGAGGGCTGTCGGGCGGGCGACGGTCCGCTCACCGGGTCACCGACGGCACGTTCGAGGTGCCGCGGTCCCACCGTCCACGGCCGGAGCTTGTCGGGGTTACGTACCGCCCAGATGTGCTTGATCCGGTCGCCTGCGATGTCGAATGCGTACACCGACACGGTGACGCCGTCCTGCTGGGCGATCAGGCCGGGCCGGCCGTTGACCGTACTCTCCAGGAACGTCAGGCCGCGGAGCCTGCCATCAAGACTGAGCAGTGAACGCACGATCTGCTCAACGCCTTCGACCGGGCGGAGCACGGCGCCGACGACGCCGCCGCCGTCGGCGATCGCCGTGGCGTCGGGGTCGAGCAGGGCGATGAGGGCGTCGATGTCCATGGCCTCCCAAGCCTGCTTGAAGTCCCTGACGATCCGGGCCTGCCGGGCCGCCGGAGTCGTGGGCGCCTGCGTGGCACGGATGCGGCGGCGGGCCGAGGAGGCCAGCTGGCGACAGGCCCCCGGGGTACGGCCGACGATCTCGGCCACTTCGGCGAAGGAGTACCGGAAGACATCGTGCAGGACGAACGCGACGCGTTCGGCGGGGGTCATCGACTCGAGCACGACGAGGAAGGCCATGTTGACCGATTCGTCCAGGGTGACCCGATCGGCCGGATCCACGGCGATGCCGTCCGGCCGCCCACTGATCCACTCCGCGGGTCCGGGCAGCGGCTCGGGGATCCACTCGCCCACGTAGGTCTCGCGCCGGGCCCGTGCCGAGGAGAGAACGTTGAGACAGAGACGGCCGACGACCGTGGTCAGCCAGGCGCCGGGGGATGCGATGGCGTCCCGCTGCCGCCGGGACATGGCGCACCAGCGGGCGCAGGCCTCCTGGACGACATCCTCGGCGTCGGCCAGGGAGCCGAGGAGCCGGTACGCGAGATTGATCAGTTGGCGCCGCTCGCGCGTGATCACGGCCAGGCCCGGATCGAGCCGGCCGCCTCCCGGCTCGGACGGGGTGGTCATGGTGTCCTGGTCATCGTGCACCGACTCCCTCGGTTCGGGTCCGCTCTCACCGGTTCGACAAGACAGCGTGGCGAACTGTGAGGTCGACGCGTCGCCTCACATTCCACAGTGCCGCGTTGTCGAACCAGCGGGACACCATCGAGCACGCGGGAAACCGTCCCCGGCAGGTACGCGGGTCGTCGTCGGGCACCCGCGGCGGAACACGTGATCGCCCCCGCGGCGGCCACTTCGTGACGGAGGACCGGCTCCGCCAGGTCGCAAAGCCTCAAACCGCTGAAGTCGAGAAGGAAAGGCCTCGTCATGTCCACATCCGAACGCCACACACCCAGCAAGGTCGTCGTCATCGGTGGCGGCTACGCCGGAACGGTCGCGGCCAACCATCTGCGGATGCGCGCCGACATCGACATCACACTGGTCAATCCCCGCCCCGAGTTCGTCGAACGAATCCGGCTGCACCAGTTCGTGGCCGAAACCGGTGAGGTCACGGTGGACTACGGCACACTGCTCGGTGAGGGCGTCCAGTTGATCGTCGACAGCGCCACCCGCATCGACACCGCCACCCGCACGGTACGGCTGGCGTCAGGGCGCGCACTGGACTACGACCATGTCATCTACGCGGTCGGCAGTACCGCGGCGATACCGTCATCGGTTCCCGGCGCCGCCGAATTCGCCTTCGACATCGCCGAACTCGAATCCGCGCAGCGGCTGCGCGCTCAGCTGGGGAAATTGCCGTTCGATGCTCCGATCACCGTGGTCGGCGGCGGATTGACCGGCATCGAGACGGCCGCCGAACTGGCCGAACAAGGACGTACGGTCACACTGGTGTGCGGCCGGACCCTCGCACCGTCACTGAGTGCTCCCGCTCGCCGATCCGTGGCCACGTGGCTGTCCCGGCACGGTGTCGCCGTGCTTGAGGCCGAGGTGGTGGCCGAGGTCCGGCCGCACGCGGTCGTCTTCGCCGGTGCTGCGGTGCGTGCGAGCGCTCTCACCATCTGGGCGGCCGGTTTCGGTGTACCGGAACTCGCGGCCGCGAGTGGGCTGCGCACCGATCGGCTCGGCCGGCTGCTCACCGACGAGACGCTGACCAGCCTCGACGACGACCGCGTCATCGCGGCGGGCGACGCCGCCGCGCCCTCGGGCCGGCCGTTGCGGATGAGCTGCCAGGCCGCGCAACCGCTCGGGGCACAGGCCGCCAACACCGTGCTGAGCCGCATCGCGGGAACCGAACCGGCGGTGATCGACCAGGCCTTCACGGGGTCGTGCGTCAGCCTCGGCCGCCGGGGCGGCATACGACAACTCTCCCGCAAAGACGACACCGCGGTGAATCTCTACGTCGCGGGGCGCATGGCCGCGGTTATCAAGGAGGCGACCTGCAGACTCGGGGTGTCGAGGATCCGCCGCGAGGCCCGCAAGCCGGGCTCCGGCTTCTGGCCCAAGGGCGGCCCGCGTCCCGAGCAGCCGACCTTCGCTCCACGAGGGGTCACATACCCGTGACCACCTGCGAATGCGTTCTCACGCTCGGGCCGTTGCGATCGGGCTCCTCGTTGTGCTGTACGCCGTTTCGTTCCTCACGCCGCCCGCGGCCGCAGCCATGGCGCACGGGTGGGCGGTTGGACTCGGCCGGATCGACGGGTAGAGGCCGGTGAACCACCCCGGGCCCGCACGCCGGTTCGGGCGGTCCGGGGCTCAGCGTGCCAGCAGGCGGGCGCGGTGGGCGGGCCACTCCTCATCGAGGATGCCGAAGTAGGCGGTGTCGCGCCAGGTGCCGTCCGGGCGGAGGCGGTGGCGGCGCAGGACGCCCTCGTGGACCCCGCCGATGCGCCGGATCGCGGCCTGCGAGCGGGTGTTGAGGATGTCGGTCTTGAGCATGACGCGGTTCACGCCGAGGTGGTCGAAGGCGTGGTCGATCAGCAGGATCTTGCAGGCGGTGTTCACCTCCGTGCGCCACACGGCCCTGCCGTACCAGGTCCAGCCGATCTCGATGCTGGAGTCGAAGCCGGGGACGTCGGCGTAACAGGTCCAGCCGACCGGGCTGCCGGTTCTCCGGCGGATCACCGCGAACGGCACGTAGCCGGGATCGTCGATCAGCCGCTGCGCCATCATCGCGAGCTCCCCCTCCCCGTGTGGCGTGGGATGCTGCCAGCGCCACACCTCCTCATCGCCGCCACCCGCCACGAACAGATCCGGGACGTGGCCGGCGGTCAGCGGCTCCAGCCGTACGGCGGGGCCATCGAGGACGAGCGGGTCGGGCATCTTCGCGGTCATGGCGGCGACCCTACGGCCGTCGGCACACGGCCCGGAAGGTCCACTCGGCGCGGTTGCCGGGCGACCACTTCGGCGCCCGGGGACCGTTCCGGCGACCAGGGGATCCCGTGATCGGGCGGCCGCTCCGGCGACCGGACGGCCGACACCCCGGCGTTCCCTGTCGACAGTCATACCGTCCGGTCGGTACGCTCCGGGGAGACCGTGAGGAGGGCCATGGATTTCGCGTTCGACGCCAGGACCGAGGAGCTTCGGGAGAGGCTGCTCGCCTTCATGGACGAGTGCGTCCACCCCGCCGAGGAGGCGTTCGAGGCACAGGCCGCCGAGAGCGGGTGGTCGAGCCCGCCGCTGATGGAGGACCTCAAGCAGGAGGCGCGCAAACGCGGCCTGTGGAACCTGTTCCTGCCCGGCGAGCACGGCGCCGGCCTGACCAACCTCCAGTACGCCCCGCTGGCGGAGATCATGGGCCGCTCGCCGAGGATCGCCCCCACCGCCACCAACTGCGCCGCCCCCGACACCGGCAACATGGAAGTGCTGTCGATGTTCGGCGACGAGCGGCAGCGCGAGGAGTGGCTGGAGCCGCTGCTGCGCGGGGAGATCCGGTCGGCGTTCGCCATGACCGAGCCGGACACCGCCTCCTCCGACGCCACGAACATCTCGCTGTCCATCGTCCGCGACGGCTCCGAGTACGTCATCAACGGCCGCAAGTGGTTCGCCTCCGGCGCGATGAACCCGAACTGCCGGATCCTCATCGTGATGGGCAAGACCGACCCGGAGGCCGACACCCACCGGCAGCAGTCGATGGTCCTGGTGCCGCGCGACACCCCGGGCCTTGAGATCAGGCGTGGCATGCACGTGTTCGGCTACTCCGACGCCGACCACGGCGGGCACGCCGAGATCGACTTCACCGACGTCAGGGTGCCGGTGGAGAACCTCATCGGCGAGGAGGGCGGCGGCTTCGCCATCGCCCAGGCCCGCCTCGGGCCGGGCCGCATCCACCACTGCATGAGGCTGATCGGGATGGCCGAGCGCGCGGTCGAGCTGATGTGCCGGCGGACCCTGTCGCGTACGGCGTTCGGCAAGCCGATCGCCCAGCAGGGGGTCGTCCAGGACTGGATCGCCGAGTCGCGGGTCAGGATCGAGCAGCTCCGCCTGCTGGTGCTCAAGACGGCCTGGCTGATGGACACCGTCGGCAACCGCGGCGCGCACACCGAGATCCAGGTCATCAAGATCGCCACCCCGCGCGAGGTCGAGTGGATCCTGGACAAGGCCATCCAGGCGCACGGCGCGGGCGGCGTCAGCCAGGACTTCCCGCTGGCCGGGCTGTGGGCGGGCGCCCGGTCGCTGCGCCTGGCCGACGGCCCGGACGAGGTCCACAAGCGCTCGCTGGCCTACCGCGAGCTGAAGAAGCACATGAACTGACCCGGTGCCGGAGGCGCCCCCCGGCACCGGGTCACCGCGGGGCCGCCCCGGGCAGGGCCAGGGCTCCGGGACCCCCGGGCCCGGATTCCGGGGTTCCGGGTCCGAGACCCGGTCCGGGCGCGTCCAGGACCTCTTGGACGCGACCGGGCCCCTGGACGCACCCGGACCTCCCGGACCGCCGGTACGTCCGGGGCGTCGTGAACGGGCCGGACGATCGCATGGCCGAGTGATCGCGTGACTGCGAAGGGAGCGTCGTGACGATGGACGAGGAGGCGGTCAGGGAACGCGCCGTCGCGTTCCTGGCCGGGGGGCACGACCCCGGGGACCGCACGCGGTTCCTGCGGGCGCGGTTCGACGCCGGGCTGGCGTGGGTCCACTTCCCCGAGGGGCTCGGCGGGCTCGGTGCGTCCCGGGAGCTGCAGAACGTCGTCGATCGGGAGCTCGCCGGCACCCCGCAGCCCGACCCGGGCACGCAGGCCATCGGACTGGGCATGGCGGCGCCGACGATCCTGGCGTTCGGCACCCGCGAGCAGCAGGAGCGGTTCCTGCGTCCGCTGTGGACGGGCGAGGAGATCTGGTGCCAGCTGTTCAGCGAACCCGGCGCCGGCTCCGACCTGGCGACGCTCGCCACGCGGGCGGTCCGCGACGGCGACGAGTGGGTCGTGGACGGGCAGAAGGTGTGGACCTCCGGGGCGCACCACTCCCGGTGGGCGATCCTCGTCGCCCGGACCGACCCCGACGTCCCGAAGCACCGCGGGCTCACCTACTTCGTCTGCGACATGCACGCCCCCGGCGTCGAGGTCAGGCCGCTGCGGCAGATCACCGGCGAGGCGGAGTTCAACGAGGTCTTCCTGACCGGTGTGCGGCTCCCCGACTCCCTGCGGCTCGGCGCCGTCGGCGACGGCTGGCGGGTCGCGACCACCACGCTCATGAACGAGCGGGTGGCGATCGGCGGCGGCCCGGTACGGCGGGGCGGCGGCATGATCGGCCTGGTCGCCGACACCTGGCGGTCCCGCCCCGAGCTGCGCACCCACGACCTGCACCGGCGGCTGCTCGCACTGTGGGTGGAGGCGGAGGCCACCCGGCTGGCCGGGGCGCGGCTGCGCGAACAGCTCGCGGCGGGCCAGCCCGGCCCGGAGGGCTCGGCCATGAAGCTCTCGTTCGCCTCCCTCAACCAGGCGCTCAGCGCGCTGGACGTGGAACTGCGCGGCGAGGAGGGCCTGGAGTACGACGACTGGACCTTCCGCCGCTCCGAGAGCGTCGACTTCTTCGGCCGCGGCCCCGGCTACCGCTACCTGCGGGCCAAGGGCAACTCGATCGAGGGCGGCACCTCGGAGATCCTGCGCAACATCGTCGCCGAACGCGTGCTGGGCCTGCCGCCGGAGCCCCGCGTGGACAAGGACGTGCCCTGGAAGGACCTGCCCCGATGAACGGCCCGTACGGCCCGCGCGGCGTCGCGGCGGGCGAGGAGTGGTGAGGAACCGATGACGCTGCTGTACACCGAGGTCGAGGAGGAGCTGCGCGCCTCCGTCCGCGACCTGCTGGCCGACCGCTGCCGGCCCGACGCCGTGCTGAGGCGCGCCGAGTCGGCCTCGCCGTACGACGCGGAGCTCGCCGGCCTGTGGAGGACCCTGGCGCGGGACATCGGGGTGGCGGGCCTGCTGGTGCCCGAGGAGTACGGCGGGGCCGGCGCGTCGGCCCGCGAGGCCGCGGTGGTGCTGGAGGAGCTGGGACGGGCCGTGGCGCCGGTGCCGTTCCTGACCAGCGCGGTGCTCGCGACCGAGGCCCTGGTCCAGGCGGGGACCCCGGCGGCGCTCCGGGAGGCGGCCGCGGCGGGACCCTCGGAAGGAACCCCGGCGGGACCCCGGGAGGGGACCCGGTCCCCGGAGGAGACTCCGGAGGGATCCGGGGAGGGGCTCTCCGCGGGCGGGCGCGACCTGCTCGCCGAGCTGGCCGCGGGCGAGACCACGGCGGCGCTGGCCGTGTCGCTGGCGGCCTCGCCGTACCGGCCGTTGCCGTCGGCGGTCACGCTGAACGACGCCGGAACGCTCGACGGCGAGGTCCGGGCGGTGGCCGGGGCGGACGCGGCCGACGTGCTGCTCGTCCCGGTCGGCACGGCGCTCTACCTGGTGCGGGCGGGGGACGCCCGGATCGACGTCGTGCCCTCGCTGGACCTGACCCGGCCGATCGCCGTCGTCACGCTCTCCGGCGCGCCCGGCGAGCGGGTCGGGGCCTTCGACGCGCGGCGGGTGCTGGCGTCCGGGGCCGGGCTGCTCGCCTCCGAACAGCTCGGGGTCGCCGAGTGGTGCCTTGAGACGACGCTCGCCCACATCAGGGAGCGCCATCAGTTCGCCCGGCCGATCGGATCCTTCCAGGCGATCAAGCACCGGATGGCGGACCTGTGGCTGGACGTGGCGCGGGCCCGCGCGGCGGCCAGGAACGCCGCGAACCTGCTGGCCGCCCGCCCGGTGCCGGGCACCGAGGCCGCCCTGGAGGCCGGGGCCGCGACGGCGGTGGCCAAGTCGTGGTGCTCGGAGGTGGCGGTGCGCGTCGCCGAGGAGGGCGTCCAGCTCCACGGCGGCACCGGGATGACCTGGGAGCATCCGCTGCACCTGTACCTCAAGCGGGCCAAGACGTCGGAGACGGCGCTCGGCACCCCCGGCACCCACCGCGACGCCCTGTCCGCCCTCGCCGACCTCCCCGCCCCGATCTGACGCGCCGCGATCTGACCGGCTCCGGTCTGGCCCGCCGCGGTCTGACCGGCCCGGTCTGACCGGCGCCGCGCCGGTGGCACCGGCCCGGCGCCGGAGACGTCCGGTCAGGGGGACCGTTGCTCCGCCAGGACGTCGCGCAGCACGTCGGCGATCGTGGTGGTGGCGAGCTCCTGCCGCAGCACGTCGTCCAGCCGGCCGTAGACGCGGCGCAGGGTCGGGCGGATGCCGAAACCCACGGGGCAGGAGGCGTTCGGCGGGGTGTGGTGCATCGCGAACAGGGTCTCGTCCTCGATCGCGCCGTAGACGTCCAGCAGGGTGATCGCCTCGGGCTCGCGTGTGAGGCTCCACCCGACTCCCGCACCGCGCCTGGCCTGGACGAGGCCGGCCTTGCGGAGATCCCCCAGGCAGCGGCGGATCACCACGGGGTTGGTGTTGACGCTGCCGGCGATCCGCTGCGAGGTGGCGCCCTCCGGGTTGTCGCGCCGGTCGAGGGCCATCCACGTCAGCACGTGTACCAGGACGCTCATCCTGCTGTTCGCGCTCATCTGCCTCCCCTCCCGGACTGTAACCACTGATATTACATTTTTGACCTTGGAAAGGGGGTGTCCGGCCTTCTTTATGTAACTGCTATGGTTACATTATTCAGTGGCTGGAGGCCGCCGTCGAGGCGTGCTCAAGGTCGAGTCGCCGACTTGGCTGTAACAAAAATTGTTTCTTCAGCCAGTGATCATGAAGAGGAGAAGACCGTGGGACAGCTTGACGGGAAGACAGCGGTCGTCACCGGGGCCAACAGCGGGATCGGCCTGGCCTCCGCCCGCAGGTTCGCGGCCGAGGGCGCGTACGTGTTCATCACCGGCCGCCGCCAGGAGGCGCTCGACGCGGCGGTCGCCGAGATCGGCGCGAACGTCACCGGCGTCCGCGGAGACGTCTCCGACCCCGCCGACCTGGACCGGCTCTACGCCGTCATCGCCGAGCAGGGCCGCCGCATCGACGTGCTGTTCGCCAACGCCGGGGGCGGTGAGTTCTCCCCATTGGAGCAGGTCACCGAGCGGCACTTCGACCAGACCTTCGGCAGCAACGTCAAGGGGACGCTGTTCACCGTGCAGAAGGCGCTGCCGCTGCTCAACGACGACGCCTCGGTGATCTTCACCGGTTCGACCGCCGCCACCAGCGGTGCCGAGGCCTTCGGCGTATACGCCGCCTCCAAGGCCGCCGTCCGCTCCCTCGCCCGGACCTGGGCCAACGAGCTCAGAGGCCGTGGGATCAGGGTGAACACCCTCGTTCCCGGTCCCATCGACACCCCCGGGATCGCCGGACTGGCCTCCGATCAGGAGTCGGCCGCGCAGCTCAAGGACTTCCTCGCGAGCACGGTGCCCCTCGGCCGGATGGGCCGCCCCGAGGAGGCGGCGGCGGCCGCCCTCTTCCTCGCCTCGGACCAGAGCAGCTTCGTCACGGGCAGCGAGCTGTTCGTCGACGGCGGTCTCAACCAGATCTGACCACCCCGACGAGCCCGCCCGCGCGGGTACGGCCTGCACCTGGGCGCCGGCCGTACCCGCGGCGGCGGGTCAGTGGACGGCCTCGGCGGTCTCGCCGGCCCGGCGGGGGAGGAGGAAGCCGGCGAGGAAGGTCAGGACGACCATCCCGGCGACCACCCAGAACGTCTGACGGGCGGCGGCGGTGGGGTCGCCGCCCGTCGCGCCGAAGAAGACCGTGCCGAGCAGCGCCACACCGAGCGCCGCGCCGACCTGCTGCAGGGCGGTGAGCGTGCCGGAGGCCGACCCCGTCTCGTGCGGTTCGACGCCGGCCAGCGCGATCTCGAAGTACGGGCCCATGATCAGACCCGAGCCGACACCGGTGACGAGCAGCGCCGGGGCGAACTGCCAGGGGCCCGCCTCCGCGCCCAGGAGCAGCAGGAGGGCGACGACCCCGGCCGTCATGATCAGGGCTCCGGTGTGCAGCAACCGGCGGCCGTGCGCGCGGAGCGCCTGCACCAGACCCATGCCGACGATCATGCCCGCGGACAGCGGGATCCCGGCGAGGCCGGCCTTCAGCGGGCTGTAGCCGAGGCCGAGCTGGGTGTAGAGGTTGAAGACCAGGCCGAAGCCGGTGAAGGCCGCGAAGTAGACCGTGCCGGTGAACATGCCGCCCACGAACGAGCGCTTGCGGAACAGGCTGGGCGCGACCAGCGGGTCGCGGCCCCTGCCGGCGCGGCGTGACTCGTACCGGCCGAACAGCGTGAACACCGCCGCCGAGGCGGCCATCATCGCGAACGTCCAGGCCGGCCAGCCGTACTCACGGCCCTGGACCAGCGGGAAGACGACCAGCAGCGAGCCGAGGGAGGCCAGGGCGGCGCCGGGCAGGTCGAGGGTGAGCGACCGCGACGGGCGGGAGGCGGGCAGGAAGCGCAGTGCGGCGGCCAGGGTGGCCAGCCCGATCGGCAGGTTGATCAGGAAGATCATGCGCCAGCCGGTGCCGAGGAGGTCGGCGTCGACCAGCCAGCCCGCCAGGACCGGCCCGCCGATCGCCGAAAGGCCCATGACCGGGCCGAACATGCCGAGGGCCGCACGCAGTTCCGTGGGCGGGAACATCTCCCGCATCATGCCGAGACCCTGGGGGACCATCGCGGCTCCGAAGAGCCCCTGGACGATCCGGGCGGCGATGACGGTCTCCGGCGAGAAGGACACCGCGCACAGCAGCGAGCCCACGACGAACCCGGTCGCGCCGATGAGGAACATCCGCCTGCGCCCGACGATGTCGCCCAGCCGGCCGCCGGTGAGCAGCCCGGCCGTCATGGCGAGGGTGTAGGCCGCGCCGAGCCACTGGATCATCGAGGTGCCGCCGCCCAGGTCGGCCCGCATCGTCGGCCCGGCGATGTTGGTGACGGTCGCGTCGAGGAGCTCCATCACCGACCCGGCGAGGATCACGAAGAGCGCGGGCCAGCGCCAGCGGTACGGCGTGGGCCCGGCGGCCTCCGGTGCCTCGGCCGATCGGGTGTCGAGAGTGGTCATCGCTCCTCCAGAGCCGTCTTTCGGGGGACGGGAGGAACGCTACGAGCCGATGCGGAAAGGATGATTCCGCATCGGCCCGGAAACACGGGGCTCCGGGAAAAATCCGGCGGCGATGGGCGCGGTCACCGGGACCGGGCCGGGGGGACGCACCCGTGCCCGCGTCACGCGGCTCCCGTGGCCCGGGGATCCGGCGGATCGTCAGGGCAGGATCCGGACCAGGCGGTCGGCCAGCTCACCCGGCCGCGACAGCATCGCCATGTGGCCGCCGGGCATCTCGTCGGGGACGATGCCGAGCCGTTCCTTCACGTGGCGGCGCACGAAGCCGGGGACGAAGCAGCGGTCGTCACGGCAGAGCAGATACCTCGTCGGGACGTCCGGCCAGGCGTCCAGCGGCCAGGGCTCGCGGCTCGCCCGGTCCATGCTCACGTTCGCGGCGAGCGCTCCGTCGTGGGCCATCACCCGCTCGGCCAGCTCGCGCGGAACGTCGTGCATGTAGAGCTCGTACTCGTCGTCGATGCCGGACGAGGAGTAACCGCTGCGCTCCCACCACTCCTCCGGAGTCTCACCGGGACTCGGGATCATCGCGGTCAGCAGCACGAGCGCGGCGGCCCCGGCGCGCGCGCAGACGAGCGGGGCGACGAAGCCGCCCCACGAGTGGGCCACCACGACGAGGTCCCGGCGCTCGCCGGCCGCCCGGACGACGGCGTCCGCGTAGTCCCACAGTCCCGCCTGCGGATCGGACATGGGCAGGTCCACCGCGACCGTGTCATGCCCGCGGCCGCGAAGCTCGGCTTCGAGCAGATGCCAGTCGAAGGCGCTTCCGCCGCCGCCGTGAATGAATGCGAAAGTTGTCATGACGGTGCTGACGGATCGCGGAGAGGAAACTCATCGCCGGTTCGCCCGTCCGTCCCCGCCGCGCCGGTGCGGTCGCGCTGAGCATCGAGGAGGCCGCCGGCATCCTCCGTTCCCGTCGTGCCGGTGCGGCCGTTCCCGGGCCGGCCTTCCGCCGCGCGGATGTAGCGGGCGCCGATCTCGCGCAGGTGCGCGGCCAGCTCCGGCGGATCGACGACCTCGAAGTCGAGGCCGGTCATCCCGAGATGGATCGCCAGGGCCTCCAGGGACGAGGCCCCGGCGTGGAACAGGCAGCTCCGCTCGTCCGACGCCTCCAGCTCCCCCCAGTCGGGCCAGATCCGCTCGGCGACCGCCTCGGCCGGCGCGTGGAACCGTACGGTGGCCCGCTGCCGGATCACCGCGGAGGTCACGCCCCGGGTGACGTAGGCCGCGACGTCGCCGCCGGGCGCCTCACGGGGGACGAACCGCCCGCCGTTCGGGGTGCGCAGCCGGATCCGGTCGACGCGGAAGCTGCGCCAGTCCTGCCGCGCGGTGTCCCACGCCGCGAGGTACCACCGCCGCCTGGTGTGCACGAGCCGGTGCGGCTCCACCTCCCGGACGCTCTCGCCGCCGTCGTGGTTGAGGTAGTCGAAGCGGAGCCGCTCGTGGTCCCGGCAGGCGCTCGCGATGGCGCTGAGCACGGCGGCGTCCACGCTGGCGGGGGAGCGGTCCGGGACCGCCACCGTCGCGGTGTGCAGGGCGGTGACCCGGTGGCGGAGCCGGGACGGCAGCACCTGCTCCAGCTTGGCCAGCGCCCGCAGCGAGATCTCCTCGATGCCGGAGATGGAGCCGGTCGCGGCGGTGCGCAGTCCCACGGCGACCGCGACGGCCTCCTCGTCGTCGAGGAGCAGCGGCGGCATCTGCGCGCCCGCGCCGAGACGGTAGCCGCCCGCGACGCCGGGGGTGGCGTGCACCGGGTAGCCGAGCTCGCGCAGCCGCTCGACGTCGTTGCGGATGGTCCTGGTGGTCACCTTGAGCCGTTCGGCGAGCTGGGGGCCCGTCCAGTCACGAGGGGTCTGCAGCAGCGAGAGCAGGCGCAGCAGCCGCGCCGAGGTTTCCAGCATCCCCCGATTGTGCCGCCCATCGCGGAAGGTTCCTTTCCGCCATGGGCGGGCCTTTCGCCGCGCGGCGGCCGGGGGAGGGGCTGACGCCGTGGCGGAACCCGGCGGCCGCCGCGCCTTTCGCCGCGTGACGGGGGAAGGGGAGGGGCCCCCTCCGGGGTGTGGACGCCTTCGAGCGCCGTCGTCCACTGCCCGGCCTCGGCGTGTCCTCCCCCGGGTGTGGACGCCTTGACCGCGTCGTGCCGTGGCGTCGAGGGCCGGCCGGCGTTATTCGGTGAACTCCGTCCAGGAGACGGCTCGGTCGAATCGCTGGGCGGTGAGGTCATCGACACGGATCAGGAAGCGGCCGAAGTAGACATCGTCACCGGGGTCGAATTGGACGAGTGGAATCCACTCCCGTCTGACCCGCTGCAGTTCCTCCTCCACCAGGAAATCCTCCAGTTCCTTGTCGATGGCCGGGTCGCCGGGATTCTGCCGGGCTTTGAAATTCTCCTCCGCGATCGTCAGCTCGGGATCGTCGTACAGGTGGTTCCTGGAGATCCCACCGGTGTTCCACGAGTAACCGCCGAACTGGAAGGTGGCGGAGTTCCCGGCCGGCCACAGCCGGTCGACCAGGGCGCGGAGCTCCCGGCGGTGTGGCAGGTCGCGCGCCACCTGCTTCTGGAAAGAGGACAGGTCCGCCTCCTCCTCCTTTACCCACTCGGGAAGGTCGGCGTGGACGACGGCGAAAAGGTCCCGCTCCGGGCCGATGAACCCGCGCTGCGAGGAGAAGGGGCGTTGCGGGGGGTCCGCGGGGGTCACCACCACGGTGTCCGTGCCGGCCGGAACGTGGACGACGCGCGCGTGCTTCTGCTCCTCGCCGCGGTCGAAGGTGTCGTAGGCCTCTTCGTGATGCAGAAAAACGAGCAGCGAGCCGTCCGGCGGTAACGCGAGCCCGTCGACCCGCGGGAGTGCGGCACAGTCGAAGGACGCGACGAACGGCAGCGGGGACTGCGAGTCGGTCGGCCATGGCATGCCCACCGGGAGCCGGGGCAGCCCACCGGTACGGCCGACCAGCAGATCGGCGGGCTGCCCCGGCGGAAGGCCCCGGGGGTGCGCCACGATTTCGCCGCCGTGGCGCTCGTTCGCCCAGATGGCGAAACGGAGGAACCCGGCGAATTTCTCCGCCTCTTCCTCGGGGATGCCTTGTTCGATCGCCGCGCGACGGAACCGATCACAGTAGTCCACGGCCGACATATTGTCAGACGCGGATCTGCGGCTGAGAACTCCTGATGGTCGGGCATCAATTTGTGATCCTCGGTGCGCGGCGCGTCGTTCCTGCGACGGATCATGATGCCGCCGCGCGGATGGCGGGGGACCCGTGGTTTCGGGGGCGCCCGGGGGTCAGGGGCGCAGGGAGGCCAGGAGGAGGTCGGCGAAGTGGCCGCCGACCTCGGCGCCGGACAGCGGCCCCTCGGTGCTGTACCAGGTGCCCAGGTGGTGGACCGAACCGAAGAAGAAGTCCACCACGAGCTCGGCGGGGGAGGCGGTGCTGAAGACGCCCTCGCGCTGCCCCTCGGTCACCAGGTCGCGGAAGCGCTCGTGGTAGCGGCGGCGCTCGGCGCGCACACTCCTGCGGGTGTCGGGGGCCAGCAGGTGCATCGAGCGGAAGAAGATCTTGGAGTCGTCCAGGTTCTCGACCGTGGTCCGCACGACGTCCGCGGCGGCGGCGTGCAGGCGCTCCCCCACCGTGCCGGGGCCGTCGGCGATGGCGGTGAGCCGCTCCATCTGCATGCGCAGCACGCGCCCGTAGATCTCGTGGAGCAGGTCGTCCTTGGAGTCGAAGTAGTGGTACATGGCGCCCTTGGTGACGCCGGCCGCCGAGACCACCTCCTGCACCGAGGTGCTCTCGAAGCCCTGCTCGGCGAACAGGCGCGTGGCCTCGCCCAGCAGGCGCTGCCGTACGGACTCCCTGTCGCGTGTCATCTGGCCCTCCCCGCCGTCCGGCCCCCGCCGCCCGCTCCGGTCGTCAGGCCCCCGGACCTTCGGCCGCCGCCGTGTGCCGGCTCAGCATACCGACTGGTCGGTTAAAGCGCCGGTGTATGGCGTAGGTGTGTTATTTGCGTCACCTTCGGCTGCCTGGAGCCCCCGGTTGGGTATTTTCTGGCACAGGGATCTTCAGCGTGGCAGATCCGTTCCTTGTCGGCTCTCGACTCCCGGGGGTTCGCTGTGCCCGGCGGATCAATCTATGTGACGCCAGAGGACCAGGTTCACGGCCTGTCCCCTCAGGTCATGTACGAGCAGTTCTGGATCAAGGAGGCGGGCGAGCGCCGGAAGGCGCGGGCGGTCAAGGCCGTCGGCGGCCTGTTCGCCGGTCTGCTGCTCGGCTACCGCTTCGGCCTCAACCTCCCGCTCGCCGGGGTGGTGACCGCCCTGCTGGTCGCCGCCGCCGACGCCGCCTGGGCCTGGTACTCCTACAACTCCACCGCCGTCTGGCGGGGCAGGAGACGGGGCGAGACCATCACCGGCAGGCTGCTGCGCCGCAGGCTCCGCAGGCGCGGCTACCACGTCCTCGACGGCCGCGCCGTCCCCGGACAGGCGTCCATCGACCACCTCGTCATCGGCCCCGGCGGCGTCTGGGTCGTCGACAACGAGGCGTGGGACCCCGACACCGAGATCGCCCGCTACGGCGACCGTCTGTTCCTGGGGGAGAAGTACGGCACGAAGGTGGCGAAGGCGCTCGTCGACGTCTCCGACGCCCTGGCCGGGGTGCTCACCCGCGAGTCGGGCATCGAGGTGACGATCGAGCCGCTGCTCGCGGTGCACGGCGGCAGGCTGCGCCGTACGGTCACCGCCGAGGGGATCACCCTCCTCAAGCCGCGCCTGGTGACCCGCTGGATCCTGACCGGTCCGCGGGCGGACTACGACGACCGGCAGGTGGAACTGCTCGCCCGCACCGCCGCCCGGGTCCTGCGCCGGATGAACTGACCGCCGGACGAGCTGACCGCTGGACGAACCGGCCCCTCCCGTGCACCGGCCGCTCGTCCGTACGGGTCCCGCACCGCCCTGAGCCGTCGATCCCGCCGTCATGGCCGCCGCCCGTGAGGTTCGGCGGCCATGACGGCGGGATCGACGCTCTCCGGCCGAGGCGCCGGTCTCCACGCGATGCGACGAGCCCTCCTCACCGTGACCGTGAGCCCGTGGACGGGCGTCGCGGCGCGAGACGCGGGACGGTCGGGTGAGGACTGCGTCAACGGGCCCGTCCGGGCTTTCCATGGAGCCGCCCGCTCACCGTTATTGCAAACGGTTGTTGCAGAAATAGCGGGCGTAACCAGGCAGGACGCCCCGCGGCGTTTGCAGGTTTACTCTGACCTGTTGACGTTCCCGCTATGTAACGTCACTGTTTCCTACAACCGGTTGCCGTCGGTTGCACAGAAGGTGAAACGCGCGTGACAGCGAATCCGTAGTCATCCCCGTCATCCCATTCCCAGAGCCCGCTCATCGCCCGGTCGCCGACGGAGCTCCGCCACGACGCTCCGCGCGACGGACGGTCCGGGCCGGTCCACCCCGCTTTACGGCTTGCTTCGCCATGCCCTGAAACGACCCGTCCTCAGTCACCCCCTGTACGAATGGAGCCGGACGTGCGCAGAAACGAACCCCTCGGAAAGAAAACGGCGGTCGTGCTGACCGCAGGCGTCGTCGCGACCGGCGGACTGCTGGCCGCGCTCAGCGCGCCGGCCGCGGCGGCCCCGCCGAACGGAAACTACACGCTGGTCAACGCCGGGAGCGGGCTGTGCGCCGCGGTTCCCGGACAGAGCACCGGCGACGGCGTGCAGCTCGTGCAGAACGGGTGCGACCAGTCCGCCGGACAGACCTTCACGCTCACCGCCTCGGGCTCCGGCTACCAGATCAGGGCCTCGCACAGCGGAAAGTGCGTCGGCGTCCGCGACGCCTCCACCAGCGCGGGCAAGGCGGTGCAGCAGGAGGCGTGCACCGGCGCCGCCTCGCAGATCTGGAACCTCACCGCGGCCGGGGCCGACTACCGCCTGGTCAACTCCAACGGCGGCAAGTGCCTCAACGTCAAGGACAGCTCCACCGCCTCCGGCGCCCTCCTGCAGCAGAACTCCTGCGACTCGGTGACCAGCAAGCAGTGGAGCCTGCGCCCCGCGGGCGGCGGCCCCTCTCCGACCCCGACGGTCACCCCCACGTCCACGCCGACCTCGACTCCCACGTCGACCCCCACCACCCCGCCCCCGTCGAGCGGCACGCTGTACGTGGCGCCCGGCGGCAGGGACGGCGCGGCCGGGACGCAGTCGGACCCGACGACACTCACCTCGGCGCTCACCCGCGTCGCCTCCGGCGGGACGATCTACATGCGCGGCGGGAGGTACGACTTCTCGCAGACCGTCACCATCGCGGCGGGCAACAGCGGCACCTCCGGCGCCCGCAAGACCCTGTCGGCCTACCCGGGTGAGACCCCGGTCCTGAACTTCTCGGCCCAGAGCGAGGACCCGGCCAACCGCGGCCTCGCGGTGAACGGGTCGTACTGGCGCGTCTACGGCATCGTCGTCGAGCGCGCCGGGGACAACGGGATCTTCGTCGGCGGCAGCAACAACGTCTTCGAGCGCACGGTGACGCGCTTCAACCGCGACACCGGACTGCAGATCTCGCGGATGGCCTCCGACACCCCCCGCGACCAGTGGCCGTCCAACAACCTCGTCCTCAGCGCGGAGTCGCACGACAACGCCGACTCCGACGGCGAGGACGCCGACGGCTTCGCCGCGAAGCTCACCGTCGGCTCCGGCAACGTCTTCCGCTACGCGGTGTCACACAACAACATCGACGACGGCTGGGACCTCTACACCAAGACGGAGACGGGCCCCATCGGCACGGTCACCATCGAGGACTCCCTGGCCTACAACAACGGCACCCTCAGCAACGGCGCCCAGGCCGGCAACGGCGACCGCAACGGCTACAAGCTCGGCGGCGACAAGATCGCGGTCAACCACGTCGTCCGGCGCAGCATCGCCTACAAGAACGGCAAGCACGGGTTCACCTACAACAGCAACCCCGGCTCGATGACGATCTCGGACAACGTCAGCATCGACAACACCGAGCGCAACTTCTCCTTCGACGCCGGCACCTCGGTGTTCCGCAACAACACCTCCTGCCGCAGCGGCAGCGGGAGCAACGACAAGACCGTCGGCAACGTCGACGGCTCCAACCAGTTCTGGTCGGGCTCGAACGGCTCCCGGTGCTCCTCCTACGCGGGCGCCATGCACTGGTCCTTCGCCTCGGACGGCCGCCTCAACGTGACCTTCGGCTAGTCCGTACGGCACGACCCCCGTCCGGCTCGTGAGGCCGTGACACCCCGCCCGGCGGGCTCGGCGCCCTGACCACGCCGAGCCCGCCGGGCGACCGGTTCCGCCGGGGCGACCGGTTCCCCGCCCCGGCGCCGCCGTCGTCGCCCGGCACGGGTACGGCCGGCGGCCCGGCGGTATGCGAAGTCGCTCGTCCATGACATCCGCGACCGTTTTTTTGTCATGATGTCGCCTGTGTCGGGTGGCGCGTTCGGGAGCCACCGCGTGGAAGAGGCGGTGCGGCACGTATGAGAGGTGTCATCGTTCAGCTCCCCGCGTCACGAGGCGCCGATGTCCCGGAGCTCCACGAGCTCGCCGTCGGGCAGGACGCCACCTTCGGCCGTGGGGCGGACGGATACCCGGTGGACATCCGGCTGCCGAACCCGGGTGTGTCACGGCTGGCGGGGCGCGTGCGCGCGGTCGAGGACCACTGGACGATCAGCAATCTGAGCGCCACCGCCACGTACGTGGTCGAGAACCCCGAGGGCGGCGGGGAGTTCGTCAAGGTGGCGCCGCGACGGCTGGACATGCCGGTGCCGTTCGAGTTCGCCCGCGTCGTGGTTCCGGGGACGCAGGGTTCGGCGTCGTTCATGGTCTTCGCGTCGCAGCACGCCTACGCCGATCCCGGGATCCCGGAACCCGGTCACGGCGAGGCCACCACGGCCGCGTTCTCGCTCGACGAGACGACGAAGTACTTCCTCATCCTCGTGGCCCTCTGCGAACCCCGGCTGCGGGACAGCTCGACCGTGGTGATCCCCACGGTGCCGGAGATCCTGGAGCGCCTCCACGGGCTTCCCCAGTGCCCGGACCTCACCCGTTCCGCGGTGAACTTCCACATCGACTACCTGGCCCGTACGAAGCTGCGGGTCAAGGAGCCGTCGGAGGGAGGGGCGCCGGCCAAGGCCGACTGGCAGCGGGCGGCGCTGGTGTCGCTGGCCCTCCGGTTCGACCTGGTGCGTGAGGAGCACCTCGCCCTCCTGCCCTGACCGCGCCCCGCGGAGGGGAGGCCCGGTCAGTCCGTGGGTCGCTCCCCGGCGGAGGCGACGGGTGACGGCGCCGCGGGCCGGTAGCGGGACAGGGCCCGCAGGACGCGTTCGGTGTAGGGCCGCAGCCGCGCGGGGATGCCGTTCTCCTGGCGGATGACGTAGTCGGCGGTCCGGTAGGAGGCCGCGAGGTTCAGTGCGGGATCGCCCGGAACCGCCTCCAGGGCCGGGGCGAAGCGGCAGAGGTAGCGGCCCAGGGCGGGGATGGAGTCCTCCGGGGTGAACGGCGGCTTCGGGACGACGCTGCGCCTGCCCGGGGGCAGGTAGAGCTGCAGCACCTCCGGAGACCAGCGCGCGATGCCGTACTCGTTCTTGACGGGGTCGCTGAGCCGGGGGTCGAAGCCGCTCTCCGCCTTGAGGATGGCCGCCACGGAGGCCGGGTACACGCCCGCCTCGTGGCACATGGTGCCGGCCTGGACGATCAGGTCGTAGTACCGCCGGGGGATGTCGGCGTCGGTCCGGAACCACTTCGAGTAGGCGGACGCCGGACGCTCCCCCTGCCGGATGTCCCCCTGCTGGGCGGACGTCCGGCGCTCCTGCCGCGGGATGCCCGCGCCGTCCCCGTGGACGGGCAGGAGGACGATCCCGGCCGCCACCACGGGAACGACGAGCCTGGCGAGCGCGCGCGGCCGTGACGCCGCCGGTGTACGGCTCGCCGCGACGGGCCGGTCCGCGGCGAGCTCCCGCACCCGTGCCAGCAACCGTTCGGCGCTGTGCTCCCGCCGGTCGGCGTGCCGCGGCGTCAGGCAGTCGGAGATCACCTCCCGCCACTCCGCCGGGAGCGAGGGGTCGAGCGCCGGCGTCGCCTTCCCCCCGGCGTACTCCGCCGCCGCGGCGGCCCGGCCGCGCGCGGTGGTCCCGGCGAACGGGAAGGAGCCGGTGAGCATCTGGTGGGCGATGACGCCGAAGGCCCAGATGTCGGCGGTCGTACGGACCGGCATGCCTCGCTGGCCGAGGGGCTCGGTCCAGCGCTCCGGAGGCACGTAGTCGGACGAGCCGAGGGGCGGGAGGTAACCGTGGGTGCCCTCCAGTTCGGCGGCCAGCCCGAAGTCCGCGAGCCGTACGGAGCCGTCGGCCATGATCAGGATGTTGCTCGGCTTGAGGTCGCCGTGCACCCACCCCTCGGCGTGCAGGTGCGCGATCCCCTCGCAGACCTCCGCGAGCAGCCGCGGGGCGTCGGGGACCGGTCCCGCGTCGTGTTCGCGGCGCAGGTCGGCGAGCGAGCCCGAAGCCAGCTCCATCACCAGGACCGCGGCGCCGTCCAGTCCGGGATGGGCCGGATCGTCGACGGTCAGGGTGTCGAAGAGCCTGATGAGCCGGGGATGTTCCAGACGCTCGTACAGCCTCATCTCGCGGTGCGTCATGTCCGCGAGATGACCCAGCTGACGCCGGTTCAACGTCCCGGTCGGGATGAACTTCAGCGCCACGCGGTCCGGGACGTCATCTCGCCCCTGAGCCGTCCGCCGCGCCTCGTAGACGCTGCTCCAGCCTCCGGTCGCGATGCCGGAGCAGATCTTCCACGCCCCCAGCGTGTATCCCGTCGGAACCCGTACCGCCCAGCCAGCCGGCTCCATTCCTCGATTATGTCGGACGTCCCCGGTCCGCGAGGAAGAAATTGATCTTTCCTCGGAAAAGCGGGCGAATGGGACGCGCTATCGGCGATTTACGGCCGGGCCGTACGATGCCCCCGTCCGGTGAGACCGTACGGCCCGGCCGCGGCTCTCAGCAGCGCGGCAGGCCGGGGATCGGCTCCCAGTTGCCGCCGACGGTCACGTAGACCGCGGAGATCCACCCCTTGGCGCCCCTTGGGGTGTCCAGGTCGGTGTACAGGTACCAGTTGTTCTTGTACTTCCCCTCGGTCCAGGGATGCGCGGCGTTCTGCCTCTGGCAGAAGAAGTAGTTGCGTCCCGCGTAGAGCGTGCCGATGGGAAGGTCGTCATGAGGGGTGGGGGCCGCCCAGCCCGAGGCGTTCTTCCAGGTGTTGTAGTAGTAGCGGGCCTGCGCGTTCGCGGCCGGTCCGGCCGCGGTGAACACACCGCCGCAGACGGCCAGGGCCGTCAGCACCGCACCGATTCGTCGTCTGCTGTTCAAGCTTTTCCTCCCGTGCCTGAAAAAGAATTCCCCGTAGGCGGTTGTGCTCGAAGCGGGTGAGAACGAGCCGCGTGGGCGGGTCCGGTCCCCTCGGTGGGCCGTCAGCCGTCGATGCAGACCCTGTCCACCTTGTTGCTGTTGTCCGTCAGGCTCTTCATCGCGCCCTTCGGGACCGATTCCAGGTAGTCCCAGTAGCCGATCTCGTAGCCGATCCAGTTGTAGAGGTGGACCGTCCCGTTGCCCCTGTTGTAGATGGAGGAGATCCGGTCGTTGAGGCCCATCTGCCCCAGGTCGAAGCACTTGCCGCCGCTGGGCGCGACCCAGATCCTGTTCGTCCCGTTGCCGCCGTCGTAGTAGCAGGAGTAGCCGGGGCTGCAATCCCACGCGAGGGCGCCGGCCTGCGCCGGGGTGGTGGCCAGGGGCGTCACCGCGACCGTGGCCGCCGCCAGCAGCACGCCGATCGTGCGTCGTGTCCTCACTATGATCACTCTCCTCTTGGGCTCGGTGACGAGTGGTGCGTGATCGTTCTGCGCCGGGGGTCATGGTCCGTCGCTTCCCCGTCCGTGTGTTCTCCGGGCGCAGGGACATCCTGTGCCGAGGACCCGGATTTCCGTAACCTGTAGGGTTCGAGGGAGCGGGAGGGCGCACTCCTTTTCAAGCCTTCAAGCCTTCAAGGCACCGAGGCCGAAGATCTCACGGCCCCCGGGGCGGGTCGCGGAGCATTTCGAACCAGACGGATCTTCCCGCCTCGTCGTCGTGTCCGGAGGCGCCCCAGGCGGTGGCGAGGAGGGCGACCAGCCACAGCCCCCGTCCGCCGTCGTCGTCGGTCCGCGGCACGTGCACGGCGGGCGCGCTGGTGGCCGAGCCGTCGTCGACGACCTCGACGTGGACGCCCCCGGGGCCGTGGGCCAGGTGGACGGTCACCCGGCCGCCAGCCGTACGGCCGGAGTCTGAGTGGGTGACGGCGTTGGTGACGACCTCGCTGAGCAGCAGCAGGACGTCGTCGAGGACGCCGGGGGCGAGCCGTACGGCCAGCAGGTCGCGGGCCCAGGCGCGGGCGGCCGGCACGGAGGACACCCGACCGGGGAACTCCCGCCGCCACACGCGGGCCCGTACGGCCCGCCCGTCCGGTCTCACGCGGCCACCCCGGTGGCCCCGGAGACCTCGGCCCTGACGATGTCGGCCGCGTTGTCGGCCTCCGCCCACACCCATTCGTCCCGCCGCCATAGACGCACCCACCAGGGCCGCCAGGTGAAGACCCAGTCGCGGCGGTGCCGCACGGCCGTGATTCGGGCGAGGACCCCGGCCGCCGCGTGAACCTCCAGGACGGGGTCCCCGGCCACCGGCAGGACCAGCGAGGTGCGCACCCCGAGGACGCGCAGGTCCCAGCCGAGCCGTACCAGGTGGATGAACCGGGTCTGCTGCTCCACGGTTGCGGGGTCCGGGATGTTCGAGGGGCCGGGAGAGGAATGGGAAATGCTGTTTTCCTGATGGGGCATCGCTGATTTCTCTCCTGTCCGAAGGGGGCTCATCCGCTTTCCCGTCCTTCCTGCCGGAAGGGGAATGCGTGTGATTAGATTGCCCTCGCGGCAGGTGAGGAAATTGCCGGTCCGCATAACCGGAGATGGCGGGGGATGACGACCGCCGGTTTACGCAAACCGTGTCGCGGTATCGCCGCCGGAACAGGGAGCCCGTTTTTCTCATTTTCGGGAGGAATGCGATGAGCGTCGAGCCTTTCCTCGACCCCGCCTCACCGCGGATGCGGTTCGGCGCGGAGATGCGCCGGCTGCGGGAGGAGGCCCAGCTCTCCCAGGCGGCGGTGGCCGCCCGGCTGGGCTGCACCCAGACCCAGGTGAGCCGCCTGGAAGCCGCGACCCGCACCCCGTCGAGGTCGGACGCCGAGCGGCTGGACCGCTTCTACGGCCTGGAGGGCGCCACCTCCTTCACCCGGCTCTACCACCGCATCCTCGCCAAGCCGGGCAGCCCGGCCTGGTTCATGAGCTGGACCGAGGAGATCGAACCCAACGCACTGGTCCTCCAATCATGGGATCCACTCCTCGTCCCGGGTCTCCTTCAGGCCGAGGCGTACGCGCGGCACGTGCTCAAGCACAGCGTCCGGATCACTCCGGAGGAGTTGGAGGAGCGCGTGAGGATGCGCATGAGGCGAGGTCAGATCTTTGACAGAGATGCCTCTCCGTTGTTCACGGCCCTCATCGACGAGGGGGTGCTGCATCGCGAGGTCGGAGACGCCGAAGTGATGCGCGAGCAGCTCGATCATCTACTGGAGATGGCTCAGCGGCCTGCGATCTCCGTGCAGATCGTCGATCCGAAATGCCTGGCGGGCATGTCGGGTGCTTTTATGATCGCCGAGCTTCCGAACGGCCAGCCGGACACGATCCATGCCGATTCCTCGGTTGAGGGGCAGGTTACGGACGACTATGAATCCGTGGTTTCGGTTAGAAACCAATATGAGGCGCTACGCCGAAGTGCTTATCCTGAACGTATGTCCCTCAAAATGGTCGAGGAAGCGAGGCGGACATGGACCTGAGCGGTGCCGTGTGGCGCAAGTCATCATGTTCCGGTCCTAACGGTGGGCAGTGCGTCGAGGTCGCTTCCAACCTGCCCGGAACCGTCGCAGTCCGCGACAGCAAGGACCCCTTCGGTCCCGCGTTGCTGTTCGCTCCCGCCACATGGCGATCCTTCGTCGGCGAGGTCAAGGCCGGCGAGTTCGACTCGCCGGCCTGATCGATACGGCCGAGTCAGCGAAGTGCCTGGATGACGCGGTGCCGCAGAGCGGTGCCGTTGATGTCGTCGGCGGCCCGCCAGGCGGCGTCGGTGATCTCCTCGGTCTGGAGCGGGCCGACATCGGCGGTGGTGCGGAAGAGGAACCGGAAGTCGAAGTGCTGGTGAGCGGGCTCGCCCTTGGCGTCGTTGGCTGGAATCGGGTGGACGTCGATGTGGACGGGACGGTCACCGACCGGGGTGACGGCGTGGGAGGGGACGCCGGTCTCCTCGACGAGTTCACGCAGGGCCGCGTCCAGGAGGGTGGCGTCGGACGGCTCCAGATGACCGCCGGGCAGGAGCCATCTGTCCAGGGCGAGATGGTGGATGTGCAGGACGCGCCCGTCAGGGTCGGCGAGGATCGCGCCTGCGGTGGCATGGCCGCGGAACTCCTTGCGGGACGTGAGGCCGGCGCCGTCGTCCAGCAGTTCCAGGATCGGGGCGAGGCCGCGCTTCTCCTCGGGATGCGCGTCGAGGTAGTCGCCGATGACGGCGCGGATGTGGTCTGCCGTGATGGCCAAGTCGATCACCTGTTGAAGTAGGAGAGCCAGATCGCCGCGATGGCGGCGCGGTCGGCCGTGGAGACCTCGTGTATACCGGGGGCGAGGTCGCCGCGGGTGAGCATTCCGATTCCGGCGAGTATCTCGGCTTGGACCAGGAAGATGAACGGTCCGACACTCGCGCCGTGCAGGAAGTTGACGGCGTTACCGCCGTTCGCCAGGTAGAAATAGTGACCGGTTGTCTGATAGCGGGTGACATGGTCGCCGACCATCGTGCGGGTGTAGACGTCCGGCAGTCCGTCGAGTTCCAGTTCGTCCTCACTTGAGGTGACGGTGGCAACGTAGGCGCCGTTGCGCAGATGGGGGAAGTCCTCGCCGCGCAGGGAGACCGCGCCGGTCGCGCAGAGCACAAGCCCGGCTCCGGCCAGGGCGCTGTGCCGGTCATGGGCCACGGCGAAGCCCTGGGACATGGCCTGGGTGCGCCGGACGGGGTCGATGTCGAAGACGGTGACCTGGACTCCCTTGGCGTGCAGCAGGCGGGCGATCGAGCTGCCGAGTTTGCCGAAGCCGATCACCAGGGCCGTGCGGCCGTGCGGGATGTCACCGCGGCTGCGCATGACGGCCTCGGTGGAGAAGACCACCGACTGGCCGACGAGGAAGTCCTCGGGGTCCTTCAGCGGCGAACGGGCGACCGAGATCACCGGGCAGGGAAGTCCGCCGAGAGCCTGGTAGCGCCGGTGGCCGTTCTCGGTGTCCTCGATCACTCCGAGAAGACGGCCGGAGAAACTTCCGTTCAGGTCGTTCAAGGTCGGGGCGAAGTAGCCGCCGACGTCCAGCAGCACGATCGGCTCGGCGGCGGCCCGGGACTCGAAGTAGTCCAGCGCCGTCTCGGGCCGGTCGAACAGCTCGCGGGAGAGCGCGTCGACCGGGACGGTCTGTTCGACCTCGCGCTGCGCGGCAGCAGTGATCGACTTCGGCTTGGGCAGCACCGCCCGCAGACGGCTCATGGCCGCGACCGCGTGGACGAAGCATGGTCGTTCGGGCAGAAGGTGCGTCACCAGAAAGGACGTGACCTGTTCATCGGTGACGAACCGAGCGGTGATTTTGGCGAAGTAGGCGTCCAGCCGGGCACGTTCGAATGCTTCCATGATCATCTCTCTCGGGGTGAAGGTGGATCTTGTACGGGATGGCCGGACGCCGCGTCGGTGAGTCAAGGGCCGGTTCCGGGTTGTGGCGACGAAGGGACGGCCGGTGCTGGACGAGCGGAGGGGAGCGCCCTGTCATGTGTGGTGCGGGCAGAGAAGAGCCTGCCGGAAAGGTTGCTTTCCCGATGATGTACCGCTGGTTTCTCTCCTGTCCGAAGGGGGATCATCCGCTTTCCCGCCCTTCCTGCCGGAAGGGGAATGCGTGTGATTAGATTGCCCTCGCGGCAGGTGAGGAAATTGCCGGTCCGCATAACCGGAGATGGCGGGGGATGACGACCGCCGGTTTACGCAAACCGTGTCGCGGTATCGCCGCCGGAACAGGGAGCCCTTTTTCTCTTTTTCGGGAGGAATGCGATGAGCGTCGAGCCTTTCCTCGACCCCGCCTCACCGCGGATGCGGTTCGGCGCGGAGATGCGCCGGCTGCGGGAGGAGGCCCGGCTCTCCCAGGCGGCGGTGGCCGCCCGGCTGGGCTGCACCCAGACCCAGGTGAGCCGTCTGGAGGCCGCGACCCGCACCCCGTCGAGGGCGGACGCCGAGCGGCTGGACCGCTTCTACGGCCTGGAGGGCGCCACCTCCTTCACCCGGCTCTACCACCGCATCCTCGCCAAGCCGGGCAGCCCGGCCTGGTTCATGAGCTGGACCGAGGAGATCGAACCCAACGCACTGGTCCTGCGCTCCTGGGACCCGCTCCTCGTCCCCGGCCTGCTACAGACTGAGGCATACGCCCGGCATATCTTCATCAATGGCCCCCGTGCTGCTCCCGAGGAGGTGGAGGAACGCGTCCAGGCCCGCATGCGACGTCAGCTGATCCTCGGTCGAGAGAACTCTCCCCTGCTTCTGGTTCTCCTCGATGAGGGTGTGCTGCGTCGCAAGGTCAGCAGCTCGGAAGTGATGCGTGAGCAGCTCTCACACCTGCTGGAGATCACGCAACGACCCGACGTCTCAATTCAGATCGTCGACCCGGAGTGCATGGCCGGACTGGCCGGGCCTTTTATGATCGCCAAGCTTCCGAACGGACAACCGGACACCGTTCACGCGGATTCGCCTGTCGAAGGACAGGTTACGGACGACCCTATCTACGTGGCCTCGATATGGGACCGCTATGAAGCGATACGCCAATGGGCTTATCCTGGACATATATCCACGAAAAAGATCGAGGAAGCGAGGCGGGAGTGGACCTGAGCGCCGCAGTGTGGCGGAAGTCATCACGTTCTTCAGACAATGGTGGGCAGTGTGTCGAGGTCGCCTCCAACCTGCCCGGGACCGTCGCGGTCCGCGACAGCAAGGACCCCGCCGGTTCCGCGCTCCTGTTCGCCCCCGCCGTATGGCGGTCCTTCATCGAGGAGGTGAAGGCCGGAGGGTTCGGCCCTCCGGCCTGACCGATACGACCGGATCAGTTTCGATCATTCCTTAAGCCGAGTGCCGCCCATACCTTTCACCTGTAACCCTCGTCCGGACAACCGGTCGGGTCTCCTGTGTCTCGTAATGTTGTCGAGCCGTCCGATGAGGAGACCCGACAGCTCATGATCACGGCCCCTGAACCGGTTGCCGGATGGCACGATCACTCCCCGTCATAAACGGCCACCGTCAGCGTTCCGGGGCGCCGCAGGTACTGCGGGATGGACGTCTCCAGGTGGACCCTGATCGTTGTCGTCTTCTCACCGCTTGGCCGTTTGCCCAGATGGAGATACCCGCTCTCGGGAAGGGCGGAGCAGACGAGAAAGCCCTTGACCGGGCGCCCGTTCACCCACACCTCGTGCCTGAGCCGCTCGGCGAGGTCGTCGCCGCAGTAGGTGACGACGGCCAGGCTGCGGCCCCTGTTCGGCACGGTGAGCGTCACCTCACGGGTACCGGGCCAGGTGGCGCTGCCCTTGGCGGTCAGGCTGAGGTCCTTCCCGATCTTCGCGGGCGGGTCCACCGGGGGTGAGGCGGTCCGCGTCGTGGCCGGCGGGGTCCACTCGTACACGCCGAACCGCCATTTTCCCGGAGGCATCTTCTCCGAGTATGCCTTGACGGTGAATCTCACCGTCCGTGTCCCGGCGGGGAAGGGCTGCATGTCGACCGCCTTGCCCCGCTCGCACGAGTTCATCAGAAAGGGCGCCGGTGACAGCATGAAGTCCTTGTCCAGGCCCGGCACCCGCGCGCTGACATTCGGTTGCGCGGCTTTGGGGGAAGGGCAGTCAGGCAGGATGGCCACCGGCTTACCGCTCACCTCCACCTGAAACGTCTTCGATTCCTCGCGCGACGGGTCGAAGACCGCCGTGGTGAGTCTGCGGTAGACGGTGCCGTCGGACTCCTCGTACCGGGCCGGGAGCTTCTCGGTCACTTTCGCGGTGGTCGGCTGATCGACGTGGTCCGGCCCGCGCAGGCCGGCGATCGCTCCCGTGGTGACGACCGCGACGGTGGCGGTGACAGCGGCGGTGACGGCCGCCAGCCGGCGCCGCCGCGCGCCGCGCGTCCTGGCCCGCAGTGAGTGCCACGGGATCGGGCGGTCGAGTGCGGGGCGGCTGCGCTCGTCCAGCAGGCCGCGGAGTTCTCCCTGGTCGACATGCATGGTGCTACCCCCTCCTGTCGTACGCGAACGACTCGTCCATCCGAAGCTTCGCCAATGCCCTGCTCGCCTGGCTCTTGACCGTCCCGACGCTGCAGCCGAGCGTCGAAGCGGTCTGGGCTTCGGTCAGGTCCTCGAAGAACCGCAGCACGACGACGGCCCGTTGCCGGGCGGGCAACCGGCCGAGTGCCTGCCAGACCAGTTCGCGGTCGTCGGCCTGTCCCATGTGGTCGGCCGCCTGCGTCCGGTCGGGCGGTGACTCCCTGGTCAACTCGGCCTGTCTCCAGCGACGCCGCCACCAGGAGACGTGCAGGTTCACAATGATCTTGCGGACGTACGCCTCACGTTCGTCGCCCAGACGCGGCCACGCCTGCCATGCCTTCAGCAGCGCCGTCTGCACCAGGTCCTCGGCCGCTCCCCAGTCACGGGCGAGCAGGTAGGCGGTGCGGAGCAGCCGGTGCCACGACGCCTCGACGAACGCGTCGTACTCGGATCGATCCGCCATGTACGGTCCTTCTTCAGATGACAGTCACCCGCCTTTACGCCGCCGGAAGCACAGAAGGTTGCTCAGTCTCAAGAAGCCGTCTTCCATCGCTCTTCTGCGACCACTGACCGGCGAGGAACGCGGACATCCGGCCGGAGCGTGGCCGATCGTCGGGATTGTCGGTGTGCCCCGCCATACTCGTCCCCCGGCGGAAGCCGTCCCGGTGCCGCCGGACGAAGGGAGTGAGTATGGCCGAGGTTCTCCTGTTCCACCATGTGCACGGGCTGACGGCCGGGGTGCTGGAGTTCGCCGAGGAGCTCAGGCGGGCCGGGCACACCGTCCATGCCCCTGACCTGTACGAGGGGGAGGTCTTCGACGACTTCGAGGAGGGCGTCGCCCACGCGCAGAAGGTCGGGTTCGACGTGCTGACCGAGCGTGGGCGGGCCGCCGCCGAGGGGCTGCCCGGCGAGCTGGTCCACGCCGGGTTCTCGCTCGGCGTCCTCCCGGCGCAGTCGCTGGCCCAGACGCGGCCCGGCGCGAAGGGCGCGCTGCTGTTCCACGCCTGCATGCCGGTCTCGGAGTACGGCGGTGCGTGGCCGGAGGGGGTTCCGGTGCAGGTCCACGGCATGGACGCCGACGAGCTCTTCGTCGCTGAGGGCGACCTCGATGCGGCCCGCGCCCTGGTCGTGGAGGCCAAGGACGCCGAGCTGTTCCTCTACCCGGGTGACCGGCACCTGTTCGCCGACCCGAGCCTGTCCACGTACGACGCGGAGGCCACCGCGCTGCTCACCGAACGCGTGCTCCGCTTCCTCGACACCGTCCGCTGAGCCACGGGCGGTTCGCCCTAGTCGGTGCGTCACGGATGTTTTGTCAGTGATTGGGTAGCGGCGGGCGGGTGACGCCGACGACGAACCCCCGCCCGCCTCGTCCCCGCGCCCGGTTACGGGCGATCTCCGCCGTGATCGCCGCACTGGTGCTGTTGCTCCCGGCCTGCTCGGCGGGGGACGGCGAGCACCGCAGCATCACCGACGTGATCAAGCAGGCGATCGACGACGTCAAGCGGCACCGGGAGCAGAAGAGCGGCACCACACCGAGCCGACGGGACTCGGCTCCTCTGGGCACCGACGGGCGCACGTCCTTCGACTACGCCGCCTACCAGCGCACCCTGTCGGCCACCCTCGGCCTGCTGGAGCGGTACTGGAGCAGCCAGGTGCCGGAACTGGGCGGCTCCTACGGCAAGCCGCGCGCCTACACCTACTACCGCTCCGACGAGGGCGGCGGCCCGGCCTGCGGCGACCAGCCCGCGCCCGCCCGCAACGCCTTCTACTGCCCGGCCGGGGACTTCATCGCGTGGGACGAGTCCGGGCTGATGATCCCGTACTACGTCAGCGGCGGCGACTTCGCCGCGTCCTTCGTACTGGCCCACGAGTTCGGTCACGCCATGCAGGCCCGGCTGCCGCGCCAGGAGCAGGCCGGAGTGCTGCGCGAGCTGCAGGCCGACTGCTTCGCCGGGGCGTGGGCGCGGTGGGTGGCGCAGCAGAACCTGCTGGAGGAGGGCGATCTGGACGAGGCCACGCTGGCGGTCTTCTCCGGCCGGGACCTGCCCGGCACCGCGTGGACCGACCCGGCCGCCCACGGCAGCGGGTTCGAACGAACCCGCGCCTTCGGCGACGGCTTCGAGTCCGGCGCCAAGACCTGCTACCCCGCCCCCGCCGAACGCTGGATCCTCCGCTGACGTCGACGCCAGGCCGTCAGGCGAGATCTTCGACGAAGGCGGAGAGTCGGACGACGTTGCGGCATTCGCGCATCGGGACGACCGCGCCGTAGGCGCTCGCCAACGAGTCGCCGGTGTCCCACCGGCTCACCGGCTCGGGGTTGAGCCAGCGGGCGGGCCGGGCCACGGCCGGTCCGCCCGGCGTTCCGCCGTTCACCGTACCGCTTCGGCCAGCCTGTCGGCGAAGTGGCGGCGGCAGGAGAGGCAGCAGAAACCGTAGGTCGTGCCCTCGTGTTCCAACGTCGCCACCGGATCCCTGGTGGTCATGCCGCACACCGGATCGACGAACACGCCGGGGTCAGCCGGAGCCGGGGTTCCGGTCCTGGCGTCACTGATCATTTCCAGCAGCGCCGACTCGCCGACGACCCGGCCCGACATCCCGTATCCGCCCTCCGGCACACCGATGACGTGTACCTCGACGTACGGCTCGCGGTGGTGGCGCTCGGGGTCGGGGTCGGCCTGTGAGATCACCCGGGTGACGGCGGCGACGAAGAACGCGCTCATGTCCTTGCGCCAGGGGCCGGGCACGTACACGCGCGCCACGTAGCGGGTCGGCCCGGCCGGGCCCAGCACGTTCCCGCCGACGACCCAGGTGCCGATCTCGTGCACGACCACATGGGTGATCGTGTCCAGGAAGTCCATCACCCCGGGATCGGTGCCGGACCCCTCGTCGCCGCCCACGACGTCGCGGATGGCGTCCACATGGGTCAGCAGCGCCTTCATGGTGAGCCCCTCGGCGAGCCGGCGCAGCTGCTCGGGGCTCTTCGTCCCGCGCGGAACGAACAGTTCGAGGAACATCATCTCCAGGACCTCCAGAACCGGCCGGGTCGATGCCGGCCGGACGCGTCGCGTACGGGCTGACGGGACACACCCTGGCGTTGCGACCTGTCAGACGGCTCTCAAGCCGCTCTCAGCCGGCTAGGGCGGCTCTCACCCCGCTTCTGGCCGACGATCCGCTGCTCCCGGCCGGCCGCGGTCTGGCGGCCGCCGGGCAGCCGGACCACCGGGCCCGTGGTCAGTGCGACAGCCGGTCGGAGACGACGGCGAGCGCGTCGTCACGGCCGAGACCTCGGCCACGGTCGTAGGCGGCCCGGTACGCTTCCGGGCCGAGCGCGGCCCGCAGTTCACGGCTCACCCTGCGGACATCGGGATCGCCGACGTCGGGGACACCACGCAACGCGTGGGCGGCACCGAGCACGGAGGCGGCGTCCCCGGCTGCACCGCTACGCAGCGCGAGTTCCGCCACGCCCACCGCGATCTGCGCCACCATCGGCATGTCAGGCATCGAGGAGGCCAGTGTGAACGCCTCCCGCAGATGGGCACGGGCCACGTGGAGGTCACCGGTGGACAGGGCCAGCCGTCCCCGGCCCAACCGCAGCAACGCGTCATTGAAGCAACCGTCGCCGAGCCGCTCGGCGGCCAGGTCGATCTGGGCCGCGGCTTCGGCCGGCTCACCGCTGTGCCGGCTCAGATCGGCCAGGAAGAGCCGCGCCATCGCCTCGGTGGCGTGCGGCGTCCTCTCGTCGAGGACCGCCAGCAACCCGGCGCGCGCCGCCACGGGCCCTCCGGTCCGGGCCCGCAGCATGGCGAGCCAGACGCGCTGGAAGTGATCGGAGCCTCCCAGGTCCCGGATCAGCGTGATCGACTCCTCCAGGGCCGAAGCGCCCGCGCGGGCATCGTCGGACATGCCCTCGGCGAGCCCGAGATAGGTCAGCGAGGTGGCCAGCCCCCAGCGTTCCCCGGCGTCCCGGAAGGCCGCCGCCGCTGCCGCGAGGTCCCGCCGCATCGTCGCCATGCCGCCGTCGGCGGCGCCGGCCAGCATGGCGCGGGTGAGGGCCAGCATCCCCCGGTGCCAGGGATCCGCGGGCGGTGGTCGCCGGTCGATCGCGGTGAGGCCGGCGGGGACGTCGTTCCCGAGCAGAGCCAGCAGCGCTGCCACCAGCGTCGCGGCCGTGTGGTCGGCGTCGCGGCCGAACGGCCCGGCGGCCGTTCCGGCCGCTTCCGCGGTTTCCGCGGTTCCGGCTGCTTCGGCTGATTCGGCCACCGGGATCGTTCCGGCTGCCCCGGCTGCCGGGATCGCTCCGGCCGCTTCGGTGGTCTCGACCGGCGAGATGGTTCCGGCCGCCGAGGCGGTCGCTTCCGCGTCCGGTACGCGCCCGCTGAGCACCGCGTGGAACAGGTACTGCGCCGCCACCTGCGTGCTCGCCGTCACCGGGGCCGCGCCGGGAACGGTCAGCGCGGTGCGTAACCGGTCGGCGGCCTCGGCATGGCCTCCCCGGATCGCCCAGAACAGCCCGAGCGCGGCGCCCAGCCTTCTGGCCGTGGCGGCATTCCCGGCCTCGGCCGCGAAGTCCAGTGCGGTGAGCAGGTTGTCCTCCTCGGCCGTCAGCACCCCGAGCCAGTACGGCTGGCCGGCGCCACGCAGATGCGGCGCCGCCCGCTCGGCGAGTTCGAGGAAGCAGGCCGCGTGCGCGACGCGCGCGGAGCCGGCCAGGCCGCTGTCGGCGAGCCGTTCCAGGCCGTACTCACGGATCGTGGCCAGCATCCGGTACCGCTCGCCCACCAGCTGCAGCAGCGACCTGTCCACCAGTGTGTCCAACGTCTCCCAGCCGACACCCACACGGTCGGCGGCCTCGGCGGTGAACGAGGACGGGAACACCGCCAGCCGGGCCGCCCGCGCACGCTCCGCGTCGGACAGCAGGTCCCAGCTCCAGGCCACCACCGCCCGCAGGGTCCGATGCCGCTCCGGCGCCGAACGCGCCCCGTGGGCCAGCACCCGGAAACGGTCGTCGAGACGGGCCAGGAGCCGCCCGAGCGTCATGGTCCGCAACCGGGCGGCCGCCAGCTCGATCGCCAGCGGCAACCCGTCCAACCGGCGGCATACCTCCGTCACCTCGGCCGCGGTGTCCTCGGTGAGCGCGAAGCCGGGGCTCACCGCGGCCGCGCGGTCGGCGAACAGCCGTGTCGCGGGACTCTCCGCCTCCGGGGCGTCGGGCAGCGGCAGCGGCGGAACAGGACACAGCCGCTCGCCGGTGACGCCGAGAGGTTCACGACCGGTGGCCAGCACCCGCAGGCGTGGGCACCGGGCCAGCAACTCGCCGACCAGTCCCGCGACGGCCTCGATCACATGTTCGCAGTTGTCCAGTACGAGCAGCGTCTCACCGGACGCCAGCACCTCGACCAGGCGGCGCACCGGATCGCCCGACCCGGCGGAGGTGTCCGGAACGCCCACCTCACGTGGCCCCAGCGCCGTGAGCACGGCCCGCGCGACATCACCGGCGGTCACCGAGGCCAGCTCCACCAGCCACACCCCGCCGTCGGTGCGCGCGGTGATCCTGGACGCGGACTCGGTCGCGAGCCGTGTCTTGCCCACGCCTCCCGGGCCGACCAGGGTCACCAGCCGGCCTTCTTCCAGCCGCGCGTGGATCCGTGCCACCTCTCCGGCACGTCCGACGAAACTCGTCAGCGGTGTGCGCAGGTTCCCCCTCGGCCGATTCCCGTCCCGCCGGTCATCGGCCGGCCGGGCGCCGTCCGGCTGTCCGCCGCGCAACACGGCCAGGTGCGCCCGCCGTACCTCCGGCCCCGGGTCGCACCCCAGCTCGTCGGCCAGCCGTCGCCGGACGTCCTCATAGAGGGCCAGCGCCTCCGCCGGCCGGCCGTCGGCGTCCAGGGCTCGTATCAGCAGGGCGCACAACCGCTCACGCAACGGGTACGCCGCGGTCAACTCGGTCAGCTCGGCCACCGGCGGCGACGCCGGCCCGCACGCGAGGTCGGCCTCCACCCGGTCCTCGATCGCGGCCAGCCGCAGCTCCCGAAGCCGTACGGCGGCGGCCACGGCGTAGGGCGCGTCCGCGGCGTCGATCAGCGGTTCACCCCGCCACAGCGCCGACGCCTCCCTCAACCGGCTCCTCGCCAGCCCGGCGTCACCCGTCCGCAACGCTCGCCGTCCCTCGTCCGCCAGCCGTTCGAACAGACAGGCGTCCACCGCCTCCGGCGGCAGATCGAGCCGATACCAGCCGCTCCCGGACCGCACGATCCGCTCGTCCGGAAGGGCCCGCCGCAGCCGCCACATCAACGACTGCAGCGCCGCCGCCGGATCCTCCGGAGCCGCCTCCGGCCACAGCGCGTCCACCAGGGAGCCCGTGGCGACCGGGTGCCCGACGTCCACCGCGAGCCGGATCAACAGCGCCTTCAGCCGAGTGCCGCCGATCCTCACCACGTCGTGGCCGACGGTCACCTCCAACGGCCCCAGTATCGACACGCGCATGTCCACACCCTGCCACGGGTGGCGGCGGTACGCCTTCCCCGCGCGGACCGTGCGCCTCCCTGGAACGGCGCGGCGACCTGCGGACCCGGCATGGCTTTCCCGCGCGGACCGTGCCGGCCGGATACCCGGACGCGAGGTGGGCGTCAGGTGAGGTCTTCGACGAAGGCGGAGAGCTGGACGACGTTGCGGCATTCGCGCATCGGGACGACCGTGCCGTAGGCGCTCGCCAGGGAGTCGCCGGTGTCCCACTGGCTCACCGGCTCGGGGTTGAGCCAGTGGGCGTGCCGGGCCTCGCGGACCATGCAGCGGAGGGTCGTAAGAGCGGGCGGCTGGTAGTTGGACCGGGCGTCGCCCAGGATCAGCAGGGACGTCTTCGGCCCCACGGCGTCGCCGTACCGTTCGGCGAACCGCTCGAAGGCGTGGCCGTAGTTCGTCCGGCCGAACCGCACCATGTCGGCCTCGGCGGTCATCCGCGTCATCGCCTCCGTCACGTCGGAGCCGGGTGTGAAGAAGCGGGTGATCTCGTCCACGGTGTCCACGAACCCGAACGCCCTGACCCTGGCGAACTGCTCGCGCAGCGCGTAGGTCAGCAGCAGCGTGAAGTGGGCGAAGGAGGCGACCGAGTCGCTGACGTCGCACAGGACGACCAGCTCCGGCCGGTGCGGGCGGCGCGGCCGGTTGACGACGGTCAGCGGCACGCCGCCGCTGGACAGCGAGGCCCGCACGGTCCGGCGGAAGTCCAGGCGGCCCCGGTGGCCGGTCCGGTTCCTGACCGTCAGCCGGGCGGCCAGCCGCCGGGCGAGCGGGTGGACCTCCCGGCGCAGCCTCACCAGGTCGGCCCGGGTGATCCGGAGGAAGTCCACCTGCTCCAGCGGCGGCCGTACGGCGGAGCGCGCGATCCGCTCGATCCCCGACTCCTCGGCGATCCGGCGGCGCACGTCGGTGGCGACGGCCTCCTCGAAGCGCCGGATGCCGTCACCGATCCGCCGCCGGGCCACCTTCTCGGCCAGGCCGCCGCGCTCCTGCCCGGCGAGGACCTCGGCCAGCAGCCGGGCCATGAGCGTCTCGGGGGACAGTGCGCGCAGCACCGGGTAGGAGAACCAGTTCTGCCGGCCGGGGGAGGCGGCCTGGCGGCCGAAGCGCTCCACCATGGCGCGGGCGAAGGCGTCCATGCCCTCGGCGCCCAGCAGCAGCTCCGCCAGCCGGTCGCGCAGCTCTGGCAGGTCGGCGGTCCCCGGGTCCACACCCGCGGTGAGGTCCCGGGACGCGGAGACGCCGGGGTCCCCGTCGCGCGGGTCCGCGGGCTCCTCCGGATCCCGGGCCGCGGGCGGGGCGGTGGTCGCGGCGGGGAACCACAGGTCGAAGAGAGCGTCGAACCCCGGCCGGTACGACGGCCGCTTGACCAGCGTGGCGGCGTAGGCGGCGCGCAGCGACTCGCGTTCGGCCAGGTCGACGACCAGCAGCGCCCGTGCGGCGTCCAGCCCCTCGGCCGGTGACACCGGCAGCCCGGCCTCGCGCAGCGCGCGCACGAAGCCGACGTGCCGGTCCAGCAGGCTCACCGCCCGGCCCCCGCCCGGCCGTGCCGGAGCGTCCGGAGGGTAATCCGGCCCGCCCGGCTGTCCCGGAGGGTAATCCGGCCCGGACGGGAGGGTGTCCGAACCGTCCGGTGAGCCGTCTCGGCCGGGCGGGCGCGGGACGGGCTCCCGGACGGTCCGGACAGTCCGGTCCGGCCGGTCACAGGCCCAGCTCCTTGCGGGTCCGCGCCTGGTCGGAGGCGTGTTTGAGCACCACCCCCAGGGTGGCGTCCACGGTCGCCTCGTCCAGCTCGGTCCGCCCGAGGGCGAGCAGGGTTTCGGCCCAGTCGACGGTCTCGGCGATGGAGGGCGACTTCTTCAGCTCCAGGGCGCGCATCGTGGCGACCGTACGGGCGAGCCGTTCGGCCAGGTCCGCCTCGACGCCGGGCACCCGCGCCAGCACGATGTCACGCTCGCGCTCCGGCGTCGGGTACTCCAGATGCAGGTAGAGGCAGCGCCGCCTGAGGGCCTCCGACAGCTCGCGGCTCGCGTTGGAGGTCAGCACCACGTACGGCCGGCGTGTGGCGGTGACCGTGCCCAGCTCGGGGATCGTGACCTGGTAGTCGGACAGGACCTCCAGCAGCAGGCCCTCCACCTCGACGTCGGCCTTGTCGATCTCGTCGATCAGCAGGACCGTCGGGGCGTCGGCGCGGATCGCCCGCAGCAGCGGGCGCTCCAGCAGGAACTCCTGGGTGAAGATGTCGTCGTGGGCGGCGTCCCAGCCCTCGCCGCCGCCCGCCTGGATGCGCAGGAGCTGCTTCTTGTAGTTCCACTCGTACAGCGCCCGGGCCTCGTCGAGCCCCTCGTAGCACTGGAGGCGGATCAGCGCGGCGCCGGTCGCCGCCGACACGGCCTTGGCGAGCTGGGTCTTGCCCACCCCGGCCGGCCCCTCGGCCAGCAGCGGCTTGCCGAGCGCGCTGGCGAGGAACACCGAGGTCGCGATGGAGTCGTCGGAGAGGTAGTCCGCGGCGGCGAGCCGGTCACGGACGTCGGCGGGCGAGGCGAACCACATGTGTGCTCCCGGGCGGGACCCGGACGCGATCCGGGCGGACTCGAACAGGCTCGTACAGGTACCGAATGTTGTTCTAGCGTAGCCGCTGACAGCGCCGGGCGGCATCGGGTGTCCCGCCGCCCGGCGGCTCCGGCGCCGGGGCGCTTCGGGCAGGAGAGGCCGCCTCCGCCTTCGGCCGGGCCCCGTATTCCGGTTCGGATCGTCCGGCGGAGTGCGCTATTCTTCAAGGGCTTCACGCGCCGCTAGCTCAGTTGGTTAGAGCAGCTGACTCTTAATCAGCGGGTCCGGGGTTCGAGTCCCTGGCGGCGCACAGAAAAGAAGCCCCGGCCCGGGTGCACCCGGGCCGGGGCTTCTTTCGATCTACGACTCCGGTGGGGCTTCAAGGCGTTCCGCGGCGGCGTAAGGGTCCGTCAGGGCATCCTCCCGGACTCCGCCGACGGCGTTGATCTGTTCGGCGGACAGGCCCGTGAGCAGAGCGACACGGGCGAGGTTCGAGCCGTCGAGTTTGCGCATGGACTCCGTCATCCTGGTGCGGATCTCCTCCCGCCGCAGTTCCGAGTAGACCCGGACCGCTTCGGCGACCAGTTCCTTCCTCGGGCTTTCTTCGGGCGCCCGGGCGCCGGCGGTACGGCCTCGCCGGCCGGGCTCGAACCGGCGCCCACCCGGTCCAGAGCCGGGCGCTCCACCACTGAGCTACGGCGAGGCCGTCCGTCGCGCGCGGCACCGCCGGCCGGGCTCGAACCGGCGCCCACCTGGTAAAGAGCCAGGCGTTCTACCACTGAACTACAGCGTGCCGGTGCCAGTCTGCCCGATGGCCCCAGGCGGAGGCCACCGGTTAACGACGGCTCCGGAGGCCGCCCGCCGGTGGGTCCTCCCTGGGAGGACCCACCGATCACCGGCTCACCGGTCCGGCAGGGGGCGTCGTGGGCAGGTCGCTCGCGACCACCCCGGAGGCCAGCCCATGGTAGGCCTCGGCGGCCAGCTCCGGCTTGACGCGCCCGCCGCTGAACACCCCTGCCCGGCGGAGCAGCGCCGCCCACACCGGGTCGGCGATGGTCACACCGTGCACCAGCTCGGGCGTCGGCCGGAACACCGCCGTCCCGCGCCGGGCGGCGGGCGCGGTCCAGCCGGTCCGCTCCGGATCGAGCCCCGCCGTACGGCAGGCCGCCTCGACGTCCGGACGGGTGCAGGACGCCTCACCGTCGAGCACCTCCCAGGGCGGCGGCAGAGCAGCCCACACCGCGGTGCCCGGGTCGACCCCGCCGCCGGAGACCTGATGCCAGGCGGCGAGATCGGCCGCCATGAACCGCATGACCTTGCCCGGACAGGCGGCGTCCAGAAGCTCCAAAGCGTCCAGTGAGGCCAGACAGGCGAGCCAGCCGGCCCGGGCCGCGTTGTAGGCGGTCGCCAAGTTGTTCCACGTGCTGGAGTCGTCACCCCGGCGCACGATCATCGTCGTGCGGTCGACGCCGGGACTCCAGCGGTCACGGAGCAGGCCGGCGCTCTCCCGCATGACCGCCGACCACCGGCCGAGCAGCAGTCCCCGCTCCTCGTCGGTGAGGCGGGCGAGGACGTCGGGTGTCGCCCGCACCTGGGCGATCATCCACCAGTCGCTTCCCGTCGCGCACCGGTCGAGCAGCACCTGGGCGATCTCGTCGAACGGGTTGTCCCGTCCGGACAGGCTGAACTCCCGGCGCACCTTGCGCCGGGCGGTGTAGTAGGCGACGAAGCAGGCGGCGTCGACGTCGGCGGCGAACCGCTCCGGCGGGATGTCGGCGCCGAAGCCGGTGACACCCACCATGAGCAGGCGCCGCTTGTCCTGCTCGATGCTCAGCGTGCCCGCCTTGGCGGCGATCCTGCGCAGCATCCGGAAGCGGCGGTTGTACTGCCGCTTGGACAGATCCATCCCCGTCGCGTCCCGGGCCCGCCGGTCGAGCCGGTCCGCCAGGAAGTCGCTTCGCTCCGGCGCCCAGCCGATCGAGCGGCCCACGGTGGCCGCGAAGGCGAGCAGAGCCTCCGGGTCGTCCGGGTCGCACTCCGCCGGGTGCTCGAACAGCCGGGCGGCCGTCGCGACCTGCCGGGTGCCGCCCACCGGCCTGGCGTAGTCGTCGGACATCGAGGAGAACCACGCCTCACCAAGGGAGGAGCGCGCGGCCGCGCGCCCCAGCACGACGCGCTCGCGCCGCGTCAGCCGTCCCTCCAGCGCCTGCAGCACCAGATCGGCCACATCCTCGGGCCGGTAGCGCCGGTCCAGTGATCGGTGCAGCTCGGCGAGGATCCGGCGGAGTCGGTCGTCGTCGTTCTTGTGCTCGCGGAACGCCATGGGATCATCATCTCCACCGGATCCGGTGAAGTTCGACCGGATTATCCGCCGGATGGCGTGAGGTCAGGGGCCGCCCGGCCGGGAGCCGGGTGAGGACGGCGGGTGCGACGCGTTCCAGTGCGGTTCGATCCTGGACGGCAGCCGGATGGCCAGCAGGAGGGCCAGGAACCCGATGACGCCCCCGCTGATGATCAGGATGAGGGCGAGCCGCCAGTCGTCCTGCCCCCGGTCGTCCTCCCGGTCCGCGGCGGGGGAGGTGGCGGCGGGCGGCGGCAGGACCGACTCGACCAGCCTGGTCGCCGCCCGCGCCGGGGTGTCGAACTCCGCCGACACCAGCTTGCCGGGATCGACGGACCGGGCGACCCTGCCCAGCGCGTCGCGCAGCCCGCGGCCGACGGACCCGTTGGCCAGCACGAGGATCGAGCGGCCCGGCGGGTCGGCGAACGCCTCCGACCTGGAGTAGTCCCCGGCGACCTCCCTGGGCACGAGGGCGGCCAGCACCTCCTCCTTCCGGAGGTCGTGCAGCGGGTCGGCCGCCGGGACGGTCCTCGGCTTCAGCGAGGGATGGCGCTCGCGCAGGAACCGTTCGGGGCTCTCCCCGGAGAGGGCGTCGGGAGGGGTGTCGGGCACCGAGACCCGGGCCTTGCCGTCCGGACTCGTCAGGGCCGCCGCCACCTGCTCGGGCCCGGTCCGCCTGGCGTCGTAGACCAGGACGTACGGGTCCGGGACCGGGACGGTGGCGACCTCCGAGAACCCCTGCGCCGCGGGCGGGTCCGCCGGAGGCTCGGGCGCGGCGCCGTCCGGCGGGGCGGGATCCGGGGAAGGGGCCGTCACGAGCAGCACGGCCGGCTCCCTGAGGGGCGCGGCCGCGGCGGGGGTGTCGCTCAGCCGGACCTCGGGCCGGTGGCCCGCCCGCCGTACGGCCGCTTCCACGAGACGTCTGGCGAACTCGTCGCGCCGTGCGGCCGATGCCTGGACGACGACCACGTCCGGGCCCGTCCCGGTGGTGCCCTCCTCGGCGGGCGGGTCGTCGCCGGAGGCGCTCACCATCGCGACGGCGCCGACGGCGATCAGGGTGACGGCCAGCGCCATGAACGCGGCGGCCAGGGTGAGCCTGCCGTGCGGGCTCCAGAGGGGCCCGAACCGCTTCGCGTGGTCCGCCCGCTCCAGCCCGCCGAGCGCGGTCCGCATCGAGGGCGGCACGGCGCCCGGCCGATGGGGCGCGGTCGTCGTGGCGGGCGCGGCCCCGTTCAGCCGCCTCCACGGCGTGCCGATGAGCGAGGTCAGCCTGCTGACGGGAGAGGTGTGCCGCGCCTCGTCGGGTTCCCGCTCCTCGCCGGGTCCGAGGGCGCGCGGGGCCGCGCCGGGCCACGGGGAGCCGCCCGCCGGAACCGGTTCCGGAACCCCGCCGCCGGGCACGGCGCGCCGGAGCCCCGTCGTGGCTCCCGGGGCCGCGACGGACTCCTCCGCCCAGGGGTCCTCCGCGCCTCGGCGGCCGGCCGCGGAGCCCGGGGCCGCGCCGGGAGCCTCCCGGAACCCCGGCTCCCACCCCGCCGCCTCCTCCTCCACCTCGGCGTCATCGGAGGACAGCTGCTCCTCGGGGTAGCCCGAGTGTTCGAGCAGCCGTACGGCGTCCGGAAGGTCGTCGGGGCCGAACGACAGTGGCTCGGTCATCCGGGCGAGGTTCTCCAGCATGTCCTCGACGCGGACGTCGGGCCGGGTCAGCAGGTCCAGGCAGACCTTCGCCCGGCTGTCCTGCCAGGCGGTCTCCGTTCCGCGGCCCCAGCGCACCTCGTGGGCGTCCTCCGGCGCGTGCCGCGCGAAGGACAGCCTGATCCGGTGCCGGGCCGTGCTGCTGACCCAGGTCGCCGCGGTCAGCCTCGACCGCATGCCGTACGGCAGGAGGGCGGCGACGGTGTCCAGGAAGCGCAGCCGTTCGGCCATGGGAACCCGTTCCGCGCCCACCACGCAGACGGGCCGCCCGGTCAGCAGCAGCGCGGCGGCGCACCGCGCGTCCGGCCCGGGGTCGAAGGCCGCGGGATCGGCCTCCGGCACCCGCACGACCAGCGGGGCGTACGGGGTCACCGGCAGGCGCGCGAGGGCGCGGTAGAGCGCCTCGTAGGACACCCGGTGAGCGGCCAGTTCCTCGTAGGGGACGTAGAACCAGCGGGTGTAGGCGATCTTCCGGTTGGTGGCGTCCCGGTGCCCGGACCACTCCTGGACCGCGAGCACGACGTGGCGCGACACCCGCTCCCGCTCCCTGGTCGCCGCGACCGCGATCGTCAGCTGGGGCAGGTCCGCCGACAGGCCGGTGGCGTACCTGTTCCTGATCTCCTCGAAGACCTCGGGCCCGAGGCGGTCGTCGCTCCAGGAGAGCAGCTCGTAGTCGTTGTGGGCGCCGGGCCGTTTCCCCTCCAGCGCCCACTCGAACCCGATGTCGTGGCCGGTCACGAGCCTCCCCTCCCTGGTCGTACGGCGGGCGTCCCGTGCCGGAGCCCCGCTCGTACGGCGGGCGTCCCGCGCCGGAGCCCCGCCGTGCGGCCGGTCACGAGACCCCCTTCGCCGGCCGGGTCGCGGCGAGTCGCTGTCCCAGCCAGAGCATGGGCTCCACCACGTTGATCGGGTGCAGCTGCCCCCGGATGCGCGAGTCCTCGTCCGCCTCCCCCGGGACCATGTTCTGGAAGTCGTCCCAGTCGAAACGCCTCGTGCGCCGGTCGACGTAGAAGCCGATCGAGGAGGTGGCGAAGAAACGGATCCGGTCCGGGTGGAAGAACTGTTCGAGCGTCTTGAGCACCATGTCGGCGCTGCCGGTGGCCGACACCTGGGACAGCTCGTGGAACAGCTCCCGCGCGTCGTCGCCGGCCACCCGCGGCAGCCGGTAGGGGTCGTCGTCGTCCGTGGTGAGCAGCCCCCGCGCCTCGGCCGTCTCCAGCACCCGGGGGTCGTCGAACTTGGTGACGCACACGGCGACGTGGTGCGGCAGCTTCCCGTCGGTGAACCCGCCGGTGGCGAGCATCCGCTCGGCGAGCCGGTTGAGCGGAGGGTACATGTGGTCGAAGGCGTCCCCGAAGGTGAACTCCCTGATCGGGTCGAAGAGGAAGACGATGCCCCGGCTCTGCTCCAGGTTGTCCAGCAGCTCCTGCCTGCGGGGGTCCTCCGAGGGGTCCGGGCCGCTCGGGCCGCCCGCCGTACGCTGTCCCGTGCCGAACAGTCCCCCGGGGGCGTCGATCATGCCGATGCCGATCCGGGGCGGCTCCGCCTGCCTGGACTTCCTGCCCCAGAAGCCGGTCCTCCGGGGAGGGGGGCCGATGAGCGTCCAGTGGTAGCGCTCCAGGGCCATGCTCGCCTCGGGGAACACCTTGCCCCGCAGGAGGTCGTTGGTCCGCTCGATCAGGTAGTCCGACGACGCGGGATCGGATCCGACGATCTTCCAGCCGTCGTCGCTCCTGGTCAGGGCGGTGTACAGCGCCGCCAGCAGGGTGGTCTTACCGCTGCCGGGGGCGCCCCACATGGCGATGTTGTGATCGGGGCGTCCCCGGCTCGGATCGGGCTGCATGGGCGTCGTCACTCCGTCTCGTCGAGCAGGGGGAACGGGAGGCGGACGGGGGAGGGGGCGGTCAGGCCGAGGTCGGCGGCCAGCCCGCGTACGTCCACCGCCTCCAGGTGGGCCAGCGCCGCCGCGCCGAGCCCGTGCCACAGGGGGTGCGCCTGACCGGCGGCGTGGTCGCAGATCGCGCCCAGCGTGGTGTCCGGCCGCTGCCGCAGGGCTGCGGCCAGCTGCCGCCAGTCGTGCCGGCGGGGGCAGGGCAGGATCCTGGAGCGGTCGGTGCGGGGCGGGTGCGGCGGGCGGCCCCCGACCGTGAGGACGACGGCGGGCGCCGGGCTCGCGGGGCCGAGTCGCCCGGCCACCACGGCGAGCGCGTCCTCCAGCTGCGCCGCCTGGGGGTGGTACGGATATCCCCTGGTCACCGCCCCCTCGTCCTCCAGCGCGCCGAGCGCGTCCAGGGCCTCGGCGGGGCCCGCCTCCCAGGCCGCGATCCGCACCGGGTGCTCGGGCGCCGACGGGTCGAACGAGTGCGCGGCGTAGGCGAGGAGGGAGACCCGGATCAGGCCGCCGAGCTCTCCGGAGGCGAAGCTGATCATCTGGCGCGCCCGGCTCAGCCGTTCCGAGACCTGGTCGTCGGACCCGCAGACCTCCACCGCGCAGACGAGGTGCGCCGATCCGGCGCGCGGCGGCAGCCGGTCCGGGAGCGCGCCGACGAGCCGGTCCCAGTCGCGGGGGTCGGGGGAGAGGGCGGGCAGGCCGGTGAACCGTACCCGGCCGGAGCGTCCCAGCTCGGCGGTCACCTCGTACCGGCCGGGCGCGATCGGGGCGGACTGGACGGACAGCAGCCGCGGCTCCGGGCCCTGCCAGGTGACCACGGCCAGCGCGGTGCCGTGCGCGCCCGGCGCCGTGCAGCGGAGGGCGACCCGGGTCCGGGTTCCCGGGCGGGAGCCGATGGGGAAGAGCCGCCTTCCGGTCAGCCGGAGCCTGCCGGTGCCGGGGTCGGCGAGGAGGACGACCAGCTCGTACGACCTGGTGAGCGGGTCGTCGGCCATGGCCTCCCGGATCAGCGCGGCGGCCGGGGCGTCGGCGCGCAGCACCTGCGCGGCGGGATGCGCCGCGCGCAGCCAGTCGAGGGCCTGCTCGGCCCTCGGGTCGGCGGACGCGGCCACGAGGACCACGTCGGCGGAGGGCGAGGCGCCGCGGGCCGTACGGAGCGTGTCGGCGGAGGGCGGGTGGACATAAGCCGCACGCGTGTCGGCGGAGGGCGGGTGGACGTGGGCCGTACGCGTGTCGGGGGAGAGGGGGTGGACGCGGGCCGCGCGGAGCACCGCCTCGCGGACCGCGGCCGGGTCGGCGTCCCAGCCGTGCTCGCCCGCGAGGTCCGGCCAGGTCGCCGACCAGCTCCGGCCGCGGGGACGGCCGTTGCCGTCCCGGTGGAGCAGGAACGTGGTGACGCCGTCGGCGGCGACCTCCACCACGGTGAGGTGGCCGGTGTCGGCGAGGTCGGCCAGAGCCTGGGCGATCGCCTTCCTGGTCAGGTCCCTGTCGGGCTCCGGCACGGGGAGTCCTCCGTAGATATGTCGTATCAGCTGCGCCGTGTCCTCAATATCCTGGTTAGTCGGTTATAGAATGCTATGGCGGGCTATCCGAATAAGGTTCCGCGAGTTTCTCCGGTTAAATTCCGCTGGGTATCCGGAAATGTGACATTGGGCGCCTATGATAACCCCTCCGAGGGGGCCCGCGGCGTTCCGACCGGTGCCGGCGCGGTACGACTTCCTTTCCGAGGAGGAGTATGCGACGTTTCCTGGCCACGCTGTCCGCGGTTCTCATCGCGCTCTCCGGAGCGCGTCCCGAGGTCCTCCGGGCGTGCCCCACCGAACGCGGCAAGTTCGAGGGCATCGGGGGCGCCGTCCTCACCACGAGCGTGCTCGCCGCCGTCTCGATGACGTTCGCCCTCAACAGCGCGCTCGGCGTCAACATCGTCCTCGCCGTCGTCGTCGCCCTCCTGTGGGGCCTGGCCATCCTCAGCCTCGACCGGTGGCTCGTCTCCACCCTCAGGGCCGACTCACCGAACCGCTGGATGATGGCCGCGCCGCGCGTCGCCATCGCCATCGTGCTCGGCCTGGTGATCTCAACCCCCCTGGTGCTGCAGGTCTTCAAGGCGGAGATCGACACCCAGATCAACGAGATGAAGCAGCGGCGCGCCGACGACTTCACCGTGCAGCAGGCGCAGGGCGCGACGGGCAAGAGCGTCGAACAGCTCCGCAAGGAGGCGACCGGCCTCCAGCAGGTGATCTCCTCCGGCGGGGACGTCCCCCTCGACCTGGAACAGGACCCGAAGATAAAGGCGCTGTCCGCCCGGCGGGCCGACGAGCAGAAGCAGGCGGACAAACACTACAAAGAGTGGCAGTGCCAGCTCTATGGCGGTGCGAACTGCCCCAAGAAGGGCAACGGCCCTCTCGCGAGGGAGAGCCGGATCGCCTACGAGAAGGACAAGGACCGCATCGAGCTGCTCACCAGGCAGATGGAGGACCGCAAGCGGGAGCTGAACGCCACCGGGGAACAGGCCAAGGAGACACGGCTCGCCGCCGCCAAGGAGGCCCTGCCCAAGGTCCAGCGCCAGCTCGACGCCGCGCTCGATCAGCAGGCCCGCATCCAGAAGTCCTTCGACGAGGACAACCTCGCCACCGACGGGCTGCTCACCCGGCTCCGGGCGCTCAACGAGCTGACCGGCAAGGACTTCACCCTCAGCGCGGCCCGGCTGCTGCTGTTCGCGCTGTTCCTGCTCATCGAGTGCCTGCCGGTCGCGGTGAAGCTGATGCAGCGGCCCGGCGTCTACGAGAAGGCGCTCGCGCTCGCCGAGCGCCGCGAGATGGACAACGTGCGCGAGGAGTTCGGCGCCCGCTCCGGTTCGCGGCTCCGGTCCCGGCCGACGGGGCCCGGCGGATCGAACAGCGTCTGGAGCATCTGGTCGTCCCCGGAGGACACGTCCTCACGGTCCGGCTCCGTCTTCGGAGAGGAGACGGGGGCGCGCCAGGGGCCGAACGGCACCCGGGTCGAGCGGGCCGGGGACGACGACGGGTACGGCCCCGGGTCCGGCGGGTACGAACCGTCGTCCGGCGGCGGGTACGGCCATCCGCACGACGCGCACGATCCTCCGCGCGGCGAGCACGGCTTCCCGCGCGACGAGTACGGTTCCCCGCGTGACGGGCACGGCCCCCGGCCCGGTGAGCACGGTTCCCCGCGCGGCGGGCACGGCCCCCGGCCCGGTGAGTCCGGCGCGTACGGGCCCACGTCCGGCGACGAGTACGGGCCCCTGGAGGACCAGGCCCTGCGCGGCATGGCCGACACCCGCGTCGTGCGGAGGCCGGAACCGGGTTCCGGACCGGGCGCGGGGCCGGGTGCGGGGCGCTCGGGCGGCGTCGAACTGCTCCCCGACGAGGACTGAGGCGCCCGGGTGACGGCACGGACCATCGGAGGCCGGTACGAACTGAGGTCCCGGCTCGCCAAGGGCGGCATGGGCACGGTGTGGCTCGCCTGGGACCGGACGCTGCAGCGGTCCGTCGCGCTCAAGGAGGTCGTGCTGGCGCCGTACGGCGAGGACATGTCCGTGCGGCGGGAGAGGGCGCTGCGCGAGGCGCGCGCCGCCGCGCGGATCCGGCATCCGGCGGTCGTCCACGTCTACGACGTCATCATGGACGACGAGTCGCCCTGGATTGTCATGTCGTACATCGAGGGCACCTCGCTGGAACACCGGATCGAACGGCAGCCCCTCTCCGAGCGGGAGATCGCCCGGGTGGGACGCGAGGTGCTGGCCGGACTGACCGCCGCGCACGACGCGCAGGTTCTGCACCGCGACGTCAAACCGGCGAACATCATCGTCGACTCCGGGGACCGGGTCTTCCTGGTCGACTTCGGCATCGCGCGGATCTCCGGGGAACGCGGCCTCACCTCGGCCAACACCCTGATCGGAACCGTCGAGTTCATGGCGCCGGAACGGATCGAGGGGCATCCGGCGGGACCGGCGTCGGACCTGTGGTCGCTGGGGGTGACGCTGTTCTGCGCGCTGGAGGGCTACTCGCCGTTCCTCCGCGACGGTCCGATCGAGACGGTGCGGGCGGTCACCTCCGGGCGTCCCCCGGACTTCCGGCGGCCGGGCCCGCTCGCCGACGCGATCGCCGGACTGCTCGTCGCCGACCCCGCCGGCCGGACGGGAGCGGCCGAGCTGGCCCGGCGGCTGGGCGCGATCCTCGCCGCGGGACCCCGGACCCGTAAGCGTGAGGACGAGCCGCGGCCCCGTGGGCGGGAGGACGGGCCGCGGATCCGTGGACGGGAGGACGAGCCACGGGACCATGAGCGGGAGGAACGGCGCGCCGGCCGGGGGCAGGACCGGGAGCCGGGAGGCGGACACGACCCGCGTCCCCCGGACCGTGAGGCGCGGCGCGGACCCGACGCCCACCGGCCGGACCATGAGGCGCGACGCGCGCAGGGCGCGCACGGGCCCGGCGGAGAGGCGCGGGGCGGACAGGGCGCCCACCGGCAGGACCGGAAGGAACAGCGCGGACCCGCCGCGGACGGGGCGGACCGGGAGGCGTGGCGTGACCAGGGCGCGCGCGGGCCGGGGCGGGAGCGGGAGGCGCGGCGCGGCGCGGGCGCCCACGGTCCGGAGCGCGCCCGGGAGGCGGGGCTCGGGCCCGGAGCGCGCGGATCCGGCGCGCGCGGACCAGGGCGGGACGGGGCCGCGGGCCGGGCGGGGGAGGCCGGTGACGGCGGGAACCCGCTGCTCGGCCGGTCCGGCCGGGAGGCCGCCGCCCTGCTCGGCTCGATGGAGCCGAACGCCGCCGGACGGCTCCTGAACGACGCGGCGGAGACGCCGGGCCCGGCGGCCGAGGCGCTGACGCTGCTGCCGGCGCAGCGCGCCGCGCGGCTGGTCGACCACATGATGCCGCAACGGGCGGCCAGGCTGCTGGGCGCGATGCCCACCGGCCCGTCCGCCGCCGTCCTGGTGCACGCGGACGACCGCGTAGCGGCCGCCGTCCTCGGCGCGCTCGGCGTCGTCCCCGTCGCGGCCCGCCTGGTGGAGGCGATGACGGTACGGCGCGCCTGCCGGGTGCTCGCCCACCTGCCGCCCGCCGTCGTCGCGGGCCTGCTGTCGGCGACCTCGGACGGCCGTACCGACCGGCTCCTCGGCGGGCTCGGCCACGCCGTACGCGACGAGTTCACCCGCCTGACCGGCGCGACGTGAACCGAGCCGGCTCCGCCCAACCGGCTCGATGACGTCCTCCATCGTCGAACCTTGCCATCAGCCCTACGGCCCGGATGAGACCGTGTCAGAATGGCCGGGCCTTTCCCGCCCTCCGATCTGAATGCGTTGGGAAGTGCCAAGATGGTGACCATGAGCGTCAATCGGCGTGACGAGGCCCTGAACGAACTGGCCGAGGCGATCGGGGAAGTGGACGTCCCGGACGCGCCCACGATCGTGCGGGCGTCGCGGACTACGACCCGGCCTTCGATGCCACGCGGATGAGCGCCCTCGGACACATCAACACCGCCCGTTCCGGCATCGACGCCATCAAACGGATGGACAAGAACAACCTCCACCAGTTCGACATGTTCCTTCTGCTGGCACTCGGCGGCGAGCGGATGATCAGGAACAGCTGATTCCGGTCCTCGCTTCTCCCGGATGCCACACGCCCCGAACCCGGGCCCGTCTTCGGGAACCGTCTGGCGGTGTGTCCGCCCTACTGCCATCCGCTCATAGGTGACGTGGTGGTTCCGACGTGGCCGGGGAAGTCGGCGGCTTCTCACGTCCGCGCGAGCCCATCGGCAGGCAGGTGATCGGCGCGGAGCGGTTGCCCATCGATGACCGGCGAAGCTCGGTGTAAAAAATTCTGTACATGGGGTCAAAGATCGGTTACCTTCGAGATGTCAAAGATTCTGTACATCGGAAGGTGTCGATCATGACTCACGTGGAGAAGCGCGCCTGGATCAGGCTGGTCGTCGCCGTGCTCGGCTACACGGCGTACGTCGTGGCCGTCCTCAGAGGGGCGGGCGGAGAGCCGTTACCGGACGTGCCGTACACCGCCGCCCTGCTGTGGACGGTCGGCGGGGCCATCGTCGTCTCGATCGTGGCCGAGATCGGGATGGCGATCGTCAACCCGAGGGCCTCGCGCGTCGTCGACGTCCGCGACAGGCAGATCGGGCGGCTCGGCGAGTACACCGGCCAGGCGTTCGTGGTCATCGGCGCGCTCGCGGCGATGCTCATGTCCATGGCCGGATGGGACCACTTCTGGATCGCGAACGCGGTCTACCTCTGCTTCGTGCTGTCGGCGGTCCTCGGCGGAATCACGAAGATCGTCGTCTATCGCAGGAGCCTTCCCGAATGGTGAAGCCGACACACGTGACCAACCGCATCCGCGCGCTGCGGTTCGCCCACGACGAGATGACCCAGGCCGAGCTGGCCGAACGCATCGGTGTGACCAGGCAGACCGTCATCGCCATCGAACAGGGCCGGTACTCGCCCTCGCTGGAGATGGCCTTCCGGATCGCCCGGGTGTTCGGCACCCCGCTCGACGACGTGTTCCAGTACTCGGACCCCCCGGAAGGAACGTCATGAAAGCCATCGTCCAGGACGTGTACGGCCCGCCGGACGTGCTCCGCCTACGCGACATCGACCGCCCCGGCATCGGTGACGAGGAGGTGCTCGTCGAGGTCCGTGCCGCCGCGGTGGACCCCGGCGTGTGGGTCCTCATGACCGGCCGGCCGTACCTCGCGCGTGTCATGGGCTTCGGGCTGCGCAGGCCCAAGGTCGCGGTCCGGGGCCGTGACGTGGCCGGGGTGGTGGCGGCCGTCGGCGCCCGCGTGACCCGGTTCCAGCCGGGCCAGGAGGTGTACGGCGCCTGCGAGAGCGGTTCGTACGCCGAGTACGCGAGCGCGCGGCAGGACAGGCTCGCGCCGAAGCCGGCCGGTCTCACCTTCGAGCAGGCCGCCGCGGTGCCGGTCTCCGGCATGACGGCGTTGCAGGCCGTACGGCACTCCGCCGGCGTACGGCCGGGGCAGCGGGTGCTGGTGATCGGCGCGTCCGGAGGCGTGGGGTCGTTCGCCGTGCAGATCGCCAGGGCCTCCGGCGCGAGCGTCACCGGCGTGTGCGGGCCGGCGAACGCCGGGCTCGTCCGGTCGCTCGGGGCCGGCGACGTCATCGACCACACCCGGGAGGAGATCGACCGGGACGGGCCGTGCCACGACGTCGTCGTCGACACCGCCGGGAACCGGCCGCTGTCCCTGCTGCGCCGCGCTCTGACGCCGAAGGGGACGCTGGTCATCGTCGGCGGCGGGCACGTCGCGTACCGCTTCACCGGGGGCATGGGACGCACGTTCCGGGCGCCGCTTTTGTCAGTGTTCACCGGGCAGCGGCTGCTCCCGCTCATCTCCAGGGAGCGCGCCGAGCTCCTGGAGGAGCTGACCGGGCTCATCGAGTCCGGCGCCGTCACCCCGGCGATCGACAGCGTCCATCCCCTCGCCGCCGTGCCCGACGCGATCCGCCACCTCATCGCGGGGCACCCGGGCGGCAAGGTCGTCGTCACCGTGACCGGAACGGCCTGAGGTGAAGGGCCCCGGAGCCGTCGTCCCCCACGTCGCCCCCTCACCCGGTACCGCCGTACCAGGTGAGGGGCGGTCGTTCGTACGGTGTCCCGGAGGGTCCGGCAGGCGGTCAGGTGAGGGCGGGGGCCTCGGTGAGGGCGACGCGGACGGCCGACGGGTCGCCGCCGCCGAGCGGGGCGGCGAACACCGCCGTCCGCCGGCCGGCCCCGTAGACCACGAAGCGCAGGCCGTCCTCGTCCCAGGTGTCCTGGACGTCCGAGGTGAGCAGGGCGGACGCCGAGCAGTAGGCGGGACTGAGGTACAGCAGGCGCAGCGTGACCTCCAGCGGGACCTCCCCGGGCGGGGGCGGGGCGAGCGGCCCGCTCAGCCGTACCCGCAGCCGGCGCAGGGGGGTGAGCCAGTGGCGGTCCAGCTCCGCCGAGAGCCCCAGCAGGGCGACGGCCTCGGCCAGGCCGAGCGCCACGAGCGAGGAGTCCATCGGGTACGGTCCCGCCCCGATCGCCACGAGGCTCATGGCGAGCAGAAGCCCGGCCCGGACGAATCCGCGCCGGTCGACGGGCCGCGAGTGCGCGCCCAGGCAGCCGCACGACGAGGTGGGCGCCGCCCGGCGCGCGTAGACGAGGTAGCCGAGGAACCCCGTGGAGAGCACGGCGGCGGCCACGCCCTCCACGGGGGACGCGGGCGGCAGCAGCAGCGCCGCCGCCACCGCGAGCTCCAGCACCCCGACGAGCCGGAGCGCGGGGACCGCCCGCGCCGGGCCGACCAGCCTGGCCAGAGCGGTCCGCCCGGCCTGTGCCCGCGTCCGCCGGTCGAGCAGTTTCAGCAGGGCGGCCCAGAGGAGGAAGAGGCTGATCACGTACGGCTGCAGCGCGGCGATCCCTTGCATCTGTCGCTCCTAGTGGGCGGAGAAGACGGTGGCGATGTCGACCTCGTTGGTGTCGGGCCGCCAGGCGCCCATGACCTGCACGTGCTGGCCCACGCGCAGCAGCGACAGGTCGCCGGAGGGCGGCGCGTCGGAGTAGATCGCCACGGACCTGCCCGGCACGCGGTGACAGAGGACCTGCTGACCTTTGTGGTCGAGGTGGATCCGCTCGGCGGTGATGTTCCTGACGTGTCCCTTGATGTTGACGATGTTGAGCCACACCGCCTCGGCCGCCAGCACGCCGTCGGGCATGCGGACCCCGCGGGCGTAGAGACCGTCGCCGGGTTTCGCCTGGTCGAAGGTGGTGGGGCCCAGCTTCCACAGGCTCGTGCCGTCCACGATCCTGATGCGGTGGAACACCATGTTCGACCCCAGGACGAGGAGGGTGTCCTCCTTGACGGAGCGGATGCGGCCCTCGGCGAAGTTCGGGTCGGGCGCGCCGGGCTCGACGTCGGGGGCGGCGGCGCCGAACGCCGCCTCCGGCCCGAGCGACCCCAGCGCGGTCGCGGCGACGACGCCGGCCCCGCCGCCGAGGAGGGCGGACTTGAGCAGTTGCCTTCTGCTGGTCATCGTCGTCCTCCTAGGGGGTCGAGATCTCGCACGGCCGCAGGCCGGTGGACAGGCTGGCGATCCGGCTGTAGGCGGCCGGGGTCAGGTCGATCAGGCGGTTGCTCGCGCAGGTCGAGCCGCAGCAGCTCCGCTCGCCGCAGAACAGGTCCGTCTGCGGGCCGCAGTCGGCGATGGAGGTGATGACGCTGCCGCCGCCGCACAGCGAGGTGATCCGGTGCTGGAAGCCGCAGGTCCTGCGGCTCAGTGACACCCCGCAGCTGTCGGGCCGGGTGATCGACCAGCAGGCGTCGGAGGTGTTGGGCCAGGCGTGCTGCAGGCTTCCGGAGTTGCAGGTGCCGCAGGCCCCTTTGCCGGTGCCGCTGCACGGCCCCCAGGCCGTGCCGCAGCAGAACCAGGAGACCTCTCCCTGCACGGCGGCGAGGAGGTCGATGGGCGGGTCGGTGGGCTGGGTGCGCGTCATGCGCTTCCTCCTGGGGGGTGGGAGGCGGGGGTGGGGGTGGTGTGAGAGGTGAGGCGGGCGCCGAGGGATCCGGGATGGGACGGGTGCCGATGGATCCGATCAGGCGGCGCGGTAGCACGAAATTTCCTGACTTTTCACATGAAAAGCATGTAACTAAATTTCGTCAATCCCTCATCTGACGGCATCCGCCGACGCTCCGTCCCCAATGGCCGATCGCCTCTTGTCGGAGGTATCCCCGTCTGTCACAGTCGGCAGAAGATCCACTACCCCGGCCGGCGTGCGTGGAAGGCGGAACGCGGTGATCGAGCTGACGTCCGGTGACCTGGAGGAAGTGCTGACCCTGGTCACGGGGCAGCAGGAGGAGACGCCCGGCGAGATCCTCCACGTCGCCCGCCGCGAGCAGCCGTCCCTGGTGGCGACGCTGCTGAGCGTCTGGGAGCGGGAGGGGCGAGACCTCGGGCCGGGACTCTCGCACGAGCTGCGGCAGCAGCGGGCGCGGACGGACTTCTACCGCGGCCTGCAGGCGGGTCTCGGCCGGGCGTGGCCGGAGGCGGTGCCGCTCAAGGGCCTGGAGGTCGCCGACCGCTACCCGGACGCGCTGGTGCGCTACATGAACGACCTGGACTACTGGTTCCCCCGGCGGGACCGGCTCTGGGAGGCCGCGGGCACGCTGCTCGCGGACGGCTGGTCGATGCACACGGCGACCTTCATGCGGGCCGGCGGAGAGCTGCAGTTCCTGCTCAGCCTGCGCAGGCTCCCGGAGGACCCGTACGCGCTGCCGTACGGCATCGAGCTGAGCACCACGCCGCTGGTCGGCGACCGGATCGGCGTGCCGGTCCGTACGGCGCTGCCCGCCCTCTGCGCCGACCCCGTGGTCAAGAACCTGGTCGCGCTGCTCTTCGAGCGGTTCGAGCAGCCGTACCGGGCCCGCGACCTCGTCGACGCGGCCGTGCTGCTGACCGGGGCGTCGCGGCGGCTGCTGGCGTCCTGCGCGCTCGCGGTCCACGAGCTGGCGCTGTGGCCCGAGTACGCGGAGCTGGCGGCCCTGCTGGAGGAGAGCCCGTTCACGGTGCCGCGCCTGCCGGGGGACGAACGGGTACTGGTCCGGGCCAGCCGCATGTGGCGGCGGGCGACCGCGGTGGGCGGACTGCGGCGGCCGTTCGGCCTGGCGGTGACCGCGCTGCAGAACGGCATGGTCGGCGGCTCCGCGGGCATGCTCGGCAGACGGGCCTGGGACGCCGTGTCGCGCCGGATGAGCCCGCGCGCCGCGCTCGACGCGGGGCTTCCGCTCTTCGCCCTGCCCGTGGAGGGCGACCACCGCGCGGAGCGGGTCACGCTGGCCGAGCGCGGCGGGGCGCTGTGGGCGTACACGCCGGTGGGCGGGTTCGTCCTGGTCCACGGCGACGAGATAGACGAGGAGCTGCTGGCGGGGGAGAAGGCCGCGGGCGGCATGCGTGAGGAGGCACACGGATGACCGAGCCGATCCGCGCCGAACTGCCGGGCGGAGTGCCCGCCTGGATCCTGCACCGGCCGGGGGCGGGCGTGACGACCGTCACGCTGTGGACGCTGACCGGGTCCAGATACGAGGACGAGGACCTGTCGGGCGGCACCCACCTGCTGGAGCACGTCCTGATGCAGGCGCCGCTGCCCGGCGGGGGCCGCCCGGTGGACCTGCTGGAGGCGCTCGGCGGCGAGGCCAACGCGGTCACCAGCCGGGACCACCTCGTGCTGTACGCCCGCGTGCCCACCTCCGAGACGCTCGCCGCGCTGGACGTGCTGTCCCGCGCGCTGACCGGGCCGGTCATCACCGCCGAGGTGCTGGAGGCCGAGCGCAGGGTGGTCCAGGAGGAGCTGCGCCTGGCCGCGTCCGACCCCGCCGACGTGGTCCACGACCTGTTCTTCGACGTCGCCTTCCCCGGCGGCGCCCTGGGCCGCCCGGTCGGCGGGACGGCCGGGAGCGTCGGCCGGATGGGGCTGGAGGCGCTGCGCGCCCACCATGCCCGGTGGGTGCGCGCGGGGACGGTGGCCGCGGTGATCTGCGGGGGAGCCGATCCCGGGGCGCTGCTGCGGGCGCTGGAGAGCGGGCCGCTCGCCGCGCTGCCGCCCGCGGGGCCGCTCCCCGAGCCGGAACGGCCGCGCTTCGGCGGCGGCGGGCGGCGGACGCTCGCGCTCAACAGCGACTCGGCGGGCGTGGTCCTCGGCGGGCGCGCGGTGCCGTACGGTGACCGGCTGCTGCCCGCCTGGCAGGTCCTCATGGACCTGGTCGCGGACGCCAGCTCGGCGCTGCTCACCGAGGAGATCAGGAACCGGCGCGGTCTGTCGTACGACATGTGGGGGTTCGCCAACGCCTACCGCGACGCGGGGGTGTGGCGGGCCTTCGTCTCCACGGCCCCCGAGAACGTCGGCGAGGTGGTGGACACGGCCGTGGCGCTGCTGGAGGAGCGGGTGGGGCCCGGCTGGACGGAGGAGGAGGCGGCGCTGGCCGCCCGCCGTACGGCCGGGCTGTTCCGGCTGGAGGCCGAGGAGTCGCTGGAGGAGGCGCTGCTGTACGGCCGGTACGGGCTGCTCGGCGGCGACCCGCACTGGACGCTCGACGGGCAGGTCGCCGCGATCCGCGCGGTGACCTCGGACGACGTGCTCGCCGCGCTGCGGACGGCGACGGATCCCCTCGTCATCGCCATCGCCGGTATTGACTAATACGGATTTATCCCTAAAAACTCGTTTATCAAGGATCGGTCCGGCGGGGCATTTCCTGTCCTGTTCGGCGGTGATCCATGGCCGAAAAGGAGGATAGGGATGGACCGGAGAGCAAAACTCCTTCGCCGCCCCAAGACCGTCAAGCCGAAGAGGAAGTGACCGTGGACCGAGGGCGCAAGCTTCTCCGCAGGCCAAGGGCCGTCGCGCCGGGCACGTCGAAGAAGAGGTGACCATGGACCGCAGGTGCAATCTGCTCCGCCGTCCCAGGGTCTCCACATCCCGGAAGAGGTGACCGATGGACCGCAGACACCATCTGCTCCGCCGCCCCAGGACGGCGAAACCCAAGAAGGGCTGACGATGGACCGCAGGCACCAGTTGCTCCGCCGTCCCAGGACGGCGAAACCCAGGAAGGGCTGACCGATGGACCGTAACCGCGTGACGGCTCGCAGGCCGCGCGTCGTGAAGAAGGCCAAGGCCTGAGTCAGGCCGGAAACCGGGATCGGATCACACGCTGAGGCCGGCGACGGCCGGAGCCGGCCGGGAACCGCGACCGGCAGGAACGACACCCGCCGGGAACGGACACCGGCCGGGAGACCGAGGAGGCCGGAACGGTGAGTGATCGGTGACCGCGATCGAGTGGCAAAGGACCGTCCTGTTCCTCCTACCGCCCGACGCGCTCGAACGTCACCTGTGCGGCCCCGTCCTCGACATGCTGGAGGAGAACGGGTTCTCGCCGGTCCGGTACGACGTCCTGTGGCACCGGCCTCCCAACCAGGACGCCTTTCAGGAACGCAACATCACTTCCGTCTGGAAGGCCTACTTCTACCGGCAGGTCGACCTGGTGTTCGACCTCGGACCCACCCTCGCCCTGCTGGTAGAGGACAGGCGCGCGGACGCCGCGCCCGGCACGAGCCACACCCGGCTGCGCGCGCTCAAGGGCGCGAGCGACCCCGCCGAGGCCGCCCCCGGCACCATCCGCCGCGACCTGCGCGGCATCAACGTCATGCTCGACATCGTGCACAGCTCCGACAGCCCCGAGGACTCCCGGCATGAGGCGGAGGTGTTCTTCGGCCCCGGCCTCGGCAGGCCGCTCGACGGCCCGGAGGAACTGCGAGACCTGGTGGCGCTGCTGGAGGCGGGCATCCCCAGGGAGACCAGGGAGTACGACGACGTGCTCACCGGGCTGCGCGCCAAGGTGGTCGCCGCCGTCTGGAACGAGCTCACCCCCGAGGGGCGCGAGGCGGCGCCCGGCCTGACCCGGCTGACCCGCCTCGGCGCGGGGGCCGAGCTGGCCGCGCTGCTGCCGGGCGGGACCGCCCACCCGCTGGCCGAGCTGCTCTCCTGCGAGTTCCTGCCGGACCATCCGAAGACCGACCTCAAGCGGGCGGCGGCACGGATGGCGGTGTACGGCCTCACCCTCGACCGGTGGGAGAACGCGGTACTGCAGACCTCCATGATCTTCCCCCCGCTGCGGCGGGACTGACCCGCCCTCCGCGTCCCGTACGGCCGCCTCTCCGCGCCCCGGACGGCCGGCCGCCGTGACACTCGCCCCGCCCGGCCTCGTCCGGTCCCGCCCGGTCTCGTCCGGCCGGGCGGAACCGGGAGACTCAGGGGGACAGCAGGGACGTCGTGCGGGCGCTCCACGCCACGGCGGGGGCCAGCGCCGGATCCAGCGGCAGCACCCACCCGGACAGCTCCACCGCCTCGCAGCCCCGCGCCGTCTTCGCCCGCCAGCTCCCCTGGCCGTAGTGCAGACGCCGTACGCCCGCCGGGTAGGCGAGCCGGGCGGGCTCGTAGAAGACCGTCGCGAAGTAGGTGTGCCGGGCCGCGGCGGAGGCGTAGTCCATGCCGGTGCTCACGCAGTACCGGACGCCCGCGTGCTCGACGAACAGGCCGTAGCCGAGCAGGACCCCGGCGCGCTCGGCGCGCAGCAGCAGCGCCCCGCCCGCGCACAGGTCCCGGAGCCGTCCGGCCGTCTTCGCCCGGTCCGGCGGGCGGCCGTTGTACTTCGCCGAGTGGCCGCACTTGAGCTCCACGACGTCCGCGCCGGGCTCCGTCACCCGTTCCGCGCGCACCTCCACCCCCGCCTCACGGAGCAGGCGCAGCTCGCGGCGGGCCTCGCCGCGCCGCTTGCGGGGCAGGGCCCCGAGGTAGTCCTCGAACCCGTCGCCGGGCAGCCGCAGCTCGCAGGAGTACGCCAGGGGGACCTCGGTGAACCCCCGGGCGGCCAGGACCCGCCCGAGCGGCGCGGTGTCCGGCGGGGGGTAGAGGAACGCGACGGCCCGCAGCCCCCGGTCCGCCGCCCAGTCCGTGACTGCCGCCACCAGGGTGTCCAGGGCCTCGTGGTCGCGGGCCAGCGGCCCGAGCGGGTGACACTCGTAGCCCGGCAGCATCACCACCAGGTGCGGGAACCAGTCGTCCCGAGGGGGCGCGGGCTCAGGGGGGCCCGCGGCCCGCGCCGCCCGCGCGGCGGCGCTGAGCGGCAGCTCGGCCGGGTCGCCGGCGAGGATGTACGGCAGGTCGAAGACCTCGCCCCGGCCGGGACGGTCCACGCCGGTCACGACCGTGCCGTAGAGGGCGAGCACCGCCGCACCCGCCGCACCCGCCGCACCCGGCATGGCCGGATGCGCCGCGCCCGGCACGACCGCGCCCGCCGTACCCGGTGCGGCCGGCACGGTCGCGCCCGCCTCGCGCAGCACGAAGGTGTACGCGGCGCCGGGCACCCGGCCGCGCATCGCCGTGAGCCACCGTTCGGTGGCGAACATCGGCCCGTCCGCCGCCAGAGCCGGCCACTCCGGCGGGCGGCCGGGCACCGCCTCGAAGGCGAAGGCGCTCATCCGGCGGGGAGCAGGCAGGCGTCGAGGGGGATCGGGGTGAGGCCGTGCCTGAGCTTGAACACGTGGTTGCCCCGGCCGCCCTCCAGGGTCGTCAGCCCCTCGCGCAGCGCCTGCCCGACCGAGAGGGGGTAGAGCAGCGGGTAGGGGCTGTAGTTGCCGCCGACCTCGTAGTCCACCCCGCAGGCCCAGGCGTGGAAGCGGCTCTCGTCGCGCAGGCAGACGGCCGCGCCGACCAGCCGCCCGCGCTCGCGGACCTCGATGACGTGCGCGGCGTCGCCGAGTTCGGTGAGGAACCCGGCGAAGACCTCCCGCGGGTAGTAGGACCCCGTACCGTGCCGGGCGGCGGTGCGCGCGCACAGCTCGCCGATCTCGGCGAGGTCCGCCTCCGCCAGGGGAATGGACGCGCTGCGCGCCCCGGCGTCCTCGGCCCGGCGGCCGTTGCGCCGCATGTTGGCCCGTCCCCGGGGATTGGCGCTCGCGATGTAGCCGTCCACGTCGGCGAAGGGGCGCAGGTCGACGCGGAACCGGTCCTCGATGTGCCGGGCCGGGAAGCCCAGGGAGACCAGGCCGTCGCCCAGCTCCGACCCGCGCGGCACGTTGACGAAGCCGTACCAGGCCGCCCCCCGCTCGGCGGCCAGCTCCCGCATGGCCGCGGTGACCGCCTCCAGGTTCGGCTCCCCGGGCACCCAGGCGTCGTAGCAGTGCCACACGTGGCTGAGCAGACCGGTCTCGTCCCCCGACAGCGGGTATCGGACGCGGAGCTGGCCGAGCGGGTCGAGCCCGCGCAGCAGCGTGACCGGGAGCACCGTGACGGCACGTCCGCCGGCCCGCACGACGAAATAGAAAAACGCCTCGATCGGGATAAGGGGAAACCGCTCGTAGGCGCGCAGATAACGGGACCGGTAGAAAACCGGCGCTCCCGACCTCGATACAACCTCATCCCATTCGGCGGTGTCAACGGTCTCTATGGACGTGCTGATATCGACGGTTAAGGAAGCACTCATGGCACACCTAGCCTCGGAAACCGGCGCGGGTCGGGGGAGATGAGACGCTTGACGACAATGTCGTATATGGCGCAATACTAAGCGGATACTGCTCTCCGTAGCGAGGGAGAAAGCCGTGGTTCACGTCGTCTTCCACAACAAAGTCGGTGGGTCCGAAAATCTCGCGGCCGCTCCCGGCCAGCCGTTGACGGCGGTCCTCGCCGCGCACGGCATCCCGCTCAACGCCGTCCTGACGACCCGCAACGGGCAGATCGTCCCCGAGCAGACGACGATCGTCGGGGAGGACGACCTCATCGAGGTCCGCCAGGTGCGCCACTACGACCTCGACGTCACCCGCAGGCCCGCCCGCACGGTCTACGGCACGCCCGACCCGGTCTACGTCAAGTCGGTCCTGTTCGACACCCTGGGCCGCCTGGAGCAGCGCGTCGAGCAGTTCGACGCCGAGGGGTTCGTCCGCTACGTGGAGGAGACCTTCGTCCAGAGCGTGCTGCGCGGCGAGGTGCTGCGGCAGGGCGACTCCGTGGTGATCGGGCTGTCCGGCGGCAGGGACAGCGTGGCCTTCCTCAAGCTGCTGGAACGCACCCGGGACCGCCTGCCCGCCTTCACGATGACCTCCGTGACCATCACCGGGCTGCCCGACTGGGAGGAGCCCGCCACGTTCGCCGCGGCCCGTGCCTCGGCCGAGGGGCTCGGCATCGACCAGGTCATCGTGGACGCCACCGACATCGAACGGGTCTTCAAGCTGCGCAGGCCGTTCGTCGAGGCGATGAACAGCGTGGTCGCGGGCGACGCGAACCACCTGACGATGGTCGTCGGCCACCAGGTGCTCCGCCGCATGCTGGAGGACCACGCCCAGCGGATCGGCGCGGGCACCGTCGCCTTCGGGTTCAACGCCGACGACCTCGTCGCCAGCATGGTCACCTGGATGACGAGCGGCTACCGGATGGGCGGCATCCCCGTCCGGGAGATCGGCGGGATGCGCTACATCTTCCCGCTCTACCGGATCCCCAAGAAGGAGCTCACCCTCTACCTGGAGCTCGTCGCCCCGGAGCTGAACCGTCAGGGCACGCCGGGCCGGTTCACCACCGGGCCGCAGGAGAGGTCGATGGCCTACGCGATGGCCGACCACCTCTACGACCTGTGGCCGGGCATCGACTACTACCTGTTCGAGGCCTTCGCGAACATGCAGCGGTACATGTTCCCGCTGGTGGAGGACAAGTGCCGGGTGTGCGAGGGCGTGTACGTCATGCAGGAGGGCGTCCCCGGCAATCCGGCCGGCCTGTGCGACGTGTGCGACTTCTTCGCGCGCCGGGAGTTCGCGTGACGGGCCTCCTCGCACCTGGACCTCGCCGTCCGGGGGTTCGCGTGCCGGGGGCTCGCGCGGTGAGGGCTCGTGCGGTGGGGGTTCGCGTGCCGGGCCGGTTCGTGTCCAGGGTCCGTCCGACGGGCCGGTCCGCGTGACGGGCTGGTACGCCGACTACTTCACCGCCGACTACTGGAGCTTCGCCCGCCACGAGTACACCGCCGAGCGTACGGCGGGCGAGGTCGCCTACCTGGCCGGGATCCTCCGGAAACACGCCCCCGGGCGGCGGGTGCTCGACCTGGGCTGCGGCGTCGGCAGGCACGCCGTCCCCCTGGCCCGGCACGGCTTCGAGGTGGTCGGCGTCGACGTCTGCGCCTGGGCGCTCGACCGGGCCGCCGAGGCGGCCGGCCGGGCGGGCGTCCGGATCGGGCTCCTCCACGCCGACCTGCTGGCCGCCCCGGACCTCCCGGAGGCGGACGCGGCGATCTGCGTGCAGTCGTTCGGCTGGGGCTCCGACGCCGAGCAGCGCGCGTTGCTGGCCCGGGTGCGCGAGCGCCTCGCGGCCGGGGGCGTGCTGATCCTGGACCACTCCAACGTCTCGGCCATCCTGAGCCGCTACGAGCCCGCCGCGCGGTTCGAGGCCGAGGGGGAGGTCTTCGACTTCCTGCGCTCCTACGACCCGGTGAGCGGGCGCAGCCGCGGCGAACTGCGCGTCACCCGCCGCGCCGGGTCCGGCGGGCCCGTGTCGGGGCCCGTGCCCGTGCCCGAGTCCGAATCCGGCTCCGGCTCCGGTTCGGATTCCGGTCCGGGCCCCGACTCCGGTTCGGGTTCCGGAGAGACGGTCACCGTGCTCCGCGACGACGTGCGGCTCTACCAGCCGAGTGAGGTGACCGCCCTGCTCCGGGAGACCGGCTACGACGTCGTGCGCGCCGACGCGGACTTCACCGCCGGCTCCCCGGTACGGCCCGGCACCCGGTACGTCCAGTTCGTCGCCGTGGCGCCCGCGCGCCCCGAGCTCGCGGTGCTCGACCACGCGCGCTCGGAGCCGTCCGCCGGTCAGGTGGACCTGCGCTGGGCGCCCGACGAGGTGGAGTACGTGCGCGAGGCCGTCGACCGGGCCTGGGCGCGGGTGGCCGCGGAGCCGGGCGGGCTCGCTGAGACCGCGCGGCGCTACGCGCTGGGCGATCCGTACGGAGGCGTCCGCGCGGCCCCCGTGCTCGGCCGGCACTTCGGCGCGGACCTGCCAGCCGACCGGGTCGTGACCGGGGCCGGGACGACCGGGCTGCTCAACGCGCTGAGCGCGCTCGTCGCGCCGGGCACGCCGCTGTTGTGCACGCCGTACGCCCATCCCGACCTGCCCGCGTGGGCGGCGCGGCGGGGTGCGGCCCTCCACGTGTTCGATCCGGCGGACGGCGAGGCCCCGGAGCTGGTGGCGCGGCTCCGGCCCTCGATGGTGCTCGTCGAGCGGCCCGGGGTGCGCGGCGACCTGCTGCCGCCCGGCCGCGTCCTGGAGCTGGCCGAGGCGGTGAGCGGGGCCGGCGGCCTGCTGGTGGTCGACGAGGCGTGCGCGGCGTACGCGGGTCCGGAGGTGAGCGCGGTGCCGCTCACGAGGCGGGCCCGTGGCCTCGTCGTGCTGCGCAGCGTGTCCAAAGGGTACTGCTGCGGCGGCCTGCGCGCCGGGTTCGCCGTCGCCTCCGCCGGCGCCGCCGGAGCCCTGCGCGCGGTGGCCCCGCCGCTGGCCGTTTCACCGCTGTCGCTGGAGGTCGCCCTGTGGCTGCTGGAGCAGGGCGACGTCCTCGGCCCGCTGCGCGCCGCCGTGGCGGAGGCCAAGCCGGAGCTCGTCGCGGCCCTGCGCGACCTGGGCCGGGAGGCCGACCCCGGGCACCCGGCGCTGCCGTGGGTGACGGTCGAGGGTGACGCCCCGCCGGGTGTTCTCGGCAGGCCGCTGCGCCACCGCGCCGGAGGTCCCGCGCTGACGAGGATCAGCGTGCCGCTCTCGGCCGCCCGCAGGCGCGCGCTGCGCGAGGCGGTGGCCGCCGCGGGCGGCGGCGAGCGGACCGGCCGGACGGCGGTGGGCGGATGACGGGGCCGGGCGGAGACGGGTGGACGGGGACGGCGGCGGGCGGGAGGACCGGATGACGGGGCCGGGCGCGGCGGCGGACGTCAGCGGGACCACCGGGCTGGTGCACGCCCGGTTCGACGTCGGGGCGGCCGAGAGGGACGTCGCCGAGCTGTGCCGGTTCGACCGCTACCAGGCGTCCGACGGGATCATGGCGGCCGCCGCGTACGTCGCCGGACGCGCGGAACGGGCGGGGCTCTCCGACGTGCGGCTGCTGGAGTTCCCCGCCGACGGCGGCAGGCACTGGTGGACCTTCCGCGCCCCCGCCTCGTGGACGCCCGTCCACGCCGAGCTGGCCGGTGTGACCGCCTACCCGGACCGGCCGTTCGCGCTCGCGGCGTACTCGGCGTCCACCGGTCCCGGCGGGGTCGAGGCACCCGTCGTCCGGCTCGGCGCGGGACCGGACGACCCGGAACGGCTGCGCGGCGCGATCGTCGTCCACGACGACCCGGACCTGCCGCTGCCCGCGGCCCTGGACCTCGCCGTCCGGTACGGCGCGCTCGGCCTGGCGACCGACCGCGTCTCCGGCCCCGGCCGGACCGGCCGGATCGAGCTGCGCGCGGGCGGTCCGCTCCTCGCCTTCAGCCTCACCTCCGGACAGCTCGCGGACCTGGCGCGGCGTGACCGCGTGCGCGTCACGGTGCGGGCCCACGGCGCGGCGCCCATGCCCGTGGTCACCGCGCTGCTGCCCGGGGAGCCCCGGGGGGCCGGAGACCCCGCGGCGGAGGAGGTGCTGCTGTCGGCGCACCTGTGCCACCCCCGGCCCAGCGCCAACGACAACGCCTCGGGGGTCGCCGCCCTCCTCGGTGCGGCGGCCGTCCTGGCGGGCCTCCGGCGCGGACGCCGGGCCGTCCGCTTCGTGTGGGGCCCGGAGTTCACCGGCATGGCCGCCTACCTGCACGATGTCGCGCCCGCTCCGCCGGTGGCGGCGGTGAACGTGGACATGGCGGGCCAGGACCAGCGGCTGTGCGGCGGCCCGCTCATCGTCGAGCGCAGTCCCGACCACCTGCCGGGCTTCGTCAACGCGCTGGCCGAGCATGTCGTCGGCGAGATACCGCAGGCCGGACGCTCCTACTCGGGCACGGTGGCCTGCGACACCTGGGCCTGGCGGGCGACGCCGTTCGTCGGCGCCTCCGACCACAGCCTGCTGGTGGACCGGTCGGTCGGCTGCCCCACCGTCACGCTCGGCCACTGGCCGGACCGGTTCAACCACAGCTCCGCCGACACCCTCGACAAGGTGGACTTCCAGGAGTTGCGGCGTACCGCGACGATCGCCGGAGCCTGTGCCGCGGTGCTGGCCGACGCGGGCGAGGAGACCCGGGGTGAGCTGGAGCGGATCGCGATCCGCTGGGCCGCGGCGCGGCTGCTGGAGTGTCTGCCCTCGCCCGGCGAGCCCCCGGCGGACCGGACGACCGCCCTGACGACCGGCCGTGCGGCGGACCGAACGGCGAACCCTGCGATGGACCGGACGGTGGACGGGGCGGTGGGACGGACGGCGGACCGGACGGTGGACGGGACGCGCGGGCTGCTGAGGCACCGTACGACGGTGGCGCTCGGCGCGCTCGACGGGGTGGACCGGCTGTGCGGCCGGCCGGGCGACCCGGAACGGCACCGGTGGGTCGAGGGTCTGTCGGCGCACGTCGCCGGACTGCTTCCCGGCACCCGTCCGGAGCCCGCACCCGCGGAGCCCGCGGGGCCGCCGCTGCGCCGTACCTGGGAGGGGCCCTTCAACCTGCGCGGACTGGCCGAGACCGCGAGTCCCGCCGGGCGGAGCTGGATCGACGGGCGGCTGGCCGCGGACCGCTCCGGCGCGTACGCGCTGATGCTGGCGCTGGCGCACGGCATCGACGGCGCGCGGGACCGCGGGGAGCTGGCCCGGTACGCCGGGTACGCCGCCGGACTGCCCGTCGGGACGGACTTCGCTGACGGGTTCCTGTCCGTCCTCGTCGAGGCGGGCTGGGCAGAGGAGACGACCAACGCCGAAAGGGGCGCCGATGCGCAGGCTCCTGCGTGACCGACAGTTCGTCCTGCTCTTCTTCGGCCAGGCGGTCAACATGTTCGGCGACCGCGCCCTGCTGATCGTCCTCGCCATCTTCGTGAAGGACCTGACCGGGTCGGACTCGATGGCCGGCGTCGTCCTGGTGCTGCTGTCGCTGCCCTCCTTCATCGCCCCGCTCACCGGGCTGCTGGTGGACCGGTTCCCCCGGCGCGCGACGATGATCGTCAACGATCTGGTCGCGGCCGTGCTGGTGCTGTCGCTGCTGCTGGTGCGGCACCCGGGCGACCTGTGGATCGTCTTCGTCGTCACCTTCGGCTACGGCGTCTCCAACCAGGTGTTCAACGCGGCCAGGGGCGGGCTGGTCCACTCGATGCTCCCGTCCGAACTGCTCGGCGACGCCAACGGCCTGTTCGGCTCCTTCAGCCAGGGGCTGCGGATCGTCGGGCCGCTGCTGGGCGCCGCGCTCTTCACCGCGATGGGCCTGAGCGCGGTGGCGGTGCTGGACGCGGGCACCTTCCTGGTGTCGGTGCTGGTGCTCCTGGCGCTGCGGCGCGCACCCGACCTGACGCGCTCCGGCGAACGCGGGCGCGAGGGCGGACGTGAGCCGGGCCGCCTGACGCGTGATCTCACCGCCGGCATCCGGCACATCCTGCGCGACGCGGAGCTGCGCTCGGGCGTCGTCGCGCTCGGCCTGGCGCTGGGCGCGGCGGGGCTCATCAACTCCGCCATGTTCGCCGCGGTGGACCAGGGCCTGGACCGGCCGCCCGCGTTCATCGGGGTGATCGCCGCGTTCGAGGGCGGCGGGGCCATCGTCGGCGGCCTGATCACCGGGACCCTCATCCGGAGGTACGGCGAGCAGCGCACGGCGGCCGTCGGCTTCGCCTCCAGCGCGTTCGGCCTGCTGCTGGTGATCCCGACGAGCGTGGTGAGCGTGTGCGTGAGCGGCGTCTTCGTCGGGCTGTCCATCCCGATGTTCATGGTCGCGACCACCACGCTCGTGCAGCGCCGCACCGGGGCCGGGCTGCAGGGCCGGGCGCTGACCGCGATGGACGCGCTGATCGACCTGCCGTTCGTGGCGTCGATGGCGGTGGGGGCGTTCGCCATCCGGTTCGTGGAGTTCCGGTTCGTCTACGCCTTCAGCGCGGTGGCGTTCGCGGCGGTGGCGGCGTACGTGCTGCTGTCGCGCCGCGGGTCCCCGGTGGCCGCGGGTGAGCCGGAGCGGGCCGAGGCCGGGTGAGCCGGAGTGGGCCGGAGTGGGCTGGAGAGGGCCGAGGCCGGGTGAGCGGCTGTCTGGGACGCCGGGCGGGAGGTCCGCCGGGACGGCGCGCGGGCGCGGGCGCATTCGTCAATGACCGGCGGGCCGTTCGATTTCCCCGTTGACAGGTAAGTCGTCCCATTTTACGTTCATTCACATAATCTCAGGGGAAATCGTCAAATCCCCATCAGGAGGTCCAGCGTGATGCCCGAGATCCTGCAGCAGACGACGACCGAAACCCCGGTTATGCTCACGCCTGAACTCGTGGAGACAATGCTCTCCGAGCGCCAGGCCGTACAGGTCATGAAATTCCGCACGACCTGCACGGACTGCGTGCCGAATTACTGATGATCGGAAGACCCGGGACGCCCGCCGCGAGAAACCCGTCCGGCCTTGCCGGATGACGCGGACCTGACGGGCGGACACGCCGGCGTCCCGGGGGTCGGCGTCACACCCCACCCCCGGGAGTCGTTGCGCGCGGTGCCGGACCGGATCCTGGCGGCGCTGGAACGGGCCGAGCGCGGGGTCGTCGTCCTGGCGGTGGACGGCCTGGCCTGGCGGGCGGCCCGCGCGGCCTGGCCCGCGGCCGGTCTCACCCGCCTCACCTCGACGTTCCCCAGCACCTCGGCGACCGCCTGGATGACCTCGGTCACCGGCCTCCCGGCCTCCGGGCACCTGGCGATCGGGGCCGCCTGCCGCTCACCCGCCGACGGCTCCCTCATGAACGTGATCACCGGTGAGACGCTCGCGCGAGCCGTACCGGATCGGCCGGGCGGCGCCCCGCCCGGCGGCGGCCTCTCCGGCGGTCCCCCACGCGGTGCCCGTCCGGACGGCGGCCCCCAGGGCGGCGCCTCTTCCGGCGGCGGCCCGCCGGGCGACGACCCCCGTGACGGCCCGCCCGGCGGTGACCTCATCGCGGCGCGGACGACCGTGTTCGAGCGCGCGGCCGCGATTCCCGGAACCGTCGCCGTCGCCGCCGGACGCGAGATCGACACGCTCGGGAGCCCCTGGTCCGCCGCGCTGCTGCGGGGAGCGGCCCGGTTCCCGGCGTTCCGGAACGCCGGAGAGGTCCCGGCGGCGCGGCGGAGCGAACTCGCCGCCCAGGCGCTCGACCCGGAGAGCCTGGTGGCGGCCGTGGCCCGCGACGTTGAGGCCGCGTTCGCCGCGCACGCCGCGGACGGCCGGCGGCTGCTGCTGTGGATCTACGTCAACCTGGACGACCACGTCCACCGGCACGGTTACGACCCCCATGCCATGCGCGCCGTCGCCGGACTGGAGCGCCACGCGCTGGCCTGGGCCGCGAGGGGGTGGCACGTGATCGCGCACTCCGACCACGGTCAGGTGCCCGTCGTCCCCGACCCGGCCCTGGAGGCCGCGTGGGCCGAGGTGGACGTCCCGGAGCTGTGCGCGCTGCCGGGCGGGGGCGCGGGACGGGTGCGCTGGCTCCACCCGCGTCCGGGACGGGCGGACGAGGCGGCGGAACGGCTCGCCGCCGCTCTCGGCGGGCACGCGCTCGTGCTGGCCGCCGACGAGCTGCCCGGCATGGGCCTGCTGGAGCTGACCCCGGCCGTCCGGGAGCGGATCGGGGAGGTGGTGGCCGTCGCGGCCTCGCCCCGCTTCCCCCTCCCGGTGCGCGGCCCGCGTTTCGAGCACGGGGCGCTGACCGAGGACGAGATGCTCGTGCCGCTGGCCGTCTGGTCAGCGGGCTGAGCCGTACTCCTCGTCCAGCAGACCGAGGGTCTCGCGCAGCCAGCGGATCTCCGTACGGCTGGTCGCGGTGGCGATCGTGAACAGGCCCCGCCGGAAGGGGGCGTCGAAGTCGGCGGCGCGCAGCGGACGGTCGCCGTCCCAGAAGAAGCTGGCGGGCTGGGTGAGGAAGTCCAGCCGGCGGCGCAGGACCGCGGCCTGCCGCGCGGGGTCGCCGAGGTGGCGCAGGAAGGCCAGGACGGTGAACCAGCGGTTCTCGTCGGTGACGAACTGCTCGTCGGGCTCGCCCAGCCGGCGCAGCAGCTCCCGGCGCCCGGCCTGGGTGAGGCTCAGCATGTGCCGGGGAGCGGCGAGGGCGCCGGGCCGCAGCTCGCGGGCGAGCAGCCCGGCGCGCTCCAGGCGCTTGATGGCCGGGTAGAGCGTTCCGTCGGCGATCGGCCGCACGTGCCCGGTCAGCGCGGCGGTGCGCTTGCGTGCGGGTGAGGGACGACGGGAGCCGGATCCGCTGGGTGGAACTGCCGGGCGTGGAACCGGCCAGGGTGTTCGTGCACGGCCTCGGCACGTCGTCGGCGCCGTACTTCACCCCGGCTGCGACCCACCCGGCGCTCGCGGGCCACCGGACCCTGATGATCGACATGCTCGGGTTCGGCATCAGCGACCGGCCCGCCGACTTCGGCTACACCCTGGAGGGGCACGCCGACATGCTCGCCGCCGCGCTGACCGGCGCCGGCGTCGGCGCCGCCGAGGTCGTGGCGCACAGCATGGGCGGCGCGGTGGCGACGGCGCTGGCCGTACGGCATCCGCACCTGGTCTCGGCGCTCGTCCTGGTCGACGCCAACCTCGACCCGGTCGATCCCGCGCCGTGGCCGGGCAGCTCGGGGATCGCCACCTACGCCGAGGAGGACTTCCTGCGGTACGGCTGGGCGGAGACCATGGAGCGGGTCGGCCCGCACTGGGCGGCCACCATGCGCCTGGCGGGTCCCGAGGCGCTGCACCGCAGCGCGGTCCACCTGGTCCGGTGCGCCGTGCCGTACGGCGGAGCCACCCGCAGCGTCCGCGAGCTGCTGCCGGAGCTGACGATCCCGCGCACCTTCATCCACCCCGAGGCGGACGGCGCGCCGGTCGGCGCCGCCGGACTGGTCGCGGCCGGGGTGGACGTCGTGGCGGTCCCGGACTGCGGGCACAACGTCATGCTCGACAACGTCGACGGCTTCGCCCGCGCCGTCGCGGCGGCACTGCGGCGGCCCCGGGGTGCGGGTCCGGGGGTGTGAGGGGCCGGCAGTCGCGGTCGGCGGCCCGGCGGGAACGGCCCGAGGGGTGAACCCGGAGGTGTCCCGGACGTGTCCCGGGACGCGGATCCGGGGGCGTGCGGGTCAGGCGTCCCGGGCGGCGGGCCGCCAGCGGTAGCGGGCGTCGGGGAGGTTCTCCTCGTTGCCCTCGCCGTCGCCCAGCTCCACCAGGGCGAAGCCGTGCCGCTCGTAGAAGCGGCGGGCGCCGGCGTTCTCCTGGAACACGTGCAGGTCGAGCCCGTCCGGCCGCCGCTCCTTGGCCAGCGCGAGCAACGCGGCGCCGAAACCCCGGCCCTGGGCCTCCGGCGCGACGTACAGGTGCTCCAGCCACCCGTCGCCGAGCGCCGCGAAGGCCGCGACCTCGCCGTCCGGCCCGGTCACCCAGACCTCGTCGTCCCGGAGCACGACGTGGGCGATCCAGCGCCGGGTCTCCTCCTCGGTGTGCAGGTCCGGCAGGTAGGTCATCTCCGCGCGAGCGGCCAGGAAGACCTCGGCGATCCGCCCGGCGTCCCCGGGCAGGGCCCGGCGCGGGCCCGCGGTCTGTCGCATCCGCCCACGGTGGCACACCCGCGCGATGGCGGGCCACCGGATATCACCGACGGCCCGCCCTGCCGCCGGAGGGGTCCGGAGCGGGCGACGGGATCCCGAGTCGCTAGTGCTGTGACCGGAAACGATCACCGGGTTGTTGCAGGCATGAGCGCCTTTGGAGAGGCTCTTCCGCGTCTTCGGAGATCGGGCGCTGTCCGTCAACACCAGTGATGGGAGTAGATGACGATCACGGTGGGGCCGGGGGATGAATTCAGCGGTAGCCGCTCAGACCGTCCGCCAGTTGTTCTTCGTCGCCGTCCCGGTGCGCGGATAGAGCCTGCTGCAGGGCGAAGGTTGTGCGAATGATGGCGATGCGGGTGGCCATCGTGCTGTCCAACCAGCCGCCCAGCGTCAGTACCCGATTCAAGAAATGCGTGCCGTAGCCGGCCTCAACGGCCGCAAGATCCTCGGCGGGATCACCAATCGTGACCTCATCCCAATCGATCACCCCGCCGAGCACGGGCAGTCCGTCCTGGCACTCCCATAGGACATTCTCGGCACCGAGATCACCGTGGACCACCGCATCGGTGATGTGGGGAAGGCTGTCGAGCGCCGCGAGCTCTCGCTCAGCTCGTTGACGCCCGCCATCGGACATGAGCCCGAACAACTCGGTGCGGACGTAGGCTGCGAACTGCCGCCACCGATCTTGTGGTGCCGGCAGGGCCGCTCGCACCTTCTCCTCAGTGCCGACTCTGGCCAGTTCGGTAAGTAGCGCGACGTACTGCGCGGCCGCGGCCTCGGCCACCTTGGCATCTTCGAGTGCATCGGCCTCCAACGGGGCTCCGGGAACGCGGCTGAGGACGAGGAACTGCGGCTGGTCTGTGCCGTGAGTGCTGCTCTCTAGCAGTGGCTGAGGCGTGCGGAAGCCGAGATCGAATCCGGCGAGCAGGCGCAAGACAGCGGCCCTGTGCGGCAGCCGGGTGGCCGCGGCTTCGGTGCGAGGCAGGCACACGACACGGTCTGCGCCGATCACTACCTGGTGGAATTGTCCTTGGCGGACGGCGAGATCCTCCGGTCTGACGGCCGGCAGTAGTCGGCTCAACAGAGCGTGATTCGTCTGCAGGATCTGCATGAGGTGCGAACTGTCCTTTCCTTCAGAGCGCCGGGGGTACCGGGCGGGTGGTCACGCGGCGGGTGCCAGCGGTCGGCCGCCCCAGCAGATGCCTTTCTCGCTGCGGATGCGGGCGCGTTCGCGGCGTTGCGCGGCCAGCACGTCGGGATGACGGAGGTGAGCGTTGCGCCAGCGCAGGTAGGCGTGCAGTGCGCGGGTCTGCACGGTGTGGTTGGGATGGTCGGAGTTGGACAGGGTGAACTGGCGCAAGGGCCCGAAGTGCGCCTCGATCGGATTGGCCCAGGAAGCATACGTCGGGGTGAACAGCAACTCGACCTTGTTCTTCTTCGCCCAGGCGAGGCTGCGGGCGTTCTTGTGCGCCGACAGGTTGTCCAGGATCACGTAGATCGGGGCGCCGTCCGGGCGGGCCGCCCGGATCGAGCGCAACGCGGCCCAGGTGTGATCGATGCCCTTGCGTCGATGGTTGATGCCCCACAGCAGATCGTCGCCGACGGAGTAGCAGCCGTGGAAGTACCTCACGCCGTGGGTGCGGTGGTAGGTGGCCGGCAGCCGGTCCGGCTGGCCCTGCGGCGCCCAGCCCGTCCCGGCGGTCGGACGAATGCCCAGGGGACCGAACTCGTCGAAGGCGAAGGTGCGCTCGGGCCGCTGCGTCAGGGCGTACTCGATGCGTTCCAGCTTGGCCTCGAAGTCCGGGTCGGGCGATTCTTTCCGGTCTTGGTGCGCTGGAAGGTGATCCCGCGCCGGGCCAGCAGGGTGCGTAACGCTTCCCGGCCGATGGCGATGCTGCGGTCGGGCAGGCGGCGCAGGTAGTCGAGGAGCTTGCGGATGGACCAGCGGGTGAAGGGCTGGCCGAGCTCGGCAGGTCGGGTAGTGGCCGTCGCCGCGACGAAGTCTTCGTCGTCAGGACTCAGCAGGCGGGGACGGCCTCCCGCCCACTGAGGGTCCAGGCAGGCCAGCCCGATCTCGTTGAAACGATGAATCACATCGCGCACGGTGTCCTCATCGGCGGTCACCAGGCGCGCGATGACCGGCACGGTATTGCCACCGGCCGAGGCCAGCAGGATCATCGCCCGCCGATGGCGCACCGTGCTCATCGTGCCTCGCCGCACGATGCGCTGCAGCTTCTGCCCTTCTTGATCCGTGAGCCTGCGGACCTTGACCGGTTGCGTCACCCTGCCTCCCGAGCACTGATCGAACACGATCAAAGCGGCACGGGCGCCCTACGCGCCAACCCGATGATCGTTTCCGGTCACAGCACTAGTAGTGCTTTGTTAGGTCAGGCTGTTGTGGCTGGTCGGGTCGTCCGGGTGATGGTTCGATGCGGGCGTGACCCCCGAACAGCTCGTTCATAT
>NZ_JBVJKQ010000009.1:0-373328 GCF_055585205.1 Streptosporangium sp. NPDC053982
CCTCCCACCGAAGATGGGTGGGACGGGGTTGTGCATCATGCACTGGCTTTTAGCACACTGTTGAGTTCTCAAGAAACGGACGCGTTCACCGTCGAGCCGGATCATCGATCCGCCCTCCGGGGCATTCGTTTCGCGTCTCAATCTTAGCAGCTCCGCCTGGTTTGTGTCAAACTGTCGCTTTCGCTTCAGCCGACCCGCACCCGCCGGATCCACCCGGATCTCGACCACCCCGTCTCCAGGGCAACCCCTCTAACTTACTCCAACATTCAGTCTTGGTCAAACCGAATCTCGCCAGGACACAAAGGTCCCACCGAGAGGTGGATCATCAGAGGAGGTCCCGAGCTCCCGGTGATCTCCACCGGCGTTCTCGGGCCTGTGAACTCTATGTAGGGTCGCCCCTTCCGTCAAATCAACCCCTCCCCCAGAGGAAACCTTCCTTCCCTGCGGGTAGTGGTGGCGGTATGACGGACGGAAGGCTCCTCCCCAGAGCACTCATCGTGCTGGTCTGCGCCGCGAGCGCCGTGATCACACTGGCCGGGGTACGAGAGGTCGGGTCGATCGTCGGACCGGTGCTCCTCGCCCTGGTCCTCGTCCTCGCGGTCGCCCCGGTCCGCGGCATGCTCCAGAGGCGCGGCGCACCCGGATGGACGCTGGTGGCGGTTCCACTGGCCATCGTGCTGCTCCTGCTGTTCGGCATGGTGGCGATCCTGACTCTCTCGGTCGCGCAGCTGGCCACTCTGGCCTCCACCTACAGCGGCCAGTTCGACCAGCTCGTGGTGGATGCCCAGCAGCTGGCGGCGCGGCTCGGCATCGGCACCGATCAGATGAACCAGGCGATACGGACGCTCGACCCCGGGAAGATCTTCCAGCTGCTCCAGGGGTTCGCCGCCGGCCTTCTCAGTGTCTTCTCCGGGCTGGTCCTCATCGTCGTTCTGCTGCTGGCCATGTGCCTCGACGCCCCGGCCTTCTCCCGGCTGCTCCGGAAGGGAGCCGCGCGGCGTCCCCTGCTCATCGGCGCACTCACCGACTTCGCCCACAAGACACGCCGCTACCTCGTCGTCTCGACGATGTTCGGGCTGGTCTGCTCGGCGCTGGACGCGACCGCACTGTGGCTGCTCGGCGTGCCGCTCCCGCTGCTGTGGGGCGTGCTGGCTCTGATCACGAACTACATCCCCAACATCGGGTTCGTCATCGGCCTGATACCGCCGGCGCTGCTCGGCCTTCTCGTGGGCGGGCCCAAGACCCTGCTTTTCGTGGTCCTCTCCTACATCCTGATCAACTTCGTCGTGCAGTCGCTGATCCAGCCCAAGTTCCTCGGCGACGCCGTCGGCCTGTCCACGACCATGACGCTCCTGTCACTGCTGCTGTGGGCGTTCGTACTCGGTCCGCTGGGTGCGCTGCTGGCCATCCCGCTCAGCCTGCTGGTCCGGGCGTTGCTGATCGACAGCGACCCCGACGGTGAGTGGGCGGCGGCGCTGGTCTCCGGGCACGATCCCGGCGAGGACCGGCCCGCCACGCCGTAGGACCTCGTGGGAAACGGCGCCGTGAGCACCGTGGACGCCGGTCCGCGGCGCCGTGGACCGGTGAGGGCGGTCCCGTCCAGGCCGCCGCGTCATCGGTCAGGGCGAGGCGGGTTCGGTCGTCGTACGGCTCCCGCCGTCCGTCCGCGGGCCCGCCGGGGGAAGCGTGCTCAGCTCGATGCCGAAGTGTTTCCGGTAGGCGGCGAGCACCTCGGTGTCGGTGAGCAGTTCCCGTTCCTCCCGGACGCCCCCCACCGTGTGGATGAGCGTCCGGCCGCCGCTCAGCGTGACACGGCCCGTCTCGGTGAGGATCGTGCAGACCGTCGAGCGGGTGAAGTGCGACTTCGGGGAGGTCTGGTGCCACCAGCAGGCCATCTCGAAGTCGGACAGGGCGTACGGCCTCGGTTCCACGCGGTACTGGAGCACGTCGTCCTGCAGGATGTCGAGATCGCCTTCGCCGGTCTCGGCCACGCGGAAGACCCCCTCCGGGTCGGGCTGCTCGGTACGCAGGTCGAGACGGAACGGATACCGGGAGAGCCGGCCGAAGCCGACGTCGACGAGCCACGACGCCGAGCCGCTCTCGACACGCAGGGCCATGTGGTCGAACGGCGCCCTTGGCACGCCGTCCGCGGCGACCCTGGCCGAGAGGAAGGACACCCGGTAGCCCAGCGAGCGGAGCAGCGCGGCGAAGGCTCCGTTGACCTCGTAGCAGAAACCTCCCCTGTGCCTGTCCACCACCTTCTCCACCAGTGCGCGATCGTCGAGCACGACGGGTTCGCCGAGGTGGACGCTCAGGTTCTCGAACGGAACGGTCAGCAGGTGGCGGGCCTGCAGTTCGCGTAGCGACTCGGGGTCCGGGCTCGCGGGCCGGGGCGCGCCGATTCGTGTCAGGTATTCCTCCATGGCCTGATTCGATCACGGGGCATGACGCCCGCGGCAGGGGCCGCGGGCGTAGGACCCGGGCTTAGGACCGGGGGCCGGGGTCCGGTGGCACGGAGATCCCGGGCCCGATGAGAACCGGGGCGGGCCTCGGCCCGGGGCCGCCCCGGACGTCGGACCGGACGTCGGACCGGACGTCGGACCGGACGTCGGACCGGACGTCGGACCGGACGTCGGACCGGACGTCGGACCGGGGCGGGCGCCGGGCCGAAGCCACGCCAGGCGTCAGGCGTCAGGCGTCAGGCCGGGGACGGCGTGGGCAGTTCCACGGCTCCCCCGCTCACCCGGCTGCGGCCGTCCGGGGAGGCGATCGACACCTTCAGGACGCTCGGCCGTCCCATGTCCACCCCCTGGAGGACGGTGAACTCGTCGGACCCGGTGCCCAGCACGCGGAGGTAGCCACCGAACGCGGCCGCCGCGGCCCCCGTCGCGGCGTCCTCAACGACCCCGCCCACCGGGAAGGGGTCGCGGGCGTGGAACCGCAGGTCGCTCTCGCGCCAGAAGAGGTGCACCGTCGTCCAGCCGTGGGCGGTCATGATCGACCGCAGCGCGTCGAAGTCGTAGTCGAGGTCCGCCAGACGCTCGCGGGTCGCGGCGGCGAGCACGAGGTGGTCGTTCCCCCCGAAGGCGACGTGCGGCGGGAAGGCCGGGTCGAGGTCGTCGTGGGACCAGCCGAGCGCGTCGAGGGTGGCGTCGAGCTCCTCCTCCCCGGCGGGCCGGGAGCGGGTGGGGACGCTGGTGAGCGTGGCGCGGAGCACGCCGTCGTCGATCCCGGTGTCCATGGCGATCTCACCGGCCGGGGTGTGGAAGACCAGCGGGCCGGCGCCGAGCCGTTCGGCCAGTGCCACCGCGGTGGCGATGGTGGCGTGCCCGCAGAAGGCCACCTCGGTGGAGGGGGCGAAGTAGCGGACCCGGAAGGTGCGGCTCTCGTCGTCGCGGCCGGTCACGAAGGCGGTCTCGGAGTATCCGACCTCGGCGGCGATGGCGAGCATCTCGGCGTCGGAGAGGCCACCGGCGTCCAGGACGATCCCGGCGGGGTTGCCCCCTTCGGGGTCGTGCGTGAAGGCGGTGTAGCGCAGGATCTCCAGATCTTCTCTCATGCCCACCGGAGCCTATCCTCCGCCCTTCCGGAGAATCCCGCCCGCCCGGGTGATCGGGGCGGGCGGGGCCGGATGGCTCAGACGGCCGCCGGGGCGGTCTTCTGCGGGGCCGTACTCGGCGCGGGGGCCCGCGCCGCGGAGACGCGGCGGTTCCAGGGCATGGCCGCGATGAGGACCGGCAGGAGCACGATGGAGCACTGCGCCCAGACCGAGTGCAGCTCACCCCACGCCAGACCGCGGTACTGCGTCATGTAGAGGTAGCCGTACGCCGCCCAGACGGAGACGCCGAGGATGGCGGGCCACGCGAAGCGGGTGGGGCGGGCGACCAGGAACGGCATGAACCACAGCAGGTACTGCGCGCCGAGGCGGGGGGTGGCGACCATGAAGGCGAGCAGCAGGGCCGTGGTGACGTCCACCGGGTCGGCGCGGCGCCACAGGATGGCGACCACCACGAGCGTGAAGTAGATCAGCCACGTGCCGAACGTGGCGATCCCCTGGTGGAGCGTCCAGTCGCCGCCGACCAGGAGGGCGCTGTAGCTCCACTCTCCGACGATGGGACGGATGGTCTTCATCACCTTGATGACCTCGGGGATCTGACTCAGGGAGGTCCCGGCGAAGATCGGCAGGGTGACGATGAAGAACACCGGTGCGATGCCGGTGGCCACGAAGGCGACGATGCGGGCGCGGACGGTCGGCAGGAACAGGAGCATGCCGGGGATCAGCCAGATGGGCCAGCTCTTGGCGCACAGGGCCAGGCCCATCAGCAGGCCGGCGAACAGGGCGCGGCGCAGGCCGGCCCGGTCGCCGGGGCCCGGACGCAGCGCCAGGCGCAGCGTCTCCGGCGCCGCCGCCAGTGCCTGCCGTACGGCGCCGCGGAACCCGAGGGCGGAGACGCTCCGCCGGGTCATGGCGATGGGGTCGTTGACGAGACCGGGGCGCTCGGCCGGTCCCGGGCCGCGGGCCACCACGAACGCGGCGACGCCGAAGGCCAGCGCGACCGGCTCGACCTGGCCGTGGATGCACGCGACGAGGAGGGCCAGCGGGTTGCAGGCGTACTGGAAGGCGCGCAGCGAGGCGTAGCGTCCCCCGGCGAGCCTGCCGACGAGCGGGATCAGCGCGATGTCGGCCACCACGGTGACGAGCCGCCCGGCGATCTCCCACGGGATGCCCAGCCAGAGCAGCAGGCCGTACACGTACGGGATGGTCGGCAGGAAGTGCCAGCCGCCGTTGCTGCCAAGGACGGGGTCCTGACGGTTCAGGACCGCCTCGCCCGCCGGTTTGAAGCTGTTCACGAAGTCGACCGGCTGCCACTCGCTCTTCGCCGCGGCGACCATGATCAGCAGACGGAACACGATTCCGGCCGCGAGCGCCACGGCCAGCGACGGACGCCAGTGCCGCCACTGGGCGACGAGTGCGAGCACGACACCTGCGGCGAGGAGGAGCCCCGTTTGGATTGCGTAGTCCATGACGTCTACCAGAGTGCCGGAAGCCGAGGGAAAGCGACCACTCGGGCCGCGAAACGAGTTCACTCTCCCAGGTTTCTTCACGGAAAGAAGCCGAATCGTCACTTTCAGCCACCGAAGAAGAGGTGGCGGGCCGGTTCCTGGCATGACCTCGCCGCCGGGAGTCCGTCTCTCCCGGCGGCGAGGGGCTTTCGGGGGTCGGGCCCCGTCCTGGACGGGGCCCCGGCCGTCAGCCGGTGAACCCCTTGAAGATGCCGGTGAACTCCCAGGGCGACTGGGCGACTCCGCTGCAGGTGGGCGATACCTGCCCGTTGGGGCAGCCGCCGTTGTCGCGGCCGGCGGACCAGAAGCCGACGAACCCGGCGTGGTTGGCGTTGGCCCAGGAGAGCAGCTTGCGGGCGTCCGCCTGCGTGGTGGTCATGCCGGTGTCGTTCTTGCCGATCATCGGGGTCAGGCCGAGCATCCTCTTGAGCTGGGCGTCGGTCTTCGCCGGCCAGACCGTCCTCATCTGCGCGAGCGTCGCCTCGGCCGCGGCGATCATCGCGTCACCCCAGTTGCCGGTGTAGCCGAAGTTCATCAGCATCGGGTTGACGATCACGTCGAGGCCCCTGGAGGCCGCGTCCCGCAGGATCGACAGCGAGAACGGGTCCACGCCGTAGTCCTGGCCCTGAACCCGGAGGGTGTAGCTCACCACGGTGCCGCGTTCGGCCTGGAGCTGCTTGAGCGCGGTGTTGACCTTGGCGGCGTCGATCGACGCCTCGACGTCGACGTCGAGGTGGTTCGTCCCGACCGCGTCGAGCACCTTCTTGTACGCGGTGAGCAGCGCGGCGGAGGAGGCGCAGTTGTGCTCCAGGTACGGTCCCTGGGCGCCGCCGGTGGCCACGATCACCTGCCCGCCCTGCGCCTGGAGCGCCCGGACGTCGCCGATGATCCGCGGGTCGTCGATCGGGATGGTGCCGCCCCAGGCCGGGTTGCAGCCGGTGCTGTCGCCGAGGGCGAAGGCGAGGGTGTAGTTCTTCACCCCGGTCGCGGCGGCGGCGCCCGCCAGCGAGGGCGTGGGCATGGTGATGTCGATGTAGGGGGCGTAGCGGATCTCCCCGACGGGCGGCGGGGTGGTGTCGCCGGTGGTCGTCCCACTCGTCTGGGGGCCGTAGGCCGAGCAGTTGCCCGAGGGGTCGCAGGCCCGGACCCGGAAGGAGTAGGCGGTGCGGGGCGTGAGGCCGGTGGCCGTGTAGGAGGTGGCGGAGCCCGCGGCGACCGGTGCGCCGCCGTCGCGGGAGACCTCGTAGCGGGCCACGGTGCCGGAGTCGTCGGTGGAGGCCGACCAGGAGAGGGCCAGCGAGGTGGCGGTGGCGCCGCCCACGGTGAGGTTCGCCGGGACGGTGGGCGGGACGGTGTCGCCCGGGACGCCGTCGCCGGGCGGCCCGTCGAGGACGAGGTCGTCGGCCTGGTAGGCGCCCTGGCCGTACCAGGAGTTGACGTACACGGTCACCGAGGTGGTGGACGGGCCGGTGGTGAACGACGTGGTCAGCCGCGCGTAGGACGACGGCGAGGACGTCCATGTGCTGGGGTCGGTGGTACCGGTGCCGGTCGCGCCCAGGAAGACGTAGCCGCCGCGCACCCAGGCCGACAGCGAGTACGACGAGGACGGCTTGACGGCGACCTTCTGGCCGCAGCGGGCGATGTCGGTTCCCTGGGCGGTGGCCTGTAGCGCCGCGGCGCCGCCGTGCACGGGGGACGACACCGTCGTCGCGGCCGAGGAGGCGGAGCAGGTCCAGCCGGTCAGTCCGTTCTCGAACCCGGGGTTGGTCATGAGGGCGGCGGCGTGCGCGGGCGGCGCGGCGAGCGTCGCCGCGCCCAGGGCCAGTACGGCGGCCGCCGCGAGTTTCCTGAGGTTCATCTCTTGCCCCGCAAGGGTGGTGGTGGGGTGGGCTGGGGTCTTCCGGGGCGCGGCCCCGCGCCTCGTGGGACGGGGCCGCGCCGTGAAGGGGGCCGGCTCGCCGTGGAGAGGACCCGGACGGCGGACCGGGACGGCGGGCCGGCCCCCCTGCGGGCGGCCGTACGGTTCACCGGTGGGCGGGCCGTACGGCCTCCCGGCAGCCGGGCGAGCCGGGCGGGCGAGGGTCAGAATCCCGCGGTGATCCGGGTGAACTCCCAGTCGGCCTGGGCGATCCCGCTGCAGCTCTCCTGGACGCCGCCGCCGGGGCAGGGGCGGTCGCGGTTGACCGACCAGAACGCGAGGCGGGTCAGGCCCTTGGAGTTCGCCCAGTCGCGGATCTGGGTCCACTGCGCCGGGGAGGTCTGCTCCTGCTGGTCGGACAGGCCGTTCATGCCGGAGATGCCCATGTGCGCGTATGCCTGGGCGTCGGTCCAGCCGTTGGCGGACTTCAGCGCGTTCTTCAGGCCCTCGGCGGCGTTGACCGTGCTCTGGTACATGTTCGCGCCGCCGCCGAAGTCGAACGGCATGATCGTGTAGTTGTCGATCGGCACGCCCAGCGCCTTGGCCTGGTTGATCAGACGGATGCCGGGGGCGGTCGGGCCGGTGGTGGAGGTGCCGAAGGTCACGACCACCTTGACGCCGGGGTTGGCCGACTTGACGATCTTCAGGCCGTTGAGGATGCGGTCCTGGACGGTGTAGTTCTCGAACTCGTCGGTGTTCTCGATGTCGAAGTCGACCACCGCGGGCCCGACGGCGTCGATGACCTTCTGCACGGCTCCGGCGAACGCCTGGGGGGTCGAGCAGTTGGGGCCGAGCTTGTTGCCCTGCCAGCCGCCGAAGGAGATCTGCACGCTGCCGCCGGCGGCCTTGATCTGGTTGATGGCGGACTGGTCGGCGCCGCCGGTCAGCGGACGCTGGCCGTCCCAGGCGGGGTTGCAGCCGTTCTGGGCCAGGATGAAGGCCATGGTGAAGGACTTGACGCCGGTGGCGCCCATGACCGTGGCCGGGCTGGGCGGGTTGCCCCAGCCCATGTAGAGGTAGGGGGCGCCGGGCATCTTGCCGCCGGGCGGCGGGGTGGTGCAGCCGGTGGTGGTGGCGGTGGCGCCGCTTCCGGCCGACTCGCCGGCGTTGTTGTACGCCTTGACCGTGTAGGTGTGCGACTCGCAGGTGCCGAGGCCGGAGACGGTGGCGGTGGTGCCCGTGACGGTGGTCTTGAGCGCCGAGCCCTCGTAGACGCGGTAGCCGGTGACCGTGCCGCTGGAGGCGCCCCAGGACAGGGTGATCGACGTGTTGGTCGAGGTCGTGGTCACGGCCCCGGGTGCGCCCGGGGCGCCGGGGTTGCCGGTGCCTCCGCCGCAGGGGTTGCCGTTGAGCGTGCAGTTGGACGGGGTGACGCCGCCGGGGCTGCCGTTGAAGCCGAAGCTCGCGGACGCGCCGGGGGCCAGGGTGCCGTTCCAGCCGACGTTGGTGAAGGTGAAGCGCTGTCCACTGCGGGTCATGGCGGCGTCCCAGGAGGAGCCGACGGACGCGCCGGAGGGCAGGTCGAAGGCCACCGACCAGCCGTTGATCGTGGTGGCGCCGCCGTTGGTGATCGTGTACTTGCCCTCGAAGCCGGTGCCCCAGTCGGAGACCTTGGTGAAGACGGCCGTGGGGGACGCCTCCGCCCCGGCGGGCGCCGCGGTCGCGGCCGCGCCGAGCGCGGTCAGGAGTGCGGCCAGAGCCGCGGCTGCTGTTCGGCGAAGTCTCATTCGCTGTTCCTTCTGTCGGGGGGTGTCGCGTCCCGCCGGCGGCGGGGCCGCGGGGCGGGGCGGGTGGCTTTTCCGGCCGGCCCGGGTTCTCCGGCGTGGTCAAGGGCGTGGTCAAGACGGACGGGCCGCCGGCGCGCCACGCGGGTGTCCACTCGGAGCGGCGATGGCGCGGTACCGCTCCGGGTGATGCGGGGCGTGGACGCCGCCGCCGGGGGTCGGCGGCGTCCACGCTGCTCAGAAGGGGTTCCGGGTCGGCGAACGGGTCATCGGCGTCCCGTCCGACTCATCTTTTAGGAAAGTTTCCTAAGAGTTGTGGCGATCGTAGCTTTGACAACCCTCCTTCACAAGACCCAAAACAAGACCGAAACGAGACGGGGAGCGAACCCTCAGGCCATGACCTCCGGCAGCGGCTTGCGGGTCAGATCGGGGACCTCCGCGTCCCGGGCGGCGTAGCCCACGGGGAAGAGGATGTAGGGCCGTTCGTTGGCCGGCCGCCCGCAGATGTCGCTCAGGAACGCCATCGGGTTGGGGGTGTGGGTGAGGGTGGACAGCCCCATCGAGTGCAGGGCCGCGATGAAGAGGCCGCACGCGATGCCGACGCTCTCGTTGACGTAGTAGTGCCTGACCCGCGTGCCGTCGGGACGCACGCCGTACTTCTCCGCGAAGCAGACCACCAGCCAGGGCACGGTCTCCAGGTAGTCCTTCCCGGGGCCGGTCTCCAGGGGGGCCAGGGCGGCGCGCCACTCCGGGGTCAGCCGCCCCTCCTCGTAGTTCCTGCGCTCCTCGACCTCGGCCGCCTCCCTGATCCGCCGCCTGGTCCCGGCGTCGCCGACCAGGATGAACTTCCACGGCTGCTGGTGGGCCCCGGAGGGGGCGGTGTTCGCGGTCCGGATCGCCAGTTCGACGCACTCGCGGGGCACCGGTTCGTCGCTGAAGAACCGCACGCTCCGCCGCCGGTCCATGTGCTCGTAGAACTCCCGGCCCCGGGCCAGCATCTCGTCCTCGGGGTAGCGGGCGGGCCGGTAGGGGATGAACGGGTAGCTGTGCTCGCGCGGCACGATGCCTCCTTATTCGTCATATGTGCGCGCGTAGTCTGAATGGCGGTGAAAAATAGGGCAATACCCCGCCCGGAACGCTGCCAGATCGTCAGTCTCCGTCGCCGCGGGGTCCGCGGAGGTGAGCAGATTGGCAGCCAGAAGGGCCGGCCGGAACGGCCTGGACGAACTCGACCGCAGGGTGCTCCGCCTGGTCAGGGAGCGCCCGCGCACCGGCCTGCTGGAGATCTCCCGCATCCTCGGGGTCGCCCGGGGAACGGTCCAGGCCCGGCTGGACCGGATGGTCGCCGACGGAGTGATCGTCGACTTCGGGCCCAACCTCTCCCCCCGCGCCCTCGGCTACCCGGTTCAGGCGTTCACCACGCTGGAGGTCGAGCAGGTCTCCCGGCCCGGCATCTCCTCCGCCCTGGAGGCGATCCCCGAGGTCATGGAGGCGCACATCGTCACCGGCCCCGGCGACGTCTGGTGCCGGATCGCCGGCCGCGACCACGAGCACATCCAGCGGGTCATCGACCGGATGCTCGCCATCCCCGGCGTACGGCGCAGCAGCACGGTGATCACCCTCTCCACCGTGGTGGCCCACCGCGTCCAGCCCCTGGCCGACGACTGAGCCCATTCACACCTCGGCCCCGTTCGCCCCCGTCAGTCCTTGAGGAGGAACTCGCTGTCCCTGCGATGCGCGTACACCAGAATGTTGGTGTCGACGGCGATCACAGGCGGTCCTCGTAGGCCAGTGCCCGGATGTCCTCCCAGGAGGCGCCTCGCCTAGAGGGTTGCACTCCCTGACCGCCCACGGACGCGTCGGGCAGCGCGTACCTCACCCCTCGTGCCTGAGGCGCCAGGACGGACCGGAGTCCCTCCTCGATAAGGGCCCGCAGAGTCGTTCCCTCGGACCTGGCGAGCTGCCGGGCCTCCTGGAGCAACCCGTCCGCGATGTCGACGGTCGTCTCCATCAAATGCCTCCAGTGTGGAGACCCCCGCCTTCAGGTGGGGGAGGAAACGTGGCATCGTGCCGCGTTTCCGGGTGGGTGGTGTAGCCGTAGCCGTCCGCCCGCTGGAGCAGTCGAACGTGGCGGTGGTCGATGCCCTGCATGGTGCCGTGCCGGGTGGTGATGTTGAAACTGCCGGTGGAGCGGACCGCGACGCGGCCGGTGTGGACCCCGGCCTTCTTGCCCGTCGGGACGTTCGCCCGGACCAGGTCGCCCGTCTGAAAGCCCCGCACCGTCTTGGTCCGGGGCAGCCGCAACCGGGGAAAGCCGTAGCGGTCGGTACGCGTCCGGCAGTACGTGCCACGCCCGGTCGCCTTCACCACCAGGACCGTCGACGGCCAGCCGGTCACGGTCTCCAGGCATCCGACGTGCAAGGCGTCCAGGGTGTGGGACTTCGGCGCGCCGGTTCGCGACCGGTTCCACTTCGTGCGCCCGCCGGAGGCCGTCGTGACCGGCAGGCCGGTCGCCTCCAGTGCCCGCCATAGCGCCCATCGGGTGGCGTTGACGGCGGCGGCATCACGCAGCGGAAGCTTCGCCTGCCTGAGGATCTTCGCCAGGAGAGCGGGCTTGGCCTTGAGGAACTCCTGTGCGGGGGTGGCGTTCTTGGCCTGGTTGCACGGCACGCATGCCAGGGTGAGGTTGGTGATCCGGTCCGAGCCGCCCCGGGCGCGCGGGTGGATGTGGTCGATGTTCAGCGGCACGCTCGTCGCGCCGCAGTAGGCGCACGCCCGGCCCCACGTGGCCAGGAGGTATTCGCGGACCTCGTACCCGGCGAGCGTGCCCTGACGGTACTCCGCGCCTTGGAGTGGCCGCCCGGCCGACATGGCGTGCGTGTCGAAGGAGACCCGCTCCACGTGGACGACGGTGACAGGCGCCCAACGCCTCAGGCGCGCCACCCACGACATGGTGGTGTCGACGCGGTGCCGTAAGGACGGGGCCAGCCATCCCTTCGGTTTGACGCGGTTGTCGAACCGGGGCGCGCGATAACGCAGGTTCGCGCTACGACGTCGCCGCCGTAGCGCGGCTCGAGTGGTGAGCTTGTCACGGATCGCCCCGCCACGATGGTCGAGCTGGAGCGCGTACACGCCGGTCCGGCTTCCGCCGTGACCGGTGAACACGGCGATGCCAGTGTGTCTGGAACCGGGGTCGATGCCGGCCTCGACGCCCTTGACCGTGGAATCAGCGGCGGCGCGATCGCGCAACCGGATGACGAACGGGGTGTGCCGGACCACGGCCGCCCGGCCCTTGCGGAGGAGTTCTTTCGCCCGGCGCGGCGAGCACGGCTGCAAAGGCCGCCCTTTCCGGTCGAGCACGAACACGCAGGCGTTACCGCCCAGCCCCTTCCCGGCGGAAGCCGGGTCAGGGTGACGCCGCCGGCCCCGGGTGCCGAGGCCGCCGATCTCCCCTCGCCCGTGTTCCACGCCGGTTACCGCGCTGAGGCGGTGTCCGCGTCCCGTTTCGTGCCCACCCTCGGGCGTGTCTGCTGACGCGGATTCCAGAGCAGCCCGCTGAGGAAGCACGGACTGGTGGGTCTGCTGGCCTACGTGAAACGTCGTCAATCGAATGCACCTCCTTCCAAGTGATCGACTCAGGCTGGTAAACGCGGGGCTTCAAGACGCATCACCGCACCTGGAAGCCCTCTCCTTCAGGAGGGAGTCGTTGACGTGGCTAGCCATACCTATGGAGCAATATTCCCATCCATTCTTACCCTCCGCACATGGAATGTCGCCCAGAGTTCCATCGATCCCGTCCGGGTGATCAAGTAAGGCGATTGGGGATTGTTCGGGGGGAGTACCGTAGGTTCGTCTTGTTTCGCCCCCTGGAGTGCCCCATGTTCTTCGGCATCACCGACATCTGGACCTACGTCATCGGTGCCTTCTTCATCGTCCTGCTGCCCGGCCCGAACTCCCTCTACGTGCTCAGCGTCGCGGCGCAGCAGGGGGTGCGCCGGGGCTATCGCGGGGCCGTGGGGGTGTTCCTCGGTGACACCGTCCTGATGGTCCTGGCTGCGGCCGGGGCCGCGTCGGCGCTGCGGGCCGAGCCGATGCTGTTCGACGTCGTCAAGTACGCCGGGGGCGCCTACCTGGCGTGGATCGGCGTGCAGATGCTGCGCGGGGCGTGGCGCTCGTGGCGGAGCCACGGGACCGCCGGGGCCGCGGACGCCGCCGGGGCCCCGGCGGCGGAGGCGGGCCGGCCCGCCAGGGACCCGTTCCGCAAGGCGCTGACGATCAGTCTGATGAACCCGAAGGCGATCCTGTTCTTCATCTCCTTCTTCATCCAGTTCGTGGATCCCTCCTACGGCAGGCCGGCGCTGTCGTTCCTGATCCTGGGGGCGATCTGCCAGCTGTTCAGCGTGCTGTACCTGTCGACGCTGATCTTCGCCAGGAGCTTCCTGGCCTCCCAGTTCCGGGCGCGCCACCGGCTGTCGGCCGGGCTCACCTCGGGGGTGGGCGCGCTGTTCATCGGCTTCGGGGCGCGGCTGGCCACGGCGACGCTGGGCTGACGCCGTACGGCCGTGCCGGGCTGAGCCGCACCGGCCGTTCGGGACGCCGTGCGGCCGGGCGCGGGGGCGTGCTCGCCGCGCCGGGGTATCCGACGGTGGTCGTCAGGCCTGGCCGGGGCCGTCCTGGTTGGCCTTGATCGCCACGCTGACCAGCGAGAGGAACAGTTCGGCGTCGGCCCTGCCGTCGATGGCCATCGACACCCAGCCGTCCCCGCTGCCCGGGACGACCCGCCGGCAGTCGGTGAGGACCCGGGCCCAGCGGTCGATGACGCCGGTGGTGAGCAGGAGTTCCGCGGTGTGGTCCCCGCGCATCCTGACGATCTCCCGGCCTTCGGACCTGAAGCCGATGCCCCTGCGGGTGCGTTTCAGCGCGAGGGCGGGCCAGTGGGAGAGCTGGGTCGCGACGTGCGCGACACCTTCGGTTGGCCGACTGGACGTGCGCGCGTGCACTGCCATACGCGAATCGTCGCGAACCCCAAGGGTTCGGGAAAGTCATGTTTCCGAACCGTTACCGCTTGGACACACTCCGAGTATCGGCCGATCCGCCGCGACCCATGCGGCATCGGTCGGTTAAAGCGAAAGCATTCTCCGGGTTCGGGTACGGTAAACCGCCCCCGGCGCCGGGTGATCCCCGGTATCCCGGAACGGCGAGTCGTCATGTCTGTTCACCGGCTGTTCGGGTAGGCGTGAAGCCTCACCGCCGGTCATTCCACCTTTCCGTGGAGCGCGTCATGAGCCATACGTCCATCACCCTCCCCCGTCTCACCGTCCTCGCCCGCCAGGCCGCGCCGAAGCTGCTGGAGGGCGTCGTCGCCCCACTGGCGGTCTTCTACGCCGCGCTGGCCGTCCTCGGTGAGCGCGGAGCGCTCATCGCCGCGCTGAGCTGGGTCTACATCGGGGTGGGGTGGCGGCTGCTGCGGCGCGTCCCGGTGCCGGCCACGATGATCCTCGCCACCGTGGCGATCACCGTGCGGACGCTGCTGGGCCTGTGGACGGGCAGCATGGTGTTCTACTTCCTCCAGCCCGAGCTGGGCACGATCTGCATCAGCGTGGTCTTCCTGGCCTCGGTCCGGCTGAACCGCCCGATGGCGCAGAAGCTGACCCTCGACTACATCCACCTTCCCTCGGCGGTGCTCGGGCACGAACGGGTCCGCCGGTTCTTCGCGCGGATCACCCTGCTGTGGGGGTTCGTGCTGCTGGCGAACTCGACGGTGAGCATCTGGCTCCTGCTGCACCAGTCGATCGGCGCCTACCTGCTGGTGCGCACCTCGGTCGTGGCGCTGATCAGCGGTGCGGCGATCGCCTTCTCCGTCTGGGCCTTCCGCCGCGTCCTGCACCGCCTCCACCCCACCTCCGCCCCCGCCCTCCCCGCGACGTCCTGACGGGCGGCCCCCGTACGGCGGAGCGGGTGCGAAGCCGTCAGGACCGGCGGGTGGCGGGGGTGAAGGCGCCGGTCAGGGTGAGGATGCCGGTCAGGCCGATGGCGAGGCCGGTCAGCGCGGTGAACAGGCTGATCAGGGCGGCCGGGCCGCCGGAGCCGCCGGGGTTGAGGGCGCTCGGCGTCAGGGCGGTGATCAGGGACCACATCGACCAGCCGAACATGCCGCCCGAGCCGAGCCAGGCCAGGGCCACCGGCCTCCACAGCGGCCGCGCGGACCGTCCGCGGACGATCGCCAGCAGGCCGGTCGCCGCGAGGACCGGCAGCAGCGCGTCCACCAGGCCGCGCAGGCCGGCGGTGAAGGAGAGGCCGGCCGGGAGGCCGCTGACCGCGCCGGGCAGCAGGGCCAGGTCGAGGACCGCGATGACGACGGCTACGGCCGGGGCGGCCCAGGCGACGAACACCTGTGCCTGGCGCGCCGGGCCGGGCCTGCCGTCCGAGGTCCGCGCGGCGAACACCCACGGCCAGCGCCGGCGCGCATGGTGGACGAACCCGGCCGTCAGCCCGAACGCCTGGGCGGTGAAGCCGGTGTAGACGACGAGGTAGACCCACCCGGCGACCGGGCTGTCCGCGCCGATCGGCTTCTCCCCGCTGACCAGGGCGAACAGCCCGCCGAGCGGGGCCTGGACGGCGATGGGGACCAGCAGGCCGGTGCCGGCCCACATGGGCGCCAGGATCGCCCCCGCGGTGATCCTGAGGCCCCAGGGCCGGACGAACGCCAGCGCGACCAGCAGGGCGACCACGTCCATGCCCAGGGTGAGCAGGTTGAGGCCGAAGAAGCCGCCGTCGCGCAGCAGGGCCGGGTCCCCGATGCCGACCGAGCCGCCGGTCAGCCAGATGACCTTGAGGGTGATGTAGGGGACCATGCCCGCCATGGCCACCGCGGCGGCCGTCAGCCGGAGCGCGCTCGCCGTCGTCCCGCCGTTCCCGGCGCCGGCCGGGCCACGGATCGTGTCGGCATCGTCGGCGGGACCGCTGACCGGGCCGCCGGTCGTGTCCGCGTCGCCGGCCGGGCCGCCGGTCGCGTCGATCGTGTGTGTCATACCCCGACCCTCCCGGTTCCGGCCGCGCCGTCCCTCCCGCCGGCCGGGGATCCGCCTCCCCCGGAGGGGGGAACCCGCGACTGCCCGATCCCCTCCCCCGCGGGGGGATCGGCGGCCCCGGCGACCGGGAGAGGCCCCGTCTCCCCGCCCTGGGGGACCGGCGACCGGCGGACCGCTTCTCCGGTGGGGAAACCGGCGGCCGGTAGGAGCGCGAAGGAGAGGGCAGGAGGTGGACATGGTCATCACACACGGACCGAAACGGTGGGCGGGGCTCCCGGTCTTCGTCGTCGCCCTCGCGCTGGTGGCGGTCGCCGGCTCGCTGGCGTCGGCCGGTTCCGGGGAGGAGTACCTCGCTCTGGAACGCCCGTCGTGGGCGCCGCCCTCGTGGCTGTTCGGCCCGGTCTGGACCGTGCTCTACGTCATGATCGCGGTTTCCGGCTGGCTCGCCTGGTCGGCGCGCGGCTGGACGCCGGCGCTCGGCGTCTACGCGGTCCAGCTCGCCCTCAACGCGGCCTGGTCGCCGCTGTTCTTCGGCGCCGGACGGTACGGCCTGGCGTTCGCGGAGATCGTCCTGCTCTGGGCGTCGATCGTCGCCACCGTCGTCGCCTTCCGCCGGATCAGCCGCCCGGCGGCCTGGCTCCTGGTCCCCTACCTGCTGTGGGTCACCTTCGCCGCCGCGCTGAACTTCGCCGTCTGGCGGCTCAACTGACCTCTGTCCCCGGTGTCCCGGCCGTCAGTCCGGCCTCGTGGGCGACGATCGCCGCCTGGACCCGGTTCTCGGCCCCCAGCCGGATGAGGATCGAGCTCACGTGGGCTTTGACGGTCCCCTCCACCAGGTGGAGGCGGCGGGCGATCCGCGCGTTGGGCAGCCCCGCCGCCAGCAGGGTGAGGACGTCGCGCTCGCGGGGGGTGAGCGCCGCGACCCGCTCGCGGGCGGCCGCCTCGCGGGTCATCCTGCCGTCCGCGAGCGCGGAGACGACCCGCCGCGCCACGCGCGGCGACAGGCAGGCGCCGCCCTCGGCGACGGCGTGGAGGCCGGCCAGCAGTTCGCGGGGGTCCCCCGACTTCAGGAGGAACCCGTCCGCGCCCTCCCCGAGAGCCCGGGCGATGTAGTCGTCCTCACCGAAGGTGGTGAGCATCACCACGGCCGTGCCGGGGACGACCCGGCGCAGCTCGGCGATGGCCGCCAGCCCGTCCATCCGGGGCATCCGGATGTCGAGGAGGGCGACGTCGGGGCGGTGGGCGAGGGCGAGCCGGATCGCCTCCCGGCCGTCGGCGGCCTCGGCGACCACCTCGATCTCCGGGTCGACGGCCAGTACGGCGCGCACCCCGGCCCGGATCATGGCCTCGTCGTCGGCCAGCAGCACCTTGATCATCGCGTTCCGTCCCCCACGTTCACGTCCACGTCCTCTTCGATCCCTCCCGGGGAGGGGAGCCGTTCCTCCCGGAGGGCCTCCGCACCGGACCGCTCCGCACCGGACCGCTCCGCACCGGACCGCTCCGCACGGGACCGTCCCGCGTGGGACCGCTCACCGTCGGGCCACTCCCCATCGAGCCGCTCACCGCCGGGCCGTTCCGCGTGGGGAAGGCGGGCCGTGACCCGGAAACCGCCGTTCCCCGGGCCCGCCTCGAACACGCCGCCCGCCAGCCGTACCCGCTCGCGCAGCCCTTCCAGGCCCATCCCGCCGGACGCGCCGGGCGGGCGGCCCGGCGCCGCCCGGGACGCCGGATTGGTCACCTCGACGGTGACCCCGGCGGGCCCGCCGAGCACCCGCACGGTCACGGGCGCGCCGGGGGCGTGCTTGGCCGCGTTGGTCAGGGACTCCTGGACGACCCTGCGGGCGGCGGGGTCGCGCAGCGATCCGTCGCCGCGCAGCTCCACCCGCATCCCCGAGGCGGCGGCCCGTTCGACGACGTCGGAGACGCTCTCCTCCGGCGGGGTCAGCGACGCCGGATCGTCCTCGCGGAGCACGCCGATGACCCGGCGGAGCCGTTCGGTGGTGTCGGCCGCGGCCTCGCGGAGCTCCCCGGCGGCCCGGCGGTGCCGTGCGGGCAGGTCGGGCGCCATCTCCAGGGCCGCGGCGCGCAGCGCGATGAGCGCGAGGTCGTGGCCGATGGAGTCGTGCATGTCCTGGGTGATGCGGTTGCGCTCGCGCAGCCGTGCCTGGCCGGCGGCCAGCCGCCGTTCGCGCAGGCGCTGCTCGGCCCGCTGCCGGAGCAGCAGGCCGATGCTCCAGGGCAGCAGGCCGGACAGCAGGACGCCCGACAGGGCGGGCAGCCAGAAGGCGGTGACGGCCGGGGCGGGCCGCGGGCCGCCGAGGAGGGAGAGGGCGAGGACCGCGACGGCTCCGACGCCCAGGAGCGCGGCGAACGCCCCGAGCGCGGGACGGGCGTCCGGCGCGCGACGGCCGGCCCGGAGGCTCAGCACGATGACGGCGAGGGTGAGGCCGTTCAGCGGCAGCACCTTGAACGACGGCAGGTCCAGGCCCCCGAGCTGGAAGGTGGCCGCTCCCTCGGCGACGTTCCACGTCCCCGCCACCAGCACGGCCAGCATGGCCGGCACCGGCGCGCGGCGGCCCGCGAGCACGGCGGCGCAGATCACGGCCACCTCGGCGGCCGCGGTCCACAGCGGCGTCCAGGCGGTGGGCGGTCCCAGCCAGGGCGGAGGGGCGGGGAACAGCAGCGCCGGCAGGCAGAGCAGCAGGGCCGTCACGGCCTCCCGCCGGTCCGGCCGCCCCATCCTTCTCATCACCTTCGTGACGTTACAAGTCCCGGGAACCGGGCGGCTCCTCCCCGGGACCGGGTCCGACCCCCGTCGAAAGTAGGGGGCGGCACGGGCGGAACGTCCGATGTGCCGGCCGCGGCCGGCGTCCTAGCGTCGGTGGCGCACGAGTTCCGGCGGTGTCCCCGGGAGATCTCAGGGACGCCGTCCCGAGGTCCGGGGGCCCTTCCCCGATGCCCGGAGTCCGGCGGTCCTCCAGCGTGCTGGGGGGATCCCCCGGCTCCGGCCGGATCCGCCCGCACCCGACCCCCACCGATGAGGAGCGCGTCCGTGACGCAGGCCATTCTCGACGCCGTACAGCAGGCGATGTCCTCCCCCTGGATCTACCTGGCGCTGTTCGCGCTGGCGCTGCTCGACGGGTTCTTCCCCGTGGTGCCCGCCGAGACGTCCGTCATCACGGCGGGCGTGTTCGCCGCCTCCACCGGCGCGCCCGACGTCGCGGCGGTGATCGCGGTGGCGGCGCTGGGCGCCTTCGCGGGCGACCACGTCTCCTACGCCATCGGACGCTCGGCGAACGGCCGGCTGCGGAGGGGCGGTCGCGGCGGCGGCCGGGCGTTCGCCTGGGCGCGGCGCGCGCTGGCCGAACGCGGCGGGCTCGTCCTGGTGGCGGCCCGCTACATCCCCGGGGGCCGTACGGCCTGCACCCTCACCATGGGCGCGGTCGCCTACCCCCGGCGGTCGTTCGCCCTCTTCGACGCGGTCGCGGCCGTCACCTGGTCGGTCTACTCGGTGCTGATCGGCTACGTGGGCGGCGCGGCGTTCGAGCACGACCCGTTCAAGGGGCTGCTGCTCGGTCTCGGCATCGCCCTGTCGGTCACCGCGGTGGCCGAGACGGTCCGGCACGTGCGGCGGCGGGCCGCCGGGGCTCCGAAGCGGGAGCCGGTCCTCGCCGTCTCGGACGACTGACCGACCCCGACCCGTCCCCGGGGGAATCCGCGCCGAAGTCAGGGACGACCCCGATGGATCAGGGTGCCGCGACCGCGGGAGGCTGCGAGAGGTTCGCCGGAGGACGTCCTCCGGACGCCTCGCCGAGACGTTCCGGCCACCTCGCCGTGTCGTGATCGGAAGGAGAGGACCCGGGGCCGGAGGAGAGCCGGGATCGGGAGGGAGCCGTGTCCCGCCGGACGGCGGGGGCGGGAAGAGCGTGACGGAGGAGGGTCCATGAGCGTGGCGGCCGTCGGCCTGGCGTTGCTGGGGTCCCTGTTCTTCGCGCTCGGCGCCGCGCTGCAGCAGTCGGAGACGGGGCCGGACCGGGTCGCGCTGCGTCACCTGGCCAGGCGCCCGCGCTGGCTGCTCGGCGGCCTCGCCATCGCGGCCGGCACCGCGCTGCACGTCCTCGCGCTGAGGTACGGGCCGCTCACGCTGGTCCAGCCGCTGGGGGTGGCGAGCCTGCTGTTCGCCCTGCCCTGCGCGGCGGCCCTGCAACGCCGCAGGCCGCGGCCGCGCGAGCTGGCCGCCGCCGCGGCGGTCGCCGCCGGGCTGGCCGGGCTGGTGCTGACCGTGCCGGAGCACACCGGTGACGCCCGCCTCGGCCCCTGGGGGGCGGTGGCCCTGCTCGCGGGGGCGGCCGCCGCCGCCCTGGGGTTGCTGGCCGTCTCCCGGCGCGTCTCCCCCACCGCGCGGGCCGGGCTGCTGGCGATGGCGGCGGGCGTGCTGTACGGCGCGACCGCCACGCTGACCCGGGTGCTGGTCGACGGCTCCTGGGAGCCGTGGCTGCTGCTCGCCGCGCCGTTGCCCGCCCTGGCCGCGCTGGGCCTGTTGCAGCGCGCCTACGCCTGCGGTCACTTCGGCGTCGCCTTCGCCTCCCTGCAGGTGGCCGACCCGCTGACCGCGGTCGTCCTCGGGGCCGTCCTGCTGGGCGAGCCGCTGCCGACCGGTGCGACGGCCGCGCTGACCGCGCTGGCCGCCGCGCTGCTGGCCGCCTGCGGCACCGTCGCGCTGGCCCGCACCGGTCCACCGCCCGCCGCGCACGTCCCCCCGGCCCGCTGAACCCCGCGGATCCCGCTCCCGGCCCCGCTGAAACCACGTCCCGACCGCACCCGACCGCACCCGACCGTCCCCGGCCGTCCCCGGCCGTCCGCCGGCTCCCCGCTCCCGCGAGCCGCCTCCGCGAGCCGCCTCCGGCCTTCCCCCGAACCCCTCCGAACGGAGTCCCATCGATGATCACCGCTCCCGCTCCCCTCGCGCCCGCCCCCGCCGCCGCGCCGGTCACCGTACCGGGCCGCGCTCTTCCCGTCGTCCGGCCGCGGCGGGTGCTGATCGCCACCGACACCTACCCTCCGGACGTGAACGGCGCCGCCTCCTTCACCCACCGGCTGGCCTGCGGGCTGGCCGCCCGGGGCAACGAGGTCCACGTGGCCTGCGCCTCCGACGAGGGACCGGCCAGGACCGAGTACGCGGACGGGGTGACGGTGCACCGGCTGCGGTCGGTGCCGGTGCTGGTGCACCCGACGATGCGGATCTCGGTGCCGTCGCGGCTGGACGATCTGGTGGCGGCCGTCTCGCCGGACGTGGTCCACGCGCAGGGGCACTTCGTGGTGGGCAGGGCCGCGATCTCGGCGGCCCGGCGCGCGGACGTCCCGGTGGTGGCCACCAACCACTTCATGCCGGACAACCTCTTCCAGTTCGCCCACGTCCCGGGCGCGCTCCGCGACCGGGTGGGCGAACTGGCCTGGCGGGACTTCCGGCGTGTCTTCTCCCGGGCCGACCGGGTGACCACGCCGACTCGGATCGCCGCCGAACTGCTGGCGGGCAAGGGCTTCAGCCGTCCGGTGGAGCCGGTCTCGTGCGGCATCGACCTGCGCCGGTTCCAGCCGCGCGGCGGCCTCAGGTCTCTGGCACGCGAGGCGCTCGGCCTGCCGGACCGCCACACCGTGCTGTTCGTCGGGCGACTGGACGAGGAGAAGCGGCTGGACGAGCTCATCCGGGCGCTGCCCCACGTGCTCAACGACCATGACGCGCAGGTCGCGCTGGCCGGCACGGGCGGGCAGCGCGAGTCGCTCGCCCGGCTCGCGCACCGGATCGGGGTCGGCGACCGGGTCTTCTTCCTCGGTTTCGTCCCGGACGAGTCGCTCCCGGACGCCTACGCCGCCGCCGACGTCTTCGCCATGCCGGGGGTGGCCGAACTGCAGAGCATCGCGACGCTGGAGGCCATGGCGTCGGGGCTGCCGGTCGTCGCCGCCGACGCGATGGCCCTGCCCCACCTGGTACGGCCCGGCGGGAACGGTCACCTCTACCGGCCCGGGGACGTGCTGGAGCTGGCGCGCCGCCTGGGCGACCTGCTGGGAGCGCCGGAGCGGCGGGCCGCCATGGGCTCGGCGAGCCGGATGATCGCGCTCACCCACGACCACCAGGTGTCCCTCGCCCGGTTCGAGGCGATCTACCGGGATGTCGCGCGATGAGGGATGACCGGGTGGGAGCGGAGGAGGACCCGGTGTGGCGACGGCCCGCGACGGCCTGCGCGGGCCTGGCCCTGGCGGCGATGGCCTACGCCCATCTGGCCGCGGCCGGATCGGTGGATCCGATGACCGAGCCGACCGGTCGTTACGCGCTGTTCGGCCCGAGCGGCTGGGCGATGGCCGTCTCCGCGATCGCGCTGGCGATGAGCTGTGTGTGGACGGCCTACGGTCTGACCCGGGTGGATCCGGCGCGCAGCGCCGCGGCGCGCGTCCTGCTCGTCGCGGCGGCGCTGGGCCTGCTGCTCACCGCGGTCTTCCCCGTCGAGACGGCCCCCGGGGCCGTCTCCGGCGGCGGTGAGGTCCACCACTGGGCGGCGGCCGTGGTCCTCACCGCGCTGCCCTGTGCGGGCCGGCTGCTCGGGCGCCGGTTCGGCGAACCGCTGCTGTCGCTGGCGGCCGGTCTGTCGGTGGCGGCGCTGGCGGCGTTCCTCGCGGCCCGCCCGGGATCGCCGTTCGCGGAGATCGTCGGCGGTCCGGGCTACCACGGCCTGCTGGAGCGGCTGGCACTGCTGGGCGACGCGGCCGTGGTCCTCCTGGCGGCCCGGCACGCGGGCGGGCGGGGTGCCCGGGCCCACGCGGTCCGGCCGCCGGCCGCTTCTCCGGATGCGGGGCCGGTGTTCCTTGAGCGCGAGATGAAACCTACCGGACAGTAACAAAAGAGACATATCCCCACCGCAGGGGCCGCTTTTACCTACGCTAACGTAGGTTACGGAACCGTAGAGAGTGAGGAAGAGGTCCTATGCGGGAGTTCAGCCAGACCGAGCTGCTACTCGAACTCGAGCCCGTCGTCGCCGGAGAACTCGACCGGCACCACAAAATGGCCAAGGAGTGGTTCCCGCACGAGTACGTGCCGTGGTCCGAGGGTCGCGACTACGACGGGATCTTCGGTGGCGAGGCCTGGTCCGAGACCGACTCCACGATCCCCGAGGAGGCCCGGACCTCCCTGATCGTCAACCTGCTGACCGAGGACAACCTCCCCAGCTACCACCACGAGATCGCCACGACCTTCGGCCGCGACGCCGCCTGGGGCACCTGGGTGCACCGCTGGACCGCCGAGGAGGGCCGCCACGGCACCGCCATCCGCGACTACCTGACGGTCACCCGGGCGGTGGACCCGGTGGCCCTGGAGCGGGCCCGGATGTCGCACATGGAGGAGGGGTTCACCAACTCCTACGAGGGCGTGCTGCACTCGCTGGCCTACGTCTCCTTCCAGGAGCTGGCCACCCGCATCTCCCACCGCAACACGGGCAAGGCCTCGGGGGACCCGAACTGCGAGCGGCTGCTCGCCAGGATCGCCGCCGACGAGAACCTGCACATGCTCTTCTACCGCAACCTGCTCGGCGCGGCCTTCGAGCTGAACCCGGGCCAGACCATGCGCGCCGTCACCGACGTGGTCACCACCTTCCAGATGCCCGGCACCGGCATCCAGGGCTTCACCCGCAAGGCGATGACCATCGCCCACGCCGGGATCTACGACCTGCGCCTGCACCTCGACGACGTCATCATGCCGGTCCTGCGGCAGTGGTCGGTGTTCGAGCGCGAGGACCTGGACGGCGAGGGCGACAAGGCCCGTCAGGAGCTGTCGGAGTTCCTCGACCGCCTTGAGGTGACCGCCTCGCGCTTCGTCGAGCGCCGCGAGGCCCGCCGCGCCCGCGAGGCCGCCGGCTCCTGACCGCCTTCCGGCCGTGGCCGCCCCGCCTCCGGGGCGGCCACGGAACCGCCGGGAGGGTGCTCCGTGTCCGATCAGCCGCATGATCCATGTCCGATCAGCCGTACTGTTCGTGTCCGATCAGCCGTGCCGTCCGAGTCCGGCCGGACGGGCTCCTCCGGGCTCCCCGGACGGCCCCCGTACCGGCCCCGCGCAGACGTCCGGCCGGTACGGGCCCGCGGGCGGAGGCTCAGGAGGTCAGGACCGGTTCCCGCGCGGGGGCGGACTCGGGCACGGGCCGGAGGAGACGCAGGGAGAGCAGCACCAGCAGGGCGGCCAGGCCCGTGGTGACCGGCGGGACGAGGAAGGCCAGGGACGCGCCGAAGCGGTCCACGAGCTGGCCCGCCACGGCGGCGCCGGTGGCGATGCCCAGGCCGATCCCGCCGTTGAGCCAGGTGAACGCCTCGGTCCGCACCTCGGCCGGGACGAGGCCCTCGGCGAGGGTGTAGCCGGTGATGACGGCCGGGGCGATGAGGAGACCGGCCGCGGCGGCCCCGCCGTACAGCATGGGGACGGACCCGGCGAAGCACAGCGCGACGGTGGCCGCCGAGAGCAGGCCCAGGGCGGCGGCCAGCCGGGCCGGGGCGCCGGTCCTCCAGCGGACGACGCCGTAGAGGAGCCCTCCGGCGAAGCTTGCGGCGGAGAAGGTCGCGTAGACCGGTCCCGCCGCGGCGGCCTGACCGAGCGCCGCCGTCGAGGAGGTGACGCCGACCTGGAGGCTGCCGAAGACGGCGCCGAGCGCGACGAAGGCGGCCGCCAGCGGGGCCACGCCCCGCAGCCGCAGCACCCCCCGCCGGGAGCGGGTGCGGACCGGCACCGGTTCGGGGGCGCCCTCGCGGACCCCGGCGAACACGAGTGTGCCGGCCACCACCATGACGAGGGCCGCGAGCAGCGCCCAGACGGGCGAGTAACCGGTCGACAGGGCGACCAGCAGCACGGGGGCGAGGGTGAAGGTCAGCTCGTCGGTCATGGACTCCAGCGCGAAGGCCGTGCCCAGCCTGCCGGAACCGCCCAGCACGTTCGCCCAGCGGGCCCGCACCATCGAGCCGACCTGCGGCATCGACCCGCCGGCCAGCGCCGCCACGGCGGTGAGCGCGACGGGTGAGGCGTGTGAGGCGGCCAGCGCCAGCAGCGCGCCCAGCGCGGCGGCGTGCAGGACGGCCTGCGGGACGAGCACCCTGGGCTGGCCGTACCGGTCGGCCAGCCGCCCGGTCTGCGGGCCGACGAGCGCCTGGGCGACGGCCGCGGCGGCCGAGGCGATCCCCGCCGCGCCGTACGAGCCGGTGGACCACTGCACCAGGAGCAGGATGCCGATCTGCAGCATGGCGTACGGCAGGCGGGCGACGAACGCGGGGGCGAGGAAGCGCCAGGCTCCGGGCAGGCCGAGTACGGCCAGGTAGGACTTCAAGGGTCTCCGTCCAGGGTCCAGACGGAGGGCGTCACCCGGCCGGGGCGAGCCGCACCGTCGTGGTGGGCTTCGACCGGGGTGGATACCGCGGGATCGCGGCCGCCGTGCGGTCATTACGGGTGCGCCGCTTCGGGCACACCAAGCAGACAATTTACCCTAAACAGGGCACTTCTCGTTCCCCGCCGGTCCGTGGACCGCCCGCAGGACCGGCCAGGCGGCGAGCGCGAGGACGAGGGCCAGCGCCGCCACGGCTCCCATGGCCCCCGGCAGGCCGGTCACGTCGGCCCACCATCCGACGTAGACGGGACCGGCGAGGAAGCCCAGGTAGGCGACGCCGGTCACCACGGACGTCGCCCGGCCGCGCACGGCGTGCCCGACACCGTCGTTCGCCGCGGCCAGCAACGTGGGGAACAGCACCGCGGTCCCCGCCGCGGCCAGGACGAGCCCGGCCAGCGCCACCGGCACGGAGGGGGCGACGGCCACCGCCGCGCTTCCGGCGGCCGCGGCCGCTGCGCCGCAGACGAGCACGGTCGCGGCGCGCCCGGACGCCACCCGGCCGGCGGAGAAACGGGTGAGGGCGACGACGGCGGCGAAGACGGCCGGGGCGGCCGAGGCGAGCACCGGCCCGGCGCCGAGTACGTCGGCCAGGTAGACCGCCCCCCAGCTCTGGTGGGCGTTCTCGGTGGCGAAGGCCAGCGCGCCCAGCCCGCCGAACAGCAGGAGCGGCGCGAGGCGGGCGGCGGGCCGTCCCGGACGCGTTTCCGGACCCCCTTCCTCCGCCGGCCGCGCCCGCGTGAGGCCGCCGTCGCCGTCCACCCGTTCCCCGCGCGGGTCCGTGCGCCGTCCCGCGCCCGCCGCCCGCTCCCCCGCCGCGTCCGCGTCGCGTTCCGTCCCGCGGTCGGCCGCGGCGGTCCGCCCTCCCGCCGCGATCACCGGGGTCAGTACCGCGGCGGCCATCGCGACCAGCAGGAACGGCAGGAAGACCGGTGCCCCCGTGCCGGCCAGCAGGCCGGTGGCGAGGCTCGCGAGCACGACGGCCGCGGAGAAGAACCCGTGCGCGCGGGTGATGACGGGCCGGCCCGCGGCCCGCTCAACCGCCCCGGCGGCCGCGTTGATCGCCACATCCGCCGCCCCTGAGGCCGCACCGAGCAGGGTGAGGCCCGCCGACAGGCTCCACAGGTCGCGCGCCGTGAGCGCCACCGCCGTTCCCGCCGCGCCGAGCAGCACGGGCAGGAGGGCGGCCGGCCGGCGCCCCCAGCGATCGACGGCAACGCCCGCGGCGGGCATGGCGGGCAGCGCCCCGGCGCCCACGAACAGCAGAGCGATGCCGAGCCGCCCGTCGTCCAGGCCCGCCTGGTCACGGATGGCCGGTACCGACGCCCCCCAGACGCCCCAGAACGCGCCGAAGACCGCGAAGGCCGCGTAGGCGGCACGAACCCCTGAAGCGCTTGGAGGAGAGGACATGTGTGTAACGATACACAGAAAGTGTGTATCGTTACACAGGTATCCTTCTCCCATGACGGGGACGGCGGGCGGGCGGCGGGCGACCATGGCGGAGGTCGCCCGTGAGGCGGGGGTGTCGGTGATGACCGTCTCCTACGCCTACGGCCGCCCCGACCGGGTCTCGGCCGCCACCCGGGCCAGGGTCCGCGAGGCCGCCGAACGTCTCGGCTACCCGGGCCCGCACCCCGGGGCGCGATCGCTGCGCCGCGGCCGCACCGGCAACCTGGGCGTCGTCCTCGGCGAGCACCTCACCTACGCCTTCGACGACCCGCAGGCGACCCGATTCCTCGCGGGGGTCGCCCAGGTCTGCGCCGACCACGGCATGGGGCTGACCCTCGTCCCGGTGACCGGGGGCCCGGCCGACGCCGACCGTGTCACCGAGGCGGCCGTCGACGGCTTCGTCGTCTGGACCACCGCGGACGACGACCCCGTCATCGAGGCCGTCGCCGCCCTGGGACTGCCGGCCGTGGTGCACGGCGGCCCGCTCCGGGACGACCTCCCCCTGGTGGCCGCGGACGACCGGGCCGCCGCCGAGGCCGCGGGGCGCGAGGCGTTCGCCGACGCGCGGCGGCCCGCGGTGCTCGGCTTCCCGCTCGACCGCGTCAGAGCCGCCGGCGTCCTGCCCGGCGTCGACCCCGCCTCCGCGACCTTCCGCGTCACGAGACAGCGCCTGCTCGGCTTCCGGGACGCCTGGACCGCGACCGGCGGGCTCTGGGAGCAGGTCAGGGTGGCCGTCTGCTCCACCAACGACGCGCGCGAGGCGGACGCGCTCGCGACGGAGCTGCTGACCGGCCCCGACCCCTGCGACGCGATCGCGGCGATGAGCGACGAGCTGGCCCTGGGCACGCTCCGCGCCGCGGCGCGCCTGGGAGTGGCCGTCCCCGGCGACCTCGCCGTCACCGGGTGGGACGACACCGGGGCGGCCGCCGCCGCGGAGCTGACCACCGTCGCCCAGTCCCTGCGCGACCAGGGCGCGCGCTGCGCGCGGGTGGCCGTGGGCGCGCCCCCCGCGGCCGGGGACGCCGAGCCCCCTCGCTGGGCCCTGGTCCGGCGCGGCTCCACACACCGCCCCTGACCGCGCCCGCCCCGCCGCCTTGTCACCGCCCGTCGCCGTCCGGCCGTCCGCTTTATTTCATCACTTGTTGACTTATTTGCGGGCCGAGCCTAGCGTTACGGGCACGCACCGGCCCTCAGGTGCGAGCAGCGGCCCGAGGAGATGCCCGTTGAACGCCGCCGATCCCGCGGACCGCGTCGAGTCCGGCCCGCAGACATCCGCCCCGCTGGTCCTCCGATTCGCCGAGGTCAGCGCGGAGTCGCTCCCTGAGGTCGGCGGGAAGGCCGCCAACCTCGGGGTGCTCACCGCCGCCGGGTTCCCCGTCCCGCCGGGCGTGTGCGTCACCACCGAGGCCTACCGCAGGGTCGCCGCGGGCGCGGGCCTGGAGGAGGTGCTCGACGCCCTGGCCGCCGTCCCCGCCGACGACGTCGCATCCCTCCGCGAGCTGGCCTCCCGGGCCCGCGACCTCGTGCTCCACGCCCCCGTCCCCGCCGACATCGCCGACGCCGTACGGCTCGGCGCGCGCGGCCCCGTCGCGGTCCGCTCCTCGGCGACCGCCGAGGACCTGCCGCACGCCAGCTTCGCCGGCCAGCAGGACACCTACCTCAACGTGGTCGGCGCGGACGCGACGCTGGAGGCGGTCCGGCGCTGCTGGGCCTCGCTGTGGACCGACCGGGCCACCTCCTACCGGGCCGCCCACGGCATCGACCACCGGAGCGTGCGACTGGCCGTGGTGATCCAGGAAATGGTCCGGCCGGAGGTGGCGGGGGTGATGTTCACCGCCAACCCGGTCACCGGGAGGCGGCGCGAGGCGGTGATCGACGCCGCCCCCGGCCTCGGAGAGGCCGTGGTCTCCGGCGCGGTCAACCCGGACCACTTCGTGGTGGACGTCGCCACCGGGCGGATCACCGAGCGGCGGCCGGGGGACAAGCGGCTGGCCGTACAGCCGGCCCCCGGCGGCGGCGTCGAGCACGTCGAGCGGGCCGGAGCCGGTGCGGACGAGTTCTGCCTGACCGACGCCCAGGTCAGGGCGCTGGCCGAACTGGGCGGCCGGGTCGAGGCCCACTACGGCGCGCCGCAGGACATCGAGTGGGCCGTCGACGCCGCCGGAGCGCTGTGGCTGACCCAGTCGCGCCCGGTCACCACCCTCTTCCCGATCCCCGAGCACCGCCCGGGAAGCGGGAAGACGGCCGACGGCGACGGCGGCACGCGGATCTACTTCTCGCTCAGCGTCGCCCAGGGCGTCTACCGGCCGATCACCCCGATGGGCATGTCGGCCTTCCGGCTGCTGTCGGCCGCGGGCGCCGGGACGCTGGGCTTCCCGGTGCGCGACCGCGAGGCCGGGGCCCCGGTCTTCGCCGAGGCCGCCGGACGGATGTTCGCCGACGTCACCGGTGTCGTACGCAGCCGGGCGGGCCGAGCGATCCTCCCCCGGCTCCTCGACGTGATGGAGGCCAGGTCGGCGAAGGTGCTCCGCGCCCTGGCCGACGATCCCCGCTTCACCGTCACCCGGCGCTCCGTGCGGCCCGCCCTGCTCCGGGCGGCCCGGGTCGCGGCCCATCACCGGATTCCGGAACGGGCCGCGCAGGCCCTGCTCAACCCTGAGGCGGCGCGCCGGCGGGTGGAACGGCTGACGGCGGAGACGCGGTCCCGGCTCGCGTCCCCGCCGGGCGCCACCTCCCTGGAACGGCTCGACCACGTCGAGCGGAGGCTCGGCGACAGCGTCTTCCAGGTGATACCGAGGATCGCGCCCGCCCCGGCCGCCGGGTTCGCCATGCTCGGCCTGGCCCACCGCCTCCTCGGCGGCCTGGCCCGGCCGGGCGAGCTGCAGACCGTCCTGCGCGGGCTCCCGCACAACGTGACCACCGAGATGGACCTGGAGCTGTGGCGACTGGCCTCCCGGATCCGCGCCGACGCGGACGCCGCGGCGCTCCTGCTGGACACCCCCGCGGCCGAGCTCGCCACGCGCTTCCACGACGGGACGCTGCCGGCCGTCGTGCGCGAGGGGCTGCGCGGCTTCCTCGCCGCCCACGGCATGCGGACCGTCGCCGAGATCGACCTCGGGGTGCCCCGGTGGTCGGAGGATCCCGAGCACGTCATCGGGGTCCTGGCCAACTACCTCCGTCTCGACGACCCGGCCCTGGCCCCCGACGTCCTCTTCGCCGAGGGCGCCGCGGAGGCCGAGCGCATGATCGGGACGCTGGCCGCCCGCGCGGGGGGCCTCCGCGGTCGCGTCATCCGGTTCGCGCTCGGCCGGACCCGCGCCCTGGCGGGCCTGCGCGAGCTGCCCAAGCACCACCTGGTGTCGGTCCTGGCCGCCATGCGCGCCGAACTGGCGGCCGTCGGTGCCGACCTGGCGGACCGCGGCCTGCTGTCCCGCCCGGACGACGTCTTCCTCCTGACCTTCCCCGAGGTCAGGGCGGCCCTCACCGCGCCGCCCCGCCACCCCGGCACGCCGGCCGGCGTGGTGGCGGAGCGGCGCCAGGAGGCCGCCCGCGAGCTGCTGCGCAGGCACCTGCCCCGCGTGCTGCTGTCGGACGGCACCGAACCCGAGGCCGTCCGGCAGCCGGGCGCCCCGGCGGACGGCTCGCTCACCGGCACCCCCGCGTCGGCCGGTACCGTCACCGGCGTCGCCAGGGTGGTGCTCGACCCGGTCGGCGCGCACCTGGCGCCGGGCGAGATCCTGGTCTGCCCTTCCACCGATCCGGGCTGGACACCGCTCTTCCTGACCGCCGGCGGCCTGGTGATGGAGATGGGCGGCGCCAACTCCCACGGCGCGGTGGTGGCCCGCGAGTACGGCATCCCCGCCGTCGTGGGCGTCGCGCACGCGACCGAGCGGGTCTCCACCGGCCTGCGGATCACCGTGGACGGCACCTCCGGAACGATCACCGTTCCCTGAGGGTCAGGCCGGATCCCGCGATTCCCTCTCCGCGGGGTCCTCCGCCGGTTCCTCCCGGGGGTCCTCCGCCGGCTTCTTCGCCCGCTTCTTCGTGGAACGCCGGGAGAGGAGGCGGACGATCGTCTCCGACCGGCTGGCGATCAGCGGCCCGAGCAGGGCGAGAACGAGCACGTACCCGGCGATGAACGGGGCGAGCCTCGCGTCCAGCCCGGCGGCGAGCGCCATCGTCGCCAGGACCAGCGCGAACTCGCCGCGTGAGAGCACGGTGAGCGAGATGTTCACCGCCTCCCTCCTGCCGAAGGAGTTCAGCTTCGCGGCCGCCGTCCCGGCCGCCACGTTGAGCACCAGGGTGATCGCCACCGCGGCCGCGATCGGCCAGGCCACCGAGAGCATGTCGCCCGGCTCGATGGACAGGCCGAAGGCGAAGAAGAACAGCGCGGCGAACGCGTCCCTGAGCGGATGGACGAACTGCCGGATGCGCGGCGCCGCCTTGGTCGAGCTCAGGATGAGACCGACCATGAAGGCCCCGATGGCGTCGGACACGCCGAACTCCTCGGCGACTCCGGCGGTGAAGATCGCCAGACCGGTGAACATCACCACGAGCAGCTCGTCGTCCCTGGTGCTGACGAGCCGGTTGACCAGCCGGGAGCCCCAGCGCGCCAGCGCGGTGAGCACGATCAGGAAGGCGAACGCCCTGCCGAAGGAGGCGGCCGCGGCGGCGAAGGAGTCCGCCCCGCTGAGCACCGGCTGCAGCACGGCGAGATAGAGCGCGAGGAAGACGTCCTCGACCACGATGACACCCAGGATGAGGCGGCTCTCCGGGTCGCCGAGCCGGCCGAGGTCGATCAGCAGTTTGGTCACGATGGCCGAGGAGGAGATGCCGATGACCCCGGCCAGGACCATCGCCTCGCGGAACCCCCAGCCGACGGCGAACCCGAAGGCCAGGCCGCCTCCGACGTTGAGCAGGATGTAGAGGGCCCCGGCCAGGACCATCCGCCTGCCTCCCTCGACCAGGTCGTCGAGGGAGAACTCCAGGCCGAGGTAGAACAACAGGAAGATCAGGCCGAGCGCGGCGATGAGCTTGAGGTCCGCCGGGTTCTCGACCAGCGCGAGGCCGGGGGTGTGCGGGCCGAACACGATGCCCGCGAGCATGAACAGCGGAATCGTCGGCAGCCCGATGCGGTTGCCGATCCTGGCGATGACCCCGGCGGCCAGGAAGGACCCGCCCAGGGCGATGAGAGCGTCACCCGGTGCCATGCGGCCCGCCTTCCGGATGGAGTCCGGGCATGGTGAACACACATTCGTCGAACATTGGAAACCTCCTGTGGAGCGATCTCGGTGTCGGTGCGTCAGAGATCGCCCGGCGGAGGCGCCCGCGGGCCGGGGAGGTCGCGTACGGCGGGCACGGCGAGGCGCACCCGTGAGGGCCGGACCGGAAGACGGGTCCCCGGCCCGGGGCCGGTGATCCGCCCGGCCTCGGGAGCCGCGGAGAAGTGGTCGGCCTGGTGCGGTGCCGCCGGAGGCAGTACGGCGCCGCCCGCCAGCATGACGGCGACGCCGGGTGCGTGGTGACGGTCGCCGGGCGTCGCGAGAGGGGCGTGGACGACGGCGAACAGGGACAGCAGGATCGCGGCGACCGTACCGACGATCCTCCGCGACAAACCATGCCCTAACTCTTGGGGGAATTGTCCGCCATTTTATCATCTGTCACGAAACGACGCTGGGGTGCGGCGTAGACCCACTGCCAGACCGACTCCAGCGGTCCCCGCTGGAAACGGCGCAGCCAGAGCGTCGACAGCGTCGCCAGCAGCAGGCAGATGGCGGCCCAGGCGGCCACCGTCCACCACGGCCGCAGGTCCGCGAACCTCGCGGCCAGGCCGAGGCCCCAGCCGTAGCAGAGGACCGACGCGATCAGGTTCTGGGCCACGTAGCAGCTCAGCGCGGTGCGCCCGACCGCGGTCAGGCCGCGCCGCGCGGGACCGGGGGTCCCGCCGGAGAGACGGCTCATCCGGTGCGCGGCGGCGGTGACGAGGGCGAGCAGCCCGAGGGCCACCAGGGGCGGCAGCAGGTAGCGGTCGACCAGGACCCAGTCGCCCCCGGCGAAGGAGGTGAGCAGGTTCAGCGGCACGCCCACGCCGAGCCCGGCCGCCATGAGCCGCCCGCGGAGCGCGGCGCCGCGGGCGGAGTCCTCCAGCGCCCCGGCGCGCATCAGCCGGGCGCCGAGCAGGAACAGGGTGATCCCGAGCGGGACGATGAACACGGCCTCCAGCCGATAGAGGCCGAAGAACTCGATCCGGGTCGCGACCTGGTCCGCGTAGGAGCCGTCGGTGAACAGCGTGACCGGCCCGGAGGGCGGCGTGGAGACGTCGCCGTACATCAGGACGAGGGTGACCAGGCCGACCATCGACGCGAACACCACCCCGGCGCCCGTCATCCACGCGTTGATCACCCGGTCGCTCCGGCCTATCAGGTAGGCCACCACGACCGAGGTCACCGCGTATCCCATGAGCACGTCGAACTCGAAGACCAGCAGGTAGTGCAGGAGCCCCTCGACGAACAGCAGCCCCGCGCGCCAGAGGTACCAGCCGGGCCACGGCGTGCCCCGGCGCGCGGCCGAGCGGTACTGCAGTTCCAGCCCGACCCCGAAGAGCAGGGTGAGCAGGGCGAGGAACTTGCCGTTGGTCAGGAAACGCAGGAAGGTCTCCACCGCGCCGGTCCCGCCCAGCGCGTCCAGCACCCCGGCGGGACCCGCCGGACCGGTGAAGATCCAGATGTTGGTGCCCAGCGTCCCCATGATGGCGATGCCCCGGAGCAGGTCCAGCGCGTCGATGCGTCGTGTCGTCACGTTCCCACGATTTCGGACCCGGCCCGGCCGGACATCCTCCCCCGGAACCGTCGCGGCGTACATCGAACGGCGGACCGGTCGCCCTCCGACCGGCGGGTGAGGCGAGAGGACGGATACATACGTCTCGTTATGTCCGCGACGGGGTGGGCACGGGTGACAGGAGGAACACCGCAAGGACGGCGAGATGATCGGAGGGGGATCGCTGTGGACAGGCGGAACATGCCGGGCGACCCGTATTCACGGGCCGAGGACGAAGGGATCCCTGACCTTCAGGAGGGGACGCCCGAACAGCAGTGGGCGGTGGACCCCCAGGAGGAGCCCCTGCCCGCCGACCAGCCGGGCGCGCTGGACGACTACGGGACCACGGCCGAGGAGTGGAGCGCAGGGGAACCCCTCGACGGCCGCCTCAGCCGGGAGGAGCCCGAACCCCAGCCGCTGTTCGGGACCGAGGAGGGCGAGAGGACCGGCCGCGGCGAGGACGAGGCGGCCACCGGCGAGGACGGCCTCGACCCGGACGTCCCGGACAGCCTCGACGAGCAGGTGACCGAGACCAGCGGTCTCGGCGTGGGCTCGGACCTCAACACCGACTACGAGCGTGACGAGGACATCGACGTCGGCTATCAGTCGCAGCCGTCCGGGCCGGTCGGCGGATACGGGGACGACGAGCCGCGCCAGGCGGGCCGGCTGGTCGAGCCCGACCAGGGCGCCGCGACCGACACCGAGCCCGACATGATCGCCGAGGACGTCGGCGCGGACTTCGGCGGCTACACCGCCGAGGAGGCCGCCATGCACATCGAGCCGGAGTGACACCGGGGAGGGCGTGACACCGGAGCGCCCGGGTCCCCGGCGGCCGCTCCGTACCGGGGAGGCGGCCGGGGGTGGTCCCGAGCCACCCCTGAACCGTCCCCGGGACGTCAGAGGTGCTCGGCGAGGAAGGCGGCGACGGCCTCCACCGCCCGGCTCACGTGCGGCTCGGCGTCGTAGAGGTCGATGTGGAGCCGGGCGTCGAGCCAGACGAGCCGCTTGGGCTCGTCCATCCGCTTGTAGGCCTCCTCCGCGCCCTCCGGGGAGCAGAAGCGGTCCACGACGCCGTGCACCACCAGGCCGGGCTTGGGCGACAGGAAGTCGGCGCCGGTCATGTTGTCCATGGTGACCAGCTCGCGGATCGAGGCCCGGGTGACCCGGTTGCGCCAGTGCGGGGACGCGCCGCGCCCGGTGCCGTAGTAGGCGTACGGCTCGTCGCCGGGCATGGCCGCCTCCCCCTCCGCCGCCACGGCGGGGACGTACTCGGCCTCGCCGCCGAGGTCCTGGCGCTCCAGGACCTCGGTGAAGGAGGCCAGCGCCTCCTCGTACCCGGCCGGTGACATCCCGGCGCGCATGGCGTAGGGGCTGTTGTAGGCCCCGGCGATCCCGGCGAAGACCCGCACCCGGGGGTCGAAGGCGGCGAACTTCAGCGCGTAGCCGGCGCCCAGGCAGATCCCGGCCGCGCCGATCCTGGCGCCGTCGGACTCGGGCCGCGAGCGCAGCAGCGAGACCGCCGCCCGCAGGTCGTGCAGCTTGCCCTGCGGGTCCTCGTGCTGCCGCGGCGTCCCGCCGGACTCCCCCCAGTTGCGGTGGTCGAAGGCCAGCGTCACGTATCCGGCGGCGGTCAGCCGTTCGGCGTACAGGCCGGTCACCTGGTCGCGGGTGCCGGTGAACGGCCCGGTGAGGACCAGCGCCGGGTGCGGGCCGGGGCCGTCCGGCGTCCGCAGGTCGCCGACGAGCGTGATCCCGTCGGCCTCGAACTCAACCCTCTCGGTCATGCGCCCCAGTCTGTACGACTCCCGCCCCGGCGTGTCAGACATGGTTGAAAGGCTCGGCGTAGGCGAACGCTCCGCGTAGGCGCGGGTCGTCCGGGTCGTACGCCGACAGGACGCGGACCTGGAAGAACGGCTCCCATTCCGGCACCGGGGGCACGACGCCGTACTCCGCGGCGGGCCGGAAGCCGAAGCGCGAGTAGTAGGCGGGCGAGCCGAGCAGCACCGCCATCGGCTCGCCCATGGCGTCCGCCGCGCCGAGGAGCGTGTGCAGCAGGGCGAGACCGACGCCGCGCCGCTGACGGCCGGGGCGGACGCTCACCGGGCCGACGGCGACGACGGGAGCCCCCTCGATGTGGGCGCGGCTGCCCAGCACGTGCCCGGCGACCTCGCCGTCCGCGCCGATCGCGACGAGGGACAGCTCGGGCATCCACTCGTCGCAGCCGCGGAGCTCGCGGAGCAGGGGCTCCTCGGCGGGCGTCTCGCCGGGCCGGTCGGGCTTGGCGAAGGCGGCGGCCGTCACCTCGTGGACGGCGTCGATGTCGGCGGGGGTCTCGCGGCGGACGATCATCCGCCCACCCTGCACCGGATCGGCCGGACTCCGCAATCGGATTACCGGCCCCGCCCCCCGGCGAACCTCGCCGGGGGGCGGGGCCGTGTCGGGCCCCGCCCCCCGGGACGGGACGCCTGAGAGAACGCCTCAGAGGACGCCGTGGAAGACGTCTCAGAGGACGTCTCAGGAGTCGAAGCCCAGGCCCATCCGGTCCAGGGTGCGCAGCCACAGGTTGCGGCGGCCCTCGTGCAGGTCGGCCCGGGCGAGCGACCAGCGGGTCATCTGGATCCCCGCCGAGCGGACCGGTTCCGGTGGAAAGGGAATCGGCTTCTCCTGGACCATCCGCAGTCCGGTCCGCTCCGTCGGCTCCCCGGCGAGCAGGTCGAGCATGACGTTGGCCCCGAAGCGGGTGGCGGCGACCCCCAGGCCGGTGTAGCCGACGGCGTAGGCGAGCCGCCCGCCGTGGGCCTGGCCGTAGAAGGCGCTGAACCTGCTGCAGGTGTCGATGACGCCGCCCCACCGATGGGTGAAGCGCACCCCGTCGAGCTGCGGGAAGGTGGTGAAGAAGTGCTCGGCCAGCTTGGCGAAGGTCTCGTCGCGCTGCTCGTACTCCGGCCTGATGCGACCGCCGTTGTAGTAGACCGCGTCGTAGCCGCCCCACAGGATGCGGTTGTCGGCGGTCAGCCGGTAGTAGTGGAACTGGTTGGCCGAGTCGCCCACGCCCTGGCGGTTGCGCCAGCCGACGGAGGCGAGCTGCTCCGGAGACAGCGGCTCGGTCACCAGCGCGTAGTCGTAGACCGGCACCAGGAAGTGCTTCAGCCTGCGCAGCAGCGGCTGGAACACGCCGGTGCCGAGCGCGACCCTCGCGGCCCTGACGGTGCCGCGCGGGGTGACGAGGTCCATGGTGGCCCGGTTGTCCCGGATGTGGCGTACCGGCGTGCGCTCGTGGACGCGCACGCCCAGCTCCAGGCAGGCCCGCCGGAGCCCCCAGGCCAGCCGGGCGGGGTCGATCATGGCGCAGCCGTCGCGTTCCCAGTAGCCGCCGACGTAGGTGGGCGAGTTCACCTCCGCCCGGATCTCGTCGCGGCCGAGGACGTCGTGGTCCAGGCCCAGCTCCCGCGCCGCCCGGACGCTCTCGTGCATCTCGTCGAGCTGCCAGGGCTCGGTGGCCACGTGCAGCTCGCCGGTGCGCTCGTAGTCGCAGTCGATGCCGTACCGTCCGACGGTCTCGCCGATCTCGTCGAGGTTGGCCCGGCCCAGCCGTTCCAGGGTGGTGATCTCCTCGGGCCAGCGTTCCAGCCCGTTGGCGAGGCCGTGGGTGAGCGACGCCACCGCGAACCCGCCGTTGCGGCCGGAGGCCGCCCAGCCGATCCCGCGTCCTTCCAGCAGGACCACGTCGAGGGACGGGTCGCGTTCCTTGGCCATCAGGGCGGTCCACAGCCCCGAGAAGCCTCCGCCGACCACCGCGAGATCGGCGGTCGTGTCCTTGAGGAGCCGCGGCAGCGGCTCGGGTTTCGCCGGACTGTCGAGCCAGTACGGCTTGCGCTCCGCGTCAGCAAGAGCCTTCAGCGGATCCACAAATCTCACTTCCCTACGGTGAGTTGAAATTCGTTGTCTAGGTATCGCGTGACCTCAGAGGTCACGCGCGGGTTCCCCCCGCCTGAATCCGATCTCGCCTCCCTGTTCTGTGCCGGGGACATCTTCCGGGTACGCCGAAACCCCGTGCCGCCAACCGCTGGCGGTACGGGGGCCTGACGACGCTAGGTGCGGCGGCGGGCGGTGACCGTGTTGACCACGGCGATCACCACGCCTACCGCGAATATAAGGGTCCCCAGAATGTTGACCTGCGGCGGGACCCCGATCCGGGTGGCGCCCCAGATCCACAGCGGGAACGTCTGGAGGGCGCCGCTGGTGAACTGGGTGATCACGAAGTCGTCGATGGACAGCGCGAACGCCAGCAGCGCGCCCGAGACGACGCCGGGCAGGATCATCGGGAACGTGACGCGCCAGAACGTCGTCCAGGTGGACGCCCCGAGGTCGCGCGCCGCCTCCTCGATCGAGGGGTCGAGCCCCACGACCCGGGCCCGTACGGTGATCGCCACGAACGACAGCGAGAACAGCACGTGCGCGATGACCACGGTCACGAAGCCCGGCTGCACCCCGGCGCTGACGAACAGCGACAGCAGGGAGGAGCCCATGACCAGCTCGGGCGAGGCGATGGCGGCGAAGAGCACCAGGTTGACGGCGCCCAGCCCGCGGAACCTGTGGCGGCCCATCGCCAGGCCCATCAGCGTGCCGATGACCGTGGTGATGACCGTGGCGAGCACGGCGATCTCCAGGGAGTTGACGACCGCCTCGATCAGCTTGGGGTCCTGGTCGAGCATGCCCCACCACTTGAAGGTGAAGCCCTGCCAGGTGACGTTCGACTTGCTCTTGGTGTCGTTGAAGCCAAAAATGATCATGACCACGATCGGCAGGAACAGCCAGGCGAGGATCAGCCAGACGTAGACCTTGAGCAGCCGGTCGAGGAGGTGGCGGCGGCGCCGGGCGGGCGCCGGAGCGGGCGCGGACGCGGTGGCGGTGGCGGTGCTCATCGGGCCGCGGCCTCCAGCACGTTCTCGGTGCCCAGCGCCCTGGCGTAGGCGAAGATGCCGAGCAGCATCGCCGCCATCAGCGCGAACGACAGCGCCGCGGCCGACGGATAGTCGTTGTTGACCAGGAACCTGGACTGGATGATGTTGCCGATCATCGTGTTCGCCGGGCCTCCGAGGATCTCGGCGTTGACGTAGTCGGCGGTCATCGGGACGAACGTCATCAGCACCCCGGCGAACACACCGGGCAGCGACAACGGAAGCACGACCTTGGTGAACGCCTGCCGGCGGGCGGCGTACAGGTCCCGCGCGGCCTCCACGACGCGGGGGTCCACCCGCTCCAGGGCCACGTAGATCGGCAGGATCATGAACGGCAGGTAGTTGTAGACCAGCCCGCCGATCACCGCCACCGTCGTCTGCAGCACGTGGAAGTCGCCGGGCACCACGCCCAGCGACTTCAGCGGCGACAGCAGCAGCCCGTTGTCCGCCAGCAGGAACTTCCACGACACGGTGCGCAGCACGAACGACACGAAGAACGGCAGCAGCACCAGCAGCAGGTAGGTCGACTTGCGGGAGCCGCCCCTGAAGGCGATCCAGTAGGCCGTCGGGTAGGCCAGCACGATGGAGATGACCGTCGCCACCAGGCCGTACCCGGCCGAGCGCAGGAACTGCGTGCCGTACTGAGACAGGACGTCGCCGTAGATCGACAGGTTGAACGTCTGGACGAAGCCGTTGACCACGTCGCCCTCCTGGGTGGACACCGAGGCCATGAAGACCATCGGCACCACCAGGAAGATCACCAGCCACAGCCCGCCCGGGAGGATGAGCAGGTAGGGGGCGAAGCGCCTCATCGTTCGCCTAGCCCTGGGTGATCGGCTGGAAGACGGACTCGAAGATCTTCTCCTCGGCCGTGTTCAGTGCCTTGTAGGACCGCAGCCGGGCCATGTCGGCCTCGGCGGGGTAGACCATCGGGCTCTTCGCGAGCTGCTCCAGCGACTTCCTGTCGTCGCCGCTCGCCTTGGCGGCGTCGGCCAGGACGAGGTCCTTGGTGCCCGGCACCGGGGTGATGTAGTTGATGGCCTCCACCAGCATCGTGGCGATCTTCGGCTGGTAGACGTAGTCCATGTACGTGAGCGCGTCGAGCGGGTTCTGCGCGGTCTTGGGGATGCACATGTTGTCGGTCCAGATCGTGCCGCCCTCCTGGGGGATCACGAACTTGAGGTCCTTGCCCTCGGCGACCTGCTGGAAGATGTCACCCGACCAGGCCATGGTGATCCAGATGTCGCCCCGGGCCAGCGCGTCGACGTAGTCGTTCTCGTAGTACTTGCGCACCAGGCCGTCGTCGCGCTGCTTCTGCAGCCTCGCTGCGGCCTTGCGCCAGTCGGCCTCGGTGGACTTGTCAGGGTCGATGCCCTCGGCGAACATCCCGAAGTTCGCGACCTCCTGCGGGTCGAGCATCATGCCGACCTTGCCCTTGTACTTGGGGTTCCACAGGTCGTTGATGCTGGTGACCTCGTCCACGTACTTGGGGTTGTAGGCGATGCCGGTCAGGCCCGCCGTCCAGGGGATCGTGTAGGTGTTGTCCGGGTCCCAGGTGGGGTTCTTGACCTTCTCCGCCGCGTTGGCCGCGAAGTTGGGCAGCCTGGCGTGGTCCAGCGGCACCAGGTAGCCCAGCGCGATGGCCTTGCTGAGGTGCAGGCCGTTGGTGATGACCATCAGGTCGTAGCCGATGTCGGTGTTCGAGGCGAGCAGCGGCTGGATCTTCCCGAAGAAGGAGGGGGTGTCCTGGATGGCCTCGGTGTAGGTCACCTTGATGCCGGTGTCGGCGGTGAACTTCTCCAGGGAGGGGTAGCGGCCGTCCTCCTTGTCGATGTACAGCGTCCAGTTGGCGAACCGCAGGGCGCCGTTCTTCTTCTTGGACGCCCAGTAGTCGGCGATCCCGTCCTTTATGGGCGGGGCGGCCTTCTTGCCCTGCACGCCGCAGGCGGCCAGGGCCATCCCGGCGGCCGACAGGCCGGCGAGGCGGAAGGCGTCGCGGCGGGTCACCGAGCGGGGCCGGGTCATGCCGCGCAGCAGGGCGGTGTCGAGTGAGGAGTCGTGGTGCATGGTGGCTCAACTTCCGATCACGTAAGAGTGCTGCGGCCGCCACGACAGCCAGACCGCGTCGCCGCGCTCGGCCGTGCTCGTGCTGTCGAGCGCGTTCTGCTGGAAGACGGTTACCTCGGTGCCGCCGGGCAGGCGCACCGCGTAGCTGTTGTACAGGCCCAAATAGACGACCTCGGCGACGGTGCCGCGCACGGCGCTCAGACCCGCCGCGGGCTCCTCGGTGGAGATCATGATCTTCTCCGGGCGTACGGTGACCGCGATCGCGTCCCCCGCCCGGTGCCCGCCCTCCCCGGCGAGGACCCGTCCTCCGTCTTCGAGCAGCAGTACGGCGCAGCCGTCCTCGACGCGGTCCACCGTCCCGCTGATCAGGTTGGAGGTGCCGATGAACCCGGCGACGAACGCGCTGGCGGGGCGCTCGTAGATCTCGCGGGGCGCGGCGAGCTGCTCGACCAGGCCGTCGTTCATGACGGCGATGCGGTCGCTCATGGTGAGCGCCTCGCTCTGGTCGTGGGTGACGTAGACGAACGTGATGCCGACCTCGCGCTGGATGCGCTTGAGCTCGATCTGCATGGCCTGGCGCAGCTTGAGGTCGAGGGCGCCCAGCGGCTCGTCCAGCAGGAGCGCGCTGGGCCGGTTGACCAGGGCCCGGGCCAGGGCCACCCGCTGCTGCTGGCCGCCGGACAGCTCGCGGGGGCGGCGCTTCTCGCGCCCGCCGAGGTCCACGATCTCCAGCATCTCGCCGACGCGACGCTTCATCTCGGCGTCGGCCACCTTCCTGCGCCGCAGGCCGAAGGCGACGTTCTCCCAGACGTTCATGTGCGGGAAGAGCGCGTACGACTGGAACACCATGTTCACGTCGCGTCTGTTGGGCGGGACGTCGGTCACGTCCCGGCCGTGCAGCCGCACCGTGCCGCGCGACGGGTCCTCGAACCCGGCGATCATGCGCATGGTGGTGGTCTTGCCACACCCCGAGGGGCCGAGGAGCGAGAAGAACTCGCCCTCGGCGATGGTCAGGGTGACGCCCTTGACCGCCTGGACGACCTCACCGTGGGCGAGGTACTCCTTGACGACTCCGTCGAGTTCGATGGCGGGCACCGGGGGCGGGCCGGAGGCGGTGGAGACCACCGCCTCCACATCCGCCTGGGTTTCGGTCATACCAGGCTGTCCCTCTTGTTTCGCGGCTATTCGCCGATGTAGTGCATGACGTGCTTGACTCGCAGGTAGTCGTGGAGCCCGAAGACCGACAGGTCCTTGCCGTAGCCGGAGTGCTTGAAGCCACCGTGCGGCATCTCGGAGACGAACGGGATGTGGGTGTTGACCCACACGACGCCGAAGTCGAGTCGCCTCGACACCCGCATCGCCCGGCCGTGGTCGGAGGTCCAGACCGAGCTGGAGAGGCCGTACCGGACACCGTTGGCCTTGGCCACGGCATCGGCCTCGTCGGAGAAGGTCTGGACGGTGATGACGGGCCCGAAGACCTCGTTCTGCACCATCTCGTCGTCCTGCTGGAGGCCGTCGACGACGGTCGGGGCGAAGAAGAATCCCTTGTCACCGATCCGCCGGCCGCCGGTCAGGACCTTGGCGTGGCCGGGCGCCCGCTCGATGAAGCCGGTCACCCGCGCCAGCTGGTCCGCGTTGTTGAGCGGGCCGTAGAGGGCGTCCTCGTTGGACAGGTCGCCGGTCACGGTGGCGGTGGCCGCCTCGACGAGGGCCGCGACGAACTCGTCGTGGGCGTCCTCGTGGACCAGCACCCGGCAGGCCGCGGTGCAGTCCTGGCCGGCGTTGTAGAAACCGCCCATGGCGATCGCCTCGGCGGCGGCCTTGAAGTCCTTGACGTCGTCGAAGACGATGACCGGGGCCTTGCCGCCGAGCTCCAGGTGGACCCGCTTGACGTCCTCGGCGGCGGTCCTGGCCACGGCCATGCCGGCGCCGACCGAGCCGGTGATGGCGACCATCTGGGCGGTCGGGTGGCCCACCACGAGAGCGCCGGTCTCGCGGTCGCCGGTGACGACGTTGAAGACGCCCTTCGGCAGGACCTCACCGATGATCTCGGCCATCTTGAGGGTGGAGACCGGGGTGGTGTCGGACGGCTTGAGCACGACGGTGTTGCCCGCGGCGAGCGCGGGGGCGATCTTCCAGACCGCCATCATCATCGGGTAGTTCCAGGGGGTGACCTGGCCGACGACGCCGATCGGCTCGTACCGGATCACGGAGGTGTGGTCGGCGAGGAACTCACCCGACGTCGGCCCCTCCAGGGTGCGGGCGGCGCCGGCGAAGAAGCGGAAGTGGTCGGCCGCGACCGGGGTCTCGTCCTCGGCCATCCGGGCGCGGGGCTTGCCGGTGTTGCGGCACTCGGCCTCGTTGATCTCCCCGGCGCGCGCGTCGAGGGCGTCCGCGACCTTGAGCAGCAGGTTGGCCCGCTCACCGGGGGTCAGCAGGCTCCATGACTCGAAGGCGGCGGCCGCGGCGGCGTAGGCGGCGTCGACGTCCTCCGCGCCGGAGATCGGCGCCTGCAGGTATGCCTCTCCGGTGCAGGGGTCGATGACGTCGGAGAACCGGCCGCTCTTGGCGTCCACGAGCTCGCCGTTGACATAGTTCTGCAGACGGGTGGTCACCGTTGACCTCCTGTGAGGTGGCTTGGTTATGGGGACTCTTACAGAGGAGAGCCTACGCGACAAGGGATTTCGTTGTTAAGATACCAAATCGCGACGAAATCGCTTGACAGAGCCATAAAAACTGACAGCATGTCGCAGCGAGCCGCAACATGTCGGCAGGGCGTGCGACGCCCGCAACGACCCCTTAACACGACGCCAGGGAGCGCGGATGACGACCCCGCCCAAGGTACGCCGCGACAACGACGCGAAGCACGGCACGGTCGTCCTCGACGAGATCTCCAAACAGATCATCGAACAGCTGCAGGCCGACGGCCGCAAGCCCTACGCCGCGATCGGCAAGGCGGTGGGACTGTCCGAGGCCGCCGTCCGCCAGCGGGTCCAGCGCCTGCTCGACGCCGGGGTCATGCAGATCGTCGGGGTCACCGACCCGCTCACCCTCGGCTTCTCCCGCCAGGCGATGATCGGCATCAAGTGCGAGGGCGACCTGGAGACGGTGGCCGACGAACTGTCGGCCATAAAGGAGATCGACTACGTCGTGCTGACCGCCGGTTCGGTGGACGTCATGGTCGAGGTGGTCTGCGAGAGCGACCTGCACCTGCTGGACATCCTCGGCAAGATCCGGGCCATCCCCACGGTCCGCGCCACCGAGACGTTCGTCTACCTCAAGCTGCACAAGCAGACCTACTCCTGGGGGACCCGCTGACGCCCTCCGGGGACCGCCCGCCGTACGGCCGGTCCGGGTCGTACGGCGGGCGGACCGCCCGGCCCCGTCAGGAAGAGGGCTTGGACAGCGCCAGCAGGCTGACCAGGTCGTAGGCGACGTGGGAGGCGGCCACCGCGGTGATCTCCGCGTGGTCGTAGGCGGGGGCCACCTCGACCACGTCGCCGCCGACCAGGTTGCACCCGGCCAGGCCGCGCAGGATCTCCAGCAGCTCACGGCTGGTCAGGCCGCCCGCCTCGGGGGTGCCGGTGCCGGGGGCGTGCGCGGGGTCCAGCACGTCGATGTCGATCGACAGGTAGAGCGGCCGGTCGCCGATCCGCTGCCGGAGCGCGTCGACGGTCTCGTCCACACCGCGGCGCATCACGTCGGCCGAGGTCATGATGCCGAAGCCGAGGCGGCGGTCGTCGTCGAGGTCCCGCCTGCCGTACAGCGGGCCGCGCGTGCCGACGTGGCCGATCGCCTCGGTGTCGAGGATGCCCTCCTCCACCGCCCGGCGGAACGGCGTGCCGTGGGTGTACTCGGCGCCGAAGTAGGTGTCCCAGGTGTCGAGGTGGGCGTCGAAGTGCAGCATGGCCACCGGGCCGTGCCGCCTGGCCAGGGAGCGCAGCAGCGGCAGCGCGATGGTGTGGTCGCCGCCGATGGTGACCAGGCGGGCGCCGTCCTCCTGGAGCCGGGTCGCGGCGTCCTCGATCGCCTCGACGGCCTCGCCGATGTCGAACGGGTTGCAGGCGATGTCGCCGGCGTCGGCCACCTGCACCGCGGCGAACGGCGAGACGTCCAGGCCGGGGTGGTACGGCCGGAGCAGGCGGCTGGCCTCGCGGACCGCGGAGGGGCCGAAGCGGGCGCCGGGACGGTAGGAGACCCCACTGTCGAACGGCACCCCCACCACGGCCACGTCGCAGCGCCCGACCTCGTCCAGGCGCGGCAGACGCGCGAACGTCGCCGGGCCCGCGAAGCGGGGGACGCGGGAGGAGTCGACGGGGCCCCGGGGCTCGGTCATGCCGCACGGTCCTTTCGAGGAGAGTCTTTCGGGAGGCTTCTTGCGGGGGCTTCTTGCGGGGGCTTCTTCCGAGGGACGTGGAACGGCGGGGGAGGGCGTGGCAGGCCCGGCTCAGAGCGGGCTGTCCTTACATTCTGGGAGATTTATACCCGTTTGGGTATTGTGGGAAGCACGAACTACGACGGGGTCTCCTGTGGCCGACCACGAACACACCGCCGACCGGCTCACCGTCGAGGAGCTGGTCCGCTTCCCGGCCCTGCGGCTGCGCGTCCTCGCCGGCCGCGCGGGACTCGGCCGCCCGGTGTCCTGGGCTCACGTCAGCGAACTGGACGATCCCACGCCCTGGCTGCTGGGCGCCGAGCTGATCATGACGACCGGCATCGCGATCCCCCGATCCGCCGCCCGCCAGCGGGCCTACCTGGAACGGCTCGACGACGCCGGGGTGTCCGCGCTGGCCCTGTCGGCCCAGCTCCACGTGCCGCCGCTGCACCCGGCGTTCCTCGCCGCCGCTGAGGAGCGCGGCATGCCGGTCCTGGAGGTGCCGCTGGCCGTACCGTTCATCGCCGTCGGCCAGGAGGTCGCCGCGGCCGTGCGGGAGGACGCCCGCCAGCGGCTCGGCGCGCAGCTCCAGGTCTTCGGCGCGCTGCGCTGGATGGCCTCGGAGGACCTCGGCACCGTGACGCTGTTCCGCCGCCTGGAACGGCTCAGCGGCTACACGGTGTACCTGTGCACGCCGCAGGGCCGCCCACTGCTGCCCGGCGTCCCCGTGCCCGACCCGGATCTGCTGCCCAGGACGGCGGACGCTCCCCCGACGATCCCCGGCGGGTTCGTCCTCCCGGTGCCCGCGCCGGGCGGCCCGGCCGGTTTCCTCGTCGCCCTGGAACGGGAGGGCGCCCGCCCGGCCGGCCTGGCGGTGGCCCAGCACATCGCCACCGTCGCCGCGCTCCAGGTCGCCATGGCCCGCCACGAGCGTGAGACCCTGCGCCGCGAGGGCGCGGAGATCCTGGCCGAGCTGCTGCAGGACGTGCTCGACCCGGCCACGGCCCGGCGGCGGCTGATCCGGCTGGGCCTGCCCGGCGACGAGCTGGTCCTGCTGGCCGTCCGCGGCGTGTCCGACGACGGGCTGCTGCGCGCCCTGGACGACCGCCCGTTCCTCATGCTCGGCAGGGGCGACGACCGCTACGTCCTCGGCACCGCCGAAGCGGCCGCCGCCGTCGCCGGAGCGCCGGGCGTCGCGGCCGGGATGAGCCGGCCGTTCGCCGCCGGTACCTCCCTGCGGGTGGCCCGCAGGGAGGCGGTGTGGGCCGTCTCCCGGGCGGCCGAGTCGGGCCAGGCGCTCGTCCGATACGGCGACGACACCGCCGGACGATGGCTGCCGGAGGACCCCGCGGTGCTCTCGGCGCTGGTCGAGCACGTGCTCGGCGAGGTGATCCGGTACGACGCCGCCCACGACTCCCGCCTGCTGGCCTCGGTCCGCACCTGGATGGAACGCGACCGCCGCACCGAGGACGCGGCGGCGGCGCTGCACATCCATCCGAACACGCTCGCCTACCGGCTGCGCCGGTTCACCGCGCTCACCGGCCGGGACCTGACGTCCACGGGCGCGTTCGCCGAGGTGTGGCTGGCCGTCCGGGCCGCCGGTCAGCTCGGCCTCACCGGCTGACCGACGGTCCCGGGCCGACCGGTCTCACCGGCCCGCGACCGGGACGGACGGCCGGCTGACCGGATGGATTCGGACGGTTCGGGGCCCCCGGCCGGCCGACGACAGCGGACCGGCCGGTCCCACCGGCCCGCGGCCGGGGCGGTTTCCGGCGGCCGGGGCGCGAAGAGCATGATCCCGGTAGGGTGCGGTCCATGCGGCTCTCCCAGGTGTCCTTCCGGTACTCCCGCCGCGGCCCCTGGATCCTCAGGGACGTCGAGCTCACGCTCCGCCCGGGGTCCGTCGTCGAGGTCACCGGCCGCAACGGCGCCGGCAAGTCCACCCTGCTGCGGCTGCTCGCCGGGTTCGTCCCGCCGGCCCGCGGCTCGGTCTCCGGCCGGCCCCGCGCCGTGGGCTACGCCCCCGACGTCTTCCCCACCGGCCAGCCCTTCACCGTCTCCGCCTACCTGGACCACATGACCCGCGTCAGGGGCGTCTCCCCCGCCGCGGCCGGCGACCTCGCGCGGCGGCTGAACGCCGTCCACCTGCTCGGCCTGCCGCTCGGCGACCTGTCCAAGGGCAGCGCGCAGAAGGTGGGGCTGATCCAGTCGCTGCTGGGCCCGCCGGACCTGCTGATCCTGGACGAGCCCTTCGCCGGGCTGGACGAGCAGACCCGCGCCGAACTCCCGGTCATCCTCGGTGAGATCGCCGCCCGCGGCGGCGCGGTCGTGGTCAGCGACCACCAGAACCAGCTCCGGGAGTTCCCCGGCGCCGACCACTGGCTCGTCGCCGACGGCGCGGTCACCGTCCGCTCCACCGGGCCGGGATCCGGGCGGCCGTCCGGGACGGACCCCGGGCCTGATCCCGGACCCGGGCGGGCGCGGGACGCCGGACGGGCGTCCGGGCAGGGGCCCGGCACGGGTGGCCGGGCGGTCATCGAGGTGCTGGTGGACCCCGGCGAGGCCGACGAGGTCGAGCAGAAGCTCCGCGCCGACGGCTACACCGTACGGCGGACCGCGTGACCCCCGAGAGCACGTCGTACGGCAGGAGGCACCGTTGACGCGTCTGATCCGGTTCAAGCTGAGCGCCTACGCCCGTTCCCACCAGCTGTTCCAGCCGGCGGTCGGGCTGCTCCTGATGCTGGTGATCTTCTACTCGACGCTGACGCCGCCCGGCAAGGAGCTGTCCTCCTACGCCGACTCGGCCGGCCTGCTGATCGTCGTCTTCGCCTGGGCCGCGCGCAGCCTGCTCGACACCGAACCGGCGGCGCAGCGGCTGGTCTCGATGACGGCGGCCGGCGGTCCCGGGCGGGAGATCGGCGCGGGACTGCTGGCCGCGTTCGCCGTCAACCTCGCGTTCGCGGCGATCGCGGTCGTCACGCCGCTGCTGCACGGCTTCGCCGCCACGCCCGCGCCCGGCGACGTGGCGCGCGGCGCCGTCCTGCACCTGCTCGGCCTGGTCGCGGGCACGGCGCTGGGCGCGCTGACCAGTCAGCCGATCATGCCGTCCCCGGCCGCGTCGATGCTGACGCTGTTCGGCGGGTACGTGGCCCTGCTGCTGGTCAGCCTGACCCCGGTGGGCCGGTTCACGGTGCCGGTCATGCCGTGGATGCGCGCGGCCAACGACGGCGTCCTCGACACCGTCCTGCTCCCGGTCGCCGCCGCGGCGCTCCTCTGGTCCGCCGCGGGCCTCATCGCCTACACACGGCTCCGCCGCACCAGGCCGTAGATCCGCATCAGCCGATCATCGCCGGGGCGCCGCCACCTCCCAGAGAGCGCTCACCGGCATGGCCCGCATGCGCTCCCCGAAGGGAAGCGTCTGCGTCCCCGTATAGAGGACGATTCCCACCGCGAGGTCATCCCCCAGGCGGCCGGCGAGGTGGCGTAGCCCTCTGAAGTCGTCCGGCCGCACCGTCGATGACGCCTTCACCTCGATGCCGACCACGCGTCCCTGCCGGTTCTCCAGGACGGCGTCCACCTCCACCTTGTCCTTGGTGCGGTAGTGGAACAGCTCCACGCGCTCCTCGGACCAGGAGAGCTGCCGGGACAGCTCCATCAGCACGAAGCCCTCCAGGAGCGGCCCGAAGGCCCCTTCGGGCCGCAGCAGGCTCCGCGCGTCGGCGCCCAGCAGGTTCGCGGCGATCCCCGAGTCGACGAAGGCCACCTTGGGCGTTCCGACCGCACGACTGCTGAGGTTGCGCGACCAGGCGGGGACCCGCCTGATGGGGAAGGACCCTGCCGAGAGGGCTCCGTACAGCGCCGGCCATGGCTTCAGCATGGCACAACTCAAGGGTGGCTGAGAGGATGGCCGCCATGTTCCTGAGAGGATGGTCGCTGGTCAGCTGACAGACCGGTCGCCTGTCCTCCGGCGGAACGGTCGTGGATCCGCCGATGATTCGGACGCGGTACGCCCGTTCGCGCCGCCCGGGCAGGCGGCTGTCCCGGCGGCGGGCGTACTCCCGAAAAATGTCCCGCTCCAATGGGATTAGTACCCCTATAAAGAATATAGAGGACGTTGAACAATAATATTCAATGTCCATTACCTCCTTTCGGCACGGGTGCGATGATCACGTTTCCGAGCACCCGCAGGAGGTTCCTTGTTCCCCCTCAGACGGGCGGCGCTGGCCGCCCTCATCACCGTGGTCTGCGCCGTCCCCCTGGGCGCCGCCCATGCGACCGCCCGGGCGGCCCCGGTGAACCTCGTGGTCCAGCCCGCCAAGGACGTCTTCATCAGCCAGGCGGCCCCCGCCACGATGTACGGCACCGCCGAATGGCTCTCCGTGTGCGCGAAGGCCTGCAGCGGCTCCACGGCCGGCGAGCGCAGGGCGCTCACCGGCTTCACCGTCTCCGGCATTCCGGAGAACGCCGCGAACGTCACCATGACCCTGCAGGTACGGGCGACCAGGACGACGGACACCACGGTCTCGGTGCACAAGGTCACCGGCTCCTGGTCGCAGACCGGCACATCATGGAACTCCCGTCCCACCTTCGGCACGGCGCTGAGCACGCACACCGGCTTCACCGCGGACGCCGTCGCCGACCTGGACGTCTCGGACGCCTACCTCGGCAACGGGACGTACTCCTTCGGCCTCACCGCGTCCAGCGGGCCGGTGGCGGTGCTGTACTCCACGCGCACCGCGGGCAAGGGGCCCCGCCTCAGGATCAGTTACACCCTCGCCACGGCCACCCCCTCCCCCACGCCGAGTGTGACTCCGGGTGCGACGCCGAGCGCCACCCCGACAGCCACCCCCACATCCGGCGGGAACCAGTGCCTGCCGTTCGACAAGCCGTCGGCCGCCGCGCTGCGTTCATACGACAAGAAGGTGTTCGCCTTCTACTTCCCGCCCTACCCGCTGTCGATCGACAACAAGGACCCGGCCAAGGACCAGTACGCCTCCTGGCTCGACCCCGCCGGTTCCAACGGGATGTACGCCGCGCAGGGCGGTCACTCCCGGGACAGGCCGCTCCCCCGGCCGGTGCGCTCGGGAGGCGGCTGGCGCCAGGCCGACTTCGAGGTCGAGGTACGGCAGGCCATCGCGATGGGACTCGACGGGTTCATCTACGAGCACCACACCTCGGCGACCGACCAGCGCTTCAACCACATCGCCGACCTGCTGGCGGCGGCCAAGGCCGTCGACCCCGGATTCCGGATCATGCTGAGCCCGGACTTCCCCACCACCAAGGACGCCTCGCCGGACAAGGTGATCTCCGACGTCCTTCTCGCCAAGGGGCACCCCTCGCTCTACCGCCTGCCCGACGGCACCGTCCCGCTCGCGCCGTTCTACCCCGAGCGGCAGTCACCCGCCTGGTGGGACGACCTGCGGGCGAAGCTGGCGACGCAGGGCATGAAGACCTCCCTCGTCCCGATCTTCCTGGACTGGAGCGGCAGCGGTAAGACCGAGTGGAACGACTCGGTGGCGGGTTACTCCTCGTGGGGCGTCCGCTGGGAGAGCTCGACCGACGGCTACCGCAAGGCGGGCATCGAGGCCGCCAGGCGCGGACGCTTCTACATGGCCCCGGCGGCCCTGGAGGATGTGCGCCCGCGTGACAAGAGGTACTGGGAACCGTCCAACAGCGGCACGCTGCGGCAGTCCTTCGTCAAGGCGATGGAGGGCGACGCGGACATCGTCTCCCTGACCACCTGGAACGACTACGCCGAATCCTGGCTCGCGCCCTCGGTGGAGCGGGGATACGCGCCGGCGGACGTGATCGCCTACTACACCACCTGGTTCAAGACCGGTAAGGCTCCGAGCGTCGTCCGTGACGCGCTGTACTACTTCCACCGCAGTCACCGCACCGACGCGCCGTTCGACAAGACCAAGCAGACCATCGGCCCCATCGCCATCCCGTACGGCGACGCGGCCACCGACGACGTCGAGCTGCTCGCCTTCGTCAGGTCGCCGGGCACCCTGGTGGTCAGGCAGGGCGAAGACGTGAAGACCAAGGAGGTGAGCTCGGCGGGCATGGTGTCGTTCAAGGTGCCGATGGTGCCGGGCACGACCCCCGTCTTCGAGCTCGTCCGGGACGGCAGGACCGTGCAGACGGTCACCAGCCGCACCCCGATCCGGAAGAGCGTCGTCTACCAGGATCTGATCAACCACGCGGGCGGCGGCCTGCCCTGCTCGCGGCCTCTCTGAGGATCCTCCGGATCCCGTCACCGGACCGGGAGGGGCGCATGCCGCGGCCCTCCCGGTCTCCGCGGCCGTCAGGGCCGGGACGTCTCCCGCCGCCGCCCGGACGGGTGGGCTACTCCGCGGCGGCGAGCTGGCCGCAGGCGCCGTCGATCTCGCGGCCCCGGGTGTCGCGGACGGTCACCGGGACGCCGTGGAACTGCAGGCGGCGGACGAAGGCGCGCTCGTCCTCGGGGCGCGAGGCCGTCCACTTCGAGCCGGGGGTGGGGTTGAGCGGGATCAGGTTGACGTGCACGAGCTTGTTGCGGACCAGCTTGCCGAGCAGGTCGGCCCGCCACTCCTGGTCGTTGACGTCCTTGATCAGCGCGTACTCGATGGAGACGCGGCGCTTGGTCCTGGCGGCGTACGCCCAGGCCGCGTCGAGGACCTCGGCGACCTTCCACCGGGTGTTGATCGGCACCAGGGTGTCGCGGAGCTCGTCGTCGGGGGCGTGCAGGGACAGCGCCAGCGTCACCGGCAGGCCCTCGTCGGCGAGCTTGCCGATCGCGGGGACCAGCCCGACGGTGGAGACGGTGACGCCGCGGGCGGAGATGCCCAGGCCGTTCGGAGCGGGCTCGACCATCCGGCGCACGGCGCCGATCACCGCCCTGTAGTTGGCCAGCGGCTCGCCCATCCCCATGAAGACCACGTTGCTGACCCGGCCGGGGCCGCCCGGGACCTCGCCCGCGGCCAGGGCCCGCGCCCCGGCGACGACCTGCTCGACGATCTCCGCGGTGCTCATGTTGCGGGTCAGGCCGGCCTGGCCGGTGGCGCAGAACGGGCAGTTCATGCCGCAGCCGGCCTGGGAGGATACGCACATGGTGGCGCGGTCGGGGTAGCGCATGAGGACCGACTCGACCAGCGCGCCGTCGAAGAGCCGCCACAGCGTCTTGCGGGTGGTGCCGCCGTCGGTCGTCATCTCCCGGACGGAGGTGAGCAGCGTCGGGAACAGCGCGGCGAACCTGTCACGCGCCGCGGCCGGCAGGTCGGTCATCAGACCCGGGTCGGCGGTGAGCCGCTCGAAGTAGTGCCGGGAGAGCTGGTCGGCCCGGAACGGCTTCTCGCCGAGCTCGGCGACGGCCGCGCGACGCTCGGCCATGGTCAGGTCGGCCAGGTGGCGCGCGGGCTTGGCCCTGCGGGGCGCCACGAAGGTGAGCTGGCCGGGTACGGGGGTCCCGGGCTGGCTGGCAGTCGACACGTCCAAAGCCTTCTCTCGACGGTTACTCGAAGCGACACTCGACTCTGATCTAAAGTCCGGAGATATGGCGACAATCCGGTCCGCAGGCGAGCGGGGAGACGGCATCGAGATCCTGCTCAGCGACACCGGCCCCTACGGAAGCCGCACCCTGGTGGTCGAACGCGACGAGACTTCCTCGGTAGCTTACCTGTGCGGTCCGAAGGGCGAGGTCCACGGAGCGGTGTGGCTGGCCAACCACGTCCCGGCCCCGGAGACCATCGACCTGGATCGGCTGGCCTCCGAACTCCCGCCGGTGGCCCCCCGGGCGAACACCCGGCACCCCGGCGGCAGACGACCCCTGGGCACCCTGCGGTCACTGTGGTTCGAGGAGGGCGACGGCGTCGCCCTGTACGAGAACGACGAGTTGCTGGCGGTCATTCCTGGCTGGGCCGACGTGAGCCGCGGCATGCCGGGATACTCCCGCGACGCGGTGGGCGAGTCACCGTTCGCCTGGTCCCTTGAGGACGCCATGGAGGCCCTGGCCCCGCGGCTGGCCAAGGCCGGCTCCTACTGGGAATGGCGCGACGGCGAGGGCTCCTGGGCGTCCTTCCAGCAGTTCGTGATGGGCCACCTGGACCGGGCGGTCGGCACCGCGGGGAGGTTCTGGGACGCCGGCGGCGGCCGGCTGCCCACGGTCGGCATCACCGAGCGGCCGCCGGAGCGGGGCCGGGAGCACACGATCCTGTCCACGGTGGGGATGAGCTGCCAGCGGATGCCCACCGTGGAGCAGTACATCGACCGCCCGGAGGCGTACGCCCGGGTGGAACTCGCCGTCGCGACCCGGGGCGACGCCCGGGAGGCCGCCCGGCTGTTCCTGTGGCTGGCGCAGTACCCATGGCACTCGGTCACCTGGCTGGGTCACGGGCACACGGCGAAGTGGTACCACCGGCCGGAGACGTTCCCCCTCGGCTCCGCCTACAACGGCGTCCTCATGCTGGCCGGACCACCGGGCCTGCCGGACCTGTCGGGCTTCACCTTCGGCGGCGACGCCGTACGGTGGCTCTGGCTGGTGCCGCTCACCGACGACGAGCTGCGCCTGGCCGCGGCGAGCGGCTACCGCGCGCTGCTGCCCCGGTTGACGGCCGACCGGATCACCCGGGTGGGCTGACCTCCCGGCCGCCCCTCGGGAGCGTCCGGGACGATCAGATCAGCAGGGTGAGCAGCGCCCAGACCGGGATGAGCGCGGCGAGAAGGGAATCGAGCCGGTCCATCAGGCCGCCGTGGCCGGGCAGCACGCTTCCCATGTCCTTGACGCCGAGGTCCCGCTTGATCACCGACTCGACGAGATCGCCGAGCGTGGCGAACACCACGACCACCGCGCCGATCAGGACGCCCTTCCAGATCTCGGCCTCCAGCAGCCAGGAGACCAGCCAGCCGCCCACCGCCATGCAGGCGACCGCCGAGCCGGCGAAACCCTCCCAGGTCTTCTTCGGGCTGATCAGCGGGGACATCCTGTGCTTGCCGAAGAGGATTCCCGCGGCGTATCCGCCGATGTCGCTCGCGACCGTGGTGGCGATGAAGGTGATCACCCGGTCCGGGCCGTCGACCGGATGACTGAGCAGCAGCGCCACGAACGCGACCAGGAACGACGGATAGACCGCGACCAGGACGGTGGCGGAGGTGTCACGGACGTACCCCTCGGTGCCCTGGAACATCCGCCAGATCATCAGTGTCAGGACCGTCGCCGCGAAGAGGCCGAGCATCCAGGCGGGGCCGCCGTAGTAGGCGCCGACGAGCATGGCGGTCATCCCGGCCAGCGACGGGATCAGCGGAACCCGGATGTCCCTCTCCGCGAACGACCTGACCAGTTCCGTCACGCCGACGCCCACCGCCGCGACCACCACGGCGAGGAAGAGCACCTTGACGAAATAGAGGGAGCCGATGACGGCCGCTCCCAGGCCGACGCCCACCGCGATGGCGGCGGGGAGATTCCGGCCGGTACGGCTACCGCCCGCCGCAGCTTCCAAGGGGTCCCACTTCCGTACACAAAATCCTTGTCCCGTACCGGAGATCCGGACGGGACAAGGATTACGAATCAGACTTCGAGCAGCTCGGTTTCCTTCTGCTTGAGCAGCTCGTCGATCTTAGCGACGTGCCTCTGGGTGAGGTCGTCGAGCTCCTTCTCCGCGCGACGCACCTCGTCCTCACCCGCCTCGCCGTCCTTGATCATCTTGTCGAGCGTCTCCTTGGCGTGGCGACGGACGTTGCGGATGGAGACCTTGGCCTGCTCCGCCTTGGTCCGGGCGACCTTCACGTACTCCTTGCGGCGCTCCTCCGACAGCTCGGGGAAGGCCACGCGGATGACCTGACCGTCGTTACCGGGGTTGACACCGAGGTCGGAGTTGCGAATCGCCTTCTCGATCGCGGCCATCGAGCTCTTGTCAAAGGGCTGGATGATGACCATGCGGGCCTCGGGGACATGGAACGAGGCCAGCTGCTGAATGGGAGTGGGCGTCCCGTAGTACTCAGCGGTGATCTTGTTGAACATCGACGGGGTGACACGGCCCGTACGGATGCCTGCGAGGTCGTCCCTCGCCACCGACACGGCCTTGTCCATCTTTTCCTCGGCTTCGAGGAGGGTATCGTCGATCACAGCGACTCCTTCTTCTCGGTCACTCACCATCCTCACTCACTTCGCGGGACACTCCTGCGTCGCGCACCGCTCCGCTCGCTCGTCAGGCTCGCTCCCCGCTCATGGGTCACTCACCATCCTCACTCACTTCGCGGGACACTCCTGCGTCGCGCACCGCTCCGCTCGCTCGTCAGGCTCGCTCCCTATTTCCCTGCCGGACTCACCAGCGTGCCGATCTTCTCACCACGCACCGCCCGCAGGATGTTGCCCTCACCCATGAGGTCGAAGACCACGATGGGCAGGCCGTTGTCCATGCAGAGGCTGATGGCCGTGGCGTCCATCACACCGAGGCCACGGGTCAGGACCTCACCATATTCGAGGTGGTCGAACCGTACGGCGTCGGGGTTCTTCCGGGGGTCGTCGTCGTAGACGCCGTCCACCTGGGTGCCCTTGAGCAGCGCCTCGGCACCGATCTCCAGCGCGCGCTGCGCGGCGCAGGTGTCGGTGGAGAAGAACGGCGAACCGAGCCCGGCTCCGAAGATGACCACGCGCCCCTTCTCCAGGTGGCGGATGGCGCGACGGGGCAGGAAGGGCTCGGCGACCTGCTGCATGGTGATCGCCGTCTGGACACGGGTGTCGATGCCCCGCTTCTCCAGGAAGTCCTGGAGGGCCAGACAGTTGATCACCGTGCCGAGCATGCCCATGTAGTCGGCCCGGGCGCGGTCCATGCCGCGCTCGGACAGGGCCGCGCCGCGGAACATGTTGCCGCCGCCGACCACGACCGCGACCTGCACGCCCTTACGGACGGCCTCCGCGATCGAGTCGGCCAGGTGGCCGACGACCCCGGGGTCGATGCCCAGCGGCTCTCCGCCGGCGAACGCCTCACCCGACAGCTTCAGCATGACCCGCTTCCAGCGGAGCGGACCTGAATACGAAGAAACCGCCGACGTAGCGGATTCTGAGTTCTCCTGCACGACGGCGGCCTCCTCGTTGTAGTGCTGTGGCTGAGAGAAGCTGGGTTAAGACTAAGCCTGTCCGACCTTGAAGCGGACGAAGGCCTCGACCTTGACACCGTTCTCGTCGGCGTACTTGCCGATGGACTTCTTGTTGTCCTTGACGAACGCCTGCTGCAGCAGGGTGAAGTCACGGAACCAGCCGTTGATGCGACCGTCGACGATCTTGCCGATGGCGGCCTCGGGCTTGCCCTCCTCGCGGGTCATCTCCTCGAAGAGCGCGCGCTCCTTCTCGATGACGTCGGCGGGGACGGCGTCCGCGTTGAGGTACTTCGGAGCCATCGCGGCGGCGTGCTGGGCGATGTCCTTGGCGACCTCGGCGTTCGGGGCGTCGAGCTGCACGAGCACGCCGACCGCCGGCGGGAGCTGCGGGTCGGTCTTGTGCATGTAGGCGCCGACGTAGCCGCCCTCCAGAACCGCGAAGCGGCGGATCTCGATCTTCTCACCCAGCGCGGCGTTGGCCTCGTCGAGGTGGGTCTTGACGGTCTTGCCGTCGAACTCCGACTCCAGCAGGGCCGGGACGTCGGCCGGGCGGGACGCCAGGATGTGCTCGACGACCTGGGCGGCCAGCTCCTGGAAGCGCTCGCCCTTGGCCACGAAGTCGGTCTCGCAGTTGAGCTCCAGCAGCGCGGCGGCCGAGTCGCCGTCCTGCTTCAGGGCGACCAGGCCGTTGGAGGCGGTGCGGGCCTCGCGCTTGCCGACGTCCTTGGCGCCCTTGAGGCGCAGGATCTCGATGGCGCGGTCGAAGTCGCCCGCGGACTCCTCCAGAGCCTTCTTGCAGTCCATCATGCCGGCGGCGGTCAGCTCGCGAAGCCGCTTGACGTCGGCCATGTTCACGGAAGCCATTGTCTTTTCCTCGTCGGAATCGTCGTGGACCGGGTGGGCACACCCCCCGAAGGAGGCGCGCCCACCCGAAAAGAGCCTTGCGGGTTCGTACGGCGAACCGTACGAGATGAGAACTAGGCCTTCTCGCCCTCGGCGCCGTCCTCGGCGGCCGGAGCCTCGGCGGCGTCGGCGGCCGGAGCCTCAGCGGCGTCGGCGGCCGGAGCCTCAGCCTCGGCAGCCGGGGCCTCGGCGGCGTCGGCGTCGGCCTCGGCGGCCGGGGCCTCAGCCGGGGCGGCCTCGGCCTTGGCCTCGTTCTCACCGCCGGCGAGCAGCTCCTGCTCCCACTCGGCGAGCGGCTCGGCGCCACCGGCGACGGCCGGCTTGTCGTCACCGCGGTTGGCGCCGGCGCGGGCCATGAGACCGGCGGCGACGGCGTCGGCCACGACCCGGGTCAGCAGGTCGACGGCGCGGATGGCGTCGTCGTTACCCGGGATCGGGTAGTCGACCTCGTCCGGGTCGCAGTTGGTGTCGAGGATCGCGACGACCGGGATGTTGAGCTTGCGGGCCTCGCTGATCCCGATGTGCTCCTTCTTGGTGTCGACGACCCACACCGCGCTCGGAACGCGGGCCATGTCGCGGATACCGCCGAGGGTGCGCTCGAGCTTCTCCTTCTCACGGCGACGCATGAGGAGCTCCTTCTTGGTGAGCCCCGAGGCGGCGACGTTGTCGAAGTCGAGCTCCTCGAGCTCCTTCAGACGCTGGAGCCTCTTGTGCACGGTGGAGAAGTTGGTGAGCATGCCGCCCAGCCAGCGCTGGTTGACGTACGGCATGCCGACGCGGGCCGCCTGCTCGGCGATGGCCTCCTGCGCCTGCTTCTTCGTGCCGATGAACATGATCGTGCCGCCGTGGGCGACGGTCTCCTTGACGAAGTCGTAGGCCCTGTCGATGTAGGACAGCGACTTCTGGAGGTCGATGATGTAGATGCCGTTGCGCTCGGTGAAGATGAAGCGCTTCATCTTCGGGTTCCAGCGACGAGTCTGGTGGCCGAAGTGAACGCCGCTCTCGAGCAGCTGTCGCATGGTGACGACGGGGGTGGACATGTGATTGTCCTCCAGGTCGGGGCACCCATCGCTGGGCGCTGTTCTCGGTTGACGCGGCGGCCCTCGGCCACCGCCCTGATGTCCCGAACCGGCTCCAGCCGGGCTCTCACCCGGACCGGGGGAGACGGTTCTCAGCGGGACATGCGAAGTCGGCCCGCGTGGTGCAGGCCATCGAAAAGTGTACCCTCAGCCGGACCTCCGCCCGACCTCGGCGCGTCAGCCATCCTGACCGCCCACGGGGAACCGCCTCCCGGCAGGCGGGGGAACGGCCCCCGCCTGCGAGGGAGCCGCGCGAAGGGGACCGGGACGGGGCTCGGAGCCGGCGAACGGCCCCTTCCCGCGAGGGGACGGCCGCCGCGCCGGCGAGCGGGAAAGGGCCTACCCGTCGAGGGGGCCGGGATGCGTGCCCTCCTGCGGGAGCCCGTGCGGGCGCCGCTCGGCGCGGGGAAAGAGGTTCACCTGCGCCTCCGCGACCCGGGCGCCGGGCGGGACCTCCGCCCGGTCGCGCCTGTTGATCGAGTAGGGATCGAGCAACTCGTCGATCCGCCGGTGCAGTTCCCTGAGCTCCTCGGCGCTCACCAACAGGACGGTCCGGTAGAAGATCGACGCCTCCTGCCACTCGGCGGGCTCGCGGTCGAAGCTCGCCAGCGCGCGCGTCGCCTCGTCGGCGGCGTGATCGCGCACGGCCTTGATGAGCAGCTCCTTGGCCGCCCGCACCTCCGGCGGGTCGTCGGCCTCGGGACTGATGACCATGCCACCGGAGCTGTGCCGCCACATGCGCTCCCGGGCGTCGCCGCGTGCGGGCGCGTCCTCGGCGAAGCCGTACTTGGCGAGCATCCGCAGGTGGTAGCTGGCGGCGCTGGGCGTGACGCCGACGACCTCGGCCACCTCGGTCGCGGTGGCGGGCCCCTCGGCCTGCAGCCGGTTCAGGATCGCCAGCCGCGCGGGGTGGGCGAGCGCCCGCATCGCCACGGGGTCGGTGAGCTGCCTGCGCGCCTCCTGGGTCATGGGGAAACCGTACCCGCTCAGGTCTGAAGGGTTGCCTTCACATCTGTGAAGGATTACTTTCACAGATGTGAAGCATTCCCTTCAGACTGACGACGCCGTCTCCGGACCTCGCCCCGTCCCCCTTCGCCGGCAGCGCGACTACCGGCTGCTGCTCTCGGCGCGCGCCGTCTCCGAGACCGGCGCCGAGGTCTCCCGGCTGGCCGTACCACTGACCGCCGCCACCCTCCTCGGCGCCTCCCCCGCGCAGATGGGCGTGCTCGCCGCGGCCGGCTCCCTCCCCTACCTGCTGGCCGGGCTCCAGGCGGGCGCGCTGGCCGACCGGATGCGGCGGCACCGGCCCGTCATGACCGGCTGTGAGGTGACGGCGGCGGCGGCGACCGCCACGGTCCCGGTGGCCTGGCTCGCCGGATGGCTGACCGTGCCGTGGCTGATCGCCGTGACGTTCGCCGTCGGCCTCTGCTCGGTGCTCTTCCGGGCGTGCAGCTTCCCGCACGTCACCGCCGTGGTCGACGAGAGCCGGCGACCCCAGGCGCTGGCCGGCTTCCAGTCGGCGACCTCACTGGCGATCATCGGCGGCCCGAGCCTGTCCGGCCTGCTCGTCCAGATCGCCACCGCGCCGTTCGCCCTGCTCGTCGACGCGCTGTCCTTCCTCGCCTCGGCGTTCCTGATCCGCGGCATCCGGGCCCCGGAGAAGCACGTGCCCGCGGTCCCTCGCGGCATGTGGGCCGAGATCCGCGAGGGCCTGCGCGCCGTGACGGCGGACCCCGCGCTCCGCGCGCTCTGCGGCTCCGGGATGGCGATCAACTTCTTCGGCGGCGCGTACATGGCGATCTTCGTCCTCTACGCCGTCACCGTCCTCGACCTGCCCGCCGGGATGGTCGGCGCGGTCAGCGCGTGCTTCGGTGTGGGCGGCCTGCTCGGCGCCCTGGCCGCGGCGCGCCTCATCGGGCGGGTGGGCGAGAACCGCATCCTCCGCTACGCGATGCTGCTGTTCCCGCTCGACTACGTGGTGACGGCGCTCGCCTCCGGGCCGGTCTGGACCAGGTTCGCCGTCATGGCGGCCAGCGGGCTCGTCAGCGGCGCGGCGATCGTCGCCTTCGCCACCTCCATGGGGGCCATCACCCTCCGGGAGGCGCCCGCCGAACTGCGGGGCCGGGTCAACGCCACGATGACCTTCGGGATCCACGGCGTCGTCGCCGCGGGCGGCCTGGCGGGCGGCGTGGCCGGCGAGCTGTTCGGCCTGCGTTCGGTGCTGTGGTGCGGCGCGGCGGGCATCGTGCTCCTCGCCATCCCGCTGGTCTGGCTCTCCCCGCTGCGCCACTCCCCCGCTCCGCTTTCCCGATGATCCCCGATGAGACGTGCCGTCCGGGACCGCTTCGGACCGCTTCCCCGGTGAGATGGGCCGCCCATGACGTCGCGCCGCCTCCCCGAGGACGCGTGCCGTCCGGAACCGCTTCCCCGGCGACACGTGCCGCCCGGGACATCGCGCCTCCCCGAGGACGCGTGCCGTCCGGGAGCGCACGCCGGTCGTCCACAGAACCGTGTTCGGCCCGGCCCCGCCCTCGCGGTGATCCCCATCCTGGGCGGATGAGCTCCTTCCGCGTCTTCGGGACACATCTCCTGCTGCCGGCGCTGCTGCTCACCTCGCCGGGAGCCGCAGGTCCTCCAGCCCCGGACCAGGGCGATCGGACGACCCGCCTGGAAGCCTCCGCCTCCCGGCCCGATTCCCGCCGGCCCTCCCCTCACCCGGAAGCCGCGTCCTCGCCCCGCCCGGAGACGACGTCCTCGCCCCGGCCCCGGAACGTCGAACCCTCTCCCCGGTGGGGCCGGCCGCTCGCCGGACGGCTCCGTGTGCTCCGGGAGTTCGCGCCCCCGGCGCGGCCCTGGCTGGCCGGGCACCGGGGAACCGACCTCGCCGCACCACCCGGCACGGAGGTCCGCTCCGCGGGCGCCGGCACGGTCGGCTACGCGGGGCCGCTCGCCGGACGGAGCGTGGTCACCGTTCTCCACGACGGCGGTCTGCGGACGACCTATCTCCCCGTCACCCCCTCGGTACGGCGCGGACAGACCGTGGAGCGGGACCAGGTGATCGGCACCCTCCAGGACATCCCCGGTCACTGCCCCGCCGGTTGCCTGCACTGGGGGCTGCTCCGCGACCGGCTGTACCTCGACCCGCTGCTTCTGCTGGGCCGGGGACGGGTACGGCTGCTGCCGGTCCGGCCCACGCGCCGGGATCGGTGACCCCGCCGCGCCCGGCCGCGCACCCCCACCCGACGATCACGGCCTCAGGGGCTCAGGGGCTTCGGAGACCCGAGACGTTCCCATTCGGCACGGGTCAGCGCGTACATCCGGGCGGGCTCGCCGTACCGGTCGATGACATCCCCGTGAGGGCTCATTCCGAGCTTGGCCATGATGCGTTCGGAGGCGGTGTTGTCGCGGTGGAAGCAGGCGACGATCGACCTCGCCCCCACCCGGCTGAACGCCTCGTCCCGGACCGACGCCGCCGCCTCGGTGGCGATGCCGTGTCCCCACTCCGCCGGGTCCACCCACCAGCCGATCTCGAAGACAGGCGTCTCGAATCCGGTGGCCCGGGACTCGCCCAGGGAGACGAGGCCGAGAAACCTCCCGTCGTCCGCGCTCGTGACGGCACGCATCCCGAACCCATGCGTCGCCCACTGTCCGAGGGCCGACTCGTGCCGTTCGCCGGCGTACCGCCCGTCCCACGGCCCGCTGCCGACGAACCTCATAACCCGCTCGTCGGCGGACAGCCGGACGAGATCGTCCAGGAAACGGTGCTCCCAGGGGACGAGCACCAGACGGGCGGTGATCAGATTCCGCATCGGCTCACGACCTTTCGTCACGGAGAACGACGGAACCCTCGCACACCCGGGCACCCGGATGCTCCGGCGCCGGACGGTCCCCGGGTCGCCGGAGCACGGGCGGACCCGGAAACGCACAGGCCGGTTCCAGGCGGGTGACGGAGTACGGCGCCCGCTAATCGAGGGATTCGGCGACCCTGGTCATCGGGCCTCCCGCGTCACCGGTGTTGAGTGTGCCCGCCGGTTCCACCAGCAGGATGGCCGTCTCCTCCCCCGCCACAGGGCAGTGCTCGACACCGCGGGGCACCACGTAAAGCTCGCCAGGGCCGAGGGCGACGTCCCCCTCCCTGAGCCGGATGGTGAGTCGGCCGCTGACGACCAGGAACAGCTCGTCGGTCTCCGGGTGGGTGTGCCAGACGAACTCTCCCTTCAGCTTGGCGAGCTTGATCTCGTAGTCGTTGAGGCCGGCGATCGTCTTCTGCGTCCACAGCTCGTCGAACCGGGAGAGCCTGTGCGCGATGTTGACGGGGCTCAGGGAAACGGACATCCGATGGCGCCTTTCTGCCGTGGACCGCCCGGACAGGGGCGGTGACCGATACGGCAAGCCTGGCCCGCTGAGGCCCCGCGCGTCTTGTACGTTCCTGGCATGACCTCCCACCGTCCGCCGGCAGCGGTCACCGCCTGGGAACCGTCGGTCCCGGGCATCGCCGAGGTCTTCCACGCGCACTTCACCGACCACGCCTATCCGGCCCACGTTCACGACACGTGGGACCTGATGATCCTCGACGACGGCGCGGTCGACTTCGGGCTGGACCGTCAGCAGACGTACGGCCTGCCACCGCACGCCTATCTCACGGGCCGACGCATCGAGCGGGCGCGCCGGCTCCTGCTGAACGGCCAACGGCCGGCCGAGGTGGCCACGAGTGTGGGATTCCATGACCAGGCGCACCTGAACCGGCATTTCGTCCGGCACGTCGGAACCACGCCCGCTCGCTATGTGACCGGCGAAGGTCCTTCGGCCCCGCACGGAGGCGGCCGGCGGACGCGCTTGCCGTCGTGCTCTCCATAGGACGGGCATCCGCCCGCGCGGGGACGGCCGTCGGCCTTCGTGAGCTGAGCCACCACCCCGAACAGGCCCGCGGGAATTGGGGCGACCTCGTCGACGCCCGCGAAGTCGACCTGCGGGATGCCGCGGCCGTCACCGAGGCGACCCGCGACATCGACGCGCTGCTGCCACGGACGCTCCCGGCGTATGACGGGCGCCGGGCCTGTCCGAATCCCGGTCACCGCCTCACCGCCTCACCGCCCGGAAGGGCTCCGCGGCCCCTCCGGGCGCAGGCGCCAGCCCCGGGTGACCCGCTCGATGTAGCCGGCCGCGGCCAGGCCGCCGAGGCAGGACAGCGCGGTGTCCATGCCGACGCCCGCCGTCACCGCTATCGCCGCGGGCCCGGCTCCGCCCCGGGCCGGCACGGCTTCCAGCACCCGCCGGGTCTCGGGCTCCAGCCCGTCACGCGGCAGCACCGGGCCGCACGGCTCACGGGCCAGGTCGGTCCCCATCATGCCGGTGAGCTCGACCGCCTCCTCGGGGGTGGTGACGCAGACTGCCGCCCCCTGCCGGATCAGCCGGTGGCATCCGGCCGACGTCTCCGACGTCACCGGCCCGGGCACCGCCCCGAGGACGCGGTTCAGTGACAGCGCGTGCCTCGCGGTGCTGAGCGCCCCGCTGCGCACGGCCGCCTCCACGACCACCGTGCCCCTGGACAGCGCTGCGATGAGCCGGTTACGGATCAGGAACCGTGGGCGGGTCGGATGGGAGCCCATGGGACACTCGCTCACCAGCACGCCGTGAGCGCGCACGGCGGCGAAGAGCTGGTGGTGCGCGCTGGGGTAGGCGACGTCGGCGCCGCAGGCGAGCACCGCTACGGTCGGCGCGTCTCCGGCGAGGGCCCCCCGATGGGCCGCGCCGTCGACGCCGTAGGCGCCTCCCGAGACGACGCTCCAGCCGCGCCCGCTCAGCCCGGCGCCGAACTCCGCCGCCACGTGCGCGCCGTACGGTGTGACGGCCCGCGAGCCCACGATCGCGACGGAACGCAGACAGGAGAATCGCAGGTCGGCGTCGCCGTGGAGCCAGAGGGCGTAGGGGCGGCTCCGCCCCAGGTCGTCGAGCTGGGTGGGCCATTCCGGGTCGCCGGGGATCACCAGCCGGGCCCCGCTCCGCTCCCCCTCCGCCAGGTCCCGCCGGGGGTCGGCCGGTTCCAGCCGGGCCGACCAGGAGGCGAACGCGCGCCCGAGCCGGCCCGCGATCCGTTCCTCCCGCGACCCGCCCGTCCCGCTCCCACCGGCACCCCCGGCGGAGCCTCCGGCGTCATCGTCGTCACCACCGTCACCGCCGTCACCACCGGTCAGCAGACGGACGAGCGCCGGGTCCGGGTGGCCGGCGCGCACCCGCTCCACCGCTTCCTGCGCGCCCAGCGAAGCCACCAGCCCGCCCATCAGCGTGTCGCCGGGCTCCGCCAGCCGCATCAGTGTGACCCGCGCGAGCCTGTCGTTCACCGCTCCTCCCCCAGCCACAGACCGAGCGCGGCGTTGGTCTCGGCGACCTCGGGGCCGGCCTTCCCGGAGAGGTCGGCGAGCGTCCAGGCCAGCCGGAGCACCCGGTCCAGCCCCCGCGCGCTCAACGCGCCGCTGTCGAGGCAGGTGAGCAGCGGGGCCATCGCCTGCGACGCGGGACGGTAGACGGTGTGCAGCGCCCGGGCGGGGATCTCGGCGTTGCAACGCCAGGGCGTGCCCGCCAGGCGCCTGGCCGCGCGCTCGCGGGCGAGCAGCACCCGCTCGGCCACCACCCGGCTCGGTTCGGTGAACCGCCGGTCGGCGAGCAGTTCCCGCCGGGTCGAGGGATAGAGGGTGACCTTGACGTCGATACGGTCCAGCAGCGGGCCCGAGAGCCTGGCGAGATAGCGGCGGCGGGCCGCCGGGGAGCACCGGCACGGGTCGTCCGGCCGGGACGGGCGCGCGCACGGGCAGCGGTTGGCGGCCAGCACGAGCATGAACCGGGCCGGGAACGTGACCGTGCCCTGCGCCCTGGAGACCGTCACCCGGCCCGACTCGAGGGGCTGCCTGAGCGAGTCGAGGACGCTCGCGGGATATTCCGGGGCCTCGTCGAGGAACAACACGCCGCGATGGGCGATCGAGACGGCGCCCGGACGGACCGCCCCGCTTCCCCCGCCCACGATGGCCGCGACGGTCGCGGTGTGGTGGGGCGCGACGAAGGGCGGGCGGGTCAGCAACGGGCGGTCGGGAGGCAGGACGCCCGCCACGGAGTGGATGGCGGTCACCTCCAGCGCCTGGTCCCGCTCCAGGGGCGGCAGCAGGGTGGGCAGCCGCTCGGCGAGCATCGTCTTGCCGGTGCCCGGCGGGCCGAGCATCCAGAAGTTGTGCCCTCCTGCCGCGCAGATCTCCAACGCGCGGCGGGCGAAGGGCTGACCGGCGACGTCGGCCAGGTCGGGGGCGACGCCCCCCGGCCCGCCGGCCGTGTCGCCCATGTCGCCCGCGTCACCCATGTCACCTGCGTCGCCCATGTCACCCGCGTCGCCTCTGCGGCCCCTGTCGCCCCCGGTGTCCTCCGCCTCGCCTGCGACGCCTCCCGGAGTCGGCGGCCCGTCACCGCGCAGGAGTTTCACCAGGTCGGAAAGGGCGGCGACCGGGACCACCGTCACATCCGGCACGAGAGACGCCTCGGCGACGTTGCGTGCGGGGACGACGACGGTGCGGGCCCCCGCCGCGGCGGCCGCCAGGACGGCGGGCAGCACACCCCGCACCGGCCGCACCGAGCCGTCGAGGCCGAGCTCGCCGAGGAAGAACGGCTCGGCCACCTTGGCGGCCGGCACGACCCCCGCCGCCGCGAGCAGGGCGATCGCGATCGCGAGGTCGAACAGGCTCCCCCGCTTGGGCAGGCTGGCGGGGAACAGGCTGACGGTGATCCGCGTGTCGGGCCAGGGGTGGCGGCTGTTGACCACGGCGGAGCGGACGCGGTCACGCGCCTCGCTCAGCGCGGTGTCCAGCATGCCGATCAGGTGCAGCCCCGACACGCCGGCTCCGACGTCGGCCTCGACGTCGACGGGATGGCCGCTCACCCCGATCAGGGCGACGCAGCGGGTGCGCGCGACGGCCACTCACATCACCCCCCGGTGACGGACGGCGCGCGGCGGCGTGGTGCGCATCTAGCACACCCCCCGCTCGTGCCGGATGGCGAAGTCTCCGGCGAACCGCTCCAGCGCCACGACGTCGACGCGGATCGACTCGAACCGCCGGGGCCCGGCCCCCAGCCATCTGACCGCCAGCAGGCGCAGGCGGGCCAGCTTGGCCTCGGTCACCGCCTCGAAGGCGGTGCCGTGGCTCTGACCCGAGCGGGTCTTCACCTCGACGACGACGAGCGCCCGTCCCTCCCGGGCGACCACGTCGATCTCTCCGTCCGGGCACCGCCAGTTGCGATCCAGGATCTGCATGCCCTGAGCCAGCAGATAGTCGACGGCGATCTGCTCGCCGTACCGGCCCAGCTCGTGTTTCGCGGCCATGGAACCACCTCCGGTTCCAGACCTTCGCCTGATCCGGCCCCGCCCCGGAGGACCGAACGCGGTTCTGTGGACAGACGACGGGCACCGGGCGCGCCTGTGGACAACCCCCGGGAACCGGGGTCAGCCGGAGAAGCCCTCCTTGGGCATCTCGAGGTCCGCCTTGGCGAGTTCCTCGACGTTGACGTCCTTGAAGGTGACCACGCGGACGTTCTTGACGAACCTCGCCGGGCGGTACATGTCCCACACCCAGGCGTCCTGCATCTTCACGTCGAAGAACACGTCGCCGTTCTCGGCGGTGCGGACGTCCAGGTCGACGGAGTTGGTGAGATAGAAGCGCCGTTCGGTCTCGACGACGTAGGTGAACAACCCGACGACGTCACGGTACTCGCGGTAAAGCTGCAGCTCCATCTCGGTCTCGTATTTCTCGAGATCCTCTGCGCTCATACCGGTCCTCCTGTTAAAGGCCTTGCCCGGCCCGCCCGATCAGGCGACACCGGCCCCCACTTCATTCTCGCCCATCGACCGCCCCGGCTCCGCCCTCGCCACCGTGACGAAGGAGAACCGGTGCTCCGGGCACGGGCCGTGTCTCTCCAGCGCCCGGCGATGGCTCACGGTCCCATACCCCTTGTGCGCGGCGAAACCGTAATCCGGGTGACGTTCGTGCAGGGCGATCATCATCCTGTCACGGGTCACCTTCGCCACGATCGAGGCGGCCGCGACACAGGCCGCGACCTGGTCGCCCTTCCACACCGCGAGGGACGGCGCGGACATGCCGGGGACCGCGAAACCGTCGACGAGCACGTAGCCGGGGGCGCACGGCAGCCGTGCGACGGCACGGCGCATGCCCTCGATGTTGGAGCGATGGAGGCCGCGCGTGTCGATCTCGGCCGGGGGGATCACCACCACGCCGAACGCCTTCGCGGTCGCCGTGATGCGCTCGTAGAGGGACTCCCGGCGGGCGGCCGTCAGGAGCTTGGAGTCGCCCAGGCCGTCGATCCGGCGGCCGAGCACCACGGCGGCGACCACCAGCGGCCCCGCACAGGCGCCCCGGCCCGCCTCGTCGACCCCGGCCACCGGCCCCAGCCCGCGACGCTCCAGGGCCCGCTCGTAGCCGTACAGCCCCGAGTCGCGCCGGACCACACAGGGTGCGGGACGGAGCGCGCCCGTCACGGCACCGCGGCAGACATAGCGACCATGGGCAGAGGTTACGCCCTGTGCGGCCCGTTCGGTACCGCTATCGCGTACCGGTGAAGGTCCGGGCGAAGGTGCCGGGGGTCGACAGCACGGTGGCCCTGGAGAACGGCCAGTAGATCGCGAAGGCGCGGCCGACGACCTGATCCTCGGAGATCGTGCCCTCACCCTGCTGCTTCTCGTGGGAGCGGGAGTCCGCCGAGGCGGAGCGGTGGTCGCCCATCACCCACAGCCGCCCCTCCGGCACGACCTTCTCGAACTTCTGCCCCGAGGGGAAGTCGTCCGGGTGCAGGTATGCCTTCTCGTCGAGCGGGACGCCGTTGACGGTGATCCGCCCCTGGGCGTCGCAGCACCTGACCGTGTCCCCGCCGACCGCGATGACCCTCTTGATCGTGTACTCGTCCCGCCAGCCGGTGAAGACGACGACGTCGCCGCGCTCGGTCTCGCCGTGCAGCTTGTTGACGATCACCCGGTCGCCGTCCTTCAGGGTGTTCTCCATCGACTCCGACGGGATGGAGAAGGACTCGACGACGAACAGGTGCAGCAGCAGCGCCGCCACCACACCGGATGCGATCAGGAGGATCGACTCGCGCAGGCCGCCGCCCTTGCCGGAGGACTCCTTGGACTCCTTCGCGCCGTCCCCGGCCGCACCCGTCCCGGTTTTCGCGCCGTCCCCGGCCGTGCCCTTCCCCGTCGCGTCCCCGGGTGCGTCTTCGCCGGACTTCGCCGTTTCGCTGTCAGGTTCCACAATCATGAGGGTAAGGCCACCGGGCCCCGGGGACGCGCGGCTTCCCCGCCCGGAAAGGCCCGGAAAGGCCGTCCGCGCCGGGCGGAGGGCACCCGGACCCCCGTACGGTCCCCGTGCCCCGAAGGGGCCGTCAGCTCCGGGAGCGCCTGCGCCTGCGCCAGAGCAGCAGCGGGGTGGCCAGCGCGAACCCGCCCAGGAGCGGGGTGGCCCCGGCGGCCGCCGCGGCGACCGGCTGGAGGCCCGGCTGGCCGAAGGTGTCCGGAATCGAGATGACCTTCGCCCTGGAGAACGGCCAGACGATCACGAAGGCACGGCCGATCACCTTGTCCACCGGGATCGTCCCGCCGCCGGGGTCACCCAGGTGGGAACGGGAGTCGAGGGAGACCGAGCGGTGGTCGCCCATCACCCACAGCCGTCCCGCGGGGACCTTGACCTTGAAGGGCTCCCGCGAGGGCACGTCACCGGGGTAGAGGTAGGTCTTCTCGTCCAGCGGGACGCCGTTGACCGTCACCCGGCCCTTGACGTCGCAGCACTCGACCGTGTCGCCGCCGACGCCGATGACGCGCTTGATGTAGTCCTTCTCGTTCGGCACCATGCCGAACACGCCGCCGACCCAGTGGAGGGCCGCCGACAGGGGATTGGACGGCTCGGGGATCTCCACCTCGCCGTCCCAGGAGTCGACGCCCGAGAACACCACCACGTCGCCCCGCTCGATGTCGCGGATCCGGTAGACCGGCTTGTTCACCAGGACGCGGTCGTTGACCAGGAGGGTGTTCTCCATCGACTCCGAGGGGATGTAGAACGCCTGGACCACGAAGGTCTTGATCACCAGTGCGAGGACCAGTGCGACGACGACCAGGATGGGCAATTCCTTCCAGAAGGAGCCCTTCTTCTTGCCCTCGTCACCCTTGGCGGTCTTCTGCGTGTCTTCGGCGACCACGTGCACCTCGTCCTCGACAGGTCGACGCGAGGCTGCGCCGGACTCCCGGTCTTCGCTACTCATCGGTGATGAGCCTAAATGATGGATGGGGCCGGACGTTCGCCAGTCCGGTTACCTCATGCCATGCGTTTCCTCAAAGGCGGTCAAGCCTGTACGGACGCGAACGGCCCGCCTCCCCGGTGAGGGGACACGGGCCGGAGGCGCCGGAGACGCGGCGAGGCGTCAGCGGCTCTCGCGCTTCTCGCGGATGCGGGCGGCCTTGCCGCGCAGGTCACGCATGTAGTACAGCTTGGCGCGGCGGACGTCACCGCGGGTCACCAGGACGATCTTCTCGATGACGGGGCTGTGCACCGGGAAGGTGCGCTCGACGCCGACGCTGTAGCTGACCTTGCGGACGGTGAAGGTCTCGCGGGCGCCGCCGCCCTGGCGGCGCAGGACGAAGCCCTTGAAGACCTGGACACGGGAGCGGTTGCCCTCGATCACTCGGACGTGAACCTCGAGCGTGTCACCGGGGCGGAAGGCCGGGACGTCGGAACGGAGCGTGGACTTCTCAAGCTCGCTGATCAGCGTGTGCATGACAGTGGTACCTCATCTGAGCGAGCACGCGGAGGTTCACCCGGCCGCGGTGAGGCGGCGTCGCGGTGGACACGCGTACTGGAATGGATGCGTCTGTGCCCGCCTCCGCGCCTGTTTCCGCGGAGCCGGACCGTCTGCCCGACAGCGCGCCGGCCTGCAGGCAGTCGGCGGCAACGCTTCAGTCTGCCATATCCCGGCGACCGACCGGAAATCAACCACCATGACCACACGGAACGATCACGCGGAACCGGCCGGACGACCTGGAACGGGCGAAACGGACACAGAGGAACCGGCCGCGGCCCCTCAGGGAAGCAGGCCGAGCTCCGTGAGGAGCCGCCGGTCGTGCTTGTCGAGGGACTCGGGGTCGAGCGCCGCCAGCAGCTCGGCCCGGTTCCGGGCGGTACGGCGCAGCGCCTCGTCCCGCCGCCACCGGGCGATCTTCCCGTGATGCCCGGAGAGCAGGATCTCCGGGACCCGGTGCCCCCGCCACTCCGGCGGCTTGGTGTAGACGGGGCCTTCGAGGAGGTTCTCCATCTCCCCCGGCGCGAAGGAGTCGTCCACGGCCGAGCGCGCGTTGCCCAGCACGCCGGGCAGCAGCCGGCCGACGGCCTCGACCATCACCAGCACCGCCGCCTCGCCGCCGGCCAGCACGTAGTCGCCGATGCTCACCTCGTCCACGCGCAGGCGCGAGCCGTACTCGGCCATGACCCGGGAGTCGATGCCCTCGTAGCGGGCCGGGGTGAACAGCAGCCAGGGTTCGGCGGCGTAGTCCATCGCCAGGCGCTGGGTGAACGGCACCCCGCTGGGGGTCGGCACGATGATCCTGGGCCGCGCGTCCGGGTCGGCGGCGAGGACCGCGTCGACGGCCTCCCCCCACGGCTCGGGCTTCATGACCATGCCGGGGCCGCCGCCGTACGGCGTGTCGTCGACGGTGCGGTGCACGTCGTGGGCCCAGTCGCGGAGCTGGTGGAGGTGGACGTCGAGGATGCCGCGCTCGCGTGCCTTGCCGATGAGGGAGACGCCGAGCGGGGCGAAGTACTCGGGGAAGATCGAGATGATGTCGATGCGCATGTCCGGATGGCCGTCAGACGGCCGCGTCGGGGTCGAGCAGGCCCTCGGGGGCGTCCACGACCAGGATGCCCTCGTCCAGGTCGACCACCGGGACGAGCGCCTTGACGAACGGGACGTAGACGTCGCCGAAGTCACGCCGCACGACCAGGAGGTCCTGGCCGTGGTGCAGCACGTCGGTCACCTCGCCGACCCGTTCCCGGTTGGGGGTGACCACCGCGAGGCCGATGAGCTGGTGGTCGTGGAACTCGTCGGGGTCCTCGGACGGCGGGATCTCCTCCGAGTCGATGACGAGCATGGTGCCGCGGAGCTCCTCGGCCCGGTCGCGGTCGGCCACTCCCAGGAACCTCACCAGCAGGATCCCCGAGTGCCACCGCCGGGACTCCACGACGAGCGGGCCGGCGGACGCCGGATCGGTGGAGAGGGCGGATCCCGGGGCGAAACGGCTCTCCGGGTCGTCGGTGCGCACCTCCACGGACACCTCGCCGCGGAGCCCGTGCGGCCGGCCGATCCGGCCTACGACAAGCTGCACGCCCGCCTCCCAAGTGGTTCCAAGTGGTTCGTGTGATGACAGGCGAACGGGCCACCCACGCTGGGCGGGTGGCCCGTTCGCTCGATATGCGTTCACCGCTGGGTCCCGCTCGGTGCGAGCGGGACCTAACGGGCCTCGTTGAGGTCGAGGAGGTCGACCCGGACGTACTTGCCATCGCCCAGCGCGTTCATGACCGTGCGCAGAGCCTTGGCCGTGCGGCCACCGCGACCGATGACCTTGCCGAGGTCGTCGGGGTGGACCCGGACCTCGAGCACACGGCCGCTGCGGATGCGACGGGCGTGAACCTGGACATCGCCGGGATGTTCGACGATGCCCTTCACCAGGTGCTCGAGGGCCTCCTCAAGCACCTCAGGCCTCGCCTTCCGGCTTCTCCGCCGCAGCCGCCGGCTCAGCCGGGGTCTCAGCGGCGGCCTCGTCGGCCTTGGCGGGCTCCTCGGCCTTGGCGGCCTTGGATGCCTTCTTCTTGGGCGTGGTGGCGGCGGCGGCGTCGAGCGACAGCGCCTCCTTGGCCGCGGCCTCGTAGGCGGCGTGGCGGTCGGCCTTGGGCTCGGCGACCTTCAGGGGGGCCGGAGCCGGCTCGCCCTTGAACTTCTGCCAGTCGCCGGTGAGCTTGAGGAGCTTCAGCACCGGCTCGGTCGGCTGCGCGCCGACACCCAGCCAGTAGGCCGCCCGCTCGGCATCGATCTCGATGCGCGAGGGGTGCTCCTTCGGGTGGTACAGGCCGATCTCCTCGATCGCACGGCCGTCACGCTTGGTGCGGCTGTCGGCGACGACGACGCGGTACTGCGGGTTGCGGATCATGCCGAGCCGCTTGAGCTTGATCTTGACTGCCACTGCTGTGGTCTCTCCTGCTTCGAAAGCGTGGGTGAGCGGCATCTCATCGAGTGGGGCACGAGGAGAAGACCGTTCAAGGGACAGGCCGTGCCGCGCGGGGGTGAGAGGGCACCCACAGGGTCACGGTGTTCCAACATGCCATTGTGCCAGACCCGCGGGGGTGCCCGGCCCCGAAGGGCCATCCCGTACGGCGAGCCCGGGGCAAGAGTCGGTAATCCGTGTGTGTCCGCCGTGCCGGACGGGCCCGCCGCTGCGCTAAATGGCCGCCGTGGCAACCACCCTGAGATCTCTGACGCTCACCGCCGCCGGGTCGATCGCCGTGCTGGGCGCCGTGCTCACGATGCGGGCCGCCTCCCCCGCGGGCGAGGCGCCCCCGGCCGGAGGGGGCCGGTGGGACCACGCGGTCGTCCGGGCCGCGGCCCCCGGCGCCGCCCCGGTACGGCCGGCCGCGCCGGCGGACGACCTGCCGTCGCTGCTGCGGGTGCTGCTGACGCTGGCGACGACGCCGTACGACCGTCCGCTCGCCGGATCCTGAGCGCGGACGCCGCCGTACGACCGTCCGCCCGCCGGGCCCTCGGCGCGGAAAGACCTCACGGTCGTCCGCCGGACTCCGGGCACGAGCGCCGAGCGCCGGGGGCCGGAACCGGAAGGGGGCGGCGGGTCTCCCCCGCCGCCCCCTTCCTCACCGGTGGTCCGGCCCGCTACCGGGGGCCGAGGCCGAGGAGCTCCAGTGTCGCCATCGCGATGAAACCGAGGATGATGACCACCCAGATCCACCGGGCGCGCCCGTGGAAGCCGCCACCGTCCCGGCCGTCGCTCACTTCTGGCCCGGGAACTTGAACTTGGAGGGGTCGAAGCCCGGCGGCAGTTCCAGGCCCGGCGGAAGCTGACCGGGGAGCTGCCCGGCGCCCAGGTTGCCGAGGGCGCCGCCGGGGACCTTGCCGTCGGCCCCACCGGATGCCTTCTTGCCGAGGGCCGCCTTGCGCGGGTCGCCGCTGACCCGGCGCCCCTTGCCGGCCTTCTTCTGCGCGGCCTTGGCCTTGCGGCCGCCGGGCATGCCGGGGAGGCCCATTCCGCCGGCCATCCGCTTCATCATCTTCTGGGCGTCGAAGAAGCGGGTGACCAGGCCGCTGACCTCGGTCACCGTCACGCCGGAGCCCTTGGCGATGCGGGCCCGCCGGGAGCCGTCGATCATCTTCGGGTTCTCGCGCTCGGCCGGGGTCATCGAACGGATGATCGCGGCGATGCGGTCGAGGTCGCGCTCGTCGAACTGGTCGAGCTGGTCGCGCATCTGCCCCATGCCGGGCATCATGCCGAGGAGGTTCTTGATGGGGCCCATCCTGCGGACCATCATCATCTGCTCGAGGAAGTCCTCCAGCGTGAAGCCCTCACCCGAGGTGAGCTTGCCCGCCATCTTGACGGCCTCGGCCTCGTCGAAGGTCTTCTGGGCCTGCTCGATGAGGGTGAGGATGTCACCCATGTCGAGGATGCGGGAGGCCATCCGGTCCGGGTGGAAGGCGTCGAAGTCCTCCAGCTTCTCACCGGTGGAGGCGAACATGATCGGCTTGCCGGTGATGTGGCGGACCGACAGGGCGGCGCCGCCCCGGGCGTCGCCGTCGAGCTTGGTGAGCACGACGCCGTCGAAGCCGACGCCCTCCATGAACGCCTGGGCCGTGGTGACGGCGTCCTGGCCGATCATGGCGTCCACGACGAACAGGACCTCGTCGGGCGAGACCGCGTCGCGGATGTCGGCGGCCTGCTTCATCAGCTCCTGGTCGATGCCCAGGCGGCCGGCGGTGTCGATGATGACGACGTCGTGCTGCTGCCGCCTGGCGTGGTCGATCGACTGGCGGGCCACGGCGATCGGGTCGCCGACGCCGTTGCCCGGCTCGGGGGCGTAGACCGCCACACCGGCACGCTCGGCCATGACGGCGAGCTGCTGGACCGCGTTGGGGCGCTGGAGGTCGGCGGCGACCAGCAGCGGCACGTGGTTCTGGTCGCGCAGCCAGCGGGCCAGCTTGCCGGCCAGGGTGGTCTTTCCGGCGCCCTGAAGGCCCGCGAGCATGATGACGGTCGGCGGGTTCTTGGCGTAGCGGAGACGCCGCGTCTCGCCGCCGAGGACCTCGATCAGCTCGTCATTGACGATCTTGACGACCTGCTGGGCCGGGTTGAGGGCCTGCGAGACCTCGGCACCGCGGGCACGCTCCTTGACCTGGGCCACGAACGTCCTGACGACGGGCAGGGCGACGTCGGCCTCGAGCAGCGCGATGCGGATCTCGCGGCACGTGGCGTCGATGTCGGCCTCGGACAGCCGACCCTTGGAACGGAGGGAGGAGAAGACCGATGTGAGCCGGTCGGAAAGCGTCTCGAACACGTGTTTGGCCAGCCTCTGCGCTACGGGTCTGCGACTCGACCTCCCAGCCTATCCGCTGGGAGGCACGACTGACGCCCCGGAGCTCAGCGCCCCCAGCCGGGGACGGCCATCCGCGTGGTGAGCGCGTGCTCGACCAGCGTGATGAGCGTGCTCTTCACCGCGTCACGCGACCGGGCGTCGGTCCGCGAGATGGGGATGTGCGGGGCCAGTGTCAGCGCCTCGCGCACCTCCTCCTCACCGTGCGGGTAGCCGCCGTCCCAGCCGTTGATCGCCACGACGAAGGGCAGTCCCGCCTCCTCGAAGTAGTCGATCGCCGGGAAGCAGTCGGCCAGCCTCCGGGTGTCGACCAGCACGACCGCGCCGATGGCGCCCTTGACGAGGTCGTCCCACATGAACCAGAACCGGTGCTGACCCGGCGTACCGAACAGGTACAGGATCAGGTCACGGTCCAGCGAGACCCGCCCGAAGTCCATGGCCACCGTGGTGGTGGTCTTGTTGGGAGTGAGCCCGAGGTCGTCGATGCCGGCGCTGGCGTCGGTCATCACCGCCTCGGTGGTCAGCGGGAGGATCTCCGAGACCGACCCCACGAACGTGGTCTTGCCCACACCGAACCCGCCGGCGACGACGATCTTCGTCGAGGTCAGGCCGCCGGGGTTAGAGCCTGCGAAGTCCACTGAGCACCCTTTCCAGCAGGTTGAGATCCGGCTTGCCCGCGTCGAGCTGCGGCTGGTGCAGCTGCACCAGACCCTCGGCCGCCATGTCGGCGACGAGGATCCGGGTGACGCCGAGGGAGATGCGGAGCATCGCGGAGATCTCAGCGACCGAACGCACCTGCCGGCACAGCGCGCTGATCGCCTGATACTCCGGGGTGCGGTTGGACAGATCATGATGTGCGGATGTGGCCGAGGAGACCAGGGCCTCCATGGCGAGCTGGATGCGGGGGGCGGTCCGCCCCCCGGTCATCGCGTACGGGCGCACCAGGGAGCTCTGCTCTCCCGGCGGGGGCTGCACGACGTGCGAGGGCACCCCCTGTGACCGGTGGGGATCGTCCGCCGGCCATCCCTGTGACCGGTGGGGGTCGTCCGCCGGCCACCCATGCGACCGGTGGGGGTCGTCCATCGACCAGGAAGGCGGCCCGCTCAGCGGGCCCCCGTCACCCGGCCAGTCCCGGCTTGCCACGGCATCCTCCTGGGGTCGTCGTCATCACCGTGGGTGGGCTGCTTGGAGTTCGGCGCGCACGGCGGGTGTCAGCACCTGCCCGGCGCGCTCCACCAGCAGGGTCATCTGGTAGGCCACCAACCCCATGTCACAGTCCGCGGCGGCCAGCACGGCGAGGCACGAGCCGTCGCTGATCGACATGATGAGGAGCAGCCCACGCTGCATCTCCACCACCGTCTGGGTGACCGCGCCGCCCTCGAAGACCCTGGAGGCGCCCTGGGTCAGGCTGATGAGGCCGGCCGCGACCGCCGCCAGCTGGTCCGCCCGGTCCCGGGGGAAGCCGTCGGAGTACGCCAGCGGCAGTCCGTCGGACGAGACGACGACCGTGTGCGCCACGCCCGGCACGTTGGTCACGAAGTCGGTGATCAGCCAATTGACCCCCCGGGCGGCCTGGCTCATTTCACGCACGTGTCATCCTCCTCGACGACCTTGATGAGCTCGCTCACCGGTCCTCCTCGTTAGCTTCAACGTCCCGGCCGAAGTCCGGATACGGCCTGTCCTCGCCGGCTTCGCCCCTGGCCGCCGCGCGGCCCTGCCGCACGCCCTTCTGGAAGCTCGCGAGCCTGTTGCGCACCGCTTCGGGGGAGACGGCGGGCCTGGGCGCGGGAGCGGGGGCCGGGGCGCCCAGGTCGGGCGAGACCGTGCCGGGCACGAGGTTGGCCTTGGGCACCCGCTTGGGCAGCCCGGACCCGGTGAGCCCGCCGAGCGTCGGCTCGGCCGCCGCCCTGGCCGCCTGCCAGCCCGCGTCCGCGGGCGAGGACCAGGCGTCCGGCGTGGCGGCGGCTTCGGGCTCGCGGGCCGGCTCGCGGGCGGGCCCGGGGTTCTGCGCCACGGGCTCGGCCTTCTTGAACCAGTCGGACTCGACCGCGGCGAAGATCGGCAGGAACTCCTCCTTCGCCTCCTCCATGGGCGAGGGCTCCTGGACGGCCGGCAGCGGGCCGGTGTTCTCGGCCTCCTCCGGGCCGCGGCGGCCGAACGGCCCGGCCGCTCCGGCCGGCGGCCACCCGCCGGAGTCTCCGGGCCGGGCGGGCGGGACGGGCCAGGCGCCCGAGTCTCCGCCGCGCACCGGGGCGTCGGACCAGATCGAGTCTCCGCCGCGCGCGGAGGTGTCGGACCAGACGGAGTCGCCGCCGCGCGCCGGAGCGTCCGGCCACGCCGGCGCGCCGCCGCGCGCGGAGGCTTCGGGCCACACGGGCGCGTCGGCCCGGGAGGTCGCCGACCATCCGGAGGCGGATCCGGGCGGCGGCACGTGGCCGGGCCAGGGGGTGTCCAGCGGCGCCCGGCCCGGGTCTCCGCCCGGCGCGGAGCGCGGCGCCTCCGCCGAGCCGAACTGCCAGGCGGAGTCGAACGAGCCGAGCGGCTGCTGCCGCTGGGTGGCGTCGAAGGAGGAGAACGAGGAGAACGAGGACGGCGCCGCCGTGTCGAACGTGGTCGGGCTGGCCATCACCGCCGGCCGCTCCAGGGACGCCGAGGACGCGGCCCAGTCCACCGGGGTCGCCGGCTTGGCCGGGACGCCCGACAGGGAGACCAGCGAGTCGGGCAGCAGGATCATCGCGGTCAGGCCGCCGCTGTCCTGCTGGCGCAGCTGCACCCTGACGCCGTGCCGCAGGGCCAGCCGGCCGACCACGAACAGGCCCATCCGGCGGGAGACGGAGACGTCCACCACCGGCGGGTTGGCCAGCCGGTGGTTGGCCTCCGCGAGTTCGTCCGGGGTCATGCCGATGCCGATGTCGGTGACGGAGACCATCAGGCCGCCGCCGTCGATGCGGTTGCTGGAGACGACGACCTTGGTCTCCCGGGGGGAGAAGGAGATCGCGTTCTCCACGAGCTCGGCGATCAGGTGGACGACGTCGTTGACGGCCGTGCCGGTGACGGACACGCCGCCGGAGATCCGCAGGTCGACCCGCTCGTAGTTCTCGACCTCCGACAGGGAGGCGCGGACCACGTCGATCAGCGGGACCGGCTGGCTCCACCGGCGCGCGGGCTCCTGCCCGGCGAGGACCAGGAGGTTCTCGCTGTTGCGGCGCATGCGGGTGGCCAGGTGGTCGAGCCGGAACAGGCTGCCCAGCCGGCCCTCGTCCTGCTCGCCCTGCTCCAGGCTCTCGATGAGGGCGAGCTGACGCTCGACGAGGGTCTGGCTGCGCCGGGAGAGGTTGACGAACATCGCGTTGACGTTGCTCCGCAGCGTCGCCTCCTGGCCCGCCAGCCGTACGGCCTCACGGTGGACCTCGTCGAACGCGCGGGCGACCTCACCGATCTCGTCGTCGGAGTCGACCCCGATCGGCGGGACGTCCGCGGACGCGGCGCCCTCACCGCTCTCCCGCAGCCGCTGCACGGTGTCGGGCAGCCGCTGACCGGCGACCGAGAGGGCCTCGGTGCGCAGCATGCGCAGCGGTTTGACCAGTGAGCGCGCCATGACCGAAGTGATGATCAGCACGAGGATGAGGAGCAAACCGGTCAGCGCACCGGTGATGAGCGCACTGCGCTGCTCGGTCTCCTGCAGGACACGGCTCCGCGCGATCAGGGAGTCGGCCACCTGCTTCTCGACCTGGCGCATGCGTCCTATGGCGTCGGACGACGCGTTGAACCAGGTGGTCTGGTCCCCCGCGCGCGCACCGGAGACGTCGACATGGACCAGCGGTTCGTTGCGGAGGCCGAGGACCAGGGCGCGTGCGCGCATGGCCGCGGCCCGGTCCTTCTCCTGACTGCTGACGGTGTCGTCGTAAAGCTGGCGATGGGCCAGCGACGCCTTGGCGCGGAAGGTGGCGAGCTCGCTGTCGCGCTGAGCACGGGCCGCCAGCAGGGCGTTCAGGGTCCCGGGGGTGAACGCCCTGGTGGCCAGGGCGACCGCGAGGTTCGCCCGCTCCAGCGAGACCTGCTCCTTCGCCCTGGTGAGGGCGCCGAACGCGAGCGCGCCGCTCGCGAGGTCGGAGTCGGTGACGCCTTGGACGATCTCGTCATGCAGGGCCAGCAGGTCGGTGATCGTCCGGGAGTACATGGCGATCGTGGGCTCGGCCTGGAGCTGGGTGTCGGTCGCGGTCTTGCGCATGCTCGCGAGTTCGTCGACGCGGCCGCGCATCTGGGTGAGCTCGTTCCTGCCCCGCTCGCCGAATCCTCCCGCGTCCTCGCTGTCGAGGATGAGCCCGATGCGGTCCCGCACACTCTTGGCGGCCTCGTCGACGATCCGGTACTGCTTCTCCAGCAGCGCTTGCCTGGCCGCTCCGCCGCGCCCCTGCGCGACGAATCTGGCGGACACGTCCCGTTCGGCCTGCAGGGAGTCCGCGAGTTCGCTCAGCTTGGCGGCGAGCTCGGTGCCGACGCGGACACGTTCGTACTCGGCGGCGGTGTTGATCGAGCCGACCACCCGGAACCCGCCGAGGACGATCGCGGCCACGGTGGGGATGATGATGATCGCGATCAGCCGCGAGCGCACGCGCCAGTTCTTCAGGGCGAACCTGCCGCCCCTCCGCCCGCCGGGTTCCTCACCCGTGGAGTCCGAAGCCGAGCCGCCCGGCGGCGCCTCCTGTGTGTCGAACCCCCGGGTGGCCGCCGGCCTGGATTCGCGCTCGCCGGAAATTGACGCTGTCCTCACTGGCCTCCGCTGCCTCTCCTCGGATCGTCCACTTGGGGGGGATCGCGTCACCTAAATGATGGGAGTGACGCAGACGCATCCATGGGGTAGGGGTTATTGGAGCACAGGCGGATGAGTTCGGCCAACAGTACAAAATACGCCGTATCGGTTGAATCAACGCATCACGTCGGTAATCGGGCAGTAACTCTGGGTTTACGCGGGAAGAGCCGGAGAGAACTCGGAACGGCCTTCCCTCTATGCTCAAAAAGGTGATCACTGGGTAAACCGTGGCGACCACGTTTCGTAATCAGGGCGAAACCTGCTGGCCTATGTCTGCTTCGGTCCTTTGGACCGGTATTTGTAATTTTGCTGATCTACTCCGCTACTCTGATCGGCGGTCGGCATACCCCCCGCGATCGCATGCCTCCCAGGACCATCTCCATGCCGTCCGACAACTCCCAGCGGGTCCGGCGAGAGCGATCAGTTGCAGCTAAGGAGACCCATGAGGTTCAGCCTCGCGAGCCGGGCGGTCATCGCAGGACTCGTCGCCACGCTGACGCTCGGTGTCAGCGCCTGCGGCGGCTCGGACACCGACACCAAGGCCGCCAGCGCGGGCGGCGGGCTGGAGAAGACCAACCTGGTCGTCGGTGCCCTCCCCATTCCTGACGCGGCCTCGCTGTACATCGCCAACAAGCAGGGCTTCTTCCAGCAGGAGGGCCTGACCGTCAAGATCGAGACCGTCCAGGGCGGCGCACAGGCGCAGCAGGGCCTGCTGGGCGGCTCGCTGGACTCCACGCAGACCAACTACGTCTCGGCCTTCCTCGCGGTGTCGGCGGGCAACAAGCTGAAGATCATCTCTGACATGTACCAGGCGGCCCCGAACGCCTTCAACCTGATGGTCCCCAAGGACTCCACGATCGAGAACCCGGCCGGCCTCAAGGGGAAGAAGATCGCGGTCAACAGCCTCAAGAACATCGGCACCCTGGCGGTGACCTCCGTTCTCAAGACCTACGGGCTGACGGACAAGGACGTCGAGTTCGTGGAGTTCCCCTTCCCCGACATGGCCGGGAAGCTGGAGCAGGGCGTGGTCGACGCGGCCTGGATGACCGAGCCGCACCTGACCGCGGCACAGAAGAAGATCGGCGCCCGTAAGCTCGCCGACACCATGGTCGACGCGACCGCCGACTTCCCCATCGCCGGCATGGTGGTCACCGAGAAGTTCGCGAACGAGAACCCCAAGACGGTGGCGGCCTTCCAGCGGGCGCTGGACAAGGCCCAGAAGCTGGCGGCCTCCAACCGCAAGGTGGTGGAGGAGATCCTGCCCACCTACACCAAGATCGACGCGGCCACGGCCGCCGTCATCACCATGGGCTCCTTCCCGACCAGCCTCGACGAGACCCGCCTCCAGCGCGTGGCCGACCTGATGCTGGAGCAGGGCTACCTGAAGAGCAAGGTCGACGCCAAGAGCATCCTGCCGGGCAACCTCGGGTGATTGGCCGACGTCCGCTGGACAGCAGACTGCTCTGCGGCGCCCTCGGCGTCGCAGGGCTGTTCTGCGCCATGGAGGCCGCCGGCCGCACCGGCCTGATCAGCCCGGTCGTCTTCCCGCTCGCCTCGACCGTGCTCGGCCGCGCCGCCGAACTCGCCACCGAGGGGGACTTCCTCGCCGATGTCGTCTCGACCATCGGCGCGTGGGCCGCCGGCCTCCTGCTCACCGTCGTGATCGCCGTGCCTCTCGGCTTCGCGCTCGGCACCCTGCCACGGGTGGAGCGGGCGTTCCGCCCCATCCTGGAGTTCCTGCGGCCGATCCCCTCGGTCGCGCTGATCCCCCTGGCGCTGGTGCTGTTCTCTGACAAGACCGACATGAAGGTCATGTTGATCGTCTACGCGGCGAGCTGGCCGGTACTGATCAACACCATGTACGGCCTCAAGGACGTCGACCCGCTGGCCAAGGAGACCCTTCGCAGCTTCGGGTTCGGCCCGCTGGCCGTGCTGTGGCGGGTCTCGCTGCCCAGCACCGCACCGTTCATCGCCACCGGGGTACGGCTGGCCGCCTCGATCGCGCTCATCGTGGCGATCAGCGCGGAACTGCTCGCCGGGGGCGCCAGCGGCATCGGGACGTTCGTCATCGAGGCCGGCGGCAGCGCCGACGCGCTGGAGTACATCATCGCCGCGGCGATCTGGGCCGGGATCCTCGGCTTCGTCGTCAACGCGCTCCTGGTCCTCGTGGAGCGGCGGATCTTCCGCTGGCACACCGCCCGGACGGGGACGGCCCGATGAGCCGGCCGCTGCGCGCCGCCGTCCACCTGTGGCCGGTCCCGGTCGTCCTGGCCGGCTGGGAGCTGGCCGCCCGCGCCGCGGGTGACCTGTCCTTCCCCCCGCCGACCGAGATCGCCGCCGGAATACAGCGGATGTGGCTGACCGGCCCGGCCGGGCGGCTGTGGCTCAACGACGCGGCCCTGACGAACATCCCCGCGAGCATCGGCCGGCTGCTGGCCGGGTGGCTGCTGGCCGGGGTGGCCGGAACGGCCCTGGGACTGGCGATCGGCCGTTCCCCGGTGCTCTTCCGTTTCCTCGACCCGCTCATCCAGTTCGCTCGCGCCATCCCCCCGCCCATGCTGCTGCCGTTCTTCATGGCCCTGTTCGCCATCGGCCCCCGGATGCAGATCAACGTGATCGCGTTCGGCGTCGTCTGGCCGATCCTGATCAACGCCGCCGAGGGCGCCCGGCAGGTCGACCGCCTGCACCTGGAGACCGCCGCGGTGTTCGGTCTGACGCGCGGCCGGCGCCTGCTGCGGGTCGTCCTGCCCTCGGCGCTGCCGAACATCTTCGCCGGCCTGCGGGTCAGCCTCTCCCTGGCGCTGATCCTGATGGTCATCTCCGAACTGGTGGGCAGCACCGACGGGATCGGCTTCCAGCTCCTGGACGCCCAGAGGTCCTACGACCTGCCCGGCGTGTGGGGGACCATCGTCGTACTCGGTGTCCTGGGATATGTGTTGAACGCGATGTTCCTCACGGCCGAACGGCGCATCCTGTCGTGGCACCGGACCGCCAAGCAGACGAGCTGAGGACCTGCCGTGCTTGAGATCTCGAACCTGACCCACACCTACGGCACGGGCCCGTCCGCCCACCACGCCCTGGGCGGCGTCGACCTGTCGGTCGCGGAGGGCGAACTGGTGTGCATCGTCGGCCCCTCCGGGTGCGGCAAGTCGACACTGCTGCGCTCCATCGCCGGGCTCCTGCGCCCCACCGGTGGCCGGGTCGCGCTGAACGGCGTCCCCGTCGAGCGGACGCCTGACAACCTGGCCGTGGTCTTCCAGGACTACAGCCGCTCGCTGTTCCCCTGGATGTCGGTGGCCGACAACGTCTCCCTTCCGCTGCGCCGCAGAGGAATGGACAAGAAGGGGCGTGCGGAGGCCGCCGCGGAGGCCCTGGCGCAGGTCGGGCTGGAGGCCGCCGCCACCAAGTATCCGTGGCAGCTCTCCGGCGGAATGCAGCAGCGGGTGTCCATCGCCCGCGCGCTCGCCTACCGGCCCGCCCTGCTGCTGATGGACGAGCCCTTCGGCTCGGTGGACGCCCAGACCCGCGAGGATCTGGAGGACCTCACGCTGAGGGTCCGCGGCCACCACAACATGACCATCCTGCTCATCACCCACGACATCGACGAGAGCGTCTACGTCGGCGACCGTGTCGTGGTCCTGTCCAAAGCGCCCGCCGAGGTCGTCGGCGACCTGCGGGTGGATCTGCCCGGCCCACGTGACCAGATCACCACCAGGGAGCACCCCGACTTCGTGCACCTGCGCGCCGAGGTCGGCCGCCTCGTCCGTGGCATGCGGAGCCCGTCGGCCTCCGCCCGGTGAGAACCGGCCGCCCCGGCCGAGGAGGGGCGGCCGTGAGGACCGGACCGCGCAGGCGTCCGAGAACATTCCGTGCGGCGTCACGCCGCGTCTCCCCCGCCCGGAGGCGGGGCCCACGCTGGAGGTATTCGATGAACGACCCGCAGGCGCCGATCTGGGACGCGATCGGCGGGGTTTCCCGCTTCGCCGCCCTGGCCACCATGGCGGAGCTGGGCTGCGCGGACCACCTGCACGAGGGGCCGCTGAGCGTCGACGAGCTCGCGCTGCGCTGCCAGGCCGACCCCGCCGCGCTCGGCAGGGTGCTGCGCCAGCTCGCGGCCATGGGCGTGGTGGCGACCACGGCCCCCGGTGTCTACGAGCTGACCGAGGTGGGCGCCACCCTGCGCGAGGACGCGCCCGAGTCGCTGCGCCCCGCCGTACGGATGATCGCCGAGGAGGGTTTCTGGTACGGCATGGGCAACGTCCCCCGGACCACCCGGACCGGCCGGTCGGCGTTCGTCGAGCGCTTCGGCCCGATGTACACCCGATACCGGGACAACCCCGAGGTGGGTCGGCTGTTCGACGACTACATGGTGTCCAGGGCCTGGCCGGTCGCCCGGGCTGTGGCCTCCCGCTACGACTTCTCCGGCGTGCGGACCCTGGTGGACGTGGCCGGCGGCAAAGGACACATCCTGGCCGCCGTCCTGAACGCTCATTCAAATACGCGTGGCGTGCTGTTCGACCTGGAGCACGTGGTCCCCGGGGCGCGGCAGCTCATGGCCGAGGCCGGTCTTGAAGACCGATGCGAATTCGTCGGCGGCGACTTCTTCGTCTCCGTGCCCTCCGGGGCGGACGCGTACCTGCTGGGCAGCGTGGTGCACAACTGGTCGGACGAGGACGCGACGCGGATCCTGCGCAACGTCAGGGAGGCCATGGCGGAGGACGGCCGGGTGCTGCTGGTGGAGTTCGTCGTGCCCGACGACGACGCCCCTCACATCAGCAAGGACCTGGACATGCGGATGCTCGCCCTCTTCGGTGAGGGCATGGAGCGCGGCCTCTCGCACTACGGCGAGCTGCTGGCCAAGGCGGGACTGCGGCTCAGCCGCCAGATCGAGCTGGGCGGCGGGGCCTCCATCGTCGAGGCGCTGCCCGCCTGACCGGTCCGGAGCGGTCCTGCGCGGCGGCCGGTGACGTGGAGGCCCACGTCACCGGCCGCCGGCGTTCCAGGAGGGGCGCTCGTTGAGGAAGGCGACGTCCATGTCGGTGGTACGCCGATGCCCCGCGGCCATCTCCGCCAGATCCGCCGGGGTGAGCACCTCGGAGACGTCGCCGAAGCCGAGGGGCGCCCGCTCCGTGACCATCTGGATCGTCCGCTCCATCGGCATCTCCCGGTTGGCCAGGACCAACGGCGCGGTGGCCGGCCTGCGTTCCTCCTCGTACGCGGCCGGCCCGTCGACCGGTCCCGCGGCGGCCAGGCAGCGCGCCAGCGCCCGCGCGTCGAGAACGGCCTGCGAGCCGCCGTTGGACCCCACGGGGTACATCGGATGGGCGGCGTCACCCAGCAGGGTCGTCCTGCCTCGCCCCCACGATGGCAGCGGCTCCCTGTCGACCATGGGGTAGTCCAGGATCCGCCCGGCGTTCGACAGCAGCTCGGGCACGTCGAACCAGGGAAGTTTCCAGTCCGCGAAGTGCGGCAGCACGTCCTCCAGCCGCCCTCGCCGCGACCAGTCGGCGGCCGGAGCCGTCCCGCCCTCGGCCACCTTCACCTCCGCGACCCAGTTGATCCGGGTCCGATCCGGCGATACGGGGTAGGCGACGAGTTTGCACGAGTGGTTGGAGCCGGCGATCAGCAGAGTGGAGCCGTCCAGGAACGGGCGGCTCTCGGTGATGCCCCGCCACATCCGGACTCCTCCCCACAGCGGGGGCCCCTCGTCCGGGTGCAGCCGGGCGCGCACGGTCGAGTGCAGGCCGTCGGCGCCGACCAGGACGTCGGCGCCGATCTCGACGAGCCCGCCGGTGCTCGCGTCCCGCAACGAGGCGACGACGCCGCCGCGCCCCTCGGTGAGATTCTCGAAGGTCAGGCCGGTCCTGACCGCCGCGTGACCGAGCCGCTCGCGCACCGCGCCGAGCAGTGACATCTGCAGCGCGCCCCGGTGCACGGAGTACTGCGGCCATCGGTAGCCGGCGGCCTTGCCCCTGGGCAGCGACAGGATCGTGTTGCCGAAGCGGTCGGTGAAGGTCTGGAAGCTGGTGGGCACGCCGAGGCCCGCGAGCTCGTCGCCCATTCCGAGCTCGGTCAGCTCCCTGACCGCGTGCGGCTGGAGATTGATTCCGACCCCGAGAGGCCGCAATTCCCGCACCGACTCCGCGACCACGCATTCGATCCCCGCGGCGTGCAGGCTGAGAGCCGTGGTGAGACCACCGATTCCTCCGCCGACGACCAACACCCGCATACGTCCTCCACCCACGCCGGAAATCCATGGCGATTTTCCGTCAAGATCGCGAATTGTGGCTACAGCATACTTCGATGCCTTATCCGGGCTTCCCCTCAGGGAAAGCACTTCCCGAAAAGGCCGTCGAGAGAGGCGGGGCGAGGCGGATTCCACCGGACGGCAGGAGAATCGACCCCCGGAAACCGGCGGGCGCGGCCCGCCGGAACGGCTCCGGCGGGCGGAACGGAAAACCTGAAAGGGGGCGCCGAAAGCCGGAGACATTTTGAAGGATGATTCAACATCCGCGACCGGAGCCCTCTCTCCGATGTCCGGGGACCACGTCGGGGCTCTCTCCGGGCAGAGGGATCCTCCTGACGGAGGATTCAGCCTTGCGGTCGAGCCCTCTCACCGAGAGCCCGGCTCCCTCGTCGAGGATCCGGCTCCGGCGGAGAAGCCGTTCGAAGGAACCGGCGCGGACCCCGCTCCACGGGGTCACGACAAGGGCCCCGTCCCCGCCGCGGAGCCGTACGGCCCGGCGGCGGGGACGGGGCCCTTGCCCCGTTGTCAGCCCCTCGGTGTTCAGACCCTCAGTGTGAGGACGTGCTCCACCAGGGTGATCAGGGTCGTCTTCACCGCGTCCCGTGACCGGGCGTCGGTCCGGACGACGGGGATGTGCGGGGAGATCGTCAGGGCCTCCCGCACCTCCTCCTCGGCGTGGATGTGCGAGCCGTTGAAGCCGTTGAGGGCGACGACGAAGGGAAGCCCGGCCTCCTCGAAGTAGTCGATCGCCGGGAAGCTGTCGGCCAGCCTCCGGGTGTCGACCAGCACGATCGCGCCGATGGCGCCCTTGACGAGGTCGTCCCACATGAACCAGAACCGGTGCTGACCCGGCGTACCGAACAGGTACAGGATCAGGTCACGGTCCAGCGAGACCCGGCCGAAGTCCATGGCCACCGTGGTGGTCCGCTTGGTCGGGATGTGCGAGAGGTCGTCGACCTCCGCGCTGGCCTCCGTCATCACCGCTTCCGTGGTCAGCGGCATGATCTCGGAGACCGCGCCGACGAAGGTCGTCTTGCCGACGCCGAATCCTCCGGCCACGACGATCTTCGTTGACGTCATTCCGGCGTCAGAGCCTGCGAAGCCCACTGAGCACCCTTTCAAGCAAGTTGAGATCCGGCTTTCCGGCATCCAGCGACGGCTGGTGGATCTGCACCAGGCCCTCGGCCGCCATGTCCGCGATCAGGACTCGGGTGACGCCCAGCGGCATGCGCAGCAGAGCCGACAGCTCCGCGACCGAGCGCACCTGCTGGGACAACGAGATGATCGCCTGATACTCCGTGGAGAGCGTAGCCGAATCCACGCTCACGAATGTCGCCGAGGAGACCAGTGCCTCGAGCGCGAGCTGCATCCGGGGCGCGGTTCTCCCACCGGTCACAGCGTACGGGCGGATCAGCCGGTTCCGCCCGCTCTTGGCCTGGGGCGGGGCGGGAGAATCGTCTCCCTGGCCGCGCCAACCTGGTGCGTCCATATCACCTCCCTATCGCTGGGCCGACTGGAGCTCGGCCCGCAGCGCGGGCGTGAGCGCCTGTCCGGCACGCTCAGCCAGCAACGTCATCTGGTAGGCCACCAGGCCCATGTCGCAGTCCGGCGAGGCCAGTACGGCCAGCGCGGACCCGTCGCTGATCGACATCGTCAGCAGGAGGCCCCGCTGCATCTCGATCACGGTCTGGACGACCGGGCCGCCCTCGAAGACCCGGGAGGCTCCCTGCGTCAGGCTGATGAGGCCGGCGGTGATCGCGGCGAGCTGGTCGGCGCGGTCCTTGGGGAATCCCTGGGAGTAGGCCAGCGGGAGGCCGTCCGCCGAGACGATCACGGCGTGGGCGACCCCGGGCATCTCCTTGACGAACTCGGTGATCAGCCAATTGAAGCCCCGAGCGGCCTGACTGAGTTGGTGGTTCACTGCTTCTCTCTTTCGGCGGCGTTCAGCCGCTCGTTCATCTCAGCACGGCCCTGGCGGATGCCCTGCTGGAAACTGGAAAGTCGGCTGCGCACCCGCTCCGCGGAGAGCGGAGGGATGGGCGGAGGCGAAGCCTGGGCGGGAGTGGCGGATCCGGGGACGAGGTTGGCCTTCGGCACCCGCTTGGGCAGGCCCGAGCCGGTGACCCCGCCCAGCGACGGCTCCTTCGCCGCCTTGGCCGCGGCCCAGCCCTCGTCCGCGGGGCTGCTCCACGGCGCTCTCTCGACCGGCCTGGGCTGCCGGACGGGCAGCGGCTCCTCCACGGAGGGTTCCGGCCGGCGATCCGCCGCCGCCTCCGGCTCCGGCTCCGGGCGGGCGTCGCCGAGGTCGGGCGGGGCCGCCTGCTCGACGGAGGCACTGCTGCGGAACCAGTCGGACCCCACCGCCGCGAAGATCGGCAGGAACTCCTCCGGCTCCGGCTCCGTGGCCGACACCTCGACCGCGGGCAGAGACGGGCTGCTCTGCGCGGGCTCCCTGCGCGGCGGGGTCCAGGGGTCGGCGGGCGGCATCTCCGGCCAGGACGGCGAGGGCGCCGAGGGACCCGCGGGCGTTCCGGACGGCTGCCCGGTCCCGGGCCGTCCCGGCCCGCCCCGGCCGGGCCCGGAGGTCTCCCCGGGCGCCGGGTCGGGCCGCGCCGACGGGAAGGCCGGCGGTACGGACGTCAGCGGCGACGACCACAGGTCCTCCACCGCGGAGGCCGGGACCACGGGCGACGACCACAGATCGGCCGTCGGGGAGGCCGCGGGCGGCTGCGCGGCGGCCGGCGGCCGCTCCGGGGTGGAGGGCCGCTCGGGCGCGGCGGGCCTGCGGGGGGAGTCTCCCCAGCCGGACCCGAAGGGGTCGGGGCCGTCGTCCCCGGGCGAGCCGAAGACCGAGGAGGAACGGTCGAACGAGCCGCCGGCGGGCGCGCCGCCGAACGGGTCCGCGGCCGCCGGCGCGCCGCCGAACGGGTCCGCGGCTGCGGGCGCGCCGCCGAACGGACCGGCGTTGGACCTGCCGCCGAACGAGTCCGTGGCTGCGGGCGTGCCGCCGAACGAGGCTCCGCCGAAGGCGTCGGAGAAGGACGAGCCGGCGAACGACGACTGGGAGGCGCCCGGACCGGTCAGGGCCAGCTCCGGCGAGCCCTGGGCCACCACCTGCGGGGGCAGCATGACGACGGCGCTCAGGCCGCCGCTCTCCGGGCTGCGGAGCTGGACGCGGATGCCGTGGCGCATGGCCAGGCGACCGACCACGAACAGGCCCATCCGGCGGGACACCGACAGGTCCACGGCGGGGGGCTCGGCCAGCCTGCGGTTGGCCTCGCCGAGTTCCTCGTCGCTCATGCCGATGCCGGCGTCGGTGACCGCCAGGATGACGGCGCCCGTCTCGTTGACGTTGCCGCCCACCGTGATCTTGGTGTCCTGCGGCGAGAAGAAGATGGCGTTCTCGACCAGCTCGGCGATCAGGTGGACGATGTCGTTGACGGCCGAGCCGATGATCGAGATGCCGCCCTCGACCCGCAGCGCCACACGCTCGTAGTTCTCGACCTCCGAGAGGGAGGCGCGGACCACGTCGCTCAGCGGGACCGGCTCGCTCCACCGGCGGCTCTGCTCCTGACCCGCGAGGACCAGCAGGTTCTCGGAGTTGCGGCGCATGCGGGTGGCCAGGTGGTCGAGCTTGAAGAGGTTGGCGAGCCGGCCCTCGTCCTGCTCGCCCTGCTCCAGGTCGTCGATGAGGTCGATCTGCCGCTCCACGAGCGACTGGGTGCGCCGGGAGAGGTTGACGAACATCGAGTTGACGTTGCTCCGCAGCCGGGCCTCGTCGCCCGCCAGCCGGATCGCCTCGCGGTGGACCTCGTCGAACGCCCGTGCCACTTCCCCGATCTCGTCGCGGGAGACCACCCCGATGGAGGGCACCTCGACGTCCGGGGCGTGGTCGCCGGACTCGCGCAGCGTGCGGACCGTCTCGGGCAGCCGGGTGTCGGCCACCTCCAGCGCCTCGGACCGCAGCCTGCGCAGCGGCCGCACCAGCGTACCGGCCACCCAGGCGGTGATCAGCAGGATCAGGACCAGCAGGACGGCGATCGCGGCGCCGAAGATGATGGCGCTGCGCCGCTCGGCGGCCTCCAGCTCCTGGCTTCGGGCGACGACGGCCGTGGACATTCCGCTCTCGACCGTGCGCATGCCGTCCACCAGCGCCGAGGAGGTGTCGAACCAGTCGTTGATGCGCAGCGTCCGCGGCAGGCCGCGGTTCTCCCGCATCCGGGACATGACCAGGGCGCGCGAGGCGTCGGCCCGGGCGGCCTTGACGGTGTCGGTGGCGTTGTCGAAGCGCTTGATGTCGGTGGGCGAGGCGGCCGCGCGGAAGGCGGCCACCTGGTTCAGCTGGTCCTGCCAGGCGCCCAGGAACTGCGCCGGGTCGTCGAAGTCGAAGCGTCCCTCGATGCGGCCGACGAGCAGGATGCCGCGCAGCCGGGACGACTGCTCCCTGGCCTGGGTCAGCGCGCCCAGCGCGAGCGCGTCACCGATCAGGCGCTCGTCGCCGCCGCTCCGGCCGAGGTCGTCGTAGAGGGTGGTCAGGTCGTCGATCATGTCCGAGTACATGTCGAGGGCCGCTCGCGGCAGGACGCCGCCCTCGGTGAGCGGCTTGCGCAGGCCGGGGAGGCCGCGCAGCCAGTTGCGCATCCGCGTCGTCTCGGCGCGGACGCGGGCCGGCTGGTCGGGGCTGAGGGCGTCGATCGCGGCGAGCACGTCGACGCGGGTACGGTCGACCTCCTCGCGCTGCTCCCGGACCTTGGCGAGCCTGCGGCTGTTGCGGCGGTCGGCGATGTACCAGGAGGTGAGGTCGCGCTCCTCGGCCAGCTCGTAGGACAGGGTGCCGAGCTTGTCGACGAGCGCGGCGACCTCGGTCATCCTGCGGTACGTGTTCGCGCCGGACAGCGAACCGGAGAGCTGGAGCCCGCCCAGCAGCACGGCGGCGGCCGTGGGAAGCATGATCAGAGCGACCAGTCGCGGGCGTACTCGCCAGTTCGACGGCAGCAGTCTGCTCCCGGCGTTCGGCGCGCGGCGGCTCCGGCGGTCTTTTGTCTTCACTGGCCTACGTAACCCCTCGCCGGATTCGGATGCGGCGCAGACAATTTGAACACATCCTTTATTTCACTTCGAATGGCGTAAATATCGTCAAACCGCCATAAAAAGGACATAACACCAGGCTGTCATGCGGGCCGGAAAGAGGCCCTGGCCTCGGGGTCCTGATGCTTGATCATAAGGTGGCGGGTGACCGAATACTCCTGAACGGCCTCCTGGCTCATGTCCTTGCCGAAGCCGCTCTGCTTGACCCCGCCGTGCGGCGCCTCCGAGGCGATCGGCAGGTGGTCGTTGACCCACGTCACGCCCACGTCGAGCCGGTGCGACACGCGCAGCGCCCGGGCCACGTCCCGTGACCAGACCGACGAGGCCAGGCCGTAGGGGGTGTCGTTGGCCAGGCGGACCGCCTCGTCCTCGCCGTCGAAGGGCAGAACCACCAGCACCGGACCGAAAAGCTCGCCCCGCACGATCTCGCTGTCCTGGCGGGCGCCGGCGACGAGCGTCGGCGGGTAGTAGGAGCCGGGACCGTCGAGGGGCGCGCCGCCGCAGAGCACCGAGGCGCCCTCGGCGACCGCCCGCTCGACGAACCCGTGGACCCGGTCCCGGTGCCCCGCGGAGACCAGCGGGCCGATGTCGGTGGCGTCGTCCCAGGGGTCGCCCACCGTGACCTGCGTGAGCGTCGCGCGGAGCGCCTCGACGGCCTCGCCGTACACCTCGCGGGAGACGTAGACGCGGGTCGCGGCCGTGCAGTCCTGCCCGCTGTTGTAGGTGGCGCCCATGGCCACCCCGCGCGCCATCTCGGTCAGGTCGGCGTCGCCGAAGACCAGCGCCGGGGCCTTGCCGCCGAGCTCCAGGTGGACCCGCTTGAGCGAGCCGGCCGCCCCGCGCATGACGGCGCGGCCGGTCTCGGTGGAGCCGGTGACGCTCACCATGTCCACGCCCGGGTCGCCGACCAGCGCCCCGCCCACCTCGGCGTCGCCGAGGACGACCTGGAGCAGTCCCTCGGGCGCTCCGGCCCGGGCGAACAGCTCGGCCAGCCGCAGCGTGGTGCCCGGCGTCTGCGGCGCGGGCTTGATGACCACGCCGTTGCCCGCGGCCAGGGCGGGGCCGATCTTCCACACCGCCATCACGAGGGGGAAGTTCCACGGGGAGATCGACGCGACCACGCCGACCGGGCGGCGGACCATCACCGAGGTGTAGCCGGAGCTGAACACCCCCGCCCCGGTGCCGTCCAGGGAGCGGGCCGCGCCGGCGAAGAAACGGAGGTTGTCGGCCGCGAACGGCAGTTCGCCGTCGCGGAACACCGCCGCGGGCTTGCCGGTCTCGGCGACCTCCAGCCGGGTGAGCTCCTCGGCGTCGGCCTCGACGAGGTCGGCCAGGCGCAGCAGCACCTTCGCCCGCTCCGCCGGGGTGGCCTCGCCCCACTCCGCGAACGCGGCCCGCGCCCGCCGTACGGCGGCGGCCACCTCCGCGACGGGGGTGTCGGCGACCTCCCGCAGGAGCCCGCCGGTCGCCGGGTTGATCAACTTGCCCATGGTCGTTCCCTCGTGGTGGTGGGCGGGGTTCCTCGTCCGCCCCGGCCGGGCCTCTCGCGGCGGAGGGGCCGGGCCGGGGCGGACGGCGGCGTCCCGCCCGGTGGAGATCCCGCGGGGACCGGGAGGAACCCGCGGGGGCGGACGTCAGGCTCCGGGGGCTCCGGCCCGCTCGATCAGGTCGGCGGCCCTGCGCAGGCCGTCGCGGCGGCGGATCTCCTCGCCGGCCGCGGCCAGCCGCTCGCGCAGCGCGGTGTCGCCGAGCAGCCGCTCCAGCGCGCCGGTCAGCTCGGCGTCGGTGAAGGTGTAGGTGCCGAGCCGCACGCCGTAGCCGAGCTCGTGGACGCGCTGCGCGTTGTCGTACTGGTCCCAGAACAGGGGCAGCAGGATCATCGGCTTGCCGAAGTGCAGCGCCTCGGTGGTGGTGTTGTTGCCGCCGTGGGTGATGACCAGGTCCACCATCGGCAGGATCGTGGTCTGCGGGAGGGTCTCGGCGCCCCACATGTTGTCGGCGAGCTTGATCTCCTCGTGCAGCGGGCCCTTGGAGACGATGAAGCGGTGCGGGGTGGTGGCCAGCACGTCGATGACGCGCTGCATCAGCGCGACGTCGGCCGAGCCGAGCGAGCCCAGCGAGAAGTAGACCAGCGCGCCGTCCCGGGACGCCAGCGGCTCGGGCAGCTCGAACTCGGCGTCGGTCTCGCGGACCGAGGAGTCCAGGCGGTGCCAGCGCTCGTCCAGCGGCCGGGCGTCGGTGTAGTCGGCGATCTCCGGATAGAGGTAGAGGTTCAGGTCGCCCTCGTGGATGAAGTCCAGGTCGGGCAGCGGCTCGGTGCCCTGCGCGACGCACCACTCGTTGAAGGCGCTCCACAGCTCACGGTGGGTGCGGTCGTACTCGGCGCGGAAGGCGTCCCACTCCGAGCGGTCGTCGGCGGGCAGTCCGGAGAAGACCGGCGGGACGTTCTCGCCGCGGACCTCCAGCGGGTTGCACGAGACGATGCGGACGAACGGCTTTCCCGCGGTCAGCAGCGCCGGGAAAGTGATCACATTGTCCTCGACGATCACATCCGGCCTGACCCGCCCGATGATTTCCCTCAGCTGCGGCTCGCAGTACTTCACACCGTCGATCAGCGCTTCCCAGATCGGCTTGGTCACCGTCTCCAGCTGCTCGGCGGTCGTCTTGCGGTATTCCGGCGCGGTGTCGCGGATGAAATCCTTCCAGAACTGCCCGGCGTCCTGCTCCTCTTCGGACGGAGGCGCGAGGTCGACCAGGTCCTCCTCGAATCCGAGCGCTTCCAATTTGCCCTTCCAGGAGGCCTCAGCTGCGAAGACGACCCGGTGACCGCGCTTGCGGAGAATGTCACCGATGCCGATGCAGTTGTTCGTCGGCCCGTAAGCGCTCTCCGGCATGAACAGGATCGTGAGCGACATCACGCCTCCGTATGTTGTGGTGTTCTGGGCTTTGAAGAGTGGTTCAATTCTGTGTCTGGCTAAATCGCCGGAAAGGGGCCACCATGGACCCCGGGGTCACGGATTTCTTTTCAACGAGCGGGGTATCATGACGCGCAAGAACCGGGCGGACAGGCGGCTCGATCTCATAGCGGCCGCGCACCGGGCGATAATCCGGCACGGCACCGACGGAGTCCACCTCAACCACGTCGCCGAGGAGGCCGGGCTGACCTCCGGGGCGGTGCTCTACCACTACCCCCAGCTCGGGGACCTGCTGGTCGACGCCCACCACGCGGGGATGGAGCGCTTCTACGAGCAGAGGCTGAAGCGGATCGCGGGCATGCGCGACCCCGTCGAGAAGCTCGTCGTCACCATCCGCTCCGGTCTGCCGCACGGGCCGGACGACCCCGACGTGCGGCTCCTCAACGAGCTGGGCGGGGCGGCGCCGCGCAACCGGATGTACGCCCTGCTGCTCACCACGCTCTACGACCGCCAGGTCTCGCTGTACCAGAGCGTCCTGGAGACCGGGGCCGCCCTGGGGGCCTTCACTCTGGCCGACGACTCCCTGGTCGTCGCGCGCAACCTCGTCGCGCTCGAGGACGCGTACGGTTACCGCATAACGGCCCGCCACCCGGTGATCGGCCCGGAGGAGGCGGCGGAGCTCATCCTGGCCTACGCCCGGACCGCGACGGACAACCCGCTCAAGACGTCTCACTGAGGCACCAGCACCCCGTCGTCCGCCGTCCAGCGGAGGGCCACCGCCGATCCGGTCCGGACCCTGGTGGCCCCCTGGACGGCCACCAGGACCGGCGCCGGGCGTCCCGGCACGACGACGGAGACGTGCGAGACGCCGCCGTAGAAGCTGACGTCGGCCACCTTCCCCCGCAGCACGCCCCGCTCCCCCGCCGGCTCCGCCGCCGCCTCCGCCGGGGACTCCGGGGACTCCGGGGACTCCGGGGACTGCTCCGTGAGCTCCGCCGGGGCCTCCTCCACGGGTTCCGGGGACGTCTCCCCCGAGCCCGCCGGCTCCTCCGGCACGCCGAAGTCCGCCAGGCTGATCCGCTCCGGCCGTACGGCCAGCAGCGCGGAGGCCCCCTCGGGCAGGTCCCCCGCACCCGGCAGGACGCCCAGCGGCCCGCCGTCCAGGCCTCCCGCGCGGACCTCGCCCTCGAAGAGGTTGGCGGCTCCCACGAACCCGGCGACGAACGGCGTGCGGGGCCGCTCGTACAGCGCCACAGGCTCGTCCACCTGCTCGACGCGGCCCGCGTTGAAGACCGCGATCCGGTCGGCCAGCGACATGGCCTCCTCCTGGTCGTGGGTGACCACGACGAAGGTGATGCCGACCTCGTGCTGGAGCCGCTTCAGCTCCAGCTGCATCTCCGCGCGGACCTTCTTGTCCAGCGCGGACAGCGGCTCGTCGAGCAGCAGCATCCGGGGCCGCTTCACGATCGCGCGGGCCAGCGCGACCCGCTGCCGCTGGCCGCCGGACAGCTGCTGCGGCCGGCGTCCGGCCATCTCGGCCAGGCCGACCTTCGCGAGGACCTCCTCGACGCGCTCGCGGACCTCGGCCCGGGGCAGCCGCTCCCGCTCCAGGCCGTAGGCGACGTTCTTCGCCACGGTCATGTGCGGGAACAGCGCGTACGACTGGAACATCAGGTTGACCGGGCGGCGGTGCGCGGGCAGCGCGAGCAGGTCGGAGCCGTCGAGGGTGACGGCTCCGGAGTCGGGGGTCTCGAATCCGGCGAGGATCCGCAGCAGCGTGGTCTTGCCGCAGCCGCTGGGGCCGAGCAGCGCGAAGAACTCCCCCTGCCGGATGTCCAGGGAGACCTCCGACAGCGCCGTGATCTCGCCGAACCGGCGGCTGACACCTGTGATCTGCAGCATTACGACAGGGACTCCGTCAGTCGGGTCATCCGCTGGGCCACGATCACCACGGTGAAGCTCACCGCCAGCAGCAGGGTCGCCAGCGCGTTGATCTCCGGGGTGACCCCGAAGCGGACCATTGAGTAGATGACGATGGGCAGGGTCGGCGCGGTCGGCGCCGCGGTGAAGAACGCGATGACGAACTCGTCGACCGACAGTGTGAACGCCAGCAGCGCGCCCGCGGCCACGCCGGGCGCGAGCTGCGGCAGCGTGACGCGGAAGAACGTGGCGAACGGCGTGGCGCCGAGGTCCCGGGAGGCCTCCTCCAGGGAGGTGTCGGCGTGGCTGAGCCGGGTGCGGACCACCGCGGTGACGAACGCCATGCCGAACACGGTGTGGGCCAGCAGCACCGAGTGCAGCCCGAGCGTCATCTTGACCGCGGCGTAGAACACCAGCAGGCCGATGGCCAGCACCAGGTCGGGCAGCACGGCGGGCAGCACGCCCAGCGCGTCCAGCACCCGCGACCTGGTGTGGCGGGCCAGGCCCACCGCGAGCAGGGTGCCGAGGACGGTGGACAGCGCCGTGGACCCCGCGGCCACGATCAGCGTGTTGACCAGGCCGTCGCGGATGGTCGCGTCGCCGGCGAGCTCGCCGTACCACTTCAGGCTGAAACCGGCGAAGACGTAGGGCGACTTCCCGGCGTTGAACGACATGGCGACGAGCACCACGATCGGGGTGTAGAGGAAGACGTAGGTCGCCCAGAAGGGGACGTACAGCAGGCGCGGTCTACGCACGGCGGGAACTCCATGCCTGCAGCAGCAGCAGGACGATCAGTACGGCGAGCAGCGCCAGCGAGAGCGTGGCGCCGAACGGCCAGTCGCGCGCGTTGAGGAACTGGTCGCGGATCAGGTTGCCGACCATGATCGAGCGTCCGCCGCCGAGCAGCTCGGGGATGACGAAGTTGCCGAAGCTCGGCACGAAGACGAACAGGCAGCCGCTGAGCACGCCCGGCAGGGTCAGCGGCAGCGTCACCGACACGAACGTGCGGGCCGGCCGGGCGCCGAGGTTGGCCGACGCCTCGCGGAGCTGCGGGTCGAGCCGTTCGATCGCGGCGTACAGCGGGAGCACCATCAGCGGCAGGTAGGAGTAGACCAGGCCGGTGACGATGGTGCCCTCGTTGTACAGCAGTTCCAGCGGCTTTTCGACCAGGCCGAGTTTCGTCAGCGCGGAGTTGACCAGGCCGGGACCGCTCAGCAGGATGATCCAGGCGTAGATGCGGACCAGGAAGTTGGTCCAGAAGGGAAGCACGATCGCCACCAGCGCGATCGTCTTCCATCTCCGCGGCAGCTGCGCGATCAGGTAGGCCGTGGGGTAGCCGACGAGCAGCGCGATCAGCGTGGCGAGCGCGGCCAGCCGCAGTGAGCCGACGACCACGTCGAGGTAGAGCGGGTCGAGGAGCCGGGTGAAGTTCTCCCCCGTGACCTCGTGGACGACTCCGCCGAACCGTCCCCGGCGGAACAGCGTGTAGCTCAGCACCAGCGCCAGCGGCACCAGCAGGAAGACGACCAGGTAGGCCAGGCCGGGGCCGAGGAAGGTCAGCCGTCCGATCACACGCGACCGGTGCGGCCGCGGACCCGCGGCCGCACCGGAGACGGTGGAAGATGTCACTTCGCTGCCTTGACCTCGGTCTGGAGGCGGCTGAACTTGGTCGAGTCCTCGCCCAGGTCGACGATCGACTCACCCTGCAGGAGCTGGGAGGGGGTCATCTGCAGCGGGGTGTTGTCGGCCTTGAGCTTGGCGTCCACCCGGTCCATGGCGGCCTTGTTCGGGACCTTGTACAGGATGTTCTCCGCGGCCCAGCCGTGGATCTCCGGGTCGAGGATGTAGTTGATCAGCGCGTGGGCGGCCTCCTTGTTCTTGGAGGACTTCAGGATCACCATGGTGTCCACCCACAGGTCGCTGCCCTCCTTGGGCACCACGAACTTGATGTTCTTCTCGGTGGTGGGGCACCAGCCGTCCCACGCCTCGACCATCACGGCCTCGCCCGACTTGAGCTTGTCGCCGAAGGTGACGTCGTCGTAGCCGAGCAGGTGGGGCTTGGCCTCCAGCAGCTTCTCCTTGACCTTGGCCAGCTCCTCGTCGCTGCGGGTGTTGACCGAGTAGCCGAGCGCCTTGATGGCGGGCAGGGCCAGCCAGCGCTCGGTGGTCATCATCGTGACCTTCTTCTCGGCGTCCGGGGCCGGGCTGAGGATGTCGTTCCAGCTCGCCGGCGGGGTCTTCACCAGGTCGGTGCGATAGCAGATGCCGGTGGTGCCCCAGGTGTAGGGGACGGAGAAGACGTTGCCCTTGTCGTAGGCCAGTTCCTTGGCCTCGGGGTAGAGGTTGGCGAGGTTGGGGATGAGCTCGGGGTGGAGCGGCTCCAGCAGCCCGGCCTCGTTGAGCGCCTGGGCGTACTGGCCGGAGACGAACGCCACGTCGATGCCGCTGTCGGCGCCCGAGGTCAGCTTGGCCATGGCGGTCTCGTTGGTGTCGTGCGGCGTCACCTTGAGGTCGAACTTGAGCTTCTCCTTGACCTTCTCGGGAAGCTCCTTGGGCGTGTAGCCCTCCCATACGGTGAGGGTGACGCTCTGCTTCGTCAGGTCGGCGTTCGGGTCGAGCTGCGCGGCCGCGGCGGTGGGGCCGCCGGCGTCCGCGGCGGTGGTCTCACCGGAACCTCCGCCGCAGGCGGAGACGGCGAGGGCCAGGCCTGTGACCAGCGCGGCAGCGGAGAGGGAACGGGGGGACCGAGCACGGAACACGGCCGCTACTCCTTCGGAATTCAGGTTAAGGGGGGTAGACCGGCCGTAACGGACACGGCAGACCAAAGCAGGAGTGTTGCAGGCAAGAATATCTTGAGCAAGACTTTGCCCGACAACGTCCCAGGGAAGTTTGATCAGTTTGTTAAATCCACGTTCAATCTGGGAGCGGCTCGGAGCTCCGCCGCGTGCCGGTGATGGGCGCAGCGGTGAACTCATCAAGGCTCTGACCAGCGAAATTCCTTCGCCGTTCGCCGTGAGACAGTTCCGGCCGCTTCCCGGGACGGATGTCGGAAGCTTTTCATCGCTTATTCAGTCGACACCTGTTTCCGCCGGGTGCCCGCCGGTGGAGCGGGGCTTCGACGCCGACCAGACGAATCACTCGGTGATCGTCGGCGAGAGCGTGGTCGTGAAGTGGCTCACACCCCCCGCCTCGCTTCCCCAGCCGGCACCCGAGATGTTCGCCCATCTGACCGAGGTCGGTTTCACCGCCACCGCCACGCCGTACGCGGCGGTGACCCGGCGCGAAAACGGAGACGGGGGTGACGGCGAGGTGCTCCTCGCCCTGGTCACCGCCTACCTCCCCGACGCCTCGGACGGCTGGGAGTGGTGCGTGGACGAGGCCGCGGGCGGCGGGGCGGCCTTCGCCGCCGAACTGGGGACGCTGGCGGCCGACCTGCACGCGGCCCTGGCCACCCCCTCGTCCGCCGTCCCCGGCCCGGTACGGCACGCCCCGATCAGTCCCGAGCCGCACGGGCGGGCACTGGCGGCGCTGGAGGAGGCGCTCGCGCTGACCGGCGGCGAGGACGGTGACTGGCTCGCCGCCCGCGCCGGCGCACTGCGCACCGGGCTCGCTCCGCTGGCCGGCGCGGGCCCCACCCCGCTGATCCGTATCCACGGCGACCTGCACGTCGGCCAGATCCTGCGTTGGCGCGGCGGCTACGCGGTGATCGACTTCGACGGGAACCCCACGGTCACCGGAGCGGACCCCTTCCAGCCGGCCGCCCGCGACCTCGCCCAGCTGACCACCAGCGTCGACCACGTCGCCCAGGTCGCGATCAGGCGCCGTGGGGCCGACCCGTCCGCGGCCGGCGCCTGGGCGACGGCGGCCCGCACCGCGCTGGAGACGGCCTACCGCGCCCGCCTCGCCGAGCACGGCCGGCCGGACCTGCTGGACGACTTCCTGCTGCGGCCCTTCGAGATCGAGCAGGAGTGCCGGGAGCTCGTCTACGCCGCCCGGCACCTGCCGCGCTGGCGCTACGCGCCGATGGGGGTCCTGCGGTCCTGGTACGGCTGAGCCGCCGCGCCCCTGAGAGATCCCCGCGAAACCCGCGGAGCCCGGGAAGCCCGCGGAGCGGAGCCCGGGAAGCCGCGCACCCGGACTCCGCCCCCGCCGTCCCCACCGCCGAAGTCACCCCGGACCCCGGGGAACACCCGCCGAAGGAGAGAAGCGAACGTGAACCCCGAGCTGTACCTCGCCGACCTGGAGGCCAAGCCGGCCGCGCTGACCGGGCTGGCGGACGCCCTGGAGGCAGGCGACCCGTTCGGCGCCCTGCCGCCCGCCGTACGGCGGGTCCTCCTCCTCGGCATGGGCAGCTCCCGCTACGCCGCCGGGGTCGCCGCGGCGCGCCTGCGGGCGGCGGGGATCGACGCGGTCGCCGAGTACGCCTCCGCCGCCGCCTCCTACCCGCCGGACCCCGGCACGCTCGTCGTGGCGATCTCCGCGACCGGCGGCAGCCGGGAGACCCTCGACGCGGTCGCCCGCCACCGGGGCCGGTCGTTCGTCCTGGCGATGACCAACCGGGAGGGCTCGCCCGTCACCGAGGGCGCCGACCTGACGGTCCCGATGTCCGCCGGCGAGGAGCGCGGCGGGGTGTCCTGCCGTACCTTCCAGCACACGATCGCGCTGCTGCTGGCCCTGCACGGCCGCCTGACCGGCTCGGGACCCGACGTGCCCGCCCTGCTGCGCCGCTCCGCCGAGGCCGCCGCCGACCTGCTGGAGCGGCGCGGCGAGTGGCTGGAGCGGGCCGCGGAGCTGCTCGACGGCCCGCACGGTGTGTACACGATCGCCCCCGCCGAGCGGCTGTCGTCGGCGGAGCAGTCGGCGCTGATGTTCCGCGAGGGCCCGCGCCGCGCGGCCGACGCCTGCGAGACCGGCGACTGGGCCCACGTGGACGTCTACCTGACCAAGACCCTCGACTACCGGGCGATCCTCTTCCCCGGGTCCGCCTACGACGAGCAGGCCATGGACTGGATCCGGCAGCGGGGCTCCACCGTGCTCACCGTCGGCGGAGAGCTGTCCGGGGCCCGGGACTCCGTCCGCTACCGCCACGACGACGACCCCGGCGTCGCCCTGCTCACCGAGACGCTGGTGGCCGAACTGGTCGCCGCCCGGTGGTGGATCGGCTGAGGACCGCCCCCCCCCGCCGGCACCGCACCGCGGGACGCCGGCCGCCCGGGGCGGTCCCGCGGGCCGTACGGAGGCCGGGCCACACGGCGCCGGCCCGGCCCCGACGCCTTGATCGGCCCCGGCGACGGGCCGGTCAGGCGCGGCGGGAACCGGTCAGGCGGGCATGCCGTGGCCCGTGCGGACCCGCAGGACGTGCTCGACCAGCGTGATGAGCGTGCTCTTGACGGAGTCGCGCGAGCGCGCGTCGGTGGTCACCACCGGGACGTACGGCGCCAGCGCCAGCGCCTCGCGCACCTGGTCCTGGGAGTGCATGAACTGCCCGTCCCAGCCGTTGATGGCGACCACGAAGGGCAGTCCCGCCTCCTCGAAGTAGTCGATCGCGGGGAACCCGTCGGCCAGCCTGCGGGTGTCGACCAGGACCACCGCGCCGAGGGCGCCGCGCACCAGGTCGTCCCACATGAACCAGAACCGGTGCTGACCCGGCGTGCCGAACAGGTACAGGATCAGGTCCTGGTCCAGCGAGACCCGGCCGAAGTCCATGGCCACCGTGGTCGTCGTCTTGTTGGGCGTCAGTCCCAGGTCGTCGATGCCGGCGCTGGCGTCGGTCATCACCGCCTCGGTGGTCAGCGGGAGGATCTCCGAGACCGACCCCACGAACGTGGTCTTCCCGACGCCGAACCCGCCGGCGACGACGATCTTCGTCGAGGTCAGGCCGCCGGGGTTAGAGCCTGCGAAGTCCACTGAGCACCCTTTCGAGCATGTCGAGATCCGGCTGCCCCTTGTCCAGCTGCGGCTGGTGCAGGCGGACGAGGCCCTCGTCCGCCATGTCCGCGACGATCACCCGGGCCACGCCCAGGGGGACCCGCAGCAGGGCGGAGATCTCGGCGACCGACCGGAAGGACCGGCACAATCTGATGATGGCGTCCTGCTCGGGGGTGAGCAGGACGAGTTCCTCGTCCGTGACGAACGAGGACGAGACCAGCGTCTCCAGCGCCAGGTGGTAACGGGGCTCGGCGCGGCCGCCGGTCATCGCGTACGGACGGAACAGGGGCTCCTCGTCCCCGATCCCGTCGTTACCGATCATGGACCTCTCCCGTGACGCGCGCGCTCATCAACGCCCCCGGGTGGACTGCAGCTCGGCCCGCAGGGCGGGGGTGAGCACCTGGCCGGCCCGGTCGACGAGCAGGGTCATCTGGTAGGCCACCAGACCCATGTCGCACTCGGCGGAGGCCAGTACCGCCAGGCAGGAGCCGTCGCTGATCGCCATGACCAGCAGCAGTCCGCGCTCCATCTCGACCACCGTCTGGGTGACGGACCCGCCGTCGAAGACGCGGGACGCGCCCACAGTGAGACTGAGCAACCCGGCCGCCACCGCGGAGAGCTGGTCCGCGCGGTCGTCGGGGAACCCTTCGGAGCTGGCGAGCCGCAGTCCGTCGGCCGAGACGCACACCGCGTGCGCGACGCCGGGGGTGCCGCGGACGAACTCGGTGATCAGCCAGTCGAACCTGCGTGCCTCATGGCTCAGGGTCGTCACGAGCGCTCCTCCTTATCCGCCGTGTTCCCGGCGGTGTCCTCGTACAGTTCGGCGCGACCGCGCCGGATCCCCTGCTGGAAGCTCGACAGACGGTTGCGGACCCGCTCGGCCGAGACCGGCGCCATCGGAGCGGCCGGCGCGGGCGTGCTCGTCGCGGCGCCCGGCACCAGGTTGGCCTTGGGCGTCCGCTTGGGCAGGCCGGCCGCGGTCAGCCCGCCGAGAGCAGGCTCGCTCGCGGCCCTGGCCGCCTGCCATCCGGCGTCGGCGGGACTGTGCCAGCCCCCGCCCGCGGTGACCGGCTCGGCGAGGGCCGGCTCGGCGGCGACCGGCTCGGCGGCGACCGGCTCGGCGGCGACCGGCTCGGCGGCCGGCATTCCGGCCGGGGGCGTGGGCCCCGCGGCCAGCGGGTCGTACGGCGCGGGCCGGCCGGCCGGGGAGGCCCCGGCGGCCGGGCGCGGCTCCGAGGCGTCCGGCCGGCGGAACCAGGCGGACTCGACGGAGGCGAAGATCGGCAGGTACTCCTCCTGCTCGGGTTCGAGCGGGGAGACCTCCACTGCCGGCATCGGGGTGTTCACCGGCTCCTCGTAGGACGCCTGCCCCCAGGAGGCAGGCGGCTGGTCCCAGGAGGGGAGCGGCTGCTCGAAGGAAGGGGGCGACTGGTCGAAGGAGGCAGGCGGCCGGTCGAAGGAGGCAGGCGGCTGCTCCCAGGCGGACGCCTGCCCCCAGGACGCTTCGCCCGCCTGCGGCTGGGCGGCCGCCCGGGGCTGTCGCCGCGGCAGCGGGTACTCGCCGTTCGGTCCCGCCGCCGGGCTCGGCGCCGGGGCGGGCCGCCCGGCCATCGGCCGGTCGAAGGAGGACTGGCCGAAGGAGGACTGGCCGAACGACGGCTGACCGAAGGACGGCTGCGACACCGGCGGCTGACCGAAGGACGACTGTCCGAACGACGGCTGGGACGCCGGCGACTGGCCGAACGACGGCTGGTCGAAGGGGGACTGCCGCCCGGCCTGCGACTCACCGCCCCACGAGGGGGTCTGACCCGGCTGGACCTGCTGGACGATGAGCTCCGGCGGGAAGAGCACCATGGCGATCAGGCCGCCGCCCTCCTGCGGCCGGAGCTGGACGCGGATGCCGTGCCGCAGGGCCAGCCGGCCGACCACGAACAGGCCCATCCGCCGCGACACCGAGACGTCCACGACGGGCGGATCGGCCAGGCGGCGGTTCGTCTCGACCAGTTCCTCGGTGGTCATGCCGATGCCGGAGTCGCTGACCGCGAGCAGCGCGGCGCCGCCCTCGACCATGCTGCTGGAGACCACGACCTGGCTGGCCCGGGGGGAGAACTGGATGGCGTTCTCCACCAGCTCAGCGACCAGGTGGACGATGTCGTTGGCGGCGATCCCGGCCACCGAGATCGTCCGGTGCACCTTGACCTGCACCCGCTCGTAGTCCTCGACCTCCGACAGGGAGGCGCGTACGACGTCGACGAGCTTGGCGGGCTGGCTGCGCCGGCGGGTCGGCTCGTGGCCCGCGAGGACCAGGAGGTTCTCGGAGTTGCGGCGCATGCGGGTGGCCAGGTGGTCGAGCTTGAACAGGTCGCCCAGGCGCCCGCCGTCCTCCTCGCCCTTCTCCAGACCGTCGATCAGCGAGATCTGCCGTTCCACGAGGGTCTGGGTGCGGCGCGAGAGGTTGACGAACATCGCGCTGATGTTGGAGCGCAGCTCCGACTCCTCCGCGGCCAGCCGTACGGCCTGGCGGTGGACCTCGTCGAAGGCCTTGGCGACCTCTCCGATCTCGTCCTTGGAGTCGACGGGGATGGGGTCGACCTCGGGGATCTGGCTGTCGCCGGAGACCCGCAGGTTGCGCACCACCTCGGGCAGCCGGTGCCCGGCGACGTCCAGTGCCTCGGCCCGCAGGCGGCGCAGCGGCTGGACCATCGACCGGGCGATGAGGACGGTGAGACCGATGACCAGCGCCAGCAGGAGCAGGATGAGCGCGGAAGTGATGATCGCGTTGCGCTGCTCGGTGTCCTCCAGGTCGCGGGCGCGGGTGACCACGTCCGCAGCGACCTTGGACTCGACCTTGGCGATCTTGTCGATGGTCACGGCGTTGTCGGAGAACCACTGCTTGACGTCGGCGAAGTCGGTCAGCAGCCGGCCCTGGTGGCGGGGGTCGCTGGCCAGCACGATCGCCCTGGCCTTGGTCAGCTCGGCCCGGTACACCCGCTCGTCGATCAGGGCGTTGGACAGGAGCTGGGCGTTGGCCGGGGTCGCCTCGACGGTGAAGTCGGCCACGTAGTCCTGCATGCGCGAGCGGGAGGCGATGAACTTCTCCAGCTCCTGGGCGTTGATCAGCCAGGGCGCGTAGTAGCCGGACAGCAGGCGGGCGCGCTGCCTGGAGACCTCCTCCTTGGCGTAGGACAGCGCGCTGAGCGCGCGCGTGTTGCCCACGATCTCCGGGTCGTCGCTGACCGCCGTGAGCTCCTCGTGGAGCTGCAGCAGCGGGGCGACCATGGTGCTGTACCGTTCCACACGGATCGTCCCGGAGAGCCGGCGTAGCTCTTTCAGCCCGGACAGCTGGTAGCGCACGTCCCTGGCTGCGTCCGTCGCCCGCCGGCCGTAGGAGTCGTCGATGGCGCCCAGGTCGGCCAGGACCTTGGTGACCTTGCCGTCCACGGTCTCCATCTGCGCCTCGGCGCTCGACTTCAGCCCCTTGTTGCCCGGCTGGAACGAGGCCCAGGCGACCCGGTCGCGCTCCAGGCCGAGGGCCTGCGCGAGGTCGCGGATCCGGTTGCCGTACTCGGCGGCCGAAGCCGCCCGCTGGTAACCGGCCACACTCTCGACGGAGGCGTACACCCGGGTTCCGGCGAGTAGGACGCCCACCACGGTGGGCACCAGGATCAGGGCCGTGAGGCGGGACCGCACGCGCCAGTTGCGCAGGCTGAACCTGCCACCGGCACGCTTGCCGCGATCGCGCGCCGGATGACGGCCGCTGTCGGTTGTCGCCGTCGTCACGCTCTCGACACCTCTCACCTAACCGACGTACGTGGCCACAATGAGACCACAAGGTCACGGGACGCAATCGGCATAGCCGACAAACCGGCCTTAATCGTTACGAAGGTGACAAAGGAACGATTGGCTACGGTTACCGCAGAGCGGCGAGCACCTGGTCCCGCACCTGTACTCGCTGAACCGCGTCGGTCAGCGGACGTCCGGCCCTGTCGACGACGTAGAAAACGTCCACCGCCTCCGCGCCGAGAGTCTCCACACGCGCGGCGCGTACGTCAAGACCACAGTCTCCGAAAGCCCTGCCGATTCGCCACAATAGTCCGGGTCTATCGTGCGCGCGCACTTCGATCACCGTGGCCGTGGCGGACGCGTCGTCCAGCAGCGCGACCCGGGGCGGAGCCACCGGTACCCGGGACGGGCGCATCGATCTGGCCCTCCTGGCCAGGCGTTCCTCGATGTCGAGCCGCCCCGCCAGCACCAGCCGCAGGTCGGCCTCCAGGGTCGCGGGGTCCGGCGGCGAGCCGTACTCGGGCACGACCGCGAACTCGATGACGGCCGTGCCGCCCGCCGAGGCGGCGGAGGCGGCGCGCACCACCATCCGGTGGGCGGCGAGCACCCCGGCCGCCCGCCACAGCAGCCCGGCGCGGTCGGGGGCCACCACGGTGACCGCTCCCCCGCCGACCCGCACGGCGCAGCCGTCGTGCCGGGCCAGGGACGCCCGCTCCGCCGACAGCGTGGGCGCCGGGGGCGGCTGCGCACCGGCCAGCACCGAGCGCGTCCGGCGCACGAGGTCTGCCACCAGCGACGCCTTCCAGGCGTTCCAGGCGGCCGGGCCGGTGGCGGCGCCGTCGGCCACGGCGAGCGCGGCCAGCAGTTCCAGGACCTCCCGCGAGCCGACCGCCCCGGCCACCCGGGAGATCGTCACCGGGTCGTCCAGGTCGCGGCGGGTCGCGGTCTCCGGCAGCAGCAGGTGGTGCCGGACCACCCGCTCCAGGACGGCGACGTCGGCGGGCGGCAGCCCGATGCGGGTCCCGATGTCGCGGGCCACCACCGCGCCGGTGGCGGAGTGGTCGCCGGGCCAGCCCTTGCCGACGTCGTGCAGGAGCGCGGCGATGAGCAGCAGGTCGGGGCGGGAGACGTCACGGGTGTGCGCGGCCGCCGCGGCCGCGGTCTCGATGAGGTGCCGGTCCACGGTGTAGCGGTGCACCGGGTTGCGCTGCGGGCGGTGCCGTACCCGCTCCCAGTCCGGCAGGAGCCGGACCAGCACCCCCGCCTGGTCCAGCTCCTCCCAGACCGGCACCGCCGCGCGTCCCGCGCCGAGCAGCGCCACCAGCGCGTCACGCGCCGCGGGCGGCCACGGGACCGGCATCGGCGGCGACTGGGCCGCCAGCGCGGTGACCGCGGCGGGGGCCAGCGGCAACCCGGCCTGCGCCGCCGCGGCGGCGGCGCGGAGCACGAGCACGGGGTCGGTGCGGGGGCTCACCCCGCGGGCGAGCGCCACCTCGCCGCCGTGCTCGACGACGCCGTCGGCCAGCGGACGGCGGCCCCGCGGCGCGGGACCGGTGAGCAGCCGGTCGGCGGCGCGCCAGGTGGCGTCGAGGGCGTGCGCCACCGTACGGCCCGCCTCGGCCAGCCGGCGCATCAGCGCCTCGGCGTCGAGCAGGCCCAGCGTCCCGGCCACCGCGTCCTGCTCCTGGAGCACCAGCCGGTCGGCCCCGCGGGCGGTGACCAGGTGCAGGGCGTGCCGCACGTCGAGCAGCAGCTCGTAGGCCTCGCGGGAGCGGGGCCCCGGGGCCGGGGCCACCCAGGCCGCGGCCACGGCCTGCATCGCCTGCACGTCGCGGAGACCGCCGCGGGCGTCCTTCAGATCGGGCTCCAGGAGGAACGCCAGCTCCCCGTACGCCTCCGCCCGCCCCTCGGACGCCTCCCGCAGCTCGCCCAGCCGCCGCCTGGCGTCGGCCCGCCAGTCGGCGAGCACCGCCTCGCGCGCCGCCCGGGTCAGCTCCGGGTCCCCGGCCACGTGCCGGGCCTGGATGAGGCCCAGCACGGCCTTGAGGTCGTCCCGGGCCACGGCGGCGGCCTCCTCCACCGTGCGCACCGAGTGGTCCAGGCCCACCCCCGCGTCCCAGACCGGGTACCAGAGGCGGTCCGCGACCCGCGCCACGTCCTGTCTGCCGTCGTGCAGCAGGACCAGGTCCAGGTCACTGCCCGGGGCGAGTTCCCCGCGCCCCAGGCTGCCCACCGCGACCAGCGCTACGCCCTCGGGGATCCCGCCGCCCGGCGCCCCGCGCGAGGGGCCGCGCCGGGCGCCGCGCGTGACACCGTTGAAAGCGCCGTGCGGGGAACCGTTCGAAGCCCTGTGCGCGCCCCCCCGCGAAGCGTCCTGGACCTCGTACGGCGTGCTCCTTCCGGACATCCCGTACGGGCCGCCGTCCCCGCCGGTGTTCCCGGCGGCGGCGCCGTACGGTGTGCCGCAGGCCGCCCGGAGCAGGTCCGCGAGCCAGCGGTCGATGTCCGCCGCCCGGTCCCTGCGGACCGCGGCGTAGGAGCGGGCGTCACCCCTCACGGGTCAGAGCGCCTCGGGGCCGCGCTCGCCGGTGCGCACCCGCACGACGGCGTCCACCGGGACCGACCAGACCTTGCCGTCGCCGATCTTCCCGGTCTGCGCGGCCTTGACGATCACGTCGATGACGTCCTCGGCGTCGTCCTCCTCGGCGAGCACCTCCAGGCGGACCTTGGGCACCAGGTCCACCTGGTACTCGGCGCCCCGGTAGACCTCGGTGTGGCCGCGCTGCCGGCCGTACCCGCTGGCCTCGCTGACCGTCATGCCCTTGATGCCGAACTGTTCGAGGGCGGCCTTCACGTCGTCGAGCTTGAAGGGCTTGATCACGGCGGTGATGAGTCTCATGCGTCCACCTTCTTGGACACCGGGGCGGTGGCCGCGCCGTTGGGGGAGGCCACGCCGGAGGAGTGGATGGTGCCGAGGTCGTACCCGGTCTCGGCGTGGGTGGTGACGTCGACGCCCGCGACCTCCTGCTCCTGCGTGACGCGGAAGCCCATCGTCCTGTCGATGACCTTGGCGAGGATCCACGAGACGACGAAGGAGTACAGGCCGACGGCGACCGGGCCGAGCACCTGGACGCCGAGCTGGGAGATCGGCCCGCCCAGCAGGATGCCCTTGGCCTGGCCGTCGGCGAACGGGTAGGCCGCGACGAAACCGAGCGCCACGGCGCCGATGACACCGCCCACCAGGTGCACGCCGACCACGTCCAGGGAGTCGTCGTAGCCCAGCCTGTGCTTCAGGCCGACCGCGTAGGCGCAGACGGCGCCGGCGATCGCGCCGATGACGAACGCCGCCCAGGGGTCGACGAAACCGCAGGCCGGGGTGATGGCGACCAGGCCCGCGACGGCGCCGGAGGCGATGCCCAGGCTGGTGGAGTGGCCGTCGCGGAGCTTCTCGGCCACGATCCAGGCGCCGGCGGCGGCCGCGGTGGCGATCTGGGTGTTGATGAACGCCAGGCCGGTGGTGCCGTCCACGGCGAGCTCGGAGCCGGCGTTGAAGCCGAACCAGCCGAACCACAGCAGCCCGGCGCCCAGCAGGACGAGCGGGAGGTTGTGCGGCCGCATCGGCTCCCTGCCCCAGCCGACCCGCTTGCCGATCACGAGCACCACCGCCAGGGCCGCGGCTCCGGCGTTGATGTGGACGACCGTGCCGCCGGCGAAGTCCTCGATGCCGAGGTTGCTCAGCCAGCCGCCGCCCCACACCCAGTGGGCCACGGGGAAGTAGACGACGCTCACCCAGACGGTCGCGAAGACGACCCAGGCGCCGAACTTGACACGGTCGGCGAGCCCGCCGCTGATCAGGGCCACAGTGATGATCGCGAAGGTCATCTGGAACATGGAGAAGACGAGGCTCGGCATGCCGGTGCCGTCGTCCTTGGTGGCGGTGTCCGCCAGGCCGGCCAGCCCAAGGTTGTCGAGGCCGCCGACGATCTTGTTGACGACGCCGGAGCCGGCCTCGTCGAAGGCCAGCGAGTGGCCGTAGAGGACCCAGGCGATCGTCGCGACGATGATGCTGACCCACGACATCATCATCATGTTGAGAACGCTCTTGGCCCTGGTCATGCCCCCGTAGAAGAACGCGAGGCCCGGAGTCATCAGCAGCACCAGGGCGGCGGCTGTGAGCATCCAGGCAGTGGTGCCGCTATCGATCTTCATTCGACGCGACCCTCCCTTACACATGGCGTATGGCCGTCTCAAGGTCGCAGTGGACGCTTCTGGGCTTCGTTGACCGGCCGCGCACTGACGTTGGCCCACAGCCTGGTGGCGCACGGTTTCAGCGCTCGTGCACGGGTGTTTCGGGCCTGTGAAACCCGGGCGCGCGGTGTTTCGGTCGCGTTTCGGGCAGGCGGGTTCCTGACCGGGAGATGACCGCATCTATAGTTAGGCTTGCCTTACCTTATGAACCGAGGGGAACCCATGTCCTTCCGCCTGGTCAGAGCCGCCGCCGCGGTTCTGCTCTCGACCGCCGCCCTCGCCGCCTGCGGCTCCTCCGGCAGCGGGGATCAGACCGCCGAGGGCCCCACCCGGACGGTCAAACACGCGATGGGCGAGACGAAGGTGCCCGAGACGCCCAAGCGGGTCGTCGTGCTCGACACCGACAAGCTGGACAGCATGGTCTCCCTCGGCCTGTCCCCGGTCGGCGCGGCCCAGGCGGACGCGAGCCAGAAATGGCCGAAGTACCTGGGCTCCGCCCTGGACGCGACGAAGGCGGTCGGCACCCTGCAGGCGCCCAACATGGAGGCCATCGCCGCCCTCAAGCCCGACCTCATCCTGGGCTCGAAGTTCCGCCAGGAGCAGTTCTACGACAAGCTAAGCCGGATCGCGCCGACGGTGTTCACCGAGAAGGTGGGATCCACCTGGAAGGAGAACTTCCTCCTCGACGCCGAAGCGCTGGGGAAGAAGGCCCAGGCCGAGAAGCTCCTCGCCGACTACCAGGCCCGGGCGCGCTCTCTGAACGGCTCGGACGCGGGCACGGTGAGCATCATCCGCTTCATCCCCGGCACGATCCGGATGTACGGTCCCACGTCGTTCAGCGGCATCGTCGTCGGCGACGCGGGCTTCGCCCGCCCCGAGCCCCAGCAGCTGAACGGCGTCGCCGACCGGCGCTTCGCCGAGCTGAGCCAGGAGAACCTCTCCCAGGCCGACGGCGACGTCCTCTTCTACTGCGCGTACGGCGAGCAGGCCGCGCAGGCGCAGGCGTCGGTGACGGCCGGGCCGCTCTGGAAGAACCTGAAGGCGGTCGAGAACGGCACGGCTCACAACGTGGACGACGAGATCTGGATGACCGGGATCGGCGTCACCGCGGCCGGGAAGATCCTCGACGACCTGGAGAAGTACGCCAAGCCCTGATCCCGTACGACGCTTCGGTCCTCGAACGGCGCTTCGACCTGAAACGACCTCGAACTCCGGGCGGGGCCAAGACGGGTCTTCGACCGTGACGGTCTTGGGCTCGGAACGGTCACCGCCTGTTTCGAGGCTCGGGGCGTTTCCCTGGGTCTGTGCGGGTCGGCGCTTACCGGGTGAGCGGTCGCGCGCGCTGCGGTGGGTGGGTGTTCCGGCCCCTTCCCGGGCTGGACGACGGTGCGCGCTGCGGTGGGCGGGTGTTCCGGCCGGCGCTGTGGCCGGGCTCTGGTGTTTCCCGGCCTCCGGCCTGGTCCCGGGCGCGACGGTTTCTGGCGTTTTGAAGCCGGCCGGAACACCCGCCCACCTCCGCGCCAAGACCGCTTCGTCCGTACGGCCGGCTCACCGTAGCTTCTTGCTTTCGGGCGGCCCACGGTCCTCACCGATGCTGAAGCCACCCTGCTTCCCCACTCAGGGCTGGTCGCCGTAGCCTTGCGGCCACACTGACAGGGGAGAGCGCAGGGCCGGGCGCCGTAGCCCCTCACTTACGGACCGCCCACCGTACCCGCCGTACCCGACCCCCTCGGGTCGCTCATGGAGTTCGCCGTGGCCGTTCCTCCCCGTGGCCCCGGCATCGGGAGAAACAGGGCCTGGGGGGCGGGAGCGGCTCTCCGGTTACCAGAACCTCACCTCGGGGTAGTCGTCCGACGGGCCGTCAAGCAGCGGTCTGCGCTCGCCTTTCAGGTGCAGGTCGAGGAAGGCGCCGACGTACGCACGGGTGATCGCCAGGGAGCGCTCGCCGTCGAGGGGGGCGGCCGGCAGTCCCAGCTGCGGCTGGAGCACCGCGTAGTCGACGAAGCTCATGTGCTCGGCGCCGGTGACGGTCAGCCAGCGCTTCCAGTCGCCGGTCACATGCGGCCAGAACAGGTTCCAGGACCCGTCCTCCCCGTCACCGGCCGGCTCGTGCCGCGGGTTGCCGATCATCATGAAGGGCTTGCGGACGGGCTCGGCCGGCGTCTTCGGGTTGTAGGTGCCGTCCAGGTTGACCGCGGCCCGGATCCGCCGGTTCCCCTGCAGGAGATGCGCGGCGCTCTGCCCGCCGACCGAATGTCCCACCATCGCGGTCCTGGTCTCGTCGACCAGCCGGTTCCAGCGCCTGTCCTTCTCAAGCTCATTCAGCACGAACGCCGTGTCGGCGGCCCGGACCCGGGCGACCTTCTCCCCCAGTTCCGGCGTCTGGCCGCCCCTGCCCGCCTCGAACGTGACGGTCCTGCCGTCCGGGAACGTGGTGGCCACCGACTCGTAGGTGTGCTCGATGCCCGCCACCAGGTAACCCCTGCCGGCGAAGTCCTCGGCCAGCGAGGTCAGCGTGGCGCGGGGCAGCGTCATGCCGGGTGACATGACCACCAGCGGCCACCCGCCCTTGCGCTTCAGCGGGGGCGCGTCGACGTGGGCGTACGTCCTCGTCCTGGCGAGTGTGTCCGGCGGCACGTCCTTCAGCTGCGGCACGCTCTTGATGATCAGCTCCGACTCCCGGGGCGTGACGTACGGGGCCCGCTTCCCCACGGCCTTGCGCGCCGGATACCAGATCGAGACCATCAGCTCGCGTTTCCTCCCCTCGACCCACGGGTCGGGGCGGGTGGAGTCGACCAGGTGGACGACCGTCCGTCCGACGGGGTGGTCGCCGGTCGGCGCGGGCAGGACGGGCGCGGGCATGGTGGGTGCGGATGTGGGCGACGCGGCGTGCGCCGTGCCGGCGTCGGTGAACGCGCAGAGGGCGAGCGCGCTCGCGATGATCGTTTTTCTCATGCCGCCACCCTGCCGGGCGGTCCTGCCGTACCGTCCCCGGCGGAAGTCTCCCGGCACCCGCTACTTTCGTAGCGGGGCGCCGCCCGGACGGCCGGATAACCTCGGCTCATGACGTACGGCGACGCCGGGATCGTCGAGCGGATCACGCCGTGGGCGCTCGGCGCGGCGGTGTTCCTCCTCTCCATGGCGTCCGCGACCGGTTCGGTGGGGGTCGGATCCGAGCTGCCCGTCCCCGTGCTCGCGGGCGTCGCCGCCGTCTCCGGGGCGGCCGCGGTCCACGCCAGGCGTTCGCCGTGGCCGCTCGCCGCGGTGGGGGCCGTCACCTACGTCTGGCTGGTGATGTGGCCCGCCGCCGCCGTGGCCTCCTACTACGCGGGCACGCGCCTGCATCGCCGCCACCTGCGGCTCTACGGGGCCGTCGCCGTCGTGGTGTGGCTGCTCGGCGGCCTCGTCTCCCGGTGGGGCGGCGGGTACCGGGAAATCGTCGCGGGCACCCCGGCCAACGTGTTCCTCCTCGGCGCCGCGCTGCTGGGGCTCCCCCTCGTCGTGGGGATGTGGATCCGCTCCAGACGGCAGGTGCTGGAGGCGGCGCGCGAACAGGCGCGGCAGCTGCGCCGCGAGCAGGCGCTGCGCGCGGAGCGGGCTCGCGGCCAGGAACGCGCCCGCATCGCGCGGGAGATGCACGACGTCGTCGCGCACCGGGTGTCGCTGATGGTCCTGCACGCGGGTGCCCTGGAGGTCGGAGCCACCGACGACCGCACCGCCGAGGCCGCGGCGCTGATCGGCGGCATCGGCAGGGAGGCGCTGAGCGACCTGCGCGAGGTGCTGGGCGTGCTGCGCTCACAGGACCCCGCACGCGATCCTCAGCCCACGCTGGCCGACCTCGACCGGCTGCTCGACCAGACCCGGGCGCTGGGCCTCACGGTCAGCCGTCACGACGAGGGCGAGGCGCGCCCGCTCGGGCCCACCGCGGAACGCACCGCCTACCGTGTGGTCCAGGAGGCGCTCACCAACGTGCACAGGCACGCGGGCGACGCCGAGACCGACGTGTTCGTCCGCTACCTGCCCGCCGCACTGGAGGTCGTCGTGCGCAACGGACCCTCGGCGGAGCCGGGCCGCGGCCTGCCCGGCTCCGGATGGGGGCTGGTCGGTCTGCGGGAGCGCGTCGAGCTGGCCGGCGGGCGGCTGGAGACCGGTCCGCGGGACGGAGACGGCTTCCAGGTCCTGGCCAGGATCCCCGCCGCATGATCCGCGTGCTGATCGCCGACGACGAGGCGTTGGTCAGGTCCGGGCTCCGGATGATCCTGGAGGCGGCGGGCGACATCGTGGTCGTCGGCGAGGCCCGCGGCGGCGACGAGGCGGTCACCGCCGTCGCCAGGCTCAGGCCCGAGGTGGTGCTGATGGACGTGCGCATGCCCGGCACCGACGGCCTGACCGCCGCGGCACGCGTCCTGGCCGCGCCCGGCGCGCCCAAGGTGGTCATGCTCACCACCTTCGACCTGGACGAGTACGTCCACGAGGCGCTGCGGATGGGCGCGGTCGGGTTCCTGCTCAAGGACACCCCGCCCCGGGAGCTGGCCGCCGCCGTCCGCACGGTCGCGGCGGGCCAGGCCATGCTGTCCCCCACCGTCACCAAACGGTTGATCACCTCCTTCGTCGACCGGGCGCCCTCACGCGCCGAGACCGCTCGCGACCGGCTCGCGTCGCTGACCGCCAGGGAGGAGGACGTGATCAGGGCGCTGGCCCGCGGCCTGTCGAACGCCGAGATCGGACGGGAGCTCCGGCTGGCCGAAGCGACGGTGAAGGCACACGTCAGCCGGGTGCTCGCCAAGCTGGGCCTGACCAACCGGGTGCAGGCGGCGATCCTCGTGCACGACGCGGACCTCGCCTGAGGGGAGTCGCCGCTCCCCCTCCACCGGCCCTGGGGCCAGGCAGGGGAGCCGGCGAGGTCAGCGGGGCGGGGCGGCGGTGGAGAGGAAGTCGAGGAGCAGGGCGTTGACCCTGTCCGGGGCCTCCAGCTGCATCCAGTGGCCCGCGCCGTCGACCCGCTCGTAGCGCCACGGTCCGGTGACGTGCTCCTGGGTGAGGAGCATCGCCCTTTCGGTGAGGAACCGGTCGCCGCTGCTCCACACGCCCATGACGGGCACCGGCGGCAGCTTGGCGATCCTGCCGGACGGCATGCGGCGCAGCCCCGTACGGTAGATCGCCAGCGAGGAGGTGAGCGCGCGGGGGTCGCGCATGCGCGCGACGACCTCCTCCGCCTCGGGGTGCCCCATCCACCGCCGCATGGCCGCGAAGTCGTCGCGGCTGAGCCACCGCTCGGCGACGCCCGGGAGCTGGAACAGCAGCATGTACCAGGAGCGCCTCCACTGCGCCGGGCCCGCCGCCGCCAGCGTGGCGGGGTGACCCACCGACATGCAGGTGAGGCTGAGCGTCCTCTGCGGCGCCGCGACGGCGGTGAGCTGCACGATGGGCGACCCCCAGTCGTGGCCGACGAGATGGGACCGCTCCACGCCGAGGTGGTCCAGGATCCCGAGCAGGTCCGCCACGTAGCGGGAGAGGCGGTAGTTCTCCAGCCCCTCCGGTTTGGCCGAGGCTCCGAAGCCCCGCAGGTCGGGGGCTATCGTGCGGTATCCGGCGGCGTTCAGCGCGGCCACCTGGTGCCGCCAGCAGGCGTGGGTGTCCGGGTAGCCGTGCAACAGCACGACGTCCGGCCCCTCCCCGCTGACCTGGACTTCAAGCTCCACGCCGTTGACGTCCATACGCATCACGCGCCTCCGGGGGTGCCGGTCATGTGTGTTCCTGAGGAACCCTTCATACCTCGGTCTTTCCCTTCGAACGGAACATATCGATCGGCAAGCCGGCATCGGCGGTGTAATCTCGGTGTGCGGCGCCGTCCTGCGCCCAACCCCCGGTTCCGGTGCTCACGCCACCGGCCCAGCGGGGGCAAAGGGGGCCCGAGCCCTCGGGGCGCCGGTCTGTCACGCCCCTTCCGGCGGGGTCGCGCGAGCGTGGGTCGCGGATCGCCGCCGTGGACAGGGAGCGGACCTTGACCGTGCAGCGATCCTTCAAACAGCTCGTCCGGCTGCGGATGGCCAAGACGGGCGAACGTTACGCCGCGGCGCGCGCCGCGCTGCTCGCGGCCCGCGAGCCGGACGGCCCCGGCGCGGCCCCCGTGCTGGCGGCCTCCGACGAGACGATCCGGCGGCGGACCGGGCGCGGCTGGGAGGAGTGGTTCGACCTCCTCGACGCCGCCGGGATGGCGGGACGACCGCATCGGGAGATCGCCCGCTGGGTCGCCGGGTCGCTGGGCGCCGTCCCGCTGGCGTGGGAGCCGCAGGCGGTGACCGGGAGTTATGAGCGGGCCCGCGGGCGCGCCGTCGGTCAGCGCGCGGACGGGTTCGCCGTCACCGTGTCGCGGACCATGGACGCCTCCGCCGACCGGCTCTTCACCGCCTTCGTGGACGAGACCGAACGCGACCGCTGGCTTCCCGACGGGCGGCTGCGCGAACGTACGGCCACCCGGCCCAGGTCGGCGCGTTTCGACTGGGATGAGGACGGAACCCGGGTCCACGTCACGTTCACCGCCAAGAGTGAGAACCGCGGCACCGTGACGGTCGAGCACGCCCGCCTCTCGGACGCCGAGGCGGCCGAACGGGCGAAGCGGTGGTGGCGTGACCGCCTGACCTCGCTCGCCGCGGACTTCGCGGGCGGTGCCGCCGATGCCTGAGTCCCTCTTCCTCCTCGTCCCGGTCATGACCGTCACGGCGTTCGTGCTGGGCGGCCTCTACTACGCCGTCCTCGGCGGCCGGGTGGTGACCTCGGCGGCCCCCGCCTCGCCGCGGACGTTCGCGGCCGAGTTCGGGCGTTGCCTCGTATTGGCCTGCGCGGTGACCGGCCTCGCCGTATGGACCGGAACCGGCACCTGGACCGGCGGCCTGCTGCTGGGGCTGGTCCTGTGGCTCGGCTTTCCCGCGGTGCTGTGGACCGGCGCGATCCTCCACGAGAACACCCCGTGGCGGCTCGCCGCGGCACACGCCGGGGACTGGCTGGTGAAGCTGCCGGTGCTCGGCGCGATCGCCGGCGCCTGGCACTGACCGGCGGAAGCCCCCTGCTCCCCGGCGCGCCGGCGCCGGGGAGCGACGACCGCGTCAGACTTCACCCGGCGCTCGGACGGTCACCGGGCCGCCGGAGGCGGGGCGAGCACCTCGGCGATCAGTTGGGTGTCGGTGTACTCGGTGATCTCGGCGATCTCGCCGTCGCGCATGACGAAGATCCAGCAGTAACGGTTCGGGTAGTCATGCCCCGACGTCGTGACACCGTGGTTGCGGGCTTCGACGACGACCACGTCGCCGTCGGCCACGAAACGCTCGGCGCTGACGACGTTGCGTCCGCCGAGCTGCTCCGAGAGCGGACGGAGCAGCTCGTCCAGTACGGCGCGCTTCCCCTCGTAGACGCGCGACCACGCGGTCCGCCCGATGATCGTCCAGCGGAGGTCGTCGGCCAGCGCGTCGACGAACGGCCGCCCGTTCCCCTTCGCGGTCTCGGCGAAGACCTCCTCCAGCAAGGCCCTGTTGTCGATTTCGGACACCTGGCAGACCCCCCGGTACTCCATCAAGGCTTCACGATGTCCGGCCAGGCGTCGTGAAGACGACCGTCCCATGATCATTGATTCATCGACCGTGGCCGACAGCGTAGACCCTGGGAGCCGTGTGATCACTTTCAGCGACTTGAGGCGCGGGATGACCGGGCGCGCGAAAGGGACGGCGGCCGCCGGATCCCGACTCCGTCTGGACGCGCATGTCGCGATAGTGCAATATGCAATATAGAGAGTTGCATATCGAAGGCAGGCGGGGATGGCGGCGCGGCGGAGACATGAACCGGATCTGGTCGGGCTGACCGTGCTCGCGTTGCTGTCCGTACGGCCCAGCCACCCCTACGAGCTGCACCGCCTCATCGTCGAGACCCACAAGGACTACGTCACCGGCCTGCCCCGCAGCCTCTACCACGCGGTGGACCGGCTGGCGGCGGAGGAGCTCATCACGCCCGCCGGGACGACGAGGGAGGGCCGCCGGCCCGAGCGCACGGTGTACGAGATCACCCCGGAGGGCGGGGCCGAGCTGCGCAGCCGGCTCCGGAGGCTCCTGGAGGAGGCCGGGGCCGACGGCGGCGCGTTCACGGCGGCCGTCTCCCTCATGGGCTGCCTGTCGCCCGAGGACGCCGGCCGGTGCCTGCGAACCCGGGCCGCCACCCTCGAAGGCATGGTCGTGGCCGCCGACGCCCACATCAGCGGGCTGGCGGCCTCCGGGCTGCCCGCGATCCTGACGCTGGAGGTGGAGTGCGACCGGGCGCTCAGGGCCGCCGAACTCGGCTGGGTGCGCGGGGTGGTCGCACGCCTGGAGTCGGGCGAGCTCGCCTGGCCCGCCTCCGTCAAGAGCACCCTGCTGGACGGCCTCCTCGACGAGGAGCCGCCACAGGAGTGAGAGACCGCCGGCCGGGTGCGCCAACACCCGGCCGACGGATGACCCCGAACCGGATCCGCGATGCGGCCGTCCAGGACTCGCAGTCTCCAAGGATAGGCCGCCTCACGGACCGGACCAGAGCCCGTACGGGCCCGATTCCTGAGGAGGAGCACATGACCGACCACGCCGTGGAAGCCATCGAGGAGGTCGGAGAGCTGCTGGGGCGGATGACCGCCGCCTGGAACGACGGCGACGCCGTCGCCTACGCCGGGCAGTTCACCGAGGACGCGGACTACGTCACGTTCTTCGGCCTGCACATGACGGGCCGAAAGGCCATCGAGGACTCCCACCGCGCGCTCTTCGAGGGGCCGTTGAAGGGCTCCAGGCTGACCGGCCTGGCGTCCCCCTCGATCCGCTTCCTGCGACCGGACGTCGCGGTCGTGGTCGCCGGCGGAGGTTCGTCCCTCGACGGGACGCCCGACCCCGGGCGCGACTCCGTCATCACCCTGACGGCCGTACGGGAACCCGACGCCTGGCGCTTCGCCTCCTTCCAGAACACCCGGCGGACGAACCCGTCGGCACCGGCCGGGCCCAGCCGGTGAGATCTACGATCTGCGAGGTGGCGGGGGTGATCGAGGCCCCCGTCGCCGAGGTGGCCGGGCTGCTGCTCGCCGTACGGCCCGGCCCGGTCGGCCCGGACAACCTGTGGCTGCTGGACGGCTCGCACGAGGGGAGACTGTCCGGCGGTCCGGAGCGGTTCACGCTCCACGCCCCCGGCCACACGATGACGGTCGAGGTGAGCCGGAACGCCCTCGCGCTGCAGGGCAACTGGTGGTACCGCGGCGAGTATCTCCTCCAGCCCCACCCCCGGGGAACCCGTCTCGTCCACCGCGTCCTCAACGTGGCACGGCGGAGCCGCTGGGCCGTGCCCATGGCCAACCGCTTCTTCGCGGGATTCGAGGACGGCACCCGGAAGACGTTCGGCGACCTGCTCCACAGGGCCGGTGACCGCCTCGGTCGCCCCGCGTATCCGGAATGAGGCCACGGGAGACCCGGGCCTACACCCGGGTCTCCACGGGCGAAAACGACTCAGGGAGCGCGCAGGGCACGCAGGGCGAGGTCGAAGCCACGGCGCATCGACACCCAGAACCGCTCCTCCGGCTCGCCCAGGTCCATACTGGCCAGCGCGGCCCCCTGGACGGCGCCTATCACCGAGCCGACCGCCGCGGCGGCGCCGACCGGGTCGAGCTCGTCGGGATAGACCTTCACCAGGACCGCCGCCATCTCCTTCTGCAGCTCGAACATCATGTGCAACGCCTTCGCCTGGAGGGCGGGCACCGTCATGACCAGGCGGGTGTAGGTCTCCATCAGCTCGGGGTCGTCCGCACCCGCCACCAGGTAGTCGGCCAGCAGCCTGTCGTACATCCGGGTCAACAGGTCGGGGAGGCTCTCCCCCGGACGACGGCCGGCGAGCACCTCCAGCAGGACCGCGTTGCGCTCCCGGGCGTCGGCGAACAGCACGTCCTCCTTACTGGGGAAGTGGTTGAAGAACGTCTTCGTGGCCACGTCCGCGGCGGCCGCGATCTGCGCGACGGCCGTCTGCTCGTATCCCTGCTCGCCGAACAGCCTGATCGCCGTCTCCGCGATCAGCTGCCTGGTCTGCCGCTTCTTCCGCTCGCGCCGTGAATCGTCCACGAACTCACTTTACATGCAAACTATTCTTACCCTCATTGTATTCTTACACTTGATGTAGTTTCATGAGATCGCGGAGGCCGGAACACGACAGCCCCGAGAGACGACGTGGGCGACCCCTGTCGCCCGGTGAGGACGGCGAAGATGCCGACAGAGCCCCTGACGTTCCCCATGACCGCCGCCGGTCCGTTCGACCCGGCGCGGGAGATCCTGGCGATGCGCGGCGAGCGGCCGATCGCCCGGGTCCGCTTCCCGGACGGCAGGCTCGGCTGGATGGTCACCCGGCACGCGACCATCCGCGCGGTCCTCGCCGACCCCCGGTTCAGCGCCCGGCAGGAGCTGCGCAACAGCCCGTTCAGCGCCGCGGAGATCCCGCCTGCCCTTCCCGGCATGTTCATCGGAATGGACGACCCGGACCACGCCCGCTACCGGCGCCTGCTCACCGGGCAGTTCACCGTACGCCGGATGCGGCGGCTCGCCGCCCGCGTCGAGCAGATCGCCGAGGAACGGCTCGACCGGATGGAGGCGGCCGGCCCTCCGGCCGACCTGGTACGGGAGTACGCCGCGCCGGTTCCCGCCCTGGTGATCTGCGAACTGCTGGGTGTGCCGTACGACTACCGCGAACGGTTCCAGGCCGACGTCACGGAGATGATCCGGAAGGACGCCACCCAGGAGGACCGGCAGCGGGCGATGGCCGACGTCGGCGGCCACCTCGGTGAGCTGGTACGGCGCAAGCGGGCCGAGCCCACCGACGACATACTCGGCGGGCTCGTCGCGGATGCCGGGCTGACCGACGAGGAGCTGGCCAACATCGCGTTCATGCTGCTGGGCGCGGGCTTCGACACCACGACGAACGTCCTGGGGCTCGGCGCCTTCGCCCTGCTGCTGAACCCCGGGCGGATTCCGGCGCTCACCGACCCGGAGACCGCCGACGGCGCCGTGGAGGAGCTCCTGCGCTATCTCCCGATCGTCCCGGGGACGATCCGCGCCGCCCTGGAGGACATCGAGATCGAAGGCGTCCTCGTCCGGGCGGGCGAGAGCGTCATGGTCTCGATCCCCGGCGGCAACCGCGACCCCGAGCGCTTCCCCGACCCCGACACCCTCGACCTGACCAGACCCTCCACCAGCCACCTGGCCTTCGGGCACGGCGTCCACCAGTGCCTGGGCCAGCAGCTCGCGCGGGTCGAGATCCGGGCCGGCTTCTCCGCGCTGTTCCGGCGCTTCCCCGACCTGAGGCTGGCCGTACCACCGGAGAAGGTCCCCCTCCGCGACGACATGATGATTTTCGGAGTCCACGAACTCCCCGTCACCTGGGGGTCATGATCCCGGCGGGCCGGCCCCGGTGACGACCACGGCGGGAACCGTGAGCGGCCCGAAAGCGAGAGACCACGGCGCCCGGCCACCCGGCGGAAAAGCCCCAGCCCGAGGAAACCCCCGCCCCGCCTTCATCACCCGGAAAACGGAAGGCCCGGCTCCGAAGAGCCGGGCCTGGTGGAAACGGGATCAGGCCGCCGTGGCCATCTTCCGCAGGCGGGCCAGGGCGTCGCGCTCGATGCGGCGGGCGCGGTCGCGGCCGATGCCGTAGCGCTCGCCGACCTCGGTGAGGGTGTGCTCACGGCCGTCCATGAGGCCGTACCGCCAGCGGAGCATCTCCCGGGTCTGCCCCTCCAGACCGGTCAGCCACTGCTCCAGGCGCTCGCGCTCCAGGATGTCCATGGCCTGCTGCTCGGGGTCGGCCCACGTCTCGTCGGCGATCATGTCGCCCAGCTCGGTCTCGTCCTCGTCGCCCACGCCGAGCTGCAGGGACACCGGCTCGGAGGCCCAGCGGCGCAGCTCGCGGACGCGCTCGATCGGCAGCTCCAGCACGGTGGCCAGATCGGCGTCGGTCGGCTCCTGGTCGAACTCGGCCAGCATGTCGCGCCGGACCCTCATCAGCCGGGTCATCTGCTCGCCCGCGTGGGTGGGCAGCCGGACCGGGCGGGCCTGCTCGTGGATGGCGCGCCCCACCGACTGGCGGATCCACCACGTGGCGTAGGTGGAGAACTTGTAACCCCGGCGGTAGTCGAATTTCTCGACCGCCCGCACCAGGCCCAGGTTTCCTTCCTGGACCAAATCGATCAACGGCATTCCCCGGCCGGAGTATTTGCGCGCGACCGCCACCACAAGACGTAGATTGGCCTGGATGAATTCGTCCTTGGCCCGCTGCCCGGAAACGGCGATCCGTTCCAGCTCCTCGTCGGCCGCGTCCCCGATCCGCGGTTCCGGCAGCCCGCCGTCCAGCAACTGCTCCGCGAAGAGGCCCGCCTCGATGCGCTTGGCGAGCTCCACCTCCTCCTCCGCGGTGAGCAGGGGGACCCGCCCGATCTCAGCCAGGTAGGTCCCGAGCAGGTCCCGATCCGAGACCTGCTGCTCCTGCGTCCGATTCCCCGTCGGCCTTGCCATCCGATGGCACCTCGCTCCGCCTGCTTATGGCGTGCCCACGCATTCGCTCAACGCCCCGCGTGCACGGACACACCGCTTGTCTGATCAACGCTCGGACCGGAGCAAAGATTCCCTAAAGAAGTACGCCTGGAGAATGGTTTTGGATTTCCTCCTCAAGGAGGATGCCTTCCCCGGGAAGGACGTCCGCGCGCGTGGTGTCACACCCCCCGCCGCTGCCCACGTCTCACGGGTCTCAAACCAGACGACCGAGGCCTCAAACCAGACGACGCCCCTCCTTCCAGACCTGTGCCACCAGCGGCACCCCGGGCCGGTAGGCGAGGTGGACGTAGGACGGGGCGTCCATGATCACCAGGTCACCGGCGGCTCCCGTCCGCAGTACCCCGACGTCGTCGCGGCGCAGGGCCCTGGCTCCGCCGTACGTGGCGGCCCGGACCGCCTCCAGCGGCGTCATCCGCATCTCCCGTACGGCCAGCGCGACGCAGAACGGCATGGACGAGGTGAAGGAGGAGCCGGGGTTGCAGTCGGTGGCCAGCGCGACGGTCACCCCGGCCGCGAGCAGCCGCCGGGCGTCCGGGTACGGCGAGCGGGTCGAGAACTCCGCACCCGGCAGCAGGGTGGCGACGACCCCCGCCGCGGCCAGGGCATCGACGTCCCCGTCCGTCAGGTGGGTGCAGTGGTCGGCCGAGGCGGCGCCCACCTCGGCGGCGAGCCGCGCTCCGGGCCCCTCGCCGAGCTGGTTGGCGTGGACGCGCGGCAGCAGCCCGGACTTCATGCCCGCCAGCAGGATCTCCCGGCTCTGTTCGGCGTCGAACGCGCCGCGCTCGCAGAACACGTCCACCCACCTGGCGTACGGCGCGCAGGCCGCGAGCATCTCCCCGGTGACGACGCGGACGTAGTCGTCGGCGGACGGGGCGTCCGGCGGCACGACGTGGGCACCCAGGAAGGTGGTCTCGGCCGTGAACCGCCGGGCGATCTCCAGGGACCGGCGTTCGTCGTCGACCGTGAGGCCGTAGCCGCTCTTGATCTCGACGGTGGTGGTCCCCTGGGCGAGCATCTCGGCGACCAGGGCGGCCGCCCGCCCGGCCAGCGTGGCGTCGGTGGCGGCGCGGGTCGCCGCGACCGTGGTGCGGATGCCCCCGGCGGTGTAGCGCTCGCCCGACATGCGGGCGGCGAACTCGGCGGTGCGGTCCCCGGCGAAGACGAGATGGGCGTGGCTGTCGACGAATCCGGGGACGACGCAGCGCCCGCCGGCGTCCACGCGTTCGTCGGCGGCGGGCGCCTCACCGGAGGCTCCGATCCACGCCACCCGGCCGTCCTCGACGACCAGCGCGGCGTCCGTGATCTCCTCCCGATCGGGGTCGCCGGTGTAGAGCAGCCCGATCCGGTGGAAAAGCGTGCTCCGCCCCTCCCCCGCCGTACCGTCCACCCGCTCCGTTCCCACCACGCCGCTCCCCCGATCCGCTCCGCCGCCCGTACCCGCCGACCCGCGCACGCCCTTCACGTCCCCTCCCCGCGGGCCGCCGCGATAGCCTCGCCCAGCATCGCGCCGACGTCGCCCAGGACGTGCCGGCCGTCCTCGACGACGCGGCGGCCGCCCGACACCACCGAGTGGACGTCCGCGGCCGACGCGGCGAAGACCACGGTCTCCGCGAGGTCGCGCGCGGGCGTGCCCGCCGTACGGACCGAGTCGAGGCGGACCGACACCAGGTCGGCCCACGCGCCCGGCACGAGCATGCCCGCGTCGGCGAAGCCGAGCGAGGAGTGGCCGTCGGCGGTGGCGGCGCACAGCAGCTCGGCGGCCGTCCAGTGGCCGCGCTGTTCGCTGACCAGCCGTTCGTCCAGTTCCACGGCGCGCGCCTCCTCGAACAGGTCGATGACGGCGTGGCTGTCGGAGCCGAGGGTGATCGGCGATCCCGCGTCGCGCAGCCTCCGGGCGGGCCCGACGCCGTCGGCCAGGTCGCGCTCGGTGGTGGGGCACATGCAGACGTGGGTGCCGGACTGGCCGAGCAGCGCGATGTCGACGTCGGACAGGTGGGTGGCGTGCACGGCGGTCGAGCGGGGTCCGAGGACGTCGTGCTCGCACAGGACCTCGACCGGGGTGGCGGCGTAGGTCTCCACGCAGGCGGAGTTCTCGCCGCGCTGCTCGGAGACGTGGGCGTGGGCCGGGACCGCGTGGTGCGCCGAGAACGCGCCGATCACCGGCATCTGCTCGGCGGGGACGGCGCGCACCGAGTGGACGGCCACGCCGATCTCCACGTCCTTCTCGCCGCGGTAGGCGGCGAGCAGCGCCTCGGCCCGCGCCGCCCACCCTTCGGCGTCGCCGTCCCCGAACCGCTGCTGGACTCCGGTCAGCGGGGTGCCGATGCCGCCGGTCAGGTAGCAGGTGTCCAGCAGCGCGATGCGCAGGCCCGCCTCCCGCGCCGCCCGCACGAGGGCGTGCCCCATGACGTTGGGGTCTTCGTACGGCCTGCCGCCGGGCGCGTGGTGCAGGTAGTGGAACTCCCCGACGCAGGTGATCCCGGCCAGCGCCATCTCGGCGTACACCGCCCTGGCCAGGGCGAGGTAGGAGTCGGGGTCGAGCGCCGCGGCCAGGGCGTACATCTGTTCGCGCCAGGTCCAGAAGCTGCCCTTCTCCCGCTGGGTGCTCCCGCGCAGGGCGCGGTGGAAGGCGTGGGAGTGGGCGTTGGCCAGGCCGGGGAGGGTCAGCCCGGTGAGGCGGACGGCCCCGGCGGGCGGCTCGGCCACGCCGGGGACGACATCGGAGATCATCGAGCCGGTGACGGTGACGAGCACGCCCTTCACCGCCTCTCCCGGGGGCAGCCAGGCCAGCTCGCACCAGTAGTTCAGCTCCGGCACAGGTCCTCCAGCACGTCGGCGAGGGCGGCGACCCCCGCGTGGCAGTCGGACGTCTCGGCGTGTTCGTCCGGGGAGTGTGAGATTCCCGTCGGATTGCGCACGAACACCATGGCGCTGGGAACGCCCGCGGCGGCGAGGATCCCGGCGTCGTGCCCGGCGCCGGTCGGCAGCGCGGGGGCGCCGCCGAGGACCGCGGCGAGGCGGTCGCGCAGGTCCGTGTCGAAGTCGACGACGGGGGTCCACGACTCGGCGCTCACCTCGGCGCCGGAGGAGCCGGCCAGTTCGGCGACCAGCGCCCGGACGGCGTCCTCCGTCTCGCCCCGGGCGTCGAGCCAGGCGCTGACCAGGCCGGGCACGGCGTTGGCGTTGCCGGGCGAGACGCGCACCTTGCCGAAGGTGGCGAGCACCCCGGCGCGTTCGGCGGCCTCGCGGGCCAGCAGGACGGTCCGGGCGAAGGGCAGCATGGGGTCGTCGCGGTCGGCCAGGCGGGTGGTGCCGGCGTGGTCGGCCCGTCCGCGGAAGTCGAAGCGCCAGCGGCCGTGCGGCCAGATGGCCGAGGCCACGCCGACCGGGGCTCCGGCGTCGACCAGGCCGCGGCCCTGCTCGACGTGCAGCTCCACGAAGACCCCGATGTGCCGGAGCGTCTCGTCGTCCCGGCCGAGGGCTCCGGGGTCGCGTCCGGCCCGGCGCAGCACCTCGGCCAGCGAGTCGCCCTCGTCGTCGGTCAGTCCGCGGGCGCGGTCGGGGTCGAGGACACCGGTGAGGAGCCGGGATCCCACGCAGGGAACGCCGAACCTGGCGCCCTCCTCGTCGGTGAAGCAGGCGACGCCCAGCGGGCGGGCGGGTTCGGCGCCCCTGGCGCGCAGCGTGTCGAGGGCGGCGAAGGCGGAGACGACGCCGAGGGGGCCGTCGAAGGCACCGCCCTGCCGCACCGAGTCCAGGTGGCTGCCGGTGACGACGCCGGGACGGGCGGACGGGTCGCCCCACCAGGCCCAGAGGTTGCCGTTGCGGTCCTGGCGCAGGTCGAGGCCGCGCCGCTCCGCCTCCTGGCGGAACCACTCGCGCAGCTCCCGGTCGGCGGGCGACCACGCGTCGCGCAGGTACCCGCCGGTGCGGCCGTCACGTCCGAGGTGCTCGATGGCACCCCACATCTCGTCGAACACCATCCCATTATGTGAATGAAGCCATTCATTTGCGAGCCCTCATCTCCCCCGGGCGGCCCGATCTCCCCAGGCGGCTCGCGAGGCGTCAGGCGACGGGGCGGACCGCCGGGCGGAGGGTGATGTCGGTGAGGTGCGCGTCGGGCGAGGCGGTCACCGCCGCCAGCACCGCGCGGGCCACCGACTCCGGCGTCAGGTATCTCTCCGGCTCGTAGGCCCCGTTCTCCTGGGCCCGGACCCCGCGCTGCATCTCGGTGTCGATGCGCCCGGGGTAGACGGTGGTCACCCGCAGGGCGGGCTCCTCCTGCCGGAGCACGTCGGCGAAGGCGCGCAGCGCGAACTTGCTGGCGGCGTAGGACCCCCAGGTGGGGTTGGCGTTCAGCCCGGACCCCGAGTTGATCGCCACCACCTGGCCGTGGGCGGCGCGCAGCGCGGGCAGCAGCAGCCGGGTCAGCTCGGCCACCGCGACGACGTTGACCTCCATCGTGCGGCGCCACACCTCGGCGGGCGTCTCCTCGATCCGGCCCAGCGTCACCACGCCCGCGCTGTGCACCAGCACGTCGAGCCGGTCGATCCCGGCGACGTCGGCCTCGGTGACGGCGGTGAGCTCCACCGGCCAGGGCCGCGCGCCGGGCAGCTCGGCGCACAGCTTGCCGAGCGCCTCGGCGTCGCGGCCGCCGAGCAGCAGATCGTGGGTGGGGGCGAGGGCACGGGCGACGGCGGCCCCGACTCCCCGGGAGGCTCCTGTGACCAGTGCGGTCGGTCGTGCGGACATGCGGGCCACGTTACTCCGGGCCCGCCGGCCCGCCGTCACCCCCTCCGGGCGGCGCCGCCCAGGTCACCGCCCGTCCGCGGGCCGCCACCGGGTCGCCACCGGCTCACCGCCGGGGTGCCACCGGCACGGCTACCGGTACGGGCGGAAGGTCGCGGGGCCGGGCCGCTCCAGGGTCAGGGCGTACTCGTCGTGCGGGTAGCGGTGGTCGTCCGGGCGGACCCGGACCTCCCCGGCGGCGGCCTCCAGGATGACGCAGCGGTACCACTCGCCGTCCCGCAGGAACTCCCAGTGCCCCATGAGCACCTCCAGCCCGGACCGCCGGACCTCCTCGTCGGCCTGGTCCTCGGACCCGGTCTCGCCGAGGGGGTAGCCGAACACGGTCAGCGGCTCCCAGCCGTCGCCGTTCTGCCGCAGGTAGCCCAGGAGGGCGCCGTCGTCGTCGCGTCTGATCTCTCTCACGGTTGACACCATATACAAACTTGAATACAAACTTGTATATGTCCTCCACCCGCGTTCTCCTGCTCGGCGTGCTGCTCGACGGCCCGCTCCACGGCTACGAGGTACGGCGCCGCCTCGAAGTCATGGGCACCCACCACTGGGCCAACGTGGCCTACGGCTCGATCTACCACGGGCTGGCCAAGATGGCCGACGAGGGCCTGCTGGAGCGGGCGGAGGAGGGCAGGGGCGGCAGGACCGTCTACGCGATCACCGAGACCGGCCGGGAGGAGTTCAACCGCCTGCTGCTGTCGAACTGGTGGGAGATCAAGCCGATCGTCGACCCGTTCCAGGTGGCGCTCACCTTCATGGACCGGCTGGCGCCGGCCGAACTGACCTCGGCGCTGGACGCCAGGGCCGCCCAGCTCCGGTTCTCCGTCGAGATGGTCCGGCGGGCGATGGGCGGCAAGCAGGCCTACGGCGCTCCCCCGCACATCGACGAGTGCCTGCGGCTGAACCTCCTCCAGCTCCAGGCCCAGCTCACCTGGGTGGAGGAGGCCGCCGAGAAGGTCAGGAACGGCGAGTTGCCCTGAAAAACCGGTTGAGCCTCACCCCACCGGAGGGTTCACCCTCTTCTTGGGACGCGCCGTGAAACGTCCTGGCGCGCCTTCCGGACCTTCCAGCCACGCCCTCCGGAAGGGCACGTCCCTGCGTTCGCCACTCTTCTCCGGCGAACACCCCGGAGCACCGCACGACCCCCCATCCCCGAACGGAGAATCATGATCATTGAGGCGCAGGGGCTGCGCAAGACCTTCACCGCCCGGCGCGGGCGCGGCAAGGCCGAGGAGGTGGAGGCCGTCCGGGGCATCGACCTGAGCGTCGGCGAGGGCGAGATCTTCGCCGCGCTCGGCCCCAACGGCGCGGGCAAGACCACCACGGTCCGGATGCTCGCCACCTTCACCGTCCCCACCGCCGGGACCGCCCGGGTCGCCGGACACGACGTGGTCACCGAGGCGGCCAAGGTCCGCGAGCGGATCGGCTACGTCAGCCAGGCCGGCGGCGTGGACGACAACGCCCCCGGCCTGGAGAGCCTGGTGCTGGCCGCCCGCCTCGCGGGGGCCTCCCGCAGGGACGCGCTGGCCCGCGCCGGCGAACTGCTGGAGACCTTCAGTCTGACCGAGGTCGCGAACCGCCCGGCGCGGACCCTCTCCGGCGGGCAGAAGCGCCGCTTCGCCCTGGCCATCGGCCTGGTCAACCGGCCGCCGCTGGTCTTCCTGGACGAGCCCACCACCGGACTGGACCCGCAGAACCGCGCCAACCTGTGGGACGAGATCCGCGCCCTGCGCGACGCGGGCACCAGCGTGCTGCTGACCACCCACTACCTCGACGAGGCCGACGCGCTGTGCGACCGGCTGGTCATCATCGACCACGGCCGGATCGTCGCCGAGGGCACCCCCGCCGGGCTGAAGAAGGAGGTCGCGGGCGACGTCGTCACCCTGCGGACCGGCGACCCGGCCGCGGCCCGGGAACTGCTGGCCGCGCAGCCGTACATCGCCGAGACGCGTCTGGAGGGGGAGGTCCTGCGCGCCTACCTCGACGACGGCGAGCACAGCCTGCCCGCGCTGCTGCGCGCCCTGGAGTCCGGAGGCGTGACGATCGGCTCCATCTCCCTCGACCGGGCCACGCTCGACGACGTCTTCCTCAAGCACACCGGCCGCTCCCTGCGCGACGCCGCCTGACACCCGCCGCCCGGCCGTCACCGCACGACGCCACCCGGCACCCGCCGCCCGGCCGTGCGGCCTCCGACCCCCGACCCCCGACCGAAGAAGGAACCCCCCGATGCTCCGGCACACCATGCTCTTTCTGGGCTACGAACTCGGCAACCTCCGCCGCAACCCCGCCTGGCCCCTGCTCGGCATCATGCAGCCCGTCCTCTACCTGCTGCTGTTCGCCCCGCTGCTGACCAAACTGACCCCGGGCGGGACGCTGTCCGAGGCCCTGGTCGTGTTCACCCCCGCCGCCCTGGTGATGATCGCCCTGTTCGGCTCGATGTTCACCGGGTTCGGCATGATCAACGAGACCCGCAACGGGGTGCTGGAGCGGCTGGCGGTCAGCCGGGCGTGGCGGCCCTCGATCGTCCTCGGCAGGGTCGCCAAGGACATGATCATGCTGGTCCTGCAGTCGCTCCTGGTCCTCGGCGTGGCCGCGCTGATGGGCCTGCGGATCTCCCTGGCCGCGATGGGCCTCATGCTGCTGCTCATGGCCGTCACCGGTCTGTTCGCCGCGAACCTGTCGTACGGCCTGGCGCTGTCGATCCGCGACGAGAACGGCATGTCGCAGATCGTGCAGTTCTTCCTCCTGCCGCTGATGCTGCTGTCCGGCCTGATGCTGCCGATCTCCCTCGGCCCGGACTGGATGCAGGCGGCCGCGAAGTTCAACCCGCTGTACTACGCGGTCGAGGCGGGCCGGGCGCTGTTCGCGGGGGACTTCTCCAGCGGCACGATCCCGACCGCCTTCGCGCTGTTCCTGGTCCTGGGCGTCCTCACCCTGACCTGGTCGGTCCGCTCGCTGCGCAAGCTGGCCGGCTGACCCGCGCAGCCCGCTCCCCCGGCCCCGGCGCCCGCCCGCTCCCCGGTCCTCCCGCGACCCCGGCTCCCGCCTCCCGGTGGCGGGGCCGGGGAGGTGGTGGAGCCGGGGAGGTGGTGGGGCCGGGCGACGGGCCGGGGTCTGGGAGGCCGTGGGGCCGTCACTCGACGAAGACCCCGCCCTGGTCGGTCATCCGCTCGTACTCCTCCAGGCGGGCCTGGGTGCGCAGCGGCGCGGCGTCGGCCATGGCCTCCACCAGCACCATGGCCAGGGCGAGCGGTGCCGCGTGCGAGTCGAACACCAGCCGCTCGCCGACCGGCGCGTCCAGCAGGACGTCGGCCTCGAACGGCACGTCGCGCCGGTCGGTGATCACCGCGGTCCGCAGGCCCAGCTCGCGTGCCTGGTTCAGGGCGGCGACCGCCTCGGCGGGGTAGCGGGGCAGGACCACCGCGACCAGCCAGCCCGCCCCGGCCCGGCGCGCGGCGTGCAGGCCGTCGGCCAGCTCGGAGCCGCCGTGGACCATCAGGCGGACGTCGGGGTGGATGCGGCGGGCGAAGTAGGCGAACGTGGTGGCCAGCCCGCTGGAGACGCGCAGCCCCAGCACGGGCAGCGGCTCGCACCCGGCGAGCGCGGCGCCCAGCTCGGCGACCGGCGACGGGTCGGCCAGGCCCTCGCGCACGCCGCGCAGGTTGCCGATCTCGACGTCGATGGCGGTCTGCAGATCGTTGGCGTTCCGCGGGTCGCCGGCGCGCGGCGGGACCCGGTCGCCCACCACGAGGGGCCGCAGCGCCTGCCGCAGCTCGGGATACCCGGCGAAGCCGAGCCCGACGGCGAACCTGGTGACCGACGGCTGGCTCACCCCGGCCCGGTCGGCCAGTTCCACGCTGGACAGGAAGATCGCCTCGTCCAGGTGGTCGCCGAGGTAACGGGCGATCCGCCGCTGCACGGGCGACAGCCGCCGGCCTTCAAGAAGTCGATCGAGTCCGTGCCCCACGTCCCCTCCAACCGCCGGGCCGCGCACGGGCATTCCCGCACCCGCCGCGCATCCGGTGTGCGTCCACCGCGCGTCCGGCACGTGACCGCCGCACGACCGGCGCGTACCCGCCCGGACGGGACCCGTACGCGCCCTGGCCGGCGGGCCCGGTTCTCCGGCGGGCCCGGCCGTCGGACGGGCCCGGCTGCCAGGCGGGCCCGCCCGTGTTCCGGCGCGGGCCCTCGGGCCCGCAGGCCGGTCAGGACTCGCGCATCGGGACGCGGACGCCGCGCTCCTCCGCCACCGTGACGGCCTCGTCGTAGCCGGCGTCGACGTGGCGCATCACACCGGTCCCGGGGTCGTTGGTCAGGACCCGGTTCAGCTTCTCCGCGCCGAGCCGGGTGCCGTCGGCGACGGTGACCTGACCGGCGTGGATCGACCGGCCGATGCCGACGCCGCCGCCGTGGTGGATGGAGACCCACGCGGCGCCGGAGGCGACGTTGAGCATGGCGTTCAGCAGCGGCCAGTCGGCGATCGCGTCGGAGCCGTCCGCCATGCCCTCGGTCTCCCGGTACGGCGACGCCACCGACCCGCAGTCGAGGTGGTCGCGGCCGATGACCAGCGGCGCCTCGATCTCCCCCGAGGCCACCATGTCGTTGAACCGCTCCCCGGCCAGGTGACGTTCGCCGTACCCGAGCCAGCAGATCCGGGCGGGCAGCCCCTGGAAGTGGACCCTCTCCCCGGCCATCCTGATCCAGCGGGCCAGCGGCTCGTTGTCGGGGAACAGGTCCAGGATCGCCCGGTCGGTCCTGGCGATGTCGGCGGGGTTCCCCGACAGCGCGGCCCAGCGGAACGGACCTCTGCCCTCGCAGAACAGCGGCCGGATGTAGGCGGGCACGAAGCCGGGGAAGTCGAAGGCACGCTCGAAGCCGGCCAGCTTCGCCTCGCCCCGGATGGAGTTGCCGTAGTCGAAGACCTCGGCGCCGGCGTCCTGGAAGCCGACCATGGCCTCGACGTGCCGGGCCATGGACTCGCGGGCCCTGCGGGTGAAGCCTGCCGGGTCCTTGTCGCGCTCGGCGGCCATGTCCTCGAAGGCCATGCCGGACGGCAGGTACATCAGCGGGTCGTGCGCCGACGTCTGGTCGGTGACGACGTCGATCTCGGCGCCTCGGCGCAGCAGCTCGGGGAAGGCGTCGGCGGCATTGGCCTCGACCCCGATGCTGAGCGGCTCGCGCCGGTCGCGGGCGTCGTAGGCCAGGCGCAGCGCCTCGTCGAGGTCGGCGGCGCGGACGTCCAGGTAGCGGTGCTCGATGCGGCGGTCGATGGACCGGGGGTCGCAGTCGACGCAGATCACCACGCCGCCGTTCATCGTCACGGCCAGCGGCTGGGCGCCGCCCATACCGCCGAGCCCGGCGGTCAGCGTGATCGTCCCGGCGAGCGAGCCGCCGAACCGCTTGGCGGCGACGGCGGCGAAGGTCTCGTAGGTGCCCTGCAGGATGCCCTGGGTGCCGATGTAGATCCAGGAGCCGGCCGTCATCTGCCCGTACATGGTCAGGCCCGCGGCCTCCAGGCGGCGGAACTCCTCCCAGTTCGCCCAGTCGGGCACCAGGTTGGAGTTGGCGATGAGGACCCGAGGCGCCCACTCGTGGGTGCGGAACACCCCGACCGGGCGGCCGGACTGCACCAGCAGCGTCTCGTCACCCTCCAACGTGGTCAGGGTGCGGACGATCGCGTCGAAGGAGCGCCAGTCGCGCGCGGCCCGCCCCGAACCGCCGTAGACGACGAGCTGCTCGGGATGCTCGGCCACCTCCGGGTCCAGATTGTTCTGGATCATGCGGAGCGCCGCCTCCTGCGGCCATCCCCTGGCGGTGAGCGTGGTGCCGCGTGGGGCGCGCACGGTCCGGCTGCCGGTCATGACCGAGCCTCCTCATCGTCATGAATGAATGCATTCATATTTGTCACCCGGAGGCCACGGGTCAACCCGGCGCGGCAGGTCCGGTCCGGGAGACCCGGTCCGGGAGACCCGATGTGCGAGGCCGTGTGCGGGGCCCGCCCGGGAGGGTGTGTGCGGGGCCCGGTGCGGGAGGGTGTGTGCGGGGCCCGGTGCGGGAGGGCGTCCCGGCCGCCGCCGGGACGCCCTCCGTTTCCGGCCGTCCTCCGGCCCCCGCCCTGACCCTAGTCCCGCACGGACTGGGCGAAGAGGAGTGAGCCGGGGAGCGCCCACGGGACGCTCCGAATTGCGAAGAAGAGGCTCCGCACAGGCCAGGTGCCCGCTTTCCGGAGCGGCGAATCAGCGGGAAGCCGGGTCTTCCGAAGTATCTCGCCACCCGCTACGCAGATTTTCCGCAATCCCCGCCGAAGGCTTGAGGCGGTCACCCGGGGGGATGGTGACGGTCAGGGGGCCCGCCGAGTACCGGAAAGCGCCAGGAGGGGGACCGGCATGAAGGACGCGGACGATGTGAACCTGCCCGGCGGTTCGGACATGACAGGGGTGTCGGGTGACGCGGCGGACATCGGCCCGTCCGCCGACGCGAACCTGACCGCGGAACAGGCCGCGGTCTTCAGGGCGGTCTCGGAGCTGGAGAGCTCCGGCGGACCGGGACACGTGGCGGAGATCGCACGGGTGACGGGGTTGGACCCCGGGCGCGTCGAGGAGGTGCTGGCGGAGCTCATCGGAGGGCCCGGCCTGGTCGTCGCCGCCACCGACCCCTGGCACTCCGAGCTCGGGCCCCGCTACCAGGTGCAGAGCCTGGACTGACGGCGGCGCAGGGCGCCGGCGCTCCACGGCCCGGAGGGGGAGCACGGGCCGCGGAGCGCCGGCGCCCGGCGCCGCCGGGCGGAGGCGGGTGTCAGCCGCGGCGGGCGGCGCCGTACTCCCTGCGCATCTCGGCCACGGTGTCCAGGATCTCGTCCTGGGTCTTGAGGAGCCTGGCCTCGGCCTCCTCGGTCCGCCCCTCGGCGGCGAGCCGCCGGTCGCCGACCCGGCCGCCGAGCTTCCGCTTGGCCTTCGCCTTCATCTCACGCAGATTGAGCTTCTCGACCAGACCCACGATCCACACTCCTTCGGCAGGCAGGCCCTTCAGCTTCCCGGGGAGCGGCCGGATATGCCTGCCGGACCACGAATCGGCCCGTGCTGGCACTGAAGCGGTCCGCCGCCCGGCTCTGGCACGGCGGGCGACGGGCGACGGAGGGCAGGCGGCAGGCGGCGGGCGGCGGACCGCTTCGGGCGTCGAGGACCGCCGTCCGGCGCCCCTTGCACACCAGGTCGCGCACGGGCGAGACTTTCGCGGCGGAGATCCACATGTTCGGCCGTCCGACGCCGGACGGCCTCCCCGAGGATCAGCCGATGTCGGGGAGGTCGGCCGACTCGGCGCCGTACTCGGCGTCGCCGTCCTCCGGGCGGCGGAGCTTGACGTCCTCCACCCAGGCGGCGCAGTACCGGCGGATCGCGGCGGTCTCCTCCGCGGTCAGGCCATAGGCCTCGAAGTCCTCGTCGGCGATCAGCTCGACGAACTCCAGGCGCATCACCAGCTCGGCGAGCGAGAACTCCTCGTTGTGCAGGCGGGCGAGGCCCTCCAGGTCGCGGAAGCCGTACAGGTGGGAGACCGAGACGACGTCGATGACGTCGCGGGCGAGGCTGCGCTCGTGCAGGGCCCGCATCTTCAGGCCGACCGCGTCGTCCAGGGAGACCACGGACACGTCGCCGACGACCACGGGCCCGCGCTGGAGCGCCTCCCTGAGCAGGTCGAACTCGCAGCTCTGCTCGGTCACCGGGTCGCTCACCACCAGCCGCGCCATCCGGGGCCCGGACTCCACCACGGTGGCGTCCAGCCCGGCCTCCCGGAACGTGTCGGCGACCGCGCCGGCCACCTCGGGCAGCGGCGTCTCGGCGGCGGTCGCGAAGTCGAGGTCGTTGCTCGGGCGTTCGGTGAGGCCGTGGGCGTTCATGGCGTAGCCGCCGGCCAGCACGAGGCCGAACCGGTCGCAGACCGGCAGGACGGCCTGGAGCATCCGTTCCTGCAACGGGGGCAGTCGTATCGCGTCCACCCTGCTCACTCCCACCTGGCTCGCGCTCGTCCCAACGCGGAGATCTTGCCCTCCCAGGCTCCGCGGTAACTCGGCCCGAGGCCACGGCGCAGCAGGGGCCAGTCGGCGAGGAGGATCCCGGCGTTGAGGTACGCCTCGGCGTCCTCGCGCCCGCCGCCGGTGATGACCGTCCGGTAAAGGCTCATCCGCAGCAGCCGGTTCCCCAGGTCGAACTCGGTCAGGCCCGACCAGGCCAGGTGGACGGGCAGGCTGACCACCCCGGTGGCGGGGCCGCGCAGGTCGGCGAGGGAGTCGGGCACCCGGTGCGCCACGCCCTCCCAGCGGGACGGAAGTCCGCTCACGGCCGGGTCACTCCCGGCTCGCGGTGTGCTCACGGCCGTCCCGGCCCGCGGCGCCCTCATGGCGTCCCCGGCCCGTGGTGTGCCCGCGGTCGTCCCGGCTCTGCTCGCGGCCGTCCCGGCCCGCGGCGCCCTCGTGGTGTCCCCGGCCCGTGGCACGTTCCCGGCCCGTGACGCGCTCCTGACCCGCAGGGTGCTCGTGGCGCTCCTGGAGCCTGACCAGGCGGCGGGTGGAGGGCAGGTCGTGCCGGCCGGAGACGAACTCCTGGAAGGCGATCTTCGCCTGGATGACCGGTCGCCGCCAGCGCCTCTCCCGGTGCACCGCCGTGGCCATCTTCCGGGGCCGGGGCCGCCGGGAGCCGGGCGCCATGAACCAGTGCGCCCACGGCGAGCCCGGACGGGCCAGCCGTAACGCGCCCACGATCAGCAGCGGCGGCAGGAACAGACCGGCCAGGCCGGTCCAGATCTTCCCCTTGAGGAGGGTGACCACGGCCAGCGCGAGGTTCGCCACGATGACGCCGGCGGTGAGCCACGCCCCACGCGGCGTGCCGTCGGAGTTCTCCCAGACCAGCGGGCGCAGACCGGTGAGGAGCAGGCCGGTGATCGCGATCGCGGTGAACACCGCGTCCACCGACGCCCGCCCCTCCTCCTCCCAGTAGACGTCGCGAAGGTGCAGGATCAGCGCGAACTCGTCCAGTATCAGGGCGGCCCCCGCCCCGAACACGGCGGCCGTCACGGCGTACCAGCCCTGGGAGAGGCCCGAGACGACCAGCCCCGCCACCCCGCCCAGCAGGGTCAGCACCACGCCGAACACCACGTGGTGGATGTGCATGTCACCGACGCTGACGTTCCCGAACCAGCCGATCTTCGCCCGGATCAGCCGGACGTTGATCCTGGTCAGCACGAACGCGGCGATCAGCGCGACGAAGAAGCAGAACAGCGGCAGCCGTCCCGTCTCAAGGATCCTCTCGCGGAAGAAGTCGTCCATCGATTCATCAGATTATGCAAGGAACCCATGCGACACGGCCGCCCCGCCGTACGGCCGGGCGGAGACGGACGTTTCCCCGCGAGTCCCCCGCGAGCCCCCGTGAGTCCCCGGTGAGTTCCCGGTGAGTCCCCGTGAGGGATTTCGCTCGGCGGGTGCCGCCGGTTAGGCTGGCCACGGCACCGATGAACCCGTGCGGGAGAGAGTCCTGACATCCAGGCCAGGACCCCTGAAGGAGCAAGCCCTCCCCGCGAACCTCTCAAGGCAAAGGACCGTGCGGGTAGGTGACCTCTGGAAAGCAGGCCGTACGGCCTCGCCGAAGGTGAAAGTCCGGCAAAAATCGGGCGAAGCTCTCAGGCAACGATGACAGAGGGGGAGGATGCTCTCATCCGTCCCCTGCCTGAGGTGCGAACATGTCACGACCCACGCCGCTGCGCGGTGTCCACGAGGCTCTCGGCGCCACCCTGACCGACTTCGCGGGGTGGCTGATGCCGCTGCGTTACGGCAGCGAGTCCGCCGAGCACAACGCTGTCCGCCAGGCGGCGGGCCTGTTCGACCTCTCCCACATGGGTGAGATCTTCGTGACCGGCCCGCAGGCGGGTGAGGCCCTCGACTACGCGCTGGTCGGCCACCTGTCGGCGCTGGAGCCGGGCCGCGCCCGCTACACCATGATCGTCTCGCCGGACGGCGGCGTGCTGGACGACCTGATCGTCTACCGCCTGGCCGCCGACGAGTTCATGGTCGTCGCCAACGCGTCCAACTACCCCCGGGTCGCCGCCGAGCTGACCGATCGGGCCAAGGACTTCGACGCCGCGGTGGACGACCGCTCCGAGGAGTACGCGCTGGTCGCGGTGCAGGGCCCGAACTCGCGCGCCATCCTCGGCGGGCTCACGGACGCCGACCTCGACGGCCTGAGGTACTACGCCGGCCTGCCCGCGACCGTCGCCGGGGTCCGGGCGCTCATCGCCCGCACCGGCTACACCGGCGAGGACGGCTTCGAGCTGTTCGTCGCCGCCGGTGACGCCGAGGCGCTGTGGTCGGCGCTGACCGAGGCGGGCGCCCCGCACGGTCTCATCCCCGCGGGCCTGTCCGCCCGCGACACCCTCCGCCTGGAGGCGGGCATGCCGCTGTACGGCAACGAGCTGACGTCCGGGCTGACCCCGTTCGACGCCGGGCTCGGCCGTGTGGTGAGGTTTGACAAACCGGGCGACTTCGTCGGCCGGGCCGCCCTGGAGCCTCTCAGGGACGTCCCGCCCGCGCGCCGCCTGGTCGGACTGATCGCGACCGGCCGCAGGGTGCCCCGCCACGGCTACCCGGTGGTCGTCGCCGGTGACGGCGCCGTCGTCGGCGAGGTGACCAGCGGAGCCCCGTCCCAGACCCTGGGCAGGCCCATCGCCATGGCCTACGTGGACGGTGACCGTTCCGAGGGTCTGGCCGTGAGCATCCGGGGTACCCATGAAGCGGTCGAGGTCGTCGACCTGCCTTTCTACAGGAGGAAAAAGTGAGCAGCATTCCCGATGACCTGCAGTACACCAAGGAGCACGAGTGGGTCGCGGGCATCGACGACGGCCTGACCCTCACCGTGGGCGTCACGGCCTACGCCGCCGAGTCGCTCGGTGACGTGGTCTACGTGCAGGTCCCCGAGGTCGGCTCCACCGTCGCCGCGGGTGACGCGGTCGGCGAGGTCGAGTCCACCAAGTCGGTGAGCGACATCTTCGCCCCGGTGGGCGGCGAGATCGTCGAGGTCAACGACCTGGTCGTGGACGACCCGTCGCTGGTCAACAGCGACCCCTACGGCGAGGGCTGGCTCTTCCGCGTCCGTATGGAGGGCCGGCCCGAGGACCTCCTGTCCGCCGAGGAGTACGGCGTGCTCACCTCCGGTGAGTCCTGACCTCCTCCCAACAGTGCCGTGACCATGCGGGCCATGGGGGCTCGCGTGGTCGCGGCGACGCAAGCAAGGACCAGATCAATGGCGATCAGCGTCTTCGATCTCTTCAAGATCGGTATCGGCCCGTCCAGTTCGCACACCGGGGGCCCGATGGCCGCGGCGCACAGGTTCGCCCGCGGCCTCGCCCAGGACGGGCTGCTGGAGAAGACCGCGAGGGTCGAGGCGATCCTGTACGGCTCGCTCGGGCTGACCGGCAAGGGCCACGGCAGTGACAAGGCCGTCCTGCTCGGCCTGTCGGGTGAGAAGCCCGAGCTGGTGGACGTCGACACCGTCGACGAGCGGCTGGCCGCCATGCGCGAGAGCGGGACCGTCCGGTTGTACGGCGCGCACGAGATCCCCTTCGTGATCGGCGAGGACCTCGTCTTCGAACGGAAGATCTCGCTGCCGCACCACCCCAACGGCATGCGCTTCACCGCCTTCTCCGAGTCGGGTGACCCGCTCCGTGAGAAGGTCTACTACTCGGTGGGCGGCGGGTTCGTGGTGGACGAGAACGCCACCGGTGCCGACCGGATCAAGCCCGACGACACCGCGGTGCCGTACCCCTTCACGACCGGTGCCGAGCTGCTGGCGCACTGCGCCGAGACCGGCCTGTCGATCTCCGGGCTGATGATGGAGAACGAGAAGGCGTTCGGCCGCTCCGCGCAGGAGATCCGCGACGACCTGCTGAACCTGTGGCGCGTCATGAGCGAGTGCGTGCGGCGCGGCATCGACAAGGAGGGCGTGCTGCCCGGCGGGCTGAAGGTCCGCCGCCGGGCCCACCAGCTCCACCGGCGGCTCAGCGGCGAGTCGTCCGGGCAGGACCCGCTGCAGGCGATGGACTGGGTCACGTTGTTCGCGCTGGCGGTGAACGAGGAGAACGCGGCCGGCGGCCGGATCGTCACCGCCCCGACGAACGGCGCGGCGGGCATCATCCCGGCCGTGCTCACCTACTACCACCGGTTCACGCCGACGCCCGGCGAGGACGGCGTGGTGCGCTTCCTGCTGACCGCCGGGGCGATCGGCGTGCTGTTCAAGGAGAACGCCTCCATCTCCGGCGCCGAGGTCGGCTGCCAGGGCGAGGTCGGGTCGGCCTGCTCGATGGCCGCGGCCGGGCTCACCGAGGCGCTGGGCGGCACCCCGGAGCAGGTGGAGAACGCAGCCGAGATCGGCATCGAGCACAACCTCGGCCTGACCTGCGATCCGATCGGCGGACTGGTGCAGATCCCGTGCATCGAGCGCAACGCGGTGGCCTCGATCAAGGCGATCACCGCCGCCCGGATCGCGCTGCGCGGCGACGGCCGGCACTTCGTCCCGCTGGACAAGGCGATCAAGACGATGCGCGACACCGGCCGGGACATGCTCGACAAGTACAAGGAGACCAGCCGCGGCGGCCTCGCGGTGAACGTCATCGAGTGCTGAGCCGCCACCGCAGGCCGCGCGCACGTCTCCGCAGGTCACCGTGCGGGAAGGTCTCCGGCGCATGACCATCGAATCATCAGAATCGGCAGAATCAGCGCAAAAGCCGCCTTTCCGCACCTGATCTCCGCCGGGCGGCCTATGCTGGTTGGCTCGTCGCGGAGGTTCCGGCCGCAGGAGCCTTCCACCCGAGATGGACCCGGAGGTCGGAAGGTGTCAGCGGGAGTACGTCCGGACCGCCGTTCCCCGCGCCTTCTCCGCCTTCTCGGCGCCCACTGGGTCTTCCTGGCCGCCCTGCTCGCCGGGGGCGCGCTGCGGGCCCTGGCCGTGCTCGGCTACCGCCCGGCCCTGTGGTTCTGGGCCGACTCCTTCGTCTACCTCAACGGCGGCCTCGACCCGCGGCCCATGGAGTCGCGGCCCTCGGGATACTCGCTGTTCCTGTGGCTGCTGCACCCCCTGTCCAGCGTGCCGGCCGTCGTCGTCGTCCAGCACCTCCTCGGCCTGGCCACGGCGGTCTGCGTCTACCTCGTGCTGCGCCGCCCCGGCGGCCTGCCCGGCTGGGGCGCCACGCTCGCCGCCCTGCCGGTCCTGCTGGACGTCCACCAGGTCCAGCTCGAACACCTCGTCATGGCCGACTCCCTGATGGAGTTCCTCGCGGTGCTGGCCGTCACGCTGCTGCTGCGGCGGGAGCGGCCGGGCGTCCCGGCCGCCCTGTTCGCCGGACTGCTGCTGGCCGCGGCGACCGTCACCCGGACGATCGGCCTGCCGCTGACCGCCGTCGTCCTCGTCTGCCTGGTGATCCGCCGGGCCGGCTGGCGGGCGGTCACCGCCACCGCCGTGGCCGCCGCGCTGGGCCTGGGCGCCTACGCCGCCTGGTTCCACTCCGAGTACGGTTCCTACGGGCTGACCCGTGGCAACGCCTTCCTGTACGCGCGCACGCTCACCTTCGCCGACTGCCCGAAGATCAGACCGGCCGGTCCGGAGGCCGTCCTGTGCCCGGACGAGCCGGTGAGCGAGCGCAAGGCCCCACCGGCGTACATCTGGGACGGCTCCTCCCCGCTGAACGAGATCGAGGGGAGCTGGGCAGAGCGCGACCGGCTCGCCGGCGACTTCGCCGCCCAGGCCATCAGGGCCCAGCCCCTCGACTTCCTGCGCACCGGACTGGCCGACGTGGCCCACATCTTCGACTGGAACCGCCGCGTCTACCCCGCCCCCGGCCCGCAGAGCGCCTACGTCTTCCCGGAGACGGCCAGGCCCTTCCCGGAGGGCGCCGCCTCCCGGGGCCGGACGGCCGAGCAGATCACCGCCGCCTACCAGGGCGTCTCGGGCCGGCCCGTGCTGGCCGAGCCGTACGCCGGGCTGCTCCGCGACTACCAGCGGTACGGCTATCTGCGCGGCCCGTTCATCGCCGCGATCGTGCTGATCGGCCTGGTCGGCGTCCTGGCGCGCATCCGGCGGCTCGGCGGCGCCGTGCTGCTGCCGTGGGCGGCCGGCGCGACGCTGCTGGCGCTGCCGCCGTTCATCGCGGCCTTCGACCACCGGTACGTGGTGCCCGCCCTGCCGTTCGCCTGCCTGGCGGCCGGGCTGGCCTTCTCCCGGACCTCCAGGAGACCTCGTGCGGCGGATGAGGAGACCCCGGGCGCGTCCGGCCCGGAGGTGCCGGCCTTCCCCGCGCCCGGGCGGAGCGACCGGCTCGTGCATCCGATCCCGGTCGCCGCGGCGGCCGACGCGCGTCCCGGCACGTTCTTCAGCCCGTCCCGCGATGCCTACCCGAGCCTGGGAGACCGGGATCCGTGGGCGGACCGGCCGACGCCCGCCGTACCGGCCGGGTCGTGGTCCGGCGGGTCAGCGCCGTCCGACGTGCAGCCGGACGACCGCCCCGAGATCGTCGTCTCCGACCGTCCGGCGCACCTTGCCGACCGCGTCGCGGTTCAGCCGCGCGACGAGCTTCGCGAGGTCCGACGACGGCCCGCAGGTCACCGAGATCCGCAGCCGGTCGCATTTGACCCACCGGACGCGGATCCGGGCGAGCCCTTCGATTTCTTTAAGCGCAACCCCCAGCATGGCGGTCGCGCTGCCGCTCCGGCTCCCCAGGCGTCCCAGCCCCACGGCCCGGATCAGCCAGAGGATCGACAGCAGCGCCAGCGCCGTCAGTAGCAGCGCGGCCGCCCACCCCGCCCACGGATGCTCGGCCACCCGGGCGGGCAGCCCGCGGGGCAGCAGGCGCTCCCCGCGCGGCCGGGGGAGCTTGCCCTCCCCGCGCAGGAAGCCGTAGAGGCCGGCCGCGGCCAGCGCCAGCCCGACGACGGCGAGCCCGATGCGGTTGCCCCGGTACGGCCTCATCCGCGCTCTCCGTCCATCCGCCGCTCCCGTCCGCCGGACATCTAGAGTCCCCGCTTGCGGAGCCGTACCACGATCTCCCCCTCGGAGATCGCGCCCAGGCCCGCCAGCCGGTCGCCCACCACCGTGCCGACCTGGCGGAGCAGGGGGCCGGTCCGCTCGGCGCCGCTGATGACCGTGATCTCGATGTCCCGCGCGCCGAGGCGTACCCGCGCGCCGGTCACCTCGTCCACCGACTCGGCCGCCGCCCGGAGCGTACGGCGCAGCCCGCTCCTGGTCAGGCCGATGTACAGCCGCGGATCGGAGGTCTCCAGCGGCACCAGCCGGGTGCGCCCCGGCAGCAGCGCGAGGGTGAGCAGCACGGCGCCGGCCACGATCGCGCCCACCGAGACGAGGATCACGGAGGGGTCCGACCAGGCGGCGGCGCCGGGCCCGGTGGCGATCCTCCGGTACGGCACCCGCCCCAGCGGGTGGTCCGTGACCATCCCGACCGTCACCCCGGCGGCGGCCGACAACGCGGTGGACGTCATCAGGGCGACCACCACGCCGGCCGGGCTCCTCGCCGGGCGGAACAGCCGTACCGCCCGGCGGCGCGCGGCGTGCTGCTGTTCCTCGGCCGTCGTCCCCCCGAGCCCCGCCGAGGTCTCCTGAAGGCTACTCGTCACGCCCCCAGGCTTAACCGGCCGGAAGCTCCCGTGCGGGCCGCGACCTGCCATTTTCATGATCTTGTGATCGCCCTGGCGGGAGACTTTACCGCCGCCCGATGGACATGAATACTGCTCATGTTCGGCCGCGCCGGGTTATCCTGCCGTCATGGACGACCGCCAGCGCTACGACCGGGTCACCGCGCACCTGGACCCCCCGTTCGCCGTCCTCGACCTGGCGGCCATGCGCTCCAACGCGGAGAACATGGTCCGGCGGGCCGGCGGCAAGCCGATCAGGGTCGCCAGCAAGTCGATCCGCTCCCGCCCCGTCCTCGAACGGATCCTCGCCATGGACGGCTTCGCCGGGATCATGGCCTTCACCCTCCCCGAAGCCCTCTGGCTCGTCTCCACCGGACTGCGGGACGTGCTCGTGGCCTACCCCACGGCCGACCGCGCCGCGCTCGCCGAACTGGCCGCCGACGGCCGCGCGGCCCGGGAGATCACGATCATGGTCGACCACCCCGACCACCTGGACCTCGTCGAGTCGGCCGTGGCCGGCGTCCGCGACCGCCACGAGATCCGGGTCTGCCTTGACATCGACGCGGGGTTCGTCGCGTTCGGCGGCCGGCTCCGGGTCGGCGCCCGCCGCTCCACCGTCCGCGAGGCCGGCCAGGCCGCCGACCTGGCCGCCGGCATCGCCAAGCGGACCGGCTTCCGCCTCGTCGGGCTGATGGCCTACGAGTCCCAGATCGCCGGGGTCGGCGACGCCCCGCCGGGCGGCGCCGCCCGCACCCGGGCGATCCGGTGGATGCAGGCCAGGTCGCGACGCGAGCTCGTCTCCCGCCGGGGCCGCATCGTCCACGCCGTCCGCCAGGTCGCCGACCTGGAGTTCGTCAACGGCGGCGGCACCGGCAGCATCGAGAAGACCGCCCGCGAGAAGGCCGTCACCGAGGTGGCCGCCGGATCGGGCTTCTTCCACCCCCGCCTGTTCGACTTCTACCGCGGCTTCACCGGCCGGCCCGCCGCGCTGTTCGCCCTCCCGGTCGTCCGCCGCCCCGCCGCCGGCGTCGTCACCGTCCTCGGAGGCGGCTACCACGCCTCCGGCGCCCCCGGCCCCGACCGCCTCCCCCAGCCCTACCTCCCCTGCGGCCTGCGCTACGACCCCGACGAGGGCGCCGGGGAGGTCCAGACCCCCCTCCTCGGCCAGGCGGCCGAGGAGCTGCGCGTCGGCGACCGCGTATGGTTCCGCCACGCCAAGGCCGGCGAGCTGTCCGAGCGCTTCGCGAGCCTGCACCTCGTCGACGGCGAGGAGATCGTGGAGGAGGCTCCCACCTACCGCGGTGAGGGCCGGACCTTCCTCTGACGCATCCGGCCCCCTCTGACGCACACGGCCCGCGGGCTCACACCCGCGGGCCTCACGTCCTCACGTCCCCGGCAACTCACGTCCCCGTGGACTCACTTCTCCGGCACCTTGCTTCCCCGGCGGCTTGTTTCCCTGACGCCTTGTTTCCCCGGCGGCTTGTTTCCCCGGCGACGCCGTCCGTACGGCCCGCCGCCCGGTCAGCGGCGGCGCCGCCGCCAGAGCAGGACCGCCGCGCTGACCGCGAGCACCGCGCCCACACCCACCAGGATCGGCCCGAGCTCCGCCAGTTCCGGCTGCTCCCCCGCCCAGAGGTCCTCGGATTCCTCCCCCGGCCGCACCGGCCGCGGGTTCAGCCCGACCGCCTCGCCGACCCGCTCGCTCACCGAGACCAGGAACCGCCTGGCGTCCGACTCGGCCTTGGCGACCGTCCGGCGCGCGACGTTCTTCGGGCTCACCCGGTCGGCGATGGCATCCACCGTCTGGGCCAACTCGGCACGGGTCCGCGCGATGCGCCGCTCCAGCTCCATGGGATCGGTGTCCGCCATGGCTCTCCTCTCCTCGCCCTTGACATCGATCAGTCTGTCAGGTCCGTCCCCCCGACGACACTTCGGGCCGACCGGTAAGTTGACCCGGGAACGATTCCACGAAGGGACACCATGAAACTCGAGCCCGGCGACGCCGCCCCGGACTTCGCCCTTCCCGCCGCCGACGGCACGACCGTCTCCCTGGAGGGTCTGCGTGGCAGGCGGGTGATCCTGTACTTCTATCCCGCCGCGATGACCCCGGGCTGCACCAAGCAGGCCTGCGACTTCCGCGACGGCCTCGACTCGCTGGCCGCCGCCGGCTTCGCCGTACTGGGGGTGTCGAAGGACTCCCCCGCCAGGCTGGCGAAGTTCGCCGAGCGCGACGCACTGACCTTCCCGCTGCTGTCGGACCCGCAGCTGGAGGTCCACAAGGCGTACGGCGCGCACGGCGAGAAGACGATGTACGGCAAGACCATCGTCGGAGTGCTGCGCTCCACCTTCGTCATCGACGCCGACGGCAAAATCGAAAAGGCTCTCTACAACGTGAAGGCCACCGGCCACGTGGCGCGTCTCCGCCGGGAGCTGGGCGTGGACGAATAACCTTTTCACCCTTTTATCGCCATTTGATCGCGCCCCGAGAATTGTCGGTCACGCCGCCCATCCTCGGCACGTGCCCATCAAATACAAATACACCCCCGAAATGCTGGCCGAGGCGGCGGCGGAATCCCTCAGCGTCACCGAGGTCCTCCGCCGCCTGGGCGTGACGGTCGCCGGAGGCAACCACGCCCACATCAGCCGCCAGCTGAAGCGCTTCGGCATCGACACGTCCCACTTCCTCGGCCAGGCTCACCATCGGGGAGGCCGCTCGCGCCAGCGCCTGTCGTCAGATCAGATCCTTCGTGTGCTCCCGCCCGGATCCCACAGGATCAAGCCTCCCATGCTGCGTCGGGCGCTCCAGGAAGTGGGCGTACCCTACCGCTGCGAGGGCTGTAAGATCGAGGGAGTCTGGCAGGGCCGGAACCTGACCCTGCACGTCGATCACATCAACGGCGACTGGCTCGACAACAGAATAAACAACTTGCGTTTTCTCTGCCCGAACTGCCATTCTCAGACAGAGAATTTCGCGGGAAAAAATAAAGGGGCCGTAGCCCAACGGCAGGAGGCGGCAGTTTTAGGTACTGTACAGAGCGGGTTCGAATCCCGTCGGCCCCACAAAAGAATCGAAAACAACTCGGCGGTTCTGAGATCCGTGGACACCGCCGTGACAGTCTCGCCCCAGGACGCTTTCTTCATCGAGTACTACCGGGAGAAGAAGGGCGCGAAGTCGAGGTCCGCGGTCATCCGTGAGGCGCTGCGACTGCTGCGTGAGACGACCCTCGAGGAGGAACGCGCCGCCGGCGCCCGGCCGGCGGCCGCCCGTATCCAGGGTCGTGACCTCAGCCGGTACGGCGCAGCAGGAGGGTGACGAAGCCCAGGACGCCGCGGTAGCCGTTGAGCCACATGTCGCGGTGGTCGCGGGCGGCGGCCAGGGCGGCGTCGCCGTCGGGGCCGGGGTTGTCGAGGGCCCAGTTCGTGAGGGTGCCGGTCCAGGACCACTCGTAGTCGTCCCATTCGGCGAGTTCGCTGGTGTGGGCGTAGACGGTGGCGTATCCGGCGTCCTCCGCCCGGGTCACGGTGCCCGCGAGGTCGGCGTACTCGTCGGGTTCGGCGCCGAACCGGTCCAGGAAGGCCGGTGTGGGCGAGGTCTCCCAGAATCCTTCCCCCACCAGGGCGAGCCCTCCGGGGCGCAGGTGGCTGCGGACGGCGTCGAGGGTGGGGCGCAGCCCGCCGTAGGCGTGGGTGGCTCCGACGCACAGGACGAGGTCGTAGGGAGCGGCGCCGCCGAACTCGGCGGCGGGTGTCTCGTGGAGGCGGAGCCGCTCGGTGAGGCCGCGGCGGGCGGCCTCCTCTCCGGCGGAGGCCAGGGCGCTCGGGGAGACGTCCACGCCGTCGGCGATCGTCCCCGGGTGGAGTTCCAGCGCCCGGAGCGTCCAGCGGGCCTCTCCGCAGCCGAGGTCGAGGATCCGTGCTCCGTCGGGGAGGCGCGGCCGGCGGAGGAGGCGGTCGAGGTTCGTCTCGCTCACGGGGGCTGCGACGGGATGGTCGAGATGGGCGATGTGGCTGATCAGGTCGCGGTTCATCGGGCAGATGGTGCCAGGCGGTTCCGGCGCTCCGCCACCGGTTTAACGGTCCACCGGATTGTTTCCGCCACCCGTTACCGGTTCGGCGACCCGCCGGAACGGCCCGGCCACCGGCCACCGGTCTGACGGCCCGCCGAATGGCTCCGGCCGCACGCCGCCGGTCCGACGCCCGCCGGAACGGCCCGGCCGCCGGCCCGGCGGCCCGGCGAATGGTTCCGGTCGCACGCCGCCGGTTCGACGGCCCGCCGTATCCGGCCGGCGCGCCGCGCGCGGGGCGCCGGCCGGAGGGGATTGTGAACGCCGGAACCCGGTCGTGAACGACGGACGGAGTCTGTGAACAGGGGCTCCGTGCAGCAATCGCTTTCCGTCACCAAATCGTGAAATTTCCTCTTTTGACCAAGATATTGACGGCGATCTCTCCACAGGGTCAAATCCTCTCAGCCCCAGTGCTACCGACGAGTCTCTCCCCTCCGCCGTTCACCATCGCCAGGCGCGCAGCGTGCGTGAACGCGCTCCGGGACTCGCCACCGTGCACCACGGCGGACCACGGACAACCCCCCAAAAAGATCCCGTGGCCGCCGCTCAGCAAAGGAGCACCCGCGTGAAACGCTCTGTCGCGTTTGCGCTCGTTGCCTCGGCGTCAAGCCTCGCCGTGGCACTGTCCGCCCCGTCCGCCGGAGCCGCCGGGCTGATCGCCCAGGCTCCGCCGGCCGCCTCCCCCGACACTCCCGCCCAGGCCGCCGACCGCCTGGTGGAGTCAGAACCGGCGATCCTGCGGGCCTCTCCCAAGGACCGTTTCCTGCGCCACAGCGCTCTCGCCACCAAGGACGGGCTCAGCTACATCGCCTACCAGCGCACCTACGCCGGCCTGCCGGTCTACGGCGGCGACTTCGTGGTCGTGACGAACGCCGCCGGCGGCGTGCTGAGCACGTCGGTCGCCCAGACCGAGCCGCTGAGCGTCCCGACCACCCCGAAGATCGACGCGGCGAAGGCCGCCGAGATCGCCCGGACGCAGATCAGCGACCCCGCCGAGGTGGCCGCGCCGAAGCTCTCGGTGATGGCCCAGGGACGGGGCCGGCTGGCCTACGAGGTCCTGGTGACCGGCGCCGACCGCGGCCGCGAGAGCAAGATGCACGTCTTCGTCGACGCGGTGACCGGTGAGGTCGCCGAGAAGTCGGACGAGGTCAGGGACGGCTCGGGGTCGAGTTACTACAACGGCCCGGTCACCATCGGCACCACCGGCTCCGGGACGTCGTACTCCATGACCGACCCGGCCCGCCCGGGCATCCGCTGCGGCGGCCAGGGCGGCACCGCCTACACCGGTACGGACGACAGCTGGGGCAACGGCTCGGGCACCAACCTGGAGACCGCGTGCGTGGACGCCATGTACGCGGTGGCCCAGGAATGGGACATGCTCAAGAACTGGCTCGGCCGCGACGGCATCAACGGCAGCGGCAGCGGTTTCCCCGCGCGGGTCGGCCTGAGCGACGTCAACGCCTACTGGAACGGCAGCTACACCAACTTCGGCCACTCGCAGGACAACCAGCGCCAGGCGACGCCGATCGACGTGGTGGCCCACGAGTTCGGGCACGCGATCTTCCAGACCACGCCGGGCGGTTCGACCGGCAGCAACGAGAAGGGCGGGCTCAACGAGTCCACCGGTGACGTCTTCGGCGCGCTGACGGAGTTCTACGCCAACGAGCCCGCGCAGTACGACCCGCCGGACCTCAGTGTGGGCGAGGAGGTCAACCTCGTCGGCAACGGCCCGATCCGCTACATGCACAAGCCGTCGCAGATCTCCGGCCACCCCGACTGCTACTCCTCCTCGGTGCCGAACCTGGAGGTCCACGCCGGGGCGGGCGTGCAGAACCACTGGTTCTACCTGCTCTCGATGGGGTCCAACCCGACCAACGGCCAGCCGGTCAGCCCGACCTGCAACGGCACGGCGGTCACCGGCGTCGGCATCCAGAAGGCCGGCCAGATCTTCATGGGCGCGCTGAACCGCAAGACCTCGACGTGGACCCACCAGCTCGTCCGCAAGGCGAGCCTGGAGGCGGCGATCCAGCTGTTCCCGGGTTCCTGCACCGAGTTCAACGCGACCAAGGCCGCGTGGAACGCCGTCAACGTCCCGGCCGCCTCGGGTGAGCCCGCCTCGTGCGGCTCGACGAGCAACGACTTCTCGATGACGCTGAACCCGTCCTCGGCCAGTGTGCAGGCCGGCCAGCAGGCGACCTCGACGGTCGGCACGCAGACCACCTCGGGCAGCGCGCAGAGCGTGACGTTCTCGGCCTCCGGCCTGCCGTCCGGGGCGACCGCGTCCTTCAGCCCGGCGTCGGTGACCTCGGGCGCCTCCTCCACCATGACGATCTCGGTTCCGGCGGGCACCGCCTCGGGCACCTACAACGTGATCGTCACCGGTGACGGCGCCAGCGTGGACCACACGGCCACGTTCACCCTCACGGTCGGCACGTCGGGCAATGTCGTCTTCAGCGACACCTTCGAGACCGACCTGGGCTGGACGGTGAACGCGGGCGGCACCGACACCGCCACCACCGGGCAGTGGGAGCGCGGTGACCCGGCGGCGACCTCCTCGGGTGTGACGCTGCAGCTCGGCACCACCGTCAGCGGGTCCAACGACCTGGTCACCGGCCGGCTGGCGGGCACCGCGGCGGGCGACTACGACGTGGACGGCGGCCTGACGAGCGTCCGCTCGCCGGAGATCGCGCTGCCGTCCGGGACGCTGACGCTGACGTTCTCCTGGTACCTGGCGCACCTGAACAACGCCAGCAGCAGCGACTACTTCCGGGTCCGCGTGGTGAGCGGCAGCTCGAACACCGTGGTGTTCCAGCAGCTGGGCGCGGCCTCCGACCGGGCCGGGGCCTGGCAGACGGCGACGGTGAACCTGTCGTCCTACGCGGGCCAGACGGTCCGCCTGCTGGTCGAGACGGCCGACGCCTCGACGGCGAGCCTCATCGAGGCCGGTGTCGACGACGTGAAGATCACCAAGTCCTGATCCGGCGGTTCCGGCGTGGCGGCCCGTCCGTCACGTGACCGCGACGGCCCCGGTCCCCTCCCCAGGGGCCGGGGCCGCTTCGCGCTCTCCCATCGTCACCGGCCGGCGGGTTCTCCCGAGTCGCCGGACCGGCGGACGGACGTCTCCCGAGTCGCCGGGCCGCGCGGTGCGTCCTCACCATCGCGCGGCCCGGCGCTGTGATCCGCCATCACCAACGGTCTCCCTTTACTCACCCCGGAGGGCGCTCCCGGACACCATGATGCCCAAGGAGCGGTAAAGCACACGTAAGCCGTACAAAATGTGCTACCTGGGTCGTACACCGCGCTCCACCCTGAGGCGGAAGGGGACCGATCCGCCCGTACGTATCGTGGGGATGTGTTCGGCAGACTGCACTCCTGGAGCCGGCGGCACCCGGCGGTCGTGGGCCTCCTGTGGCTGACGCCGTTCCTGCTGCTCTCGCTCGTCAACGCGGAGCAGATCCGCTCCGGGAACGTCAGCCCGCTCGGCCGGGACCTCGGTTCCTGGGGGTTCCTCGCGCTCGCGACGGCGCTGGTGGCGCCCCTGTTCTGGATGCGGCGCCGCCCGCTGGCGGTGTTCGCGACCGTCTCGCTGGTCAGCTTCGCCCAGTGGCTCGCCGACGTGCAGCCGCTGTTCTTCAACCTCTCCGTGCTCATCGCCATGTACGGCGTGGCGGCGTACCGCGCGCCGCGCTGGGCGATCGGCGCGCTGCTCACCTCCGAACTGGGCATCTTCCTGGCCCTCGTCCGGCTCCCCGGCGAGTTCGAGGGCAAGCCCTTCGCCAGCGCCTCGGTGTTCGTCATGGCCATCTGGATCACCGGGATCTACACCAGCACCCGCCGCCGCTACCTGGAGGGGCTGGAGGAGCGGGCCGAGCGGGCCGAGCGCGAGCGCGACCAGCAGGCCCGGCTGGCCGCCGCGGCCGAGCGGGCCAGGATCGCCCGCGAGCTCCACGACGTGGTCGCGCACAACGTCAGCGTGATGATCGTCCAGGCCGACGGCGCCGGCTACGCGCTGGGCGGCGGCGACCCCGACACGGCCCGCGAGGCGATGAGGACGATCTCCGCCACCGGACGGCGGGCCCTGGCCGAGATGCGCAGGATGGTCGGCGTGCTGCGGGCCGACGACACCACCGAGGAGTACACCCCGCAGCCCGGCCTCTCCCAGCTCGACGACCTGGTGGCGCGGGTACGCTCCTCCGGCCTGCCGGTGGACCTGCGCATCGCCGGGGACCGCCAGGCCCTTCCCGAGGGGGAGGAGCTGACGGTGTACCGGATCGTCCAGGAGGCGCTGACCAATACCCTCAAACACGGCGGTCCCGGCACGCGGGCCATGGTCGAGATGGAGTACGGCGCGCGCGAGCTGCTGCTGCGGGTGACCGACGACGGCCGCGGCGCCGCGGCCCCCCGCAGCCCGGACGGTCACGGCCTGGTCGGCATGCGGGAGCGGGCCGCGGTGTTCGGCGGGAGCGTCGACGCCCGGCCCCGGCCCGGTGGCGGGTTCCAGGTGACGGCGCGGCTGCCGGTGGGCGAGCCCGCGGCCGGTTGAGCAGAACTGAGCAAAGGCTGATCGAGGGTCGGACGAGAGTCGAGCGAGAAGGTGGGCGGGGCGTGATCCGCGTGATGCTGGTGGACGACCAGGAGCTGCTGCGGACGGGGTTCCGCATGGTGCTCGGGGCCCAGCCCGACATCGAGGTCGTCGCGGAGGCGGGCGACGGCGCCGCGGCGGTCCGGGCCGCGCGGACGACCGGGGTGGACGTCGTGCTGATGGACGTGCGGATGCCCGTCATGGACGGGGTGGAGGCGACCCGGCTGATCCGCGCCGAGCCGGACGGGCCGCGGGTGCTGATCCTCACCACCTTCGACCTGGACGAGTACGCGTTCGCCGCGTTGAAGGCGGGCGCGGCCGGGTTCCTGCTCAAGGACGTGCCGCCCGCCGACCTCGTCAGCGCGATCCGGTCGGTGCACAGCGGCGACGCGGTGGTGGCGCCGAGCACGACGCGGCGGCTGCTGGAGCGCTTCGCCGTACACCTCCCCTCGCCGGGTACGGCGGAGCCGGCGGCGCTGAACGGGCTCACCGCGCGGGAGCGCGAGGTGCTGGTGCTGGTGGCGCGGGGGCTGTCGAACGCCGAGATCGCCGGCCGGCTGGTCCTGGCCGAGGCGACGGTCAAGACGCACCTGGGCCGGATCCTGGCCAAGCTGGGCCTGCGGGACCGGACGCAGGTGGTGGTGTACGCCTACGAGAGCGGCCTGGTCACCCCGAACTCGGCGGGCTGACCCCGCCCGGGGTCCGTGCCCGGGTCAGGCCGGAGCGGGTCAGGCCGGAGCGGGTCAGGCAGGAACGAGCCGGTCGGGCACGGAGCGGTCGGGCACAGGGAGGGTCACGCGGGGCCGGGTCGGCCGAACGGCCGATGCCGGGCTACTCCGGCGGTGGGAAACGGCCGCCGCGCGCGAGCCCTCCGGTGGAGGGCAGGTCCGTCCCGCAGTCCGATGGCGGGCGTTTCTCCTGGCAATAGCGTTTTCCCGGTAATGAACGCTGTTGTCGCAAGGAGAGTTGACGTGACCCTCACCGGTGGCGAGGTCGGCGCGCGGGGCGCGCGGGAGAACGCGGCGCCCGCCGTGGTCGCGAAGGGGCTGACGAAGAGCTACGGCCGGGGGGACGCGGCGGTGCACGCGCTGCGCGGGGTGGACGTCTCCTTCGCGACCGGCGCCTTCACCGCGATCATGGGGCCGTCCGGGTCCGGGAAGTCCACGCTGATGCACTGCCTGGCGGGCCTCGACACGGTCAGCGACGGACAGGTGCACATCGGCGACGTCGAGCTGACCGGCTTGGACGACAAGCGGCTCACCCTGCTGCGCCGCGAACGGATCGGCTTCATCTTCCAGGCGTTCAACCTGCTGCCGACGCTGACCGCCGAGCAGAACATCCGGCTCCCGCTGGACATCGCCGGACGCCAGGCCGACCGGGACCTGTTCGACCGCGTGGTGGAGACCGTGGGCCTGCGCGACCGGCTCGGGCACCGCCCGGCGGAGCTGTCCGGCGGCCAGCAGCAGCGGGTGGCCGTGGCCAGGGCGCTGATCAGCAAGCCGCAGGTCATCTTCGCCGACGAGCCGACCGGCAACCTCGACTCCCGCAGCGGCGCCGAGGTGCTGGCCTTCCTGCGCACGTCGGTGCGCGAGCTCGGCCAGACGATCGTGATGGTCACCCATGACCCGGTGGCCGCCTCCTACGCCGACCGCGTGGTGTTCCTCCGCGACGGCCTGCTGGTCAGCGAGATCCACCGGCCGACGCCGCAGAGCGTGCTGGACACGCTGATGAAGCTGGAGGCCTGAGGAGATGATCAAGGCGACACTGGCCGGGCTGCTGGCGCACCGGCTGCGCCTGCTGCTCACCTCGCTGGCGATCGCGCTGGGCGTGGGCTTCATCGCGGGCACGTTCGTGCTCACCGACACCATCGACGCGGGCTTCGGTCAGCGGTTCGGCGCGGCGGCCGACAGGATCGACGTCGCCGTGCTGCCCGGCCCCGGCACGGACGGCCGGGAGCCGAAGCGCGTCCCGGCGGCGGTTCTGGAGAAGATCCGCGCCACCGGCGGGGTCGCCGACGCCCAGGGGCTGGTGCGGGGCACCTCCGCCCTGATCGGCAAGGACGGCAAGGCCGCCGGCGACTACCCGACCTCCGGCGTCTCCGTCGTCGAGGGCCCGCTGAACCGCACCGAGATCGCCAGCGGCACGGCGCCGAGGACCGACGCGCAGGCCGTACTCGACGAGAACACCGCCAGGACCCGCGGCTTCAAGGTCGGCGACCGGATCACGGTGCTCGACTCGCGCGAGGCCCGGCACGAGTTCACGCTGGTCGGCCTGTTCGACGTCGGCCTCGACCAGGAGCTCGGCTACACCGGCGCGGTCGGCTACACCACCGCCATGGCGCAGCGGATGACCGGGCAGCGCGCCTTCACCGAGATCGACGTCGCGGCCGTCGAGGGCGTCTCCCAGGAGCGGGCCCGCGCGGCGGTCGCCGCCGCCCTGGGATCCGGCTACCAGGTCATGACCGGGGAGAGGTTCGCCGACGACCTGGTGAAGCGGAACGGCGCGGACACCGGGGTCCTCAAGACGGGCCTGCTGCTGTTCGGCCTGGTGGCGATGTTCGTGGCCGCCCTGGTGATCTACAACACCTTCACCATCCTCGTCGCCCAGCGGACCAGGGAGATGGCGCTGCTGCGCTGCATCGGCGCCACCCGCCGGCAGGTCTTCGGCTCGGTCCTGCTGGAGTCGACGGTGGTCGGCCTGATCTCCTCGGCCCTCGGGCTGCTGCTCGGCTACGGCCTGAGCCTGGGAGCGCTCGCCGCGCTGACCTCGTTCGGCGCGCCGCTGCCCACCGGCACGGCACCGGCGCTGTCGCCGCGCACGATCGGGCTGGCCGTGGCCCTGGGCGTCGTCGTCACGGTGGGCTCGGCGCTGCTGCCGGCCCGGACGGCGACGCGGGTCGCGCCGATCGCGGCGCTGCGTTCGCAGGCCGAGGAGCACGTCTTCCGGACCGGCGTCGTCCGGACGGCCCTGGCGGCGCTGTTCCTGCTCGCCGGAGCGGGCGTCACCGCGGCCGGGGTCGCCATGGGCCCCGGCGAGTCCGCGCTGTTCGTCGTCATGGGCGGCGGCACGGTCTTCTTCCTGGGCGTGCTGATCATCGGCCCGGTGCTCGTCAGGCCGCTCGGCGCGCTGGTCGGCTGGCTGCCCGCGAAGCTCGCCGGGGTGCCCGGCAGGCTCGCGGTGGACAACTCCGGCCGCAACCCCCGCCGGTCGGCCACCACGACCGTGGCGCTCACCGTGGGCGTGACGCTGATGACCCTCATCGCCGTCATCACCGGCACCATACGGGTGACCTTCACCGAGCGGCTCGACGAGCAGTTCCCGGTGGACTACCTGGTCCAGCCGCAGGACCGTGACTCCACGATGCCCCGCGCCCTGGGCGAGGGCCTCCGGAAGCGGCCCGAGCTCGCCTCGGTCGCGGCGTTCCGCGAGAAGATCGCCGAAGTCGGGGACCGCGGCGCCGAGTTCCGGGTGGGGACCTTCACCCCGGCGCCGGACTTCCGGCCGAAGCTCGACGAGGGGTCGATCGCCCTGCTCACGCCCGGGACGGCGGTCGTCAACCGGAACGTCGCCACCAGCCTGAAGCTGAAGACCGGCGACCGGATCGGCGTGCGGACCGCCGAGGCCGGCACGGTGAGCCTGCGGGTCGTGGCCACCTTCGACCCCGACTCGGGCGTCCTGCCGCCGGTCACCGTTCCGGCGGGTGACTTCGACCGCTACTTCGGCGCGGTCGGCGACAGTCGGCTGATGATCAACGCCCGGGACGGCGTCGGCGCCGACGTGGGCCGCCGGGTGGTCGAGGCGGCGGCGCGGCCGTACCCGACGGCGAAGGTCGCCAGCGCGGCCGACGTCCGCGGCGAGTTCGAGGAGTCGCTCGACATGATGGTGATGATCATCACCGGCCTGCTGGGCCTGGCGGTGCTCATCTCCCTGCTGGGCATCGCCAACACGCTCTCACTGTCGGTCCACGAACGGACCCGCGAGTCGGCACTCCTGCGGGCGCTCGGCCTGACCCGGCCCCAGCTGCGGCGGATGCTCACCGTGGAGGCGCTGATCCTGGGGCTCATCGGCGCGCTGGTCGGCGTGGGGCTCGGCGTCGGGTTCGGCTGGGCCGCGACGCGGACGATGGCCGACGACGTCGCCTTCCAGGTGCCGGTCACGCAGGTCCTGGCGTTCGTGGCGCTGTCCGGCCTGGCCGGGGTCGTCGCCGCCGTGCTGCCGGCCCGCCGGGCCGCCCGCGCCTCCATCGTCGGCTCCCTCGCCACGGGCTGACCGGCCGCCAACGCGTCCGGGCGTCCGCGAGGGGCGGCGGGCGGCGCGCCGGACGGAGTGCGCGCAGGGAACGGCCGGGGCCGTCCGCGGGGGCGGCGCCCCGGCCGTTCCCTCACTCCCCCGTGTAGAGCCTGCGGAGGTCCACCAACTGGATTCGGCCGTCACCGGAGGCGGCCGCCGTCCGGAGATCGTCGGTGAACCCCGCTCCGCTGAACATGACGAGCACTCCGGGCGCCTGTCCCCGGGCGGCCAGCAAGGAGGCGATCTTCTCAAGCCTGTTCAGGTGGCCGAGACCGACGACGTCTCCCCACTTGATCTCGCCGATGGCGAGCAATCCGCCCTCGGGGTCGAACGCGGCGAGGTCGACCTCGTGTCCCGTGCGCGTGGCCTGGTCATAGACGACTCCCGAGAGGATCCTCGCGGGGAAGCCCCCGAAGGTGTCGTCGGCGGCCATGTTCGACGCCCAGACGCGACACATCCGCTCGAACACCGGCCCGGCGACGTTGCTGAGGAACTTCGGCGCGGACGCCTTCCAGATGCGTTCGGTACGGCCGGGCCGTACCTGCTCCAGCTGCGCCCAGTACGGGCGCATGATCACATGGTAGAAGCGGACCAGCGGCTCGGTGATGCGGTACTCCGACCTGTTGGATCGGAAGGCGTCCGGTTCGGTGACGAGGAGACCCGCGTCCTCCAGGACCGTCAGGTGGTGGGAGATGTCGGTGGCCTTGCGCTCGATCCGGGTCGCTATACCGCCCCGGGTGGCGTTCCCCTCGGCCACGGCGGCGAGAACCGTGTGATAGAGGCCGGTGTCACGGAGGGTCGGATCCTCCGCAAGGAGAGCGCGCACCTCACGGAAGAGGGGGCTCGCCGGATTGAGCACGTGCTCGACGATCCACGCGTCGAAGTCGCCGAGGCTCGCCGGCGCTTCGCCTCGGAGATACTCGGTGCGGTAGGCGGGCGTGCCGCCGAGCACGAAGTACAGCATGGCCGCGAGCCGGTGGTCGGTGATGCCCCAGAACCCGGCGGCCGTCCGGAAGTCGAAGGTCGGCACCACCAGTTCGAGGCCCGCCCTGCCGCGGAGCGGGGCGGCGCCGGTGAGCAGGCCCCCCATGAAGGAGATCGAGGATCCGCACAGCAGGATCCGCGCCCTGGAGGCCAGCCGTTCGGCGCGACGCGGCGACAGCGCCTTCTGGATGACCGAGGGAAGATCCTTGGCCTCCCTGACCAGGTAGGGGAACTCGTCGAGGACGACGGGGAGCGGACGGTCCGCCGCCAGGGCCAGCAGCCCGTCGACGGCCTGCGCCCAGTCGCCGAAGCGGACCGTCCCCGGTGCGCCGGTGTAGGCCGCCACCGCGTCACCGAGCTGCCTGAGCGCCTCCTGTCGTGGCACGGCTTCCGTCGCCGCGTAGTAGAAGCCGCCGCCGGCCTCGCAGAGCGACTCCAAGAGGAAGGACTTGCCCTGCCTCCTACGTCCCGAGACGACCCCCAGGGTGGCGCCCGCACCCTCGTCCCGGGCGAAGCGGGTGAGCTGCCGCCACTCCCAGTCGCGGTCGAACATGTCCGGAGGCTTGTTCAGCCGCACGGGCCCTCCATTTTTAGGAGTACATTTATAAGTATCGTACTCCTAAAAGCAGCGATCTTATCGGAGGCGGGGGCCCGGCCACTGTTCGGCGACCGCCTCGGGGTGGAGCAGCGGCCGGATGGCGAGTTCCCCGGTGTACTTGTCGATCACCACGCAGCCTCCGCCGACGGTGTCGGGCAGCACCCCGGGGTCGTCGGGCTCGGGCTCCGCCGCCCAGGCGACGTAGCCGCCGCCGAAGCCGTGGAGCCGGATCTCCACGGCGGAGCCGGGACGGCGGACGCCGTTGAAGTACTCCTCGGCGATCGCCCTGGCCTGGTCGAGGTTCACGGCCCCTCCTCCGCGTCGATGACATCGATGGGGTTCACAGCCGCCGCCCCTCCGCGTCGACCACCACGCAGAAGACCCCGGCGACCGACCCGTACGGCGGCTCCACCGACATGTGGCCCCGCTGCGCGTCGATCCAGATCACCTCGCCCGAGAAGTTGACCGCGTTCCAGGCGTGGCTGCCGCCGCCCGGCCACCGGTTCATGATGACCGCGCACGATCCGTGCCCGCCGGACAGCAGCGCCTGCGCGATCGGGACGTAGGCCTGCCGCCCCTGCCCGACGTACCGGAAGCGCTGGCCCAGCCACCGCTCGGCGCGGGCCACCCCCCCGGCCTCCCCGGTGAGCAGCGGCTTTCCGGCGCGGTCGTACTCGGGCCGCCGGGGGGCCGCCACCGCGGGCGCGCCGTACCAGGTGGACAGCACCGCCAGCGCGCAGTCCACCGCGTTGGTCGCCCGGAACGGGTCCTCTGCGGGACCGGAGCCGTTGACCAGCCTGATCCACATGCCGCGCGGGTCGGGGAAGCGCCGCGGCACGCCCCGTTCGGTCAGCGGCACCGCCCGCGTCACGTCCTCCTGGGTCTGCGGGTCGGGCATCGCCAGCCCGCCCGCCACGCCGTACGGCCGGCACCGGTCGAGCAGCAGCGGCCGCCAGCGCGCCGGCTCCGGCTCCCGTGGCGGCGCGGCCGGAACCGGGAGCGGCTGCGAGCCGTCCAGTTCGAAGTCGCGCCACCGCCGCCCGTCCGCGGCCACGACGGGGTTGTAGACCCCCTCGGGCAGAAACAACCGCGTCATGCGTCCCCCTCGCCCATCCGTCCGGGCCCGATGCTAGGGCCGCCCCGCCTGCCGCGCGGGGGAGTTGACCAGACCGGCGGGCGAGTTGACCGAACCGGGGGACGCGCACCGGGACGTTCCGCGGCCGGACGGCGACGGGGCGACCTACCGGGGCGTTACCCGCGCCCCCGGCCCGGCGCGCGACGGCGCCGATGCCCCGCGTGGCCCATGTCACCTTCCGTGATGGAAACGATGCCTTCGGTCACAGGTGGTTACTCGATGGTAATAAGCCGTGCGCAAGGCTTTGATCTCCCCTGGACGACCTCCGGGGCCCGCCGTGCCTACCGTGGGACACGAGGTTCCCAGGCCGGGACGGCGTCGGTTGAGGCGGCGGCCCGGCGGTTCGCCGGTCCGGGCCGCACCCGGACCCGAGGGCCGGACGGAGTGATGTCCATGACGATCAGGCACACCCTCTTCACGGGGACGGTGCTCGCCTCCCTGCTCGCCGTCCCGGCGGCCGGGGCCGCCATGGCCGGGACCGCATCGGCCGGCTCCGCCGTGCGGGCCGCGCCGGTCACCGCCCCGGCCCTCACACGGGACGACGGCACCTGCCCGAGCAGGCGCAAGGCCAGCAGGTGCATCAGGCACCGCGGTTTCTCCGCGGTCTCCTACGGACCCGGCCTGGACCGGCCCCGCCCGCCGAAGGAGAAGCGCGGCAGGCCGCCGAAGCCGCCCGGCATCGGATACGGCGACAACCTGCAGCCCGGCGGTCCCGGAGGTCCCGGCGGGATCAACGACTGACGGCAGGGAGTGACCCCATGACGACGATCAAGCATGCCCTCTCGGCGGGGGCGATGTTCGCCTCCCTCCTCGCCGTTCCGGCGGTGGCGCCGGGCACGCTCGGCGGCCTCCCGGGGCCGGCCGGGCTGCTCTCCACGGTGACCTCGCAGTTCAAGGCCGCCAAGCCCTGCCCGCGGGCCAGGAACTCGGGCAGGTGCCGCGCCCGGCGCCGCGCCGAGGGCCCGGCCCGGACCGGTCCCGTCATCGCCCTGGGCCGTCCCGTGCGGGCCGTCTCGTACAGGCCGTCGTGAGGCCCGCCTGAGGCCGGAAGGCTCAGGTGACGGTGACCGTGACGGCGTGCCAGCCGGTGGCGCCGTCGGGCGTGACCGGGGCCCGCTGGGCGGTCTGGGTGTGGCCGGTGGCGTCCGTGGCCCGCACCTCGATGGTGTGCCGACCCGGGACGGCGTCCCAGTCGTCGACGACCCACTGACGCCAGGTGTCGGCGGTCGGCGCCTCGGCCAGCCTGGCCTGGAGCCACGACCCGCCGTCGACCCGCACCTCGACGGCGTCCACCCCCCGGTGCTGCGCCCAGGCGACACCCGCGATCACGGTACGGCCCGCCGGGACGCTCCCGCCGTCCCTCGGCAGGTCGATGCGCGACTGCGTCTTGATCGGCCCCTTCTCCGCCCACCCCCGGGTCGTCCAGTAGGCCGTGTCCTGGTCGAAGCGGGTCACCTTGATCTCGGTGACCCACTTGGTCGCCGAGACGTACCCGTACAGGCCGGGCACGACCTGACGGACCGGGAAACCGTGGTCGACCGGGAGCGCCTCGCCGTTCATGGCGACGGCCAGCAGGGCGTCGCGGCCGTCGAGGACGACGTCGAGCGGCGTGCCGCAGGTCCAGCCGTCGGCGGAGGTGCTGAGCAGCATGTCGGCTCCGCTCCGCACCCCCGCGTCGCGCAGCACGTCGGCCAGCCGCGCGCCCAGCCAGCGGGCGTTGCCGGTGTAGTGACCGCCGACCGGGTTGGAGACGCAGCACAGTGTGACGTCCCCCTCCACCAGGGGCCGCTTGAGCAGGTCGGCCAGGGTGAGCTCGACCGGCCGGTCCACCATGCCGCCGATCCGCAGCGTCCAGTCGCGCGGATCGACCTGCGGCACGACGATCGCGGTGTCCACCCGGTAGAAGTCGCGGTTGGGGGTGACGAACGGCGTCAGGCCCCTGATCCGCAGATCCGTCCCGGCCGGGAGCGGCTTCGCCGGCACGGCCGGGCGGGGCAGCGCCAGGCCCACCCGGGCGGCGCTCACCTCCGACCGGCCCGACAGCGCCCGGCCGGCCAGGCCGCTCACCCCGGCGACGGCGGCGCCGCCGAGCACGCCGGTCAGCAGCCCGCGCCGGTTCACCGCGTACCGGTCGCGCCCGGCCCGCATGACCGGCGGCCCCGTCTCCTCAGGACGGGCGTCGCCGTCCCGGACGCCGTCGTCCCGGGCGTCACCGTCCCGGGTGCCGTCGTCCCGGGTGCCGTCGTCCCGGGCGGCGGAGGCGCGTCTGAGCAGGGCCCGTAGCGCGATCGCGCCCACCGCGACCCCGGCGACGGTGGGGATCGCATCCACCGGGCCGGCATCGGGACGGGTCAGCACGGCGGCCAGGCCGACGACCCCGAAGGCCGCCAGTCCCGCCAGGCCGTACCGGAGGTCCCGGGCGGCGGAGACGCCCACGGCGACGGCGAGGACGGCCATGACGGCGAAGATGCCCGCCAGCAGGACCGGCTTGTCGTTCTCACCGAAGGTCCGGATCGCGAAGTCCTTCAGCCCGGCCGGGGTGAGATCGACGGCGGCGTTGCCGACCGCGAAGACCGGGAAGGCGGACGCCTTCACCAGCCCCGCCGCCAGCAGTGAGACCCCGATCGCCACCGCGCCGGTCACCAGTCCGATCAGCGCCGAGGCCCAGACGGGCAGGCGGTTGTCACTCCTCATGCCTCCGACGCTACGCCCGGCGGCGGGGCCGGGATCTTACGCGCCGATTACGGGACTCGGCCAGGGTGCCTGCGGCCCGGCCCATCCCCCGGACTCCGGGCACGGAACCGCCCACGAGGGAGCGCCCCGGCCGCACACGGACCCGGCTACGAGCCCGTCGCGCCGGAGAGCGTCTCCACCAGGATCGGGACCAGGGCGCGGAAGGCGCGGCCCCGGTGGCTGATGGCGTCCTTCTCCGCCGCCGACAGCTCGGCGCTCGTCCGGCTCTCGCCCTCGGGCACGAAGATCGGGTCGTAGCCGAAGCCGCCGGTGCCGCGCGGCGCGTCAACGATCACGCCGTGCATCGCGCCCTCGGCGACCCGTTCCCGCCCGTCCGGCAGGGCCAGCGCGGCGGCGCACGCGAAGTGCGCGCCCCGGTGCGCGGCCGGCACGTCGGACACCTGCGCGAGCAGCAGCTCCAGGTTGGCGAGGTCGTCGCCGTGCCTGCCCGACCAGCGGGCCGAGAAGATGCCGGGCATGCCGTTCAGCGCGTCCACGCACAGGCCCGAGTCGTCGGCGATCGCGGGCAGGCCGGAGGCGCGGGCGACCGCGTGCGCCTTGAGCAGGGCGTTCTCGGCGAAGGACAGGCCGGTCTCGGGGACGTCGCCGATCTCGGGGAACTCCTCCAGGCCGACGATCCCGACCGGCACCCCGGCCTCGGCCAGGATGCGGCGCAGTTCGGTGATCTTCCCGGCGTTGCGGGTGGCCAGCACCACCCGGCCCGCGGCCTCCGGGACCCCCGGCATCCCCGGGTTCGCGGGTGACGCCGCTCCGGCGCTCACGCCGGCACCCCCGGTCCGTGGCCCGCGTCGCTCCCCGCCCCCCGGCTCACGGCCGACGGGACTCCGGCGCTCACGCCAGGGCCTCCTTCTGCAGGCGGGTCAGCTCCGCGCACCCGGCGGCGCCGAGGTCGAGCAGCTCGTCCAGCGCCGCGCGGTCGAACGGCCGGCCCTCGGCGGTGCCCTGGACCTCGACGAACGCGCCGGAGCCGGTCATCACCACGTTCATGTCGGTCTCGGCGGCGACGTCCTCGGTGTAGCAGAGGTCGAGCAGCGGAGTCGCGCCGACGACGCCGACGGACACCGCGGCGACCGACTCGACCAGCGGGTTGCCCGAGCACATCTTCCGCTCGCGCATCCACTTCACCGCGTCGGCCAGCGCGACGTAGGCGCCGGTGATGGCCGCCGTACGGGTGCCGCCGTCGGCCTGCAGGACGTCGCAGTCGATGACGACGGAGTTCTCGCCCAGGATCTTGTAGTCGACGCAGGCGCGCAGCGAGCGGCCGATCAGCCGGGAGATCTCGTGCGTCCGGCCGCCGATCTTGCCGCGCACCGACTCGCGGTCGTTGCGGGTGTTCGTCGACCGGGGCAGCATGGCGTACTCGGCGGTGACCCAGCCCTGGCCGCTGCCCCGCCGCCAGCGCGGCACGCTGTCCTGCACGGTCGCGGCGCACAGCACCCTGGTGCCGCCGAACTCGACGAGCACCGAGCCCTCGGCGTGCGTCAGCCAGTCACGGGTGATGGTGACGGGGCGGAGTTGGTCAGGGGAGCGTCCATCTGCACGAGCCATGGCATCACCCTAGGTCATAGACGGCGCCGCTCCGCGCGAGTTCCATCCGTCCGGGGAAACCGGCCCGGGAGGCGTCGGCGAGGATGCGGGCCGGGTCGTGCCAGGGCACCAGGTGGGTCAGCACCAGCGTGCCCGCCCCGGCCCTGGCCGCGTGCTCGGCGGCCTGGCGTCCGGTGAGGTGCAGATCGGCGGGCAGTCCCGGGACGTCGGGGAAGCTGGCCTCGCACAGCAGCAGGTCGGCGTCGGCTGCCAGCCGGACCAGTTCGGCGGTCTCCCCGGTGTCGGCGGAGTAGGCCACCGAGCGCCCGCCGTACGAGACGCGGAAGCCGTAGGTCTCGACCGGGTGGTTCATCGGCGCGGCCGTCACCCGGAACGGGCCCGCCTCGAACGTGCCGGGGGTCAGCGGCGCGAAGTCGAAGGAGGTCTCCATGCCCGGCTCGTCGGGCATGCCGTAGGCGCCGGCCAGCCGCCGGGGGGCGTCGGCGGGCGCGTGGACCGGCACCCTCGGGTGCGGCCCCTGCGGGGAGTAGGTGCGCACCACGTGGTAGGAGCACATGTCGAGGCAGTGGTCGGCGTGCAGGTGGGACAGGCAGATCGCGTCCACGTCGTAGAGGCCGATGTGGCGCTGCAGCGCGCCCAGCGAGCCGTTGCCGAAGTCCAGCAGCATGCGGAACCCCTCGGCCTCCAGCAGGTAGCAGGAGGAGGGGCTGTCCGGCCCGGGGAAGCTCCCCGAGCATCCGACGATCGTCACCTTCACGGCGCCTCCCCCGCTTCCACGAGCCGCCCGCCGGGGCCGTCGCCCAGCGCCGCGAACTCCACCGCCTCGATCTCCGGGCCGAGGAACCGCCGCCCGAGCCGTTCGAAGAGCCCGGTGTCACCGGTGGTGCGGAACCGGTGCCGGGGAGTGCCGGAGGTCGCGGCCAGCCCCCGGTCGTGCAGGATCCGGTAGACGTCCTTGGCGGTCTCGTCGGCGCTGGAGACCAGCGTGACGCCGTCCCCCGCCACGTAGGCGATCGGCCCGGCCAGCAGCGGGTAGTGCGTGCAGCCCAGGATCAGCGTGTCGCAGCCGTCGGCCAGCACCGGTTTGAGGTAGTCGCGGACGACCTCGATGAGCTCGTCGCTCATGGTCTCGCCCCGCTCGGCGAACTCCACCAGCCGGTGCGCGGCCACCCCGGTCAGCAGCACGTCGGGGGCGGCGGCGAAGGCGTCGTGGTAGGCCATCGACTCGATGGTGGCCCGGGTGGCGATCACCCCGACCCGGCCGTTGCGGGTCGCCCGTACGGCACGGCGCACCGCGGGCTGGATCACCTCGACGACCGGCACGCCGTAGCGCTCACGGGCGTCGCGCAGCACCGCGGCGCTGGCGGTGTTGCACGCGATCACCAGCATCTTGACGTCGTGCTCGACGAGGTGGTCCATCACCTCCAGCGCGTAGGCGCGGACCTGCGCGATGGTCTTGGGCCCGTACGGCTGCCGCGCCGTGTCGGCCACGTAGAGGACGGACTCGTTCGGAAGCTGGTCGATGACGGCGCGGGCCACCGTGAGACCGCCCACCCCGCTGTCGAAGATCCCGATGCTCGCTTGGGACACGGTTCCCAAGGTTAGGGGACCCCGGGTCCCCGATCACGGTAATAATCGTCACAGCGGCGTCCGCCGCTTCGGCGCTCCCCCGGCCGTGCCCGGAACGTCCCGGCCGCTCCAGGCCGGGCCCGGTTCGAACGGCCACCGCCCGCACCGCCGCGTCCCCGGTCCCGCCGCGTCCCCGGTCCCGCCGCGTCCCCGGTCCCGCCACGTTCCCGATCCCGCCGGGCCGGGTCCCGCCGGGCCGGGTTCAGCCGCGGCCCACCCGGGCGAGCTGCCGTGACTGGGCGACCAGCCGTCCGGTGGAGTCCCAGACCTCGACCTCCTCGTCGAACCAGCCGTCGCTGATCAGCCTGCCGCCGCCGACCAGGGTGAGCCAGCCGGGCGCGGGCAGGGCGCGCAGGTGCCAGGTGAGCTCCACGGTGGGGGCCCAGCCGCGCGCCCCGGCGGAGAACACCACGGGCGGGAGGGCGTCGACGGCCAGCGCCAGCACGTAGGGGTCTGGGTCCTGCGGCTCGGACATCCGGAAGTAGGCGCGGGCCTCGGGACGGCCGGTGGGCCTGCCCTGCAGCCAGCCGATGGTGGGCGGGTCGAACCGCATGTCCATCCGCGCGCTGAGCGTCATGTTCGACTCCGGCTTGGGGTCGGGCAGCCTGACGCACTCCTCGACGGGCGGCAGGACCGCCGTGGGCTCGCCCGTCCAGTCGGGGGCGGCGTCGCCGAGGGTCGCCGTCGTCACGAGGGCCTCGATGAAGGAGACGCCGTCCTGGACGAGGGTGGCGCGGGTCATCGCCGCGGTGCGGCCCGCCTTGAGCTGCTCCAGCCGTACCTGGGCGGGGCCGGGGACGGGGGCGCGCAGGAACTGGGCCGCGGTGCTGACGGGGTGCTCGTGCGGGGAGGCGTCCACCGCGGCGCGCAGCAGCACCGCCATGAGGTAGCCGCCGTTGAGGGGGCCGCCGATCGAGTAGCCGGCGTCCAGGCACACGTCGTAGGTGGCCTCGTCCACCCGGATCGCCTGCGTCGCCTCGTCGAACTTCGTCATCCACGCTCCCGAACCTTGTTCTAGAGCGTTCACTGTACCGACTCCCGGCGGGTCCCGCCTCCCCGGCCTCTCACCACCGCCATGACCTGCGCCGACGCCTCACCGTCCGGGCACGGGACGCGCCCCCGCGAGAGGCTCCGGCCCCCGGCTCCGCCCTGACAGGCGGTCTCACGGTTAGTGCAATGCAAGCGCCCGGCTACCGAAGTCCACTATTTTCGCTTTACCCACTAAATCCACATTGTGAGAGAGCATGTCTCCCAACAACCCCCCTGGCCAGCCTCCCGGCTCCGGCTGGCAGCCTGACGGCACGTCCCCCTATCCCTGGAACGACGCCACCCAGCGGGTCTCACCGCCCGCCTCGGGGCACCCGCAGCAGGGCGGCTACCCGCAGCAGCCGCCGCAGCCGGGTCACCCCCAGGGCGGTTCCGGGTACGACCAGACCCAGGTCTACGGCCAGCCCCCCTACGGGCAGCAGGCGTCCGGGCAGACGCCGTACGGCGGGCAGGAGCAGGCCGCCCACCAGCAGCCCCCCTACGGCCAGTCCTCCGGCCAGCCCTACGGGCAGCAGTCCTACGGGCAGCAGGCGTCCGGGCAGACGCCGTACGGCCGGCAGCCCTACGGCGGCCAGGCGTCCGGAGGCCAGCAGTACGGCGGTCAGCAGTACGGGGGCCAGCCCTCCGGCGGGCAGCCGTACGGCGGCCAGCAGCCCTACGGTGACCAGGCGTCCCACGGCGCGGGCCAGCAGCCCTACGGCGGCCAGCAGTACGGGGGCCAGCCCTCCGGCGGCCAGCCGTACGGGGGCCAGGCGGCCTACGGCCAGCAGCCGCCCTACGGCGGCGGGCAGAACACCGAGATCCTCGGCTCCGGCCACCCCGCGTCCCCTCCGGCCCGCCGCAAGGGGCCCAGGAGCGGCAAGGGCATGCTGATCACGGGGATCGCCGTCCTGATCGCCGCCCTGGTGGGCGGCGGCGGCTTCTACGCGGTCAACCTGCTCAGCGGCGGCGGCACCCAGCCGCACGACGTGCTGCCCGGCAACGCCATCGTCTACGCCCGCCTGGACCTCGACCCCGCCGCCGGCCAGAAGGTCGCGCTCTTCCAGATCGCGCAGAAGTTCTCGAACACCAGGGACTCCTTCAAGGGCGACGACCCGCGCAAGGCGCTGTACTCGATGCTCACGAAGGACGGCAACGATCTCGCCAAGGTCGACTACGCCGCCGACGTCGAGCCGTGGCTCGGCAGCCGGATCGGCGTGGCGGTGCTCCCGCCGGCCAAGAGCGGCGGCGAGCCGAGGCCCGTGGTCGCCATCCAGGTCACCGACGAGGCCAAGGCCAAGGCCGGCATCGACAAGCTGATGAGCGAGGACAAGCACGGCATCGCCTTCCGCGATGACTACGCGCTGGTGGCCGAGACCAAGGCGGAGGCCGACCAGGCCGCGCAGGCGCCCCCGCTGTCCGACGACGCCGACTTCTCCGGCGACCTGGGCGCGCTCGGCGAGACCGGCGTGCTGTCGTTCTGGGTGAACGCCGGACGGATGATCCCGTTCCTCCCCGAGGAGTCCAAGAGCAACACCACGGCCCTCGACACCCTCAAGAACGCCCGGATCGCCGCGGCGCTCCGCTTCGACGGCTCCTACGCCGAAGTGGCCGGCGTCACCCGCGGCGCCCAGCCGGTCGAGGGCCTCGCGGACCCGGTCGCCAACGGCATGGGCGGACTGCCCGCCTCCACCGTCGGCGCGGTCTCCATCTCCGGCCTCGGCGACGCGGTCGCCAAGCAGTGGCCCAAGATCATCGATTCGGCCGACCAGGCCGCCGGCGGACGCCTCAAGCAGTCCGTCGCCCAGATCCAGCAGCAGACCGGGCTGGCCCTCCCGGCCGACCTGGTGACGCTGCTCGGCGAGAACCTCACCGTCGCGCTGGACGCCAACGGCCTCACCGACAACCAGCCCAGGGTCGGCGCCCGCATCACCACCGACCCGGCCAAGGCCCAGGCGGTCCTCGGCAAGCTGGAGAAGGCGCTCTCCCAGTCCGGCACCCCCATGCAGCTCGGCAAGGTCGCGGGCGACGGCGTGTTCACGGTGGCCAGCACCCAGGAGTACGCCACCGCGCTGTCCAAGGACGGCGAGCTGGGCGACAGCGAGAGCTTCAAGCAGGCCATCCCCGACGGCGACAAGGCGACCTTCGCCCTCTTCGCCGACCTCAACAAGATCGAGCCCCTCTACCTGAAGAGCATGCAGGGCGAGGAGAAGGCCAACCTCCAGGCTCTGCGCGCCGTGGGCCTGAGCGGCACCGCCTCCGGCGACGAGATGACCTTCTCACTGCGGGTGCTGTTCGACTGACCCGCCCCGCCTCGCGCCCGGCGGCCGTACGGCCGGCCGTCACGTGAGGCCCGGGACCGGGAGAAGACCCGGTCCACGCCCTGGAACGGAGCCCGGCGACCACCCGTCGCCGGGCTCCGGCCGTTCACGGCACAGATCGTCCGCCGCAGGGGTCCCCATGACGCCGGCCCGGTACGGCCCTGGGCGAAGCATCCCTTTCAGCCAGGGCTGAAACCCTTTGCGGCCGGATGCGGACTACGACAAGATCCACCCGTCTACTTGCGATCTTCGGGCGTGGGTTCCTGAACGTTCCCGTCAGGTTCTCATGCCGCCCAGGGGGCGGGCGTCGCAGAAGGACCGGGTGAACCTCCATGACAGGCGCCGCAGCACTCGTTCCACCACGGGTGCCACCCGCCTCGGTCAAGGCCGCTTCCACACGTCCTTGACCCGTCGCCGCCCCCTCGCACACGGCGCACGCTCATGAAAGGAATCCATGAAGACGCGATTGTTCACCGTCGCGCTCGCGGGGCTCGCTCTGACGGCCTCGTTCACGCACCCGGCCCTCGCCCACGCTGAGCGGCCCTCCGCCGAGCAGCCCGCCGCCCAGACCGCCTCCGCCTCGCAGTGGCGCCCCTCCGAGCCGCCTACCTGGACGGAGTGCGGCACCACCCAGAAGGGTGAGTGCGCGACCCTGAAGGTGCCGATCGACTGGAAGAAGCCGAACGGGCCGACCCTGAACCTGGCGATCGGACGGCTCAAGGCGCTGAACCCCGCCAAGCGGATCGGCGTGCTGGTCGTCCACCCCGGCGGCCCCGGCGGCTCGGGCATCAACTCGCTCATCCTCAACCGCGGCATCCCGGACAGCGATCCCGTCCGCCAGTATTTCGACCTGGTCAGCCTCGACCCGCGCGGCGTCGGCCGCAGCACGCAGGCGGTGTGCAGCGAGGACCTGGTCGACCGCACACCGGTCACCTATCCGGCCAGCGAGGCCGAATACCGGTCGCTCCTGACGTTCAACGCGGACCTGTCCAGGGACTGCCGCGCGCGGACCGGCCCGCTGTTCGACCATGTGGACACCACCAGCGCGGCCCGCGACGTCGACGCGATCCGGATCGCGCTCGGCGAACGCAAGGTCAGCTTCTTCGCGATCTCCTACGGCACGCAGGTCGGCCAGCAGTACGCCGAGATGTTCCCCCAGAACATCCGGGCGATGGCGATCGACTCCAACATGGACCACAGCATCACCTCCGCGTGGCACTACCTGAAGACCACGACGGAGGACTTCGAGGGCAGCTTCCTCGAGTTCGCCGAGTGGTGCGGCGAGACCGCGGCCTGTGCGCTGCACGACGAGAAGGTCGTCGACGTGTGGGACGGCCTGCACACCAGGGCCACGGCCAGAGACCTCACCGACCCCGCCGACGGACACCTGATCTCCGCCGAGGAACTGCGGGTGGGGCTGTTCGACTACATGTACGCCCCGAGTGACTGGTTCGACGCCGCCGACTGGCTGAAGGCCCTCGCCGAGGGCGCCGCGCCGCCGCCCTCGTTCACCGCTAAGGCCGAAGCGGTCGCCAACCCCTACCCCGCCATCTGGTGCTCCGACTGGAAGTGGGACGTCACGAGCTTCGCCCAGCTCGACCAGTACCGGCGGCGCCTTGAGACGATCGCCCCCCACACGAAGCTCTCGCCGTTCTGGTCCGACGTGACGAGCTGCCTCAACTGGCAGGGCCCCGTCTCCAACCCGCAGCACCGACTCAGCATCGGTGACACCCCGCCCATCCTGGTGGCCACCGCCCGCCACGACGTCGGCACCCCGGCGGCCTGGAACCACGCGGCCGCGCAGCAGATCCCGCAGTCGGTCCTGCTGGAGTACGAGGGCGTCGGGCACGGCCAGTTCCGCAACAGCGTCTGCGCCCACGACACGATCGCGAACTATCTGATCGAGCTCAAGGTGCCGCAGCCCGGCACCCGCTGCGCTCCCGAGTACCCGACGGAGCCGTCCGCCGCGAGGAGGCCGGCGGAGAACCCGTCCCTCACCAGGACCGGCCGCCCGGTCCACGCCGACTGATCCACACCCCGGGGCAGCGTCCGCCTCCGCGGGCGCTGCCCTTTTCCATACCGAGCCGAACCGGTCGCTACCGGGCCGGGCCATGGACCTCGCGATCAGGTAGACGGAAGCCTTCGCCGGCGAGTGGGCACCGGTGGCGTAGGGCTCATGTCCTTCCTGCCCGTCCGGCTGGCTCCGGATGCCGCGGAGTCATCGCTTTCACTCGGTCGGCATCCGGGCCTGGTCCGCGTCTTCCGAACAGCCTCTTCACCTCCTTGCCGCCGGCATCTGGGCCGTCGAAAAGCCGGTCAGGCCAGCGCGTCGAGTGCGCCGCTCTTGACGGTGACGAGGAAGGCGTCCCACTCGGCTGGGGCGAAGGAGAGCACCGGACCGTCGGGGTCCTTGGAGTCACGGACCAGGAAGAGGCGGTCGGGCTGGGATCCAGCGGCCACCTCGACACAGTTTTGACCGCTACCGCTGAGAGAGCTTCTCCGCCATGCGGAGACCTCCACGCAGTCCTGTGCGGCACTCAAGGAACTCTTGCGCCAGACACCAACCTCAACACAGTTTGAACCGTTTCCGCTAAGACTGCTCTTGCGCCACGTAATGCGGGACACGTTCATCGATTCACCCTTCGATCGAGCGCAGGCTGTTCTCAGAAGGTCTTCTCCGCCATCTTTGAAATCAATGCTCTCGACTCATCGGGGCCGAGCGCCGCCGCTCGGAGGTGATCGAAAGCAAGCGTGTACCAGTACATTTCGACATCTTTCTCCACGTACAAGCTACTCGTCATGCTCTCGACGTACACCACGTCAGGATCGTAAGGTTCGCGGAACTCCATGATGGCGAACGTCCCAGAGGTGGCGGGATGAACTCCGGCGGTGAATGGAAGCACTTGGATCGTGACGTTGTCCTGCTCAGCAAGTTCAACGAGCTTGACATACTGATCATGCATGATCACCTCCGAGCCGATCTGCCGAGCGAGGACAGCCTCATCGATCACCGTCCAGAACCGGAGCGGGCTCTCCTCGCGCAGAAGAAGGTTCTGACGGGTCAGCCGGACCTCAACACGGCGTTCGACCTCCGCGGGCGGTGACAGAGCCATCAGAGCCGACCGGATCACTTCACGGGCGTAGTCCTCCGTTTGGAGCAGTCCATGGACGAGCATGCCGTCGAAACTACGGATGAATGCGGCTTCTGCTTCAAGCTGGATATAGGTCGCATAGTCGCTGGGCAACGAGTCCGTGTAGGCGTCCCACCATCCCTTGGTTCGTGCCGCTCGCGCCAACGCGTGCAAAGCGGTCCGCTTGGCGGGGTCCAGCTCGTACAGGTCCAGCAAGCGGGTGAGGTCAGGGGAGGTGATCCCGACACGGGCCGTCTCGATACGGGAGACCTTCGCTGTGGACCAGCCGACGCGTTCGGCCGCCTCCTCAAGAGTCAGAGCCTTGCGCTCCCTCAATTGAGGGCGTTGGGACTGCTCGGGCAGGTCGAGCTGCCCGCCGAGTTCGCCACCGTCCCCCGGATGCGCCGCTACGTCCGCGACCTGCTGGACGACACCGAGCACCCGCACACCGACGACGCCCTCCTCCTGGTCACCGAACTGGTGACGAACTCCGTACGGCACTCCGACTCGGGCCGCGTCCCCGGCGGCCGGGTCCTCGTCGCCGTCGCCAACCACTCTGGAACGCTCCACATCGACGTCATCGACGCCGGATCCGAGGGGTGCCGCCCCGCCCTGTGCTCGGACGCCGACGGCGACGGCAGCGGAGGGCGCGGCCTGTGGCTGGTCCAGGAGCTGGCCACCGCCTGGGGCTGGTACGAGACCGCCGCTGGCCGCATCGTCTGGTTCCAGCTCTCCGGCCGGAGTTCGTGAACCCGGCGTCCCGCTCATCGCCCGCATCGATGGCGAGCAATCCTCCATGGATGCGCCCGCGGAGGGTCTCCACCCTGGTCTCGCGGAGGTCCGGCCTCGGACGAGACGGACGAGCGACGCCTGGGGTCAGCCCTCGGCGACGGGAGCCGACGACCGGTCGGCGTCGCTGGTACGCAACGTGAGACCGCCACCGTTCGCGGGCCGGAACCCCAGCCCGTGCAGTTCGGGAACGTCGAGCGCGGTGACCACGTGCAGAGCACCGTTCTCGGTCACCATGCGGACCGCTGAACGCACCAACGCACCCCGTACCTCCGACGGGACGCCGGGCTTGGTGTGCACCAGGTCGAGACGTGCGGTGGCGCACCGCGCGTCCTCCCAGGACGCGACCACCTGGCCGACATAGGGTTCTCCACGGTCGTTGTCGACATGGGCCTGCAGCCAGCAGGCAAGCCTCGCCTCGGCGATCAGCCGCCGGGGTAGGCTCACGTCCATCCCCGCTCCGGCCAGCCAGGAGCCCACCTCGGACGCGGGCAGGGGAACCGACTCCTCCGGCGGCCCCCAGGTGACATGGGTCCGTCTCCGCCACGACCATGAGAAGGGCGGCCGCGAGGAGGAAGGCGCGCCGACGAGGGGAACCGAGTCGATGAAGTAACCGGCGGGGCAGACGTCCACGGCATCACGGGCGTCCAGCACGACATACCCGTCGCGGACCTTCCGGCGGCTCCGGAGGACCAATCCGGTCGCGAGGTTCTCCGAGAGGCCGGCCATGACGTCCGCGGCCCATTCGTACGCCGAGGTCACCGGTAAGCCGGTCCACGGACTCGTGGGCGTCGCCGGAAACGCGACCTCGACGGCGTACACGTTCGGATCCCGCCGCCAGCGGAAGACCACCAGCAGGTTGTCCGGCTCCATGACGACATCGAGGCCGGAGCACCCGTCCGTCATCGCGCTCATACCCGGCAGGCACGCCCTGACCGCTTCAAGGGCTTCCTCCCGGGACCACTCGACCGCCACGCGCCCAGGCTCCCACACCGGTGATGGATCATGGCGAAGATCTTCGGTGCGGTGGAGTCGCGCGGATCGGTGTCCGCCGATCCCGAGGAGGTGAGCGGCATGGTGCCTTCATGCCGCCAGTGATCCGGCTGCCGAGGATTGGGGCGCCACTCACGCGCTCACCGTACTGGCCGGTCATGTCCCGACGGAGAGCAGGTGCCGCTTGAGGGTGGAGGCGCCGCCGATGCGGCAGATAGTCGGAGAGCAGTGTCGTCGGTACAGGCCACGTGCTCGCGCATCAGCTCGTACAGGGCCAGCGCGGTGTCCACCGCTCCATAACCATCGTCGGCCGCTTCCTGCTGGGCGGCGTCCAGCGCGGTGACGATCTTCCTCATGGACAGCCGCTCGGTGAGCCGCTCCCTCTGCTCGGTCTCAGCGACACAACGGTCGTCGGCCAGTCCCCCCTGTCACGGTCCGGTTAATCCGATCACGCTTCGCGGCGCCCTGAACGGCTCGCGAAGGCAGACGAAATTCTCAAGGCCACAAGCGGATCGTGGCTGCGCCTGCGAGTGGACGACGTGTGGTGATCACGGAGCAGCACTTTCCCGATACCGAAAACAATCTTTACTTATCCCTTTGCTTTATGTGACGATAGCTTCGTTTTGATACATATGTTCGAAAGGTCGTGAGTGAAAACACGCCGATTAGCGTCTGGCTCATCCGCCCGGACGCACCACCGCGTTGCCCTGATCACAACGCTGATGCTGCCGCTCTCGCTCATGAGCGCGCCCGCGATCGCCCAGGGCCCCACGCCATCCCCCACCCCGGCCTCCGCATCGACGACACCACCAGGCGCCGCCTCAGATCCGACCCTCAAGAGCGCCTGGGACAAGGCCGTCAAGTCCGGCAAACCCGTCGAGGTTCCCTCCCGCTCCACCGAGACCATGAAGGTCTGGGCCGACCCCGACGGCAAGAACCTGCGTGCCGAGCTGCACACCCGGCCCGTCCAGTTGAAGAACCCCGACAGCGGCGTCTGGGAGCCCATCGACACCCGCATCGTGACCCGCGACGGCAAACTGCAAGCCGCCCGGGTCAAGACCCCGCTGACTTTCGGCGGACGCGGCACCAAGCACCTGGTGTCAGCGACCGGGGAAGAGGGCAAGAGCGGCTTGGGCGTGAGCCGGGCACTGCCGGAACCCAAGATCTCCGAAAATACGATCACCTACCCCGACGCCGTCGCACCAGGGGCGGACCTGGTGGTGCTGGCCTTGGCCGACGGGTTCGTCTCCCAGGTGGTCTTCCGACGCAAGCCGACCGGCCCAGTGACGGTGCGGCTGCCGCTCACGCTGCCCAAGGACACGAAGTTCGGCAAGAACGCCGAGGGGCAGCCGCAGCTGCAGGACGCCGAGGGACAGCCGAAGGCGGCGCCGATCGTGCTGACCGCGATGGACGCCAAGGTGGAGAATTCGCCTGAGAAGGGCAAGAGTTTCCCGGTCACCGCAAGCGTGGAACCCTCCGGCAAGACCCACGAGCTGGTGTTCACCCCAGATGCGACGTTCCTGGCCGACCCAGCGGTGACCTACCCGGTGACGATCGCGGCCGCCTCCGAATGGTTCGGCGGCGGCGTCCCCACCGACGCTTGGGTCAACAAGAACAGCCCCAGCGCCAACAACGCCTCGGCCGGATACCTGCGCGTGGGCACCACGCAGACCAGCGCCGACATCGCCCGCGTATACCTGAAGTTCAACACCACCGTCCCGGAGCTGGAGGGCGCCAGGGTCATCGACGCGGACCTGTATGTGTGGAACTACAAGTCCGGCGGGCCCAACAACCAGCTGTGTGGTGAGATCAGGTCGGGCATCGTGGCCTCCCGCGTTACCTCCCCGTGGACCCTCGATGGCACGTCGACCAACCTGAGCTGGAACAACCAGCCCTCCAACAACGGAGCCGAGGGCGGCAGCGGCAACGAGTACGGCTACAGCATCGACCCCAATGCCACTGGGTGGTGCGCCAAGGAAGAGGCGCTCGTCCACCGGATCTCCGGCATGGCCCGCGCCTGGATTGAAGAGGGCGTGCCCAACCACGGATTGCTGCTGCGGGCGGTCACTGAGAGCCCGGCGATCAACTGGCGCCAGTACTACGCCAGCGAATACGGCGGCAGCCCCTACCCGGGCTTCCGCCACCCGCCCACCCTTATGGTCGAGTACGAGCCCGCGACAGTCGAGCGGAGCGTCCTGCACTGGACGGAGAGCGGCGCTCCGAGGCGGTCCAAGCCCACGCCGGAAGAGGCGCTCGCGTTGGCCAGACAGGCTGACTCCTCCGTCATCGACCTCGGGCCCATGTCGGACGCGCTCGCCGAGAGGCTGGAGAGCAACGCGGCCACGCCGTACTTCGTGGGTCCAGAGAACCTGACGCCCCTGCCAGGCGAGGATTGGACCACGGACGTCGATCCGGAGATGGACGAATTCGACCCGGAGGTGAGCGCGGTCAGCCCTATGGAGGACTCGACCGACGCGTTGCCCTCCGCCAAGATCTCCGCGACGTTCAACGAGGCGGTCACCGACGCCGTCATCGCGGTCAAAGACGCCCAGGATGCGGTGGTCGAGGGCACCTCAATCATGGACGCTGGCAACAAGGTCCTGACGTTCACGCCAGGCCGACCGCTGACGCCAGGAGCCAAATACACCGCGCTGGTCAGTGGGGCTCGCGACGACTCCAACAATAAGATGGACCCCCACCCGTGGTCGTTCACGGTCAGCACGCTGGCCGCCCACTGGAAGCTCGACGAAGGTACAGGTTCCACCACGGCCGACTCGTCGGGCAACGGTCACAACGCGAGCCTGAACGACACGGCGGCGTGGATCGTGGGGAAAAACGGCAACGCGGTTTCCAACGTGCCGTCGCAGGCGCGGATCGCTGCCTCCCAGGCAGCGGCCAAGCAGGGTAAGGCCGTCGAAGTCGACGACGAGACGACCGCCACCAGCATTACCTACGCCCAGCCGGATGGGAAGAGTTTCAAGACCGAGATCACGGCCGGCCCGGTGCGGACCCGGCAGAACGACGCATGGGTGCCGATCAACACCACGCTGGCCGAGCAGGGTGGCAAGCTGTGGCCCAAGGCCCTTGCCGAAGGCGCGGCCGTGGAGATCTCCGGTGGTGGCACGGACCCCTTCGTGAAGATGACCGCCGATGGGAAATCCTACGCGCTGACGTGGCCGATCCCGCTGCCCAAGCCGACTATCAAGGACAATGTCGCTACCTACGCCGATGCCGCAGGCGTGGGCGCCGACTTAGTGGTGACGGCGTTGCCGACTGGGTTCCGGCATGACGTGGTGCTACACAAGCGACCCACCAAGCCGCTGGAGATCCGCATCGGTGTGCAGGCCGACGGTCTGACCCTGTCCGAGGGGAAAGACGGACGCCTGTTTCTTACCAAGGGTAAGGGCAAGAAGCTGATCGCCTCAGCGCCGCAGCCGGCCATGTGGGAGGCGAGCACCAAGGCTTCCCAGGCCAAGGATCGTCTGGCCAAGGGCGGCTCACCCAAGGCACGGCACGCCAAGGTCGCCACCGATGTGGTGGTCAAGGACGGCCGCACCGAGCTGGTGCTCAAGCCCGATCATGCGTTCCTGACCGACCCGGCCACCACGTACCCGGTGCGGGTAGATCCGACCACCACGCTGCCATTCAACAATGACGTGGAGGTCGCCGACAGCAGTGATGCCGAGTGGCCCGCCGATCCGACCGCCTGGTACCTGACGGCCGGACGCATGTACGGCTCGCTGTCACGGATCTACCTGCGCTTCGACACCGCCGGCCTGGCCGGGCAGACGGTGAGCGACGCCAGGCTGTCGCTGCTCAACATCGACGCCCAGGGCTGCGGCACCGCGGTCGGGCCGGGCCTTCAGGTGCGCCGAGTGACCGCGGCCTGGGATGAGAACAACCTGCACTGGAGCAACAAGCCCGCCGCGACCACAGAGGACGCCGTCACCAACACGACTGCCTTCGGGCAAAGCTGTACTCAGGGTGTGGCGCCGCTGGAGTGGAACATCACCGGCATCGCCCAGGATTGGGCGAACGGCTCGGCCAACCACGGGCTGATGCTGCGCCACCCGAACGAGGCCAACACCGCCGACAACTACCGGGTCTTCCCCTCAGCCGAGGAGACCTCCGACTTCAACCGGCCGCCGACGCTGACCATCACCACCTCCGGTCCGACCTCGGTTCCGCAGGTGAGCGGTCTAGCTATCACTCCAGCCCAGAGCACCGGTGGCAACACCACCGCCACCTCGCTCACCCCGCAACTGACCGCCACCGTCTCCGATGTCATCGGCGGCAATCTGACTGGTGAGTTCGAGATCGAGCACGATCCGGCCACTCCCGGCCAGGGCACCGGCCAGGTCTGGGCGGGTGCCTCGGCCGCAGTGGCCTCTGGTAGCCCGGTCACGGTCACCGTCCCGGCCGGGAAACTGACGGACGGGTGGAAGGTGCGCTGGCGGGCCCGGGCGGTTAACGCGGCCGCATCGAGCGCCTCGGCGTGGTCGGACTGGCAGCAGGCCACCGTGGACGTACCGAACCCGGCGGTCGGCTCTTTCCAGGTCACCCCCGCTCAGCAGGTGGACGGCGTCACCGTCACCACCAGCCTGACCCCGGCCTTGCACACCACGATCACCGACCCGGCCGGCCAGCCGCTACGGGCCGAGTTCGAACTCGAACACGACCCGGCCGTCCCCGGTCAGGGATCGGGGCGGGTCTGGACCGGTGCGGTCGACAACGTCGTCTCCGGCAACCAGGCCATCGTGACTGTTCCGGCGAACACGCTGACCGACGGGTGGAAGGTGCGCTGGCGGACTCGTGCGATAAACCCCGCCACCGCCCTAGGTTCGCCCTGGTCGGACTGGCAAACTCTCATCGTCGACGTGTCCGATCCGGTCTCCGAACCGGCTGTGGGTGCGTTGCAGGTCACCCCATCCCAGCAGGTGGACGGCACCACCGTCGCCCCCACTCGCACTCCCAGCCTACTGGCCCAGGTGAGCGACCCTGCCGGAGGCACACTGCGCGCCGAGGTCGAAGTCGAGCATGACCCGGCCGCACCTGCGGGGCAGGGCAGCGGTCAGATCTGGACCGGCAGCGCCGACAACGTCGCCTCCGGCACCCAGGCCAGCCTCACCGTCCCCGCCGGGAAGCTGACCGACGGGTGGAAGGTGCGCTGGCGGGTCCGCGCGGTCTCGGCCACCACCGCTTCCGCCTGGTCAGGCTGGCAGTCCTTCACCGTCAGTCTGCCCAAGCCCACCGCAACCGGCCTGACCATCACCCCGTTGAAGGTGGTAGACGGCGTCGCGGTGAGCACCACGCTCACTCCCACACTGCAAGCCACCGTCACCGACCCAACCGGCCAGGCACTACGGGCTGAAGCCGAGATCGAGCATGACCCGGCCGCACCTGCGGGGCAGGGCAGCGGTCAGATCTGGACCGGCAGCGCCGACAACGTCGTCTCCGGCACCCAGGCCAGCCTCACCGTCCCCGCCGGGAAGCTGACCGACGGGTGGAAGGTGCGCTGGCGGGTCCGCGCGGTCACCGAGCAGGCCTCCTCGACCTGGTCGGACTGGCAGCAGGTCACCGTCGACGTCGCCCAGCCCGGCGAAGAGCCCTTGGCTCAGACCGCCGGACCGGTCATCCGCACCGACCAGAGCTTCACCGTGGCCGCCTGGCTGCGCTGGAACGACAAGGACGGCACCTACAGCGTCGTCGAGCAGAAGGGCACCCACCAGGCTCCCTTCCGGCTGGGCAACGACCCTGAGCATGGGCTGGTGTTCACCTTCACCAGCGCTGACTCCGCCGATGCCACCGTCGAGGGCGTACGCTCCGGCGTGGAGCCCCCGGTGGGCGAGTGGTTCCACCTGGCCGGTGTCTACGACGCGGCCACCAAGACGGCCACGATCCATCTCAACGGCACTGCCATCGGTACGGCCACGCTCACCTTCCCCACCTGGGACGCCGCCCGGCTCATGACCGTGGGCAGCGCCATGGTGGGAAGCATCGACGAGGTCCGTGTTCACCTGAAGAACCTGACACCGGCGGAGATCACCGCTCTTCAGGCGCCGCAGTCCACACCGGCTCCGCTCGCCTCGCCACCGGCGAAGGCGTCCACGCTGGCGTCGGACGACTTCAAGTACGACCACATGTCCCTGGAGGACTGCGAGCGAGGCCGCGACCAGCGCACTGGCGGCTCCGACATCTGGAACGGAGGCGAAGGGTGGGACTCCATCGCGCCCTACAGCGGCTGCTGGAGCCGTCACCTCAGTTTCGCGATATACGAGCGAAGCACGAAGTACAACAAGCACTGCAAGTGCATGTTGACGACCACCGGGGTGGAGGACTACCTCAACTTCGACATGACCGTGGTCATGCACAGCTACCTCGGCTCCGCCGACGGGCTGAGCGTGATCGGCGGAGCGGGAACCAGCCTGTCACCCCGCGACATCAAGGTCTGGACCAGAGTCGACAACTTCTGGACGGCGGACGACGACTTCTGGAACATGTTGCTCGGCCTGGGCGGTACGGATCCTGATGACCTGTACCAGAGCTTCAAGTTGCAGGTGGACGTCGTCGGAGGCACCAATGACTGCGTCAAGGTGTTCTCCTCCGGAGACAACGGCGGCCTGACCCGCACCGGGAACGTGAAGAAGTGGATGGACGACGGAGACGACGTCTTCATCTTCCATTCGACCTTCGGCACGGGAAGGGCCAGCCGATGCTCGATCCGCCCCTGGATGGTCTACAACGACCCGGTGCACGCGGGAAACTGGGACAAGATCGCGGTCTCCGCGTGGGGTAAGCCCGAGAACGACAAGTCCGCGGGGGCGCCCACCGTTCGTTGCGACAGTCTCTCCATGGGTGCGAAGACGGCCACCTACCGAGGCGGATGTGTCTTCTACGGTTCGAGCCGGGTCTACGAGATGTCACGTCTCGACCTCGACAACGGAGCGGTCGCCCGTCATATCGAGCTGGCCTACACCCGTCCACAGGACACCGTGCCCTTCAAGACGGACGGGCCCAAGCATTTCCCCGGCAAGTGGCCGAGCGGGGAGGCGTTGTCCAGAATCACCAGCAAGGACCCACGGTACACGGCCAACCAGGACGCGAAGGACGAGGTCTGCGATGAGTTCTTCGATGATCGGCCGCGTAAGCTAACGGGCGAGAAGAACAAGACGAAATGGGAGCAGTGCGATGAGTTCCCGTTCGCCTCGACCAAGCAGGGCGCCGCGTTCGTCCATGACAGGTATGGGGCGAAGAACTTCTCGGTGAAGAGCATCCTGGGTAGCCAGAACACGAGCGCCGGCAGGCACTTGAATATCTTCTACGCCAGATATCGGGTGCTCGCCAACGACAAGTTCTGGGTGCATATCAAGTAGAAACGTGGGCCGCCGGCGCGGCGAAAGCCGTACCGGCGGCCTCTACCCGATTCGCGAGGAGAAAAAGTGAGAGATGAGGAGCGGCTGTGGCATCTCATCCGGTCCTACGGCATGGGCCAGGAGTTCCTGGGCCTATGGGTGGAGAACTGGGGAGTGCATGATACGGCGCGGCTCATGGGCGCGAATCTCGGGAGCGAAGTTCAGCTGAGCTGGGCGGAACTGGAGAAGCACGACTTCTCCGAAGACGAGGGCGCGGTATGGATCGGCCGGTTGAATGACCGATGGACCCAAGTGGTGCAGTACCACGGCGTTCAGGCCATCGACGCCCTCGACGAGCTGTCGATGGGCGGCCGGGCGCTTGGGCTGAGCCGGCATGTGAATGATCCCGGCACCCTTCTATACGCGGCCGACGGCAGCTACCTGACCGAGATGAGTATCACTCGGCCCAAGGCCCGTCGCGGCGGCGACCCGTACGCGCTCGACGCCTATGCGGAAGGGCTGCGGTTCGACTGGGCGGACACGAGCTGGCGAACCGATCCCGATCTGCTGCCCGGCTGGCTCGCCTACGAGGAGTGGTCGGAGACCCATGGGGAGGAGGACGAGGAGGACATGCCCGCCGAGTGGGAGGACTTCACCCAGCTGTCTCTGGACGGTTACAGCCCGTCCCTCGCGGAGTGCGTCACCTCCGCCTTCGTGCTCGTCGGCCGCGTCACCGGCACGGAGTTCGGACATGACTGGATGCGAGGCACCCATTCCTGCTACCTGATCGACGACTAGGAGGGGCCGTTTCGCGACACGCTCTCCTCTGAGATGTGGCCACCTACGCCTGCCACACCCGCGAGGTGTTCGAGCGTGAGCGCCGCTTCCTGATCGGGCATGGCATCCCCGCGTCATTCCTGCCGGACCAGATCGATGACGAGTACCGTGCCGCCTGATCCGAAGGCACAGCGACGGCCCCGCCTTCACGGGGAGCATTGTCCCCGCGCAGGCAGGAGCGACCCGCCAGATTCGTTCTTGTAGAGGATCGCGGCAACGACATCAGCAGCGGCAGGGATCACGCTCCTCCGACTGCGCTGTGATCGACCGGGAAAGCGCGAAGTCCGGGGTCCTGTCAGCTCCGGCAGTTCGGGGTGGCGCGGTAGTCTCGGCCGATGGCGAAGGTCTTGGTCACGGGCATGTCCGGCACCGGCAAGTCCACCGCGATGGAGATGCTGGCGGCCCGGGGCCATCGCGCCGTCGACACCGACAGCGGCCGGTGGAGCCACTGGGTGACCCTGCCGGACGGATCCACCGACTGGGCGTGGCGGGAGCCGGCCATCGACGACCTGCTCACCGGCCACCGCGAGGGCACCCTCTTCGTGGCCGGCTGCAAGACCAACCAGGGGCGGTTCTACCCGCGGTTCGACCACATCGTCCTGCTCAGCGCTCCCGCCGAGATCATGCTCGCGCGCATCGCGACGCGGACCAACAACCCCTTCGGCAAGCATCCTGAGGAGCGTGAGGCCATCCTGCGCGACCTGGCCGACGTGGAGCCGCTGCTCCGGGCTACCTGCACCGCCGAGATCGACGCTAGTGCGCCGATCGACAGGGTCGTCCAGCAGCTTGAGGCGCTGGCGCGGACGAGGCCGTGAGCGCGGCAGGATACGGCGTCAGGCCAGAGCCGCCCCTTCAGGTGCTCCTCGACCTCGCCCGAGTGCCCTCATAAGCGTCGATGGACGGATCTTCCAGCTACCGTCGGCCACTACGAACACGCTGTCGGTCGACCGGCTCCCCCGTTTTGACGGTCATTCCAGGAGAAGGGGAAGCGTGATCCGATCGGCCAGCCGGCCGCCCGTCAGGACACGTTCAGACGCGACGAAAAGTTGTACAACTACTTGTACAAGTGACTTTCCGTGGTGCTACGATCACGGCATGGCGAAGTTCGTACACGTGGAACCAATCTCCACCGCCCGCGCCCAGCTCAGCGAGACCATCGCCCGCATCGGCGAAGAGGGCCTCCAGGCCGAACCGGTCGTCATCGGTCGCCGTTACAAGCCCGAAGCCGTGATCATCAGCTTCGAACTCTATGAGAAGCTCGCGGATCTCATCGACGAGATCCAACTGGCCCCCCTTATCCGGGACCGCCTCGCGAACTCGACGGCCGAATCCGATCTGACCCTGGAGGAGGTGGCGGATTCCCTCGGAATAGACCTGGAGGAGCCTTGCGCCGCCCCTCCCCCCGGGAGGGAGTCAGCCGCATAACGCAATGCCCCAACATGACTTCGGAGAGTCATGAATCAGCTACTCTCCGGATCATGTCCCCCCGTGAACGCATCTTCGATGTCCGGCTGAGGCCCGAGGTCCATGACGACCTCAAGAACCTTCCGACACACCGCCTCCGAAGCATCGCGGTCCTTCGGATCCAGAACCTCATGTACGGAGAGGAACGCGGGAGAGAACTCATCGGCACGGCCGACCCTGATCTCACCGGATGCCGCCGCCTCTACTTCGACGAGATCCCCAGGCTCGCACGCTGGCGCATCGTCTACCGCGAATTACCTGCTCATCGCCCGCGAACGCTTCCTCTCATCCAGATCCTCGCCGTCGGTCCCCGAGCTCAGATGGACGTCTACGAGCGCGCGGCGCTTCGCCTCGGGCTGCTCACACCGGACGACATGAGTTGAGGGTGACACAGTACGCCGGGCCAGAAGTCGGCCTCGGTCGCTCCTCGGTCTCGTCGAGGGCCCCGGCCTCGACCGCCGATCGGTCCGGGACAGGTCAGGGTACGCGGGCGACGCCGCCGAGCCAGGACGGGCGGCTGAAGTCGGCGGGCGCCGCCTCCTCCTCCCGGTCGGGACGCCAGGCGTTGATGGGGACGACGCCGGGGTCGAGGAGTTCGAGGCCGTCGAAGAGCCCGAGGATCTCCTCCTGGCTGCGGAGGGTGATCCCGGTCGGTCCCGTCCGGGCGTAGACGTCCTGCGCCTCCTGGACGAGGTCGGGGCTGGTCTGCGCGGCGCAGAAGTGGGAGATGGCCACGTGGCTCCCGGAGGGCAGGCGGGCGGTGAGGTCGCGGACGATCCGCCCGGGGTCCTCCTCGTCCGTGATGAACGGGAGGATCGCCATCAGGAGCACGGCCACCGGCCGGTCGAAGTCGATGAAGGCGCGGACCTCGGGGTGGTCCACGATGCCGGCGGGGTCGCGCAGGTCCGCCTCGACGATCCGGGTGTGCCGGTCGTCCCGCAGCAGCGCGCGGGCGTGCACCAGCACCACCGGGTCGTTGTCGACGTACACCACGTGGGCGTCGGGCGTCACCTGCTGGGCCGCCTCGTGGACGTTCTCCTTGGTGGGGAGCCCGGTTCCGATGTCGAGGTACTGCCGCACCTCCATCCCGGCGAGCGTGCGGACCACGCGGCCGAGGAACGCCCGGTGCTCGCGGGCCAGCAGGCGCAGGTCGCCTCCCGCCTCGCGGGTGATGGCGATGATCTTCTCGGCGGCGTCCCGGTCGGCGGCGAAGTTGTCCTTGCCGCCGAGGAAGTAGTCGTACATGCGGGCCACGTTCGGTACGTGTGGCCTGAGCTCGTGTGACTCCTGTGCACGATGGTGCTCTGCCATGCCCAGATGATCTCCGAACCTGACCCACAAAGAGGGCAAGTCGGAATATCGTTTGCATTCTGTAGCAATCGCCTAGAAGGGTCCCGTCTCCCGGTAAGCCAGGAAAACGCGAAGCCCGGGGTCCCGCCGGTTCCGGCGGTAAGCCCGGGCTCACTTCCTCCCCCTGGCCGGGACGGCGTCAACGACCGTACCGCACCGTCACAGCCTCACGCGGGGCTACGGCGTCAGGCCCAGAGCTGGCCCTCCAGGCGTTCCTCGGCCTCGTCCAGGGTGCCCTCGTAGGCGCCGGTGGACAGGTACTTCCAGCCGCCGTCGGCCACCACGAACACGATGTCGGCCCGCTCCCCCGCCTTGACGGCCTTGGCGGCCATACCCAGCGCGGCGTGCAGGGCGGCGCCGGTGGAGACCCCGGCGAAGATGCCCTCGGTGGCCAGCAGCTCCCTGGTACGGCGCAGCGCGTCGCCGGAGGAGACCGAGTAGCGGGTGGTCAGCACCTCGGGGTCGTACAGCTCGGGGATGAAGCCCTCGTCGACGTTGCGCAGGCCGTACACCAGCTCGCCGTAGCGGGGCTCGGCGGCGACGATCCTGATGTCGGGGACGTGCTCGCGCAGGAAGCGGCCGACGCCCATGAGGGTGCCGGTGGTGCCCAGGCCCGCGACGAAGTGGGTGACGGACGGCAGGTCGGCGAGGATCTCCGGGCCGGTCGTCTCGTAGTGGGAGCGCCAGTTGGCCGGGTTGCCGTACTGGTAGAGCATCACCCAGTCGGGGTGCTCGGCGGCCAGGCCCTTGGCCACCCGGACCGCCTCGTTGGAGCCGCCGGCCGCCGGGGAGGAGATGATCTCCGCACCCCACATGCGCAGGAGCTGGCGGCGCTCCTCGGAGGTGTTCTCCGGCATCACGCAGATCAGCCGGTAGCCCTTGAGCCTGGCCGACATGGCCAGGGAGATGCCGGTGTTGCCGCTGGTGGGCTCCAGGATCGTGCAGCCGGGCTTGAGCAGCCCGTCCTTCTCGGCCTGCTCGATCATCCACAGCGCCGGGCGGTCCTTGATCGAACCGGTCGGGTTGCGGTCCTCCAGCTTGGCCCAGACCCGCACGTCCTCGGAAGGGGACAACCGGGGCAGGCCGACCAGCGGGGTGCGGCCGACGGAGTCGATCAGTGAGTCAAAGCGCATGGTGTGGCTTCCGCGTCGTCCTTCGTGGCGTCCCGGCGGCCGGCCGTACCCGGCCGCACGGCGGGACCTTCGTGGTGTTCCCGCGCCGGCCGTGCCCAGCCGCGCCGCAGGACCTTCGTGGTGTCCCGGCACCGGCCGTGCCCTGCGGCGCGGCGGGAGCCGGAAAGTGGCGCGTCACCGGCCCGCCGGAGGGCCGGTGACGGCGGAGGGCCTGGAAGAGCCCCGTCATGCGGACCCTCCGCCGGGGCGGGGATCCGCGAGGCAGGTCCTAGCGGGCGCCGCCGGCCACGGCGGGCAGCACGGTGACGGTGTCGCCGTCGGAGACCGGGGTCTCCAGACCGCCCAGGAAGCGGACGTCCTCATCGTTGAGGTAGACGTTCACGAAGCGGCGCAGCGCGCCCTTGTCGACCAGGCGGTCCCGCAGCCCGGGGTGCCGGGTCTCCAGGTCGCCGATCAGCTCCTCGAGCGTCGCGCCCTTGGCGTCGACGGCCTTGGCGCCGTCGGTGTAGGTGCGCAGGATGGTCGGAATGCGAACCTCGATGGCCATCGCGGGTCAATCTCCTTGTGTCGTCATGAGAGTGCTCGCCCCCCGGATCAGAACACCGGCGGGCACAGGGGGATTCCGGGCGGGGTTGCAGGGTTTTCCGGAAAGCCGTGGTTCAGCGACAGTCGTAGACGACGACGGTGGGAGTGTGCGCGAAGAGGTAGGTCTGCACGGGCGCCAGGCCCGTGTGCCGGGCCCGCGCGCAGGGACGTGACAGCATGTCGGTCCTCCTGGCTCGGGTCGATGGTCGGCGTGGTCAGTTTACCGAAAAGGAGGATTACGCCCTATGCCGGTGCCCGTCGGGAAGCGCCGGTCCGCGTTCCATGCGGTGAGCGGCAGGCACCGTACGGCCTCCTCTGCGATCCGCGCCCGTACGGCGGGCGCCCGCGGCGGCACGGCGGCGGTCACGCGGGGACGATCTTCACCTCTTCCTCCTCCACCACGCCGTCGATGATCCGGTAGGAGCGGAACTCCGCGTCCTCCCCCAGTTCCTCGCGGGTGGAGACCAGCACGTAGTGGGCGCCGGGCTCGGAGGCGTAGCTGATGTCGGTGCGCGAGGGGTACGCCTCGGTGGAGGTGTGGGAGTGGTAGATGACCACCGGCTCCTCGTCACGGTCGTCCATCTCCCGCCAGACGCGGAGCTGCTCCATCGAGTCGAAGCGGTAGAAGGTGGGCGACCGCTCGGCGTTCTCCATCGGGACGAACCGCTCGGGTGTGTCGGAACCGGCCGGACCGGCGATCACCCCGCACGCCTCGTCCGGGTGGTCGGCCCTGGCGTGGGCGATGATCCTGTCAGCCAGTTCCCGAGAGATCGTGAGCATGCCTGGAAGGTACCAGAGCGCCCCGGAGGACCCGCGTCGTGACCTGGGGTGGGAACCCGGGACGCCCGGACCCGCCCTGATGGGGAGACACCGTCACCCGGAATCCCCCGGGCAGGGGGAACGCCGTCACACGGGGCCGTCCGCGCCGAAGACGCAGCGCCGGGACGGGCCCCGGACCCGCCGGGGACGCCGCCGCCGGGACGCGCCCCGGATCCGGAGGCGGTCAGAGGGCGCGGACCAGGGTGTCCTGGAGGTAGGTCAGCCAGTCGTAGGTGACGTACGCCGGGTAGCGGGGGTCGTCCTCGGCGAGCTCGGCGAACTCCTCGTGGACGTCCTCGGTCACCTCCAGGCGGGTGCCGAGGGCCAGCCGTACGTCGTTGAGGGCGCGCAGCCACGAGTGGGCCTGCTCGCGGGTGAGCTCGACCCGGCCGGGCGCGGCGCTGTCGAGCACGGTCCGGGCGTCGGTCCGTTTGCCGTCGCGCAGGGTGGCCTCGGTGTAGCGGCGGAAGTCCGCGGCGGCCTCCCGGTCGTCCTCGTACGCCGAGGGGAACAACCGGGCCAGCACCGGGTCGCCGGACGGCTCGGACGGCGTGGAGGGCCCGATGCCGAGGGCGCGTTCCAGGGGGTCGTCACCGGTCTCGGGCGGTTCGATCAGGTCGAGGATCTGGGCCGCGAGCGAGCGGAGGATCGAGACCTCGGCGTCCTCGAAGACGGCGATCACCCCGCCCTCGTGTCCTCGCCTGAATCCCGAACTCACCGGCCGCCTGCCTTCACTCGCCTGTCCTCACTCGTCCGCCGTCGCCCGCCGCCGGAACGGCCCCGCGACGAACCTCGCCGCCGGAAAGGTCCCACGACGGACCCCGCCGCCGCACGGCCCCGTGACGGGTCGCCGGGAGAACCCGGCTCCGAAGGGACCTCCACGGCGCGGCTCACGAGTCGTGCTGCACCGTGGCCCACAGGCCGTAGGAGTGCATGATCTGCGCGTCGCGTTCCATCTCCTCGCGGGTGCCGCTGGAGACCACGGCCCTGCCCTTCTGGTGCACGTCGAGCATGAGCTTCTCGGCCTTCTCCCGCGAGTAGCCGAAGACGGTCTGGAAGACGTACGTGACGTAGGACATGAGGTTGACCGGGTCGTTCCAGACGACGGTGACCCATGGCAGGTCTGGCCGGACGTCCGTCTCCGGACGCTCGACCTCCATCGGAGCGATGCCACCCACAGGAACAGTCTGCCCTACCGTCCCCATAGTCTTCGAATCGTGAGTACTTCCACGAGCACCGCGCTGCTGACCGACCACTACGAGCTGACGATGCTGCAGGCGGCGCTGCGCAGCGGGGCGGCGTCCCGCCACGCGGTGTTCGAGGTCTTCGCCCGGCAGCTGCCCGGCGGGCGGCGGTACGGCGTGGTGTCCGGGATCGGCCGGGTGCTCGACGCGGTGGAGGATTTCCGGTTCGGCGACGAGGAGCTCGCGTTCCTCCGTGACGGCGAGGTGGTGGACGAGCCGACCCTCGACTTCCTGGCGGGCTACCGCTTCTCCGGCGACGTGTACGGCTACCGCGAGGGCGAGTGCTACTTCCCCGGCTCCCCCATCATGACCGTGGAGGGCACGTTCGCCGAGGCCGTGCTGCTGGAGACGGTGATCCTTTCGGTCCTCAACCACGACTGCGCGATCGCCACCGCCGCCGCCCGGATGGTCCACGCCGCGGCCGGGAGGCCGATCATCGAGATGGGCTCGCGCCGTACCCACGAGAGGTCCGCGGTCGCCGCCGCGCGCGCCGCCTACCTCAGCGGCTTCTCCTTCACCTCCAACCTGATGGCCGGCCACCTGTACGGCGTGCCGACCGCCGGGACGGCGGCCCACTCGTTCACGCTGCTCCACGACTCCGAGCGGGACGCCTTCCAGGCGCAGATCGTCTCGCTCGGCGCGGGCACCACGCTGCTGGTGGACACCTACGACGTCGCCGAGGCGGTGCGGACCGGCGTGGAGCTGGCCGGTCCCGAACTGGGCGCGGTGCGGCTCGACTCCGGCGACCTGTGCGAGGTCGCGACGGAGGTCCGCGCACAGCTCGACGCGCTGGGCGCGCACAAGACCCGGATCATCGTCACCAGCGACCTCGACGAGTACGCCATCGCGTCGCTGGCCTCGGCCCCGGTGGACGGCTACGGCGTCGGCACGTCCCTGGTCACCGGCTCGGGGGTGCCGACGGCCGCGATGGTGTACAAGCTCGTCGCCCGCGAGGACGCCTCCGGGGTACTCGCGCCGGTGGCCAAGAAGTCGGTGGGCAAGCCCAGCCGCGGGGGCCGCAAGCGCGCCTTCCGGCGGCTCGACGCCTCCGGTACGGCGGACGCCGAGCTGGTCTTCACCTCCGGGGAGGCCGGGGACGCCGGGCCGCTCCGGGATCCGGACGCCGGGCCGCTCCAGGTGCCGGGCGCCCGGCCGCTCCAGGTGCCGCTGGTGCGCGGCGGCGAGGTCGTCGGCCGCGAGAGCCTGGAGGCGTCGCGTGCCTGGCACCGCGAGGCGCTGGCGGAGCTGCCCTCGGACGCCCACCATCTCTCCCGGGGAGACGCGGTCCTTCCGACCGTGTTTGACTAGCTTCGTGACGAATGCACTGATCATCGTCGATGTCCAGAACGACTTCTGCGAGGGCGGCAGCCTCGCGGTGAGCGGCGGGGCGGAGGTGGCCGCCGCCGTCTCGCGGCACGCCGCCGCCCACCGCTACGACCACGTGGTGGCCACCCGTGACTTCCACGTGGACCCCGGCCCGCACTTCGCCGCCGAGCCCGACTACGTCGACTCCTGGCCCGCGCACTGCGTCGCCGGGACGCCGGGGGCGGAGTTCCACCCGGCCCTCGACGACTCCCTCGCCGAGGAGGTGTTCAGCAAGGGCGCCCACGCCGCCGCCTACAGCGGCTTCGAGGGGGCCGCGCCCGACGGCACCCCCCTGGGCCGCTGGCTCGCCGACCGCGGTGTGGACTCGGTGGACGTGGTCGGCATCGCCACCGACCACTGCGTGCGCGCCACGGCGCTGGACGCGGCGGCCGGCGGGCTGGCCGTACGGGTGCTGCTCGACCTGACCGCGGGGGTGGCCCGGCCGACCACCGAGCGGGCGCTGGCCGAGCTGCGCGCCGCGGGGGTCGAGCTCAGCGGCGAGCCGGTGGTCGGCGCCTGAGCGGCGGGGCGTCCGCCGGACAGGCGCGCCCGTTTCGGGGACCGGTCCCGCACCCGGACGGCACGATCGCTCCCGGGGTGACGCCCCGATGACCGGAGGCCGGTCCCGCGCCCGAACGGCGCGGCCGTTCCCCGGGTCCCCGGGGGCGAAGGCCCCGGTGATCCGTTCGTAAAGGACGGTCACGGAACGTCCAAGGCCGACACCACCGGCCGTGGCAGGAGTATCACGGAGAGCGGAAACGCTCTTCGATCTCACGGTGGTGTCCGCCCATGCTGCTGCTCGGTGTCTCCTGGCTGGTCCTGGCCCCCCTGTCCCTGTGGCTGCTGGTGCGCGGCCGGGGCTCGGCCCGGGCGGGGGCGGTGTGCGCGCTGGCCGGGCTGGAGGCGGTCACCGTCTGGGTCAACGGCGGCGGCCCGGGGGCGGCCGTGCCCCGGGGCACCGTGGCCGTGGCGGCGGCCGGGCACGCGATCGCCCCGGGCACGGCCGGGCACGCGGGGGTCCACCTCCGGACGGCCGGGCCGGCGCGACCCACCGCACCCTGCGCCGCCCGGCCCGTCGTGCCGGAGCGCGCGGCGCTGGTCCGCCGCGCGGGCGAGCCGCGGGCGCTGCGGCTGTTCTGGCCGGCCACGGCGGACGAGTGCGGCACCGCCACCGTTCTCCTGCGCCGGGAGGGCCGGGAAGGACGCGAGGTGCGGATCTGGCTGAACGAGGGCGCCCTGGAGCACCGTCCGGCCCGAGCCAGGACCGTCCCGGTGGCCGTGTCGGACGGCGTCGCCTCCGTGCGGGCGCGCCTGGCCCCGCCGCCGGTCCGGGGCAGGCTGCGGACGGTGGACGGCCGCAGCGGCCTCCTCATCGCCCTCGACCGGGCCTGACCGCCGCCGAAACCGGGACCAGGTGAGCCTCCAGGTGAGCCTGGACCGGGGCGGGTCCGGCGTCAGGGCGGGCCCACCCCGGGAAAGCCGGGGCGGAGGGTCAGCGGCGCTGGGTGGCCCACTGGCGGATCCGGTCGATCCGCTCCTGGACCTGCTCGGCCGTGGCCTGCGCGATGGCCGGGCCGCCACAGGCCCGGCGCAGCTCCGCGTGGATGACGCCGTGCGGCTGGCCGGTGCGGTGGTTCCACGCCCCCACCAGGCCGTTGAGCTCGCGGCGCAGCTCGGCGATCCGCTCGTGCGGGGCGAGCTCCGTCTCCTTGGGCTCGGGGGCCTTGCGCTGGGCCCTGAGCTGGTCGGACTGGCGCTTGCTCAGCAGGGTCCGCACCTGGTCGGGCTCCAGCAGGCCGGGCAGGCCGAGGAAGTCCTCCTCCTCGGGCGAGCCGGGCTCGGCGGCGGTGCCGAACTCGCCGCCGTCGAACAGCACCCGGTCGAAGGTGGCGACCGCCTCCAGGGTCTCGAACGGCAGCTCGTCGCCGATGACGTCAGGATTGTCCTTCGTACGCTGGGCGTCCTCCAGCAGGAAGTCGTCGAGCCCCTCCTCGGCCGGTCTGCGGTCGAGGACGTGGTCGCGCTCGGCCTCCATCTCCCCGGCCAGGCCCATCAGCGTGGGCACCGAGGGCAGGAACACCGACGCGGTCTCCCCCCGCTTCCTCGCCCGGACGAAACGGCCGACGGCCTGGGCGAAGAACAGCGGGGTCGAGGTGCTGGTGGCGTACACCCCGACCGCCAGCCGGGGGATGTCGACGCCCTCGGAGACCATCCGGACCGCGACCAGCCAGCGGTCCTGCGAGGCGGAGAACATCTTGATCTTCTTGGACGCGTCGGGGTCGTCGGACAGCACGACCGTGGCGCCCTCGCCGGTGATCGAGCGGATGTGCCGGGCGTAGGCGCGGGCCGTCTCGTGGTCGGTGGCGATCACCAGGCCGCCCGCGTCGGGGACGCCCCGGCGCACCTCGGTCAGCCGCCGGTCGGCCGCGTGGAGCACCTGCCGGATCCAGTCGCCCTTGGGGTCGAGCGCGGCCTTCCACGCCTGGCCGAGCTGGTCCTTGGTGAGCGGGGTGCCGAGCGTCGCGGCGATCTCGTCGCCGGCGCGGGTCCGCCAGCGCATCTCGCCGGAGTAGGCAAGGAAGATCACCGGGCGGACCACGCCGTCGGCCAGCGCCGGGCCGTAGCCGTAGGAGTAGTCGGAGACGCTGCGCCGGATGCCCTCGCCGTCCTCGGCGTAGGTGACGAACGGGATGGGGTTGACGTCGGACCGGAACGGCGTGCCGGTCAGCGCCAGACGCCGCGCGGCCGGCTCGAACGCCTCGCGCACGCCGTCGCCCCAGGACTTCGCGTCGCCCGCGTGGTGGATCTCGTCGAAGATGAGAAGGGTCTTGCGGGCCTCGGTGCGCGCGCGGTGCAGCGCCGGGTGCATCGAGACCTGCGCGTAGGTGACGGCCACCCCGACGTAGTCGCGTGAGGTCGCGCCCTGGCTGTTCTTGAACTCGGGGTCGATGGCGATGCCGACCCGGCCTGCGGCGTCCGCCCACTGTCTCTTGAGGTGCTCGGTGGGTGTGACGATCGTCACAGCCTTGATGATCCCCCGCGACAGCAGGTCGCTCGCGATGCGCAGCGCGAAGGTGGTCTTGCCGGCGCCGGGCGTGGCGACCGCGAGGAAGTCACGCGGCGCGCGGCGGCAGTAGAGGTCGAACGCCTCCTGCTGCCAGGCACGGAGCTTCGGCGCGGTGCCCCAGGCTGCGCGGTCGGGGTACGAGGGGGACAGGTGGGATGCGGCGGAAGTGCTCACAGTGTCACCAGCGTAATCTGAGTCGCCGACAGGACGTGCCGATCCGGTGAGATGCTCGCCAATATCGCCTCCGGGTGCTAAAGGGCTCCGGACACCGTACGGTGCCGCCCCCTAGCGGATCCCGGCCACCACCGTGTCGATCTCGGCACGGGTCCGGGGGTCGTCCGGCTGTGCGGCGGCGAGCACGACGACCGGTGGTCCCGTCCGGCCGGTGAGGAACATCACACGCAGGTAGGCCGGGCGGTTGACCACGTCCCTGTACTCCGCCCGCAGGGTGCGGCTGTAGCCCGTCCTCCCGCCGACGGTGACCCCCCGGTCCTCGGTGACCTTCACCTCGTCGCCGTGCAGCAGCAGCCTGCCGTACAGGTCGGCGAGCCGGACCGTCTCCTTGCGCGCGTCGGTCACCGGATCGGCGGGCCTGGTCAGCACGGTCACCAGCCCGTCCCGGCCGGCCACGGAGGTGAACCCGGTGACCGGCGGCGGGCCGCCCGTCCGCCAGCCCTCGGGCAGCGGGTAGCGCACTCCGGCGGCGGGGTCGCTCACCGCGGCGGGTCCCGAGGACGACGGCAGGGTCCGCAGCAGGAGTGCGGCCCCCCAGGCGACGGCCCCGCCGGCGACCAGCACGGCCAGCAGCACGAGCAGGACGCGGCGCAGCGGGCCGGGGACGCGGGCCTGGGCGGGGGCGGCGGGCGCGCCGTACAGGCGGGCCGACGGTGGCAGGTCGTCCTCGCGCGGCACTCCTGCGGGCCCGCCGTACCAGCGGGCCGGGGAGGGGAGGTCGTCCTCCTTGGGCTCTCCCGCGTGCCGTGCCCGGCGGGGCCGGGCGGGCGGAGGCGGAGGCGCGGGCTCCTCGGCGATGCGGGCGCGCTCCCCGGCGAACCGGGCGTCCCCGGGCCGGGCCCGCTCCCCGGCGAACCGGGCGTCCCCGGGCCGGGCCCGCTCCTCGGGCCGCCGGGACCGTTCCCTTCCCGGCGGGGTCCGCTCATCGGCCCGACGGGACCGTCCTTCCCCGGGCCGGGCGCGGTGCTGGCCCCGCCGCCCGCGCTCCTCCGGCGGCCACACCCGGCTGTCGCCTCCGGAGCCCTCGGAGCCCCCAGAGTCCTCAAGACCACCGGAACCCTCGTGGCCTTCGGAGCCTCCGGGGTTCCGGGCTCCCTCGGCGTCCCGAGCGTCCTGCGGCTTCGAGGAGTCCCGGGCGTCACGGGAACCCCGGAGTCCCCGGAACATCCGGAACCCCCGGAAGCCCGGGGGGTCATGGTCGTCCGGCGTCCAGAACTCCTCGAAGTCCCGGGGCGCCCCCAGCTGGCGTCCGGGGGCGGGGGACCCGACGGGACGCGAGGGTCCTTCAGGTTCCTCCGGGGGGTGCGGGCGCCCGCCGGGCTCCTCCGGCTGCCACGCCCGGCGAGGCCGTTCGCCCACGACGACTCCCTCCGGTGGTCACGGTCATCCCGTCCTACCATGCCTTCCGGAGGGCGATCAGGCCATAGACCGATCGGGAACCGCCGCGCTCCTCCGTGACCTTCCGGGCGTCCGTGCGGCTCGTACGGCTCGTACGGCTCGTACGGAGATCAGGCCGTGGACCGACGGGGGAAGCGCCGCGGCCGGGCGCGGACGCCACCGGAGGGGCAGCCGAGGCCCGGAGGCGGGCTCTCCGGGGCCGCCGCGATCAGGAGGCGAGTTCTTCCAGGGGGTGCGGCGTTCAGGAGACGGGCGCGCGTTCAGGAGACGGGCGCGGCGGAAGAGGGCGCGGCGGTCAGGAGGCGGGCTCGCGCATGCGCACGGCGATGATCGTGCCGAACAGCCCCACGGCCGCCGTCAGGATGACGATCATGGTGTATCCGGTGGCGATGTCGTCGTGGCCGACCAGGTTGATCAGGACGCCGCCGAACCCGATCATGAGCGCGCTGCCCAGGGTGTCGACGACCTGGAGGGCGGCGGAGTTCGCCCCCTGCTCCTCGTCGGGAGACTGGCGCATCGCGGTGACGCTGATGCTCGCGACGCCGACGCCCATGCCGAACCCGGCGATGATCCAGGCGGGCACGTCGATCCACCCGGTGACGCCCGGCACCAGCGACAGCAGGGTCAGCAGGATGCCGGCGGTGACCGCGGCGGCGGCGATCCGCACCAGCAGGGCGCGGTCGTAGTCGCGGCGGCTCTGCAGGTAGGAGCCGGTGGACCAGCCCAGCGCGCCGGTGGTGAGGGCGATCCCGGCCTCGGCGACGCTGAAACCGCGCACCGAGGTGAGCACCAGCGGGATGAAGGAGTTGACCCCGAAGAACGCCGAGGACAGCAGGCCGCGCATCATGATCGTGGTGGGCAGGCCGCGGCCGAACCGCAGCGCCCCGGTGGGCAGCAGCCGGGGCAGGCCCGCGACCAGTCCGGCCAGGCCCAGGGCGGTGGCGACGCCGCCGACGACGGGGGCGGTGTGCAGGCGGTCCACGCCGTACAGCAGAACACCGGCGCCGGCGGCGGTGGCCGCCGCCGACAGGGTCATCGCCAGCGGCCGGGAGCGGGGACCGGTGGCGGGCACGGGCGCCGGTCCCCCGCCGGTGCGCAGCGCGGGCAGCAGCATGAGCATCGCGGGGATCACCAGCGGCACGATGCCGTAGAAGACCCAGCGCCAGCCGAACACCTCCGCGACGGCGCCGCCGACGCTCGGCCCGATCATCGCGGGCAGCACCCAGGCCGCCGACAGCGCGGCGAACACCTTGGGCCGGACCACCGGGGGGTAGACCCGGGCGATCATCACGTACGTCGCCACGATGGTCGCGCCGCCGCCCAGGCCCTGTACGGCGCGGGCCACGATGAACAGCTCCTTGGAGCCGGCCGCGCCGGCCAGGGCCATGCCGGCGACGAACAGGCCGACGCCGAGGAGGAACGGCGCCGCGTGCCCGCGCCGGTCGGACCACAGCCCCGCGACGACGTTGGCGAACAGACCGGCGATGAGGAAGGCGGAGAAGCTCATGCCGTACAGGTCGAGCGCGTGGAGGTCCTTGGAGACGGCCGGCATGATCGCACCGACGGACATGCCCTCGAACGCGATGAGCGTGACGACGAGCAGGATGCCGAGCGAGGCGGTGCGGTATGCGGGGCCGAAGATACGAGGGGCTTCGTACGGAGTCTTAACCGTCTTCGGTACTGTCACCTCACAAGGGTAGTGTCCCGCTACGGCCGGGCAGGCGGCGCCTGCCGGTACGGCGTGCCCGGCTCCGGCCCGGCGGCCCGCGCCCGTTCGCGCATCGTCCCGGCCTCCGGCTCCGCGGGCGACGCCTGCCGGTGCGTCGCCTCGGGCTCCGGCCCGGCGGGCGGCGTCCGCCGGTACGCCGTCCACATCTCCCGCATCCTGGTCGCCTGGTCCTCGGTGAACCCCGACATGCACCGGTCGTGGGTGTAGTCCATGAAGTTGTGCACCGGGTCCGCGCCGTCGCCCGCGCAGGTGTCCTTGCGCACCGGGCAGCCCTGGGTGGGGAGACCCTCGGACGGGGTGTCGTCGACGGTGTCGCCCAGCGGGAGGCAGCCGTTCTCGAAGGTGTGCAGCAGCCCGAGCCAGTGGCCGATCTCGTGGACCCCGGTGAAGCCGAGTCCGAAGTCGCGCAGCGAACCGCCCGGCAGGGTGCGCCAGTCGAGGACCACGCCGTCGCCCGCGGGGTCGCCGGCGTACCAGTACGGGTAGGTCGAGTAGCCCAGCACCAGGCGGCCGAGCTGGGCGATGTAGAGGTTGAGGGTCTCCGGCCCGCCCCGGCGCATCCGCTCCAGCGTCGCCAGACGGCCCAGCGGGTCACGGAACAGCACGGGATCGTCGGTCCGGGTCAGGCCGTCGAGGCGGAACCTGATCCCGGTGTCGGCCCCGCCGTACCGCCCGCCGTAGGCGGCGTTGAGCGTGGCGATCTGGGCGCGCACCGTGTCGTCGGGCGCGCCGAGGGAACCGGCGGTGATGACGTGCGCCTGGACGGGCACCGTGACGGGGGTCCAGCTCAGGCCCGCCGGACGCGGCAGCCTGGCCTGGCGCGCCCGCAGGTCGGCCAGCATCTCCTCGGCCTGGACCCGGCCGGAGCCGTGCGATTCGACGGACGCGCCGGGGAGCGGCGCCCGCACCCGCGCGGCCTCGGCCCGCACGCCGGGGAACGGCGCCCGCGCCCGCGTGCCCGGGAACGACTCCCGGACCGGGGTGCTCTCGGCCGGCGCACCGGGGACCGGCAGCCGTACGGCCGGCATGCCGGGGACCGGAGCCCGCGCGGTCTCGGCGCACCGGGCCGGTCCGGCCACCGCGGACGGCCGCGACGGTGCGCCGGGAGCGGAGCCCGCCGCCGACACGCACATCACGAGAACGGCGATCGCGCGCCGAGCCATGCACTCCCCCGACAGGTCACCCCGGCCGGTCGTTCGCCGTCCGGCGAGAACCGACCTTAGCCTGACCTGCGGCGATCAGCCGCGAGCAACACTCACTCGCCGCCGGAGTCCTCACCCTTGGGGAGGCCCTCGTAGATCTCCTTGCACTCGGGGCAGACGGGGAACTTCTGTGGGTCGCGGTTGGGCACCCAGACCTTCCCGCAGAGCGCGCGCACCGGGGTGCCGCTCAGCGCGCTCTCCATGATCTTGTTCTTCTCGACGTAGTGGGCGAACCGCTCGTGGTCGCCGTCACCGTGCGAGAGGTTCGGCCGGACGTCGCTCTCAGGGAGAATCTTCGTGCTCACCCTGCAGATTTTATGCCCGCATCCCACCGGTCGCCGCTCCGGCGCTCATCGGCGGCCGTCCGCGTCCCGATCCGCGCCCCGATTCGCGCCTCGGTCCGCGTCCCGATCCGCGCCCCGGTCCGGGAGACGGTTCCGCTCCGGTGCGGACCGGCGGACGTGGACCGGCTCCCCCGGCCGTGCCAGGCGGAAGAGCGGCACGGCGTTGTTCAGGGGTATGCGGGCGCAGCCGTGGGAGGCGGGGTAGCGCGGGACGAGCGTGGAGCCGTGGATGGCGATGCCGCCGTTGAAGTAGACGGGGTAGTACATCGCGCCCAGGTAGCCCATCGACCAGCCGCGCACCCGCTCCCCCACCCGGAAGTCGCCGGGCGGGGTGTCGGCGAACCCGCAGTGGCCGCGTTCGCAGTAGGACCGCTCCGCGCCGGTGGACACGTGGCTGACCAGCACGGGTCTGCCGCGCCGCCAGACGGTGAGGAGCTGGCGGCGCAGGTCGATCTCCACCCTCGACGGCTCCCCGTCGCGCACCAGCGGCCTGATCCGCGCCGGATGGACCAGCGCCCGCCAGGTGGCGGCGTCGATACGGTCCAGCGGGCGCATCCCGTTGGCCTTCTGGAAGGCCCATACGGCCGTGCGCATGCCGGAGTCGTAGACGGGGGTGGGCGGGCCCGCGTTGAACCCCAGCCCGTTGAGCCGCTTCTTCACCGCGACGATCTCCCGGCCGAGGCCGGCGCCGTCGCCGAACCTCAGGACGGGCGGCCCCGGCGCGGGGACGTCGCGGGAGTTCCGGGAGGGTACGGTTCCGGCGCGAGCCGGACCGGGGGCGAGGATCACCGTGGAAACGGTGATCATCACTGTGATCCGGAAACAGTGGGTGATCGTTCTCATGTCTGACGTCTAACCGTTCATGGGGACTTCCAATCCCCTTCCCGATCGCGTCGCCGCAGCTCAGAGCCACGAAACGGGTACGGCTCCCTGCCCCGGCGGGCGGGAGCCGTACCGGGTCCGGCGGGTCAGCCCATGTGGATCGGGGCGTCGGCGGTCTTGCGGCCCGCCCTGACGAACAGGGCGAACACCGCGGCGAGGACCGCGACCGCCGTGCTGACCGTGAAACCGAGGTGCATGCCGTCCAGGAAGGACAGGTGCGAGACGTCGGCGATGCCCCGGATGACCTGCTCGGGCACGCCCGGCATCTGCTGGGCGGTGGGCGCGCCGCCGTACTGGGCCAGTGCCTTCAGCGGTTCGGCCTGCTCGGGCGGCAGCGCCGGGAGGCCGGTGTCGGCCCAGTGCCGCGGGTAGACGTCGGCGACCCGGGCCGAGACGATCGCACCGAGGATCGCGGTGCCGAGCGCGCCGCCGACCTGCATGGCCGACTGCTGGACGCCGCCCGCGACGCCGCTGAGCTCCTCGGGCGAGTTGCCGACGATGATCTCGGTGGCGCCGACGAAGACCGGTGAGAGCCCGAAGGCCAGCAGCACGAACGGGATCGCGCTGTCGATGAAGGCGGCGTCGAGGCTGAGCCGCGACAGCAGGAACATCGCCAGGGCGGTGACGAGCATGCCGCCCGAGATCGTCACCCTGGGACCCAGCTTGCCGATCAGCACGGCGGCGAGCGGCGAGGCGAAGATCATTCCAGCGCTCATCGGCAGCATGCGCAGGCCCGAGTCCATGGGCGAGAGCCCGTGCACGCCCTGGAAGAAGAACGTCAGGAAGAACATCGCGCCGAACATGGAGAACGCGACCAGCACCATCAGGCCGGTGCCGATGGAGACCGAGGCGTTGCCGAAGAGGCTGAGCGGCAGCAGCGGTTCGGCGGCGCGGCGCTGCCACCACACGAACACGGCGCCGAGCACCACGGCGGCGGCCAGGAAGCCGATGGTCAGCGGGTCGCCCCAGCCCCATTCGGGGGCCTTGATGATGGCCCAGACCAGGGAGAACATCGTGAGCGACAGCAGCAGGACGCCCAGCCAGTCGACCTTGGACAGGGTCTGCGCCCTGCTCTCGACGAGCACCCACAGGCCCATGGCCAGGGCGACGGCGCCGACCGGGACGTTGATGAAGAAGACCGACTGCCAGCTCACGTGCTCGACGAGCAGGCCGCCGACAATCGGGCCGGCGGCGCTGGACAGGCCGATGATGCCACCCCAGGCGCCCATCGCGGTCTTCAGCCGCTCACCGGGGAAGGCGACGCGCAGCAGCGCGAGCGCGGCGGGCTGGAGCATCGCGCCGAACAGGCCCTGGAGCACGCGCAGCGCGATCAGCATGCCGACCGAGGAGCTGAGGCCGATCGCGAGCGAGGAGAGCGCGAAGCCGGCGACCCCGACCAAGAAGATCATCTTGTGCCCGAACAGGTCGCCGAGCTTGCCCGCGGTGATCAGGAACACCGCGAGGGCGAGTAGGTAGCCGCTGGTCACCCACTGGAGGTCGGCGAGGGACGCCTTCAGGTCCGTGGCGATCACCGGGTTGGCGATGGCGACGACGGTGCCGTCGAGCATCACCATGATCACGCCGAGCGAGACCGCGAGGAGGGTGAGCCACGGATGCCGTTGAACCGGCGGCGGATCGACGTCGGGTGACGGCGCGGCCACCGTCTCGGCTTCTGCCATGGATAACTCCCCCTTGCGCTCGGCCGCCCCGGATGAGGCGTCATACGGGGGTAATTTATGGCAGTCACTGACAACTGGCAAACTGTTTACTTTGTCACTCAGTGACGTATGGCACACTGTGAACACCACGTTTCGAAGAGGTGACAGAGATGAGCCGCCCCGGCCTGCGTGAACGCAAGAAACAGAGGACGCGGCAGGCGCTGGTCGACGCGGCCCTCGACCTGTTCGCCGAGCAGGGCTACGACGCCACGACGGTCGACCAGATCGCCGCCGCGGTCGACGTCTCCCCCCGCACCTTCTTCCGCTACTTCGCGACCAAGGAGGACGTCGCCCTCTCTCTGGACGCCGACGCACACGAGATCCTGCTCGCCGAGCTGGCCGCCAGGCCCGCGGAGGAGTCCCCGTTCACCGCCCTGGGCCGCGCGATGCACGCGATGATCACGCTGATGGAACAGTCCGACATCGCCGACCGGAGCAGGTTCCTCAAGGCGCGTGAGCTGATCGAGAGCACCCCGGCGCTCTTCGCCGGCGGCGTGCGCATGATGATGCAGAACGAGCGGATGCTGGCCGCCGAGATCGCCCGGCGCGAGGGCAGGGACCCCGGCGACCTGCTCTCCCAGTTCGTCGTCTCGCTGTTCACCTCCGCCGTCCGTATCGGCCTGGAGGGGTGCGGGCCGGGTGAGCTCAACGACCTCGCCGACCTGACCCGCCACGTGGAGCCGATGCTCAGGCTGGCCGAACGCTCGCTGCGCCCCGGCTGGGACCGCCCCGCGCCCGACGGGAGCGCGACCGGCGAGGACTCCGCTCCGGACGACGCTCCCGTCCCGGGCGACGGCTCCGCTCCGGACGACGGTCCCATCCCGGGCGGCGGCTGAGCCGCCGGCCGCCGGGGGTAGGTCCCGCCGGGTACGGCGCGGCCGTACCCGGCTAGTTCATGGAGGGGTCGTCGGGGCAGGTCGCGACGTAGGCAAGCTCGCCCGGCTGGCGGCGCAGCACCGCCCGCCACAGCGAGCCGGGGTCGGGGTAGAACGTGTCGCCGGGTTCGGCGTCCACGACGTACCAGGCTCCCTCCCCGATCTCGGTCTCCAGCTGCCCGGCCGTCCACCCGGAGTATCCCGCGAAGATCCGCATCTGGGCGATCTCACCGGCGAGGATCTCCGGCGGTGCGTCGAGGTCGACCGTGCCCAGCCGCGACACCGCCGGGGTGCCGGCGTGCAGCCTCCGCCAGCCGAGCGGCTCCTGCCCGCTCGGGACCGCGGCCAGCGCCAGGGCGCTGTCGGTCTGCACGGGACCGCCCTGGAACAGCACGGGCGGCCCGGTGACCATCGTGTCCCAGGTCGGCAGCACCTGCGTCACCGAGATGTCGCTGGGCCGGTTGAGCACCACGCCCAGGGTGCCGCCCTCGGCGTCGTGCTCCAGGATCAGGACGACGCTGCGCCGGAAGTTGGGGTCGTCGAGTTGCGGCGCGGCCACCAGCAGCCCACCGACGTAGATCGCTTCCGCCATACATCCATGATGAGGGGTACGGCCCGCTTCGCGCCGCTCACCCCGGCTCCGGATTCCCGGAAAAGCACCCGGGGCTCACCGCGACGGCGGCCCCCCGCCGGAATGCGCGCCGGTAGGCGACGGGTGAGACGCCGACCCCCACCGCGAAGTGCCGCCGGAGCGAGGCGGCCGTGCCGAACCCCGAACGCGTCGCCACCCGGTCCACCGGCAGGTCCCCGGCCTCCAGCAGGGTACGGGCGAGATCGAGACGCTGCTGCAGGAGCCACCGTCCGGGACTGGTCCCGGTCTCCGCGCGGAACCGGCGGGTGAAGGTGCGAAGGCTCATCCGTGCGTGATCGGCCAGCGTGACCAGTGACAGCGGTTCACCCAGGTGCCGCATCGCCCACTCACGGGTGGCGGCCACAGAGGCATCGGAGGACGCGGGCAGCGGACGCTCGACGTACTGCGCCTGCCCACCGTCACGCCAGGGCGGCACCACGCACCGGCGGGCCACCTGGTTGGCCAGCTCGCTGCCGTGGTCGCGGCGGAGCAGATGCAGGCACAGATCCAACCCGGCGGCCGCACCGGCGCTGGTCAGTATGTCGCCGTCGTCGACGAACAACACGCCGGGGTCAAGCCTCACCCGGGGATAGTGCCGCCGGAAGTGCGCCGCGTGCCGCCAGTGTGTGGTGGCCGGCCGCCCGTTCAGCAATCCGGCCGCGGCCAGCACATAGGTGGCGATGCAGATCGTCACGAGCCGGGTGCCGGGGCGGATGGTGCCGAGCGCGATCGCCAGCGGCTCGGGCAGCGCGTGCGGCCCGGTGAACGCGGCGTGCGCCTCCGACCCCGGGACGACCACGGTGTCGGCCTCGGCCAGCACGCTCGCGTCGTGCGCGACCACGACCGAGTAGTCCGCGCCGGTCGCGACCGGCGCACCGTCCAGGCTACAGGTGATCACCTCGTACAGTCCCTCGGCGGTGCCGAAGATCCGGGCGGCCAGGCTGAGTTCGAACGGGACCACCCCGTCGAGGGCTAGGGCGGCGACGCGGTGCATGGCCCGATTCTTGCGCATACCGGCATGCGGGCCGCTGGCGGAGGCGGCCGACCCCGGTGAGGCTGAGCCCATGATGCGTGCGATCACGCCCCTGGGCTGGGGCGGTCCCGAGGTTCTCACCGAGATCGAACTCCCCCGGCCGGATCCGCTGCCCACCGAGGTGCTGGTGCGGGTTCACGCGGCCGGGGTGAACCCCATCGACTGGAAGTCGCGGGCCACCGGAGGGTTCGTCCCCTGGGACGACCCGCCGATCCTCGGCTACGACGTCTCCGGAGTCGTCGAGGAGGTGGGGCTCGGCGTGCGGATCCTCGCGCCGGGCGACGAGGTGTTCGGCTTCCTGTGCTTCCCCCACCAGGCGGGCGCCTACGCCGAATACGTCACCGCGCCGGCCCGGCACTTCGCCCGCAAGCCGGCGAACGTGAGCCACGTGGAGGCGGCCGCCGTCCCGCTGGCGGCGCTCACCGCCTGGCAGGCGCTGGTGGACACCGCCGGGGTCCGCCCCGGGCAGCGCGTACTGGTCCACGCGGCGGCGGGCGGCGTCGGCCACTTCGCGGTACAGCTGGCCAAACATCTGGGCGCGCACGTCATCGGCACGGCACGGGCGGCCAAACACGGTTTCCTGCGCGACCTGGGCGCCGACGAGGTGATCGACTACACCGCGGTCGACTTCGTCACCGCCGTGGATCGGGTGGACGTCGTCATCGACGCGGTGGGCGGTGAGTACGGCCCGCGCTCGCTGCGGGTGCTGGATGAGGGCGGCGTACTGGTGTCGCTGCCGCGTGGGGGCGACGATCTGGTTCCCCGGGCACGGGCGCTGGGAATCCGCGCGGGATTCATGCTGGTCGAGCCCGACCACGACGGCATGCGCAGGATCGCCGGGCTGCTGGAGAGCGGTGAACTGCGCGTACGCGTGGAGACGGTGCTTCCCCTCTCCCGGGCGGCCGAGGCGCACCGGCTGGGCGAATCGGGCCGCACCACCGGGAAGATCGTCCTGTCGGTGGCGGATCGGACGGGGTGACCGCGGGCTCCGCCGGCGCCGGGCCCCGGATGGTGGGACCGAGGACCGGCGATTCCGGGTCTCACCATCCGAAGGCCCTCGGCGGGGACTTCTCCGTCAGGCCTCGGTCATGCCGCTGCGTGCCCGGCCGCCCGCCGACTCGCGCACGGCCGCCGCGACGGCGCCGGCCACGTCGGCGTGGAAGACGCTGGGGATGATGTAGTTCGGGCCCAGCTCCTCGTCGGTGACGACGGCGGCGAGTGCCTTGGCCGCCGCGAGCAGCATCTCCTCGCTGACGATGTTGGCCTGGGCGTCGAGCAGGCCGCGGAAGACTCCGGGGAAGGCCAGCACGTTGTTGATCTGGTTGGGGTAGTCGGAGCGGCCGGTGGCGACCACGGCGGCGTGCTCGCGGGCGTCGTCCGGGGAGACCTCCGGCTCGGGGTTGGCCAGCGCGAACACCACCGCGTCGTCGGCCATCGTGGCGATGTCGTCGCCGCTGAGGATGCCCGGGGCGGAGACGCCGATGAACACGTCCGCGCCCTTGATCGCGCCGCGCAGGTCGCCCGCGTAGCCTTCGGCGTTGGTGTGGTCGGCGATCCACCGCAGCGTGTCGTCCAGGTCGTCCCGGCCGCCGTGCACCGCGCCGAGGTAGTCGCAGACGATCATGTTGCGCGCGCCCGCGGCCATCAGCAGGCGCAGCACCGCCGTACCCGCGGCGCCGGCGCCGGCGAGGGTGATGCGGACCTGGCCCAGCTCCTTGCCGACCACGCGCAGCGCGTTGGTGAGCGCGGCCAGCACGCAGATCGCGGTGCCGTGCTGGTCGTCGTGGAAGACCGGGATGTCCAGCAGCTCACGCAGCCGCCGCTCCACCTCGAAGCAGCGCGGCGCGGAGATGTCCTCCAGGTTGATGCCGCCGAAGCCGGGGGCGATGAGCTGGACGGTGCGCACGATCTCGTCGATGTCCTGGGTGTCCAGGCAGATCGGCCAGGCGTCGATGTCGGCGAACCGCTTGAACAGCGCCGCCTTGCCCTCCATGACGGGCAGCGCGGCGGCCGGGCCGATGTTGCCCAGGCCCAGCACGGCCGAGCCGTCGGTGACGACGGCGACGCTGTTGCGCTTGATGGTGAGGCGGCGGGCGTCCTCGGGGTTGCGGGCGATGGCCATCGAGACCCGGGCGACGCCGGGGGTGTAGGCCATGGACAGCTCGTCTCGGTTGCGCAGCGGCACCTTCGACTTCATCTCGATCTTGCCGCCGAGATGCATGAGGAAGGTGCGGTCGGAGACCTTGTGGATGACGACGCCCTCGACCCCGCCGAGGTTGTCGACGATCGCCTGCGCGTGCTCGGTGTCCCTCGCGGCACAGGTCACGTCGATGCGCAGGGTCTCGTGACCCGCCGTGGTCACGTCGAGCGCGGTGACCACACCCCCGGCGGACTCTACGGCGTGGGTGAGCTGGCTGACGGCCTTGCCGCCGGCCGGCACCTCAAGGCGCACGGTGATGGAGTATGAAACGCTCGGCACGGTGGCCACAGTCAATCCGCTCCTTTGCGACTGACTTGCTTCAAGGATGCATCCATCGTGCCATCACCTGACGGGTGGACGGGCCAGCTCGGTCAGCTCAGTGCCATCGAAGCGGTCACGATGAGCTCCACGCACGTGTCGACCGGAATGGTCGTGCTGTCGAGCACGAGGTGGTAGAGCGTCGCCGAGGCCGGGTCGGCGCGGTAGAAATGGCGGACGTAGGCGGTCCGCGCCCGGTCGGCGTCGCGCACGAGCCTGCGCGCCTCCTCCTCGGGGACGCCGGTCAGCGTCGCGGTCTGGACGACCCTGCGCGCCACCGGGGCGTCCAGCCGCACGTGCAGCGCGCCGGGGTGGTCGGCCAGGACGATCGCCGCGGCGCGGCCGAGGAACACCCCGCCCCGCTCGCGCGCCGTCCGCCTGATCACCCGCTCGGTGTGGGCGACGAAGTCCTCCGGGAGCGGCGGCGCTCCCGGGAGGTAGACGTCGAGGCCGCCGAAGGTGACGGCCGGGAGCCGCATGACCCCCGACAGCAGCATGGACAGCCCGTGCTCGGCCCGGTCGTCGCGGGCCAGCGCCTCCTCCAGCGTGCAGCCGAGCACCTCGGCCACCTCGCCGGGGATCGCCCGGTCCACGAAGGGCACGCCCAGGCGCCCGGCCACCGCCGGGCCGATCACGCTTCCGGCGGTGCCGTACGTCGCGGAGATGGTGACGACCCGCATGCCCGTTCAATGCCCCGTGGGAGCGCGTTCAGCATTCTCCGCGCCCCCGCTTGGGACGGTTCCCGGAAGAGGGCGCCGCCCCCAGCGGAGGACGCCGGTCTCAGAAGAGGGCGCTGGCGAGGTTGCGGCGGGCCCGGGCGATGGACGGGTCCTCGGCGGGCAGCGTGTCGAACAGCCCGAGCAGGTGCACCCGGGCCCGGTCGCGCTCCTCGCCCGAGGTACGGCGCACCACCGCGACGAGCCGGTCGAAGGCGGCGTCCACCTCGCCGGAGAGCATCTCGAAGTCGGCGGCCAGCAGCTGGGCCTCGATGTCGGCGGGGTCGGCCAGGCGACGCTGCACGTCGGCGGGGTCGGCGTCCTGGGTCCGGCGGATCAGGCCGAGCCCGGCCAGCCCCAGCTTGGCGTCCACGTCGTTCGGGGAGCGGGCCAGCAGCCGCTCGTAGGCGGCCACGGCGCCCTCGAGGTCGCCGGCGTCGATGGCCTGCTCGGCGGCGATGATCTCCGGCTCGGCCTGCGGCTCCGGGGCCGCCTGGCCTTCCTCCCCCGCCTCGGCGCCCTCGGCGGCCGGCGGGAGGTACTGGGCCAGAGCCTCCATGAGCTGCGACAGCCAGTCACGGAGCTGTTCCTCGGTGGCGATGCCGGGGGCGACCGCCACCGGCTGCCCCTGGAAGATCGCGTATACGGCGGGGACGTTCTGCACCCGCAGGGCCTGGGCGATCTGCGGGCTGGTCTCCACGTCCACCCGGGCGAGGGTCCACCGGCCGGCGTTCTCGGCGGCCAGCTTCTCCAGCAGCAGGCTGTACTCCCTGGCCTGCTCGGCACGGGTCACCGTGAGCTCCAGCAGCACGAGGCTGTTCATGGAGCGTTCGACGACCTCCGTCGCGAAGGTGGCGTCGTCGGCGTGGATCACCTGCGCCGCGGTCCCGCCGCCCTCCCGCGCGACGGCCTCGCGCTTGGCCTGCGCCTCCATTGCCTGCTTGCGCGCGCCGAGATCCACGGCGCCGTACAGCGATCCGGGTCGTTTGAAGTCCGCTGGGCTCATGACTCCAATCCTGCCGTATCCCGCAGGCCACGCAGAATCGCCACCCTGATTCCCGCCTCCCGCCGGCCCGCTCCACGACGGGCCGGCGGGGGCGGCGGCTCTCAGAAGCGGGCGGGCTCGCTGTAGACGCCCCACACCCCGCGCAGGGCGTCGCAGATCTCGCCCAGCGTGGCCTCGGCGCGGACCGCCTCCAGCATCGGCGGGATGAGGTTGCCCTCGCCCGCGGCGATCCGCGTCATCTCGGCCAGCGCCGCGTCGACGGCCTTCTGGTCGCGGGCGGCGCGGCGGCCGGCGAGGACGCGGTTCTGCTCGCGCTCGACCTCGTGGCTGACCCGCAGGATCTCCAGCGGCTCCTCGACGGAGGAGGTGTGGCAGTTGACCCCGACGATCCGCTTGTCGCCCTTCTCCAGCTTGCGCTGGTAGTCGAAGGCGGCCTCGGCGATCTCGGACATGAACCAGCCGTCCTCGATGCCGCGCAGGATGCCGGAGGTCATCGTCCCGTCGGAGCCCATGTCGCGGATCCTCTGGAAGATCGCCTCGGCCTCGGCCTCGATCCGGTCGGTGAGCGCCTCGACGTACCACGAGCCGCCGAGGGGGTCGGCGACGTTGACGACCTCGGTCTCCTCCATGATCACCTGCTGGGTGCGCAGGGCGATCTCGGCGGCCTTCTCCGAGGGCAGCGCGAGGACCTCGTCCAGGGCGTTGGTGTGCAGCGAGTTCGTGCCGCCGAGCACGGCCGCGAGCGCCTCGACGGCGGTGCGCACCACGTTGTTGTACGGCTGCTGCGCGGTGAGGGAGACCCCGGCCGTCTGGGTGTGGAAGCGCAGCCACTGCGCCTTGTCCGTCTTCGCGCCGTAGACGTCGCGCATCCAGCGCGCCCAGATCCGCCGCGCCGCCCGGAACTTCGCGATCTCCTCGAAGAAGTCGATGTGCGCGTCGAAGAAGAAGGACAGGCCGGGCCCGAAGACGTCGACGTCCAGGCCCCGCGACAGGCCGAGCTCCACGTAGCCGAACCCGTCGGCCAGGGTGAAGGCCAGCTCCTGCGCGGCCGTGGAGCCGGCCTCGCGGATGTGGTAGCCGGACACGCTGAGCGGCTTGTAGGCCGGGATCTCGGCGGCGCAGTACTCCATCAGGTCGCCGATCAGCCGCAGGTGCGGCTCGGGGGCGAACAGCCACTCCTTCTGGGCGATGTACTCCTTGAAGATGTCGGTCTGCAGCGTGCCGTTCAGCCTGCCGACCGGCACGCCCTGCCGCTCGGCGGCCACGACGTACATGCAGAAGATCGGCACGGCCGGGCCGCTGATCGTCATCGAGGTGGTGATGTCGCCGAGCGGGATGCCGTCGAAGAGCAGGTCCATGTCGAGCGCGGAGTCGATCGCGACGCCGCAGTGGCCCACCTCGCCGAGCGAGCGCGGGTCGTCGGAGTCGCGGCCCATCAGCGTCGGCATGTCGAAGGCGACGCTCAGCCCGCCGCCGCCCGCGGCGAGGATCATCTTGTAGCGCTCGTTGGTCTGCCGGGCGTTGCCGAACCCGGCGAACTGCCGGATGGTCCAGGTCTTGCCCCGGTAGCCGGTGGCGTGCAGGCCGCGGGTGAACGGGTACTCCCCCGGCCAGCCGATGCGCTCCATCCGCGGGTCGTCGCCCTGGGGCCCGTAGACGGGCTCCACCTCCAGCCCCGACAGGGTCCGGAACTCCGTCGGCCGCCTGGCCGTCTGGTAGAACCGCGCCTGCCAGCGCGCCCGCCCTGCCTCGATCTCCTCGGCGTTCATGCCAACTCCCTTGTACGGCTCGCGGCTCGTGTGCGGCTTGTGGCCTCGTGGCTCGTGGCCTCGTGGAGGACGCCGGCGGGCCGCCCGCTCGTGACGGGTGAGGCCCGGGACATCCCCCTAGGAGAGATACTAGGACGTCCTAATAATTTCTGGTCAAGGCGCGAGGAAGAACACGGCGAGCCGACGCGCGGGAGAACCGGAGCCGCCACGGGAAGCGCGGGGAGGCCGGGGACCGTCACGGCGAGCCGGGAGCCGTACGGCCCGCCGGGGCTCAGTCCGCGAAGTCGCCGGCCGCCACCCGCAGCGTGCGGAGCAGGCCGAACATCTCCTCCAGCTCGGCCTCGCCGTACATGGTCATGGCGAAGTCGGCGGCCATCAGGTCGGCGGTGGCCGCCTCGACGGCCTTCCGTCCCCTGCCGGTGATCTCGGCCAGCACCCCCCGGCCGTCGCGCGGGTTGGGCATGCGCCGGACCAGCCCGGCGCGCTCCAGCCGGTCGACGGTGTTGGTCACGCTCGTGGGGTGGACCATCAGGCGCTCGCCGATCTTCGACAGCGGCAGCGACCCGGTCCTGCTGAAGGTCAGCAGGACCAGCGCCTCGTAGCGGGCGAAGGTCAAGTCATGCGGTTTGAGTAGCGTGTCCAGTTGCGAGAGCAGGATCTGGTGCGCTCTCATGATCGATGTGACGGCGGCCATGGCCGAGGACGGCCCGAAGTGAACGCGCCACGTCCGGGCGGCTCGCTCGATGGGGTCGAACGGCAGATTCAGCTGACCTGTAGCCACAGGGCTACGGTAGCGCGAGCTCATCCCGGTTCGCCCGTATACGTAGAGTCACAAGATTGACCGCTTCACCAAGAACCCGGGCACCAAACGTCACGCTCAGTTATGGTTCCCACATCGAATGGTGAGGGCGCGGCCAAAGCCGCGTCGCCTCAGTCCGGCTGCGGGGGATGCACGCCGGACCGGTTGCCGAGGGGACCGGCCACCGCACATTCACAGCACGGGGGGTGCTTGATGAACGACGATCCGATGGCGCTCGTGCGCCACGCGAGCTCATGGCCGGCCGACGCGGCGTGGATGCGTTCCACGCACGCCGGTGCGTGAGCACAGGGGCGTTTCACGCGAAGAACTCCAGCAGAGCGCGTTGGTGGCTGCCGCCGTCCTGCTCGTGCTGGGGCTGGCCGCGGCGTGGAGCGTCCTCATACCCGGCGTCGGAGCCTGGGAGAACACCGTGGTCGCCATGATCGGCTCGCTCCGCCTGACGGGGCCGGTGTCCGCGGCGTTCGCCGCCTGGGTGGCGGTGCGCAGGCGGCGCGAGAGCGGCCGGTGGCTGCCGACCACCTGGCGCGCGGTGCGCACGCCGCTGGCGGTGGCGGCGGTGCCGGCCGTGGCGTTCGCCGCGACGACGCTGGTGCTGGCCGTCCGGACGATCCTCGGCGAGCAGTCCGGGCGGCTGCCGCCCAGCGGCCTGTTCATGGGGATGGCCGGCCTGGCGCTGTACGTCACCGTCGGCTGGGTGATCGGGTGGCTGCTGCCCTGGACGATCACCCCGGTGATCGCCGGGCTCGGCTGCTACGGCCTCTTCACCTGGCTCGCCCAGAGCGGGACCTGGGCCGACCGGCTCGCCCCGGCCACACGCGAGCCGTACGACCCCTTCCAGGGGCTGAGCACGTCGGCGTTCGCCGACCAGACGTTCTGGCTGCTGGGCATCAGCGCCGTGCTGCTGCTCGGCTGGGCCGCGGTCGTGACGCGCCAGTCGCTCGCGCTGGCCGGCGCGCTGCTCGCCGTGCTCGCCGCGGCGGCGGGGATGGCCCGGCTGCTCAACGAGCCGCGGACGGTCACCGCGCAGCGGGTGGTCTACAGCTGCGAGGAGTGGCCGATCATGGTCTGCGTGCATCCGGGGATGCGCGACGGACTGCCCGAGCTGGGCTCGGCGTTCGTCAGGATCGCCTCCCGGCTGGCCGGGACGCCCGGGGAGTTCTCCCGGCTGGAGCAGCGCCCGCGGCGCGAGGACGCCCCGCTGCCGCCGGGCTCGGTGCCGATCCACGTGGACGACCTGTCCAGCGGGTTCGCCGACCAGGCGGCCGCCGAGTTCGTCGAGGGCCTGGCCCCCCGCTGCGCCGGCACCACCGCCCAGGGGTACCGCGACATCGTGGTCGCGTGGCTGGCGGGGCGGCCGCTGCCCGGCGGGCCGCTGGCCGAGCACCAGTACGCCGCCGCGTGGTTCGCGGGTCTCACCGACACCCAGCGGCGCGACTGGCTGCGGACGCACTACGACCGGTTCGCCGGGTGCCGGCTGCAGAGCGGCGACTTCGGCGGGCAGGTACCGCAGGTCGCGCAGCCGGCCGCGCCGCCTCCGGCAGGCGGGTATCCGGGAGCCGGGGGCCTCGGGACCGGAGGGACGGGGGCCGGGGGCACGGCGCCCGCCGGGCCGGCGCCCCAGGCGTCCGCCCTCTACGGGACGCCGGGCGGCGCGCCCACCGTGGCGGGCGCGCCGCCCCTCCCCCGGACGGCCCCGGCGGGCCGGACCGCGCCGGACCGCTGAGGCCCGCCGGACCGTTTCCGGACCGTTCCCGGATCACTGCCGGACCACCGGGCCGCCGGACGGCTCCCGCCCCGGTCTCCCGTTCCGATTCACCGGGACGGCCTTTCCGGGGGCACGGCCGGGCCGGCGGGCGTGAGAAGGACCCCGTGGGGGGAAGGAGATCGTCGTGAACGCTTCTCCACAGGCACCCCCCGGGGCGTCCCCGCCGCGTCGCCGACGCGGCCTGCGCTTCCTCGCCGGGGTCGTCGTCACGCTCGCCATCGTCGCCGGAGCCGCCTGGCTGGTCTGGACGCGGCTGAACCCGTTCGGCGAGACCTCGATCGACCGCAGCCAGCCCGCGCTGCTGCAGTCGATCCACAACCTCAGCCGTTTCGAGGCGGCCACCGGCAACTTCCAGGTCATCGTCGACCTGGAGAAGGACGCCGCGTTCCTGCCCGACGCCGTCAAGGGCACCCGGACCCTCTTCGTGGGCGCCGGCGGCGTCGACGCCTACGTCGACTTCGGCGGCCTGTCCTCCGGCGCGCTGACCGTGTCGCCCGACCGCAGGGAGGTGACGGTGAAGCTGCCGCACGCGCAGCTCGAGAAGCCCAACCTCGACAACCGGCGGTCCTACGTCTACGCCCAGCAGCGCGGCCTGTTCGACCGGGTCCAGGACTTCCTGTCGTCCTCCCCGGGCGACCAGCGCGAGCTCTACCAGCTGGCCGAGAAGAAGATCGCCGATGCCGCACAGGCCAGCGACCTGCGCGACCGGGCCGACCAGAACACCAGGGCCATGCTCCAGGGCATGCTGGGCGGCCTGGGCTTCAAGAAGGTCACCGTCACGCTGGACGGCCGGCCGTAGGCTCCGCCCGCCGGTCCCGGACCGGCGGGCCGTACGGCGGGCACGGGACGCGCGGGCCGTACGGCGGGCACGGGGTCAGCCGGCGGCGTCCAGCAGCTCGTCGGCGGCGGTGTAGGGGTCGAGACCGCCCGACACGACGCGCCCGGCGAGCGCGTCGAGCCGCCGGTCGCCGTGCAGGTGGGCGAAGCGGGCGCGGAGCGTCGCGACCGCGATGGCCTCGATCTCGTCGCGGGCCCTGACGTGGCGCCTGCGGTCGAGCTCGCCCGACTCCTCCAGGTACGCCAGGTGCTCGTCGAGGGCGGCGACGACGTCCTCGGCGCCCTCTCCCCGGGAGGCCACGGTCGTCACGATCGGCGGTCGCCAGGGCCCCTCGATCTGGGAGGTCATGGTGCGCAGCTCGCGCACGACCGCCTGGGCGCCGTCGCGGTCGGCCTTGTTCACCACGAACACGTCGGCGACCTCCAGGATGCCCGCCTTGGCGGCCTGGACGCCGTCGCCCATGCCCGGGGCGAGCAGCACGACGGTCGTGTCGGCCAGCGAGGCGATGTCCACCTCGGCCTGTCCGACCCCGACGGTCTCGACGAGGACGACCTCGCACCCGGCGGCGTCCAGGACCCGCAGCGCCTGCGGCGTCGCCCACGACAGGCCGCCCAGGTGGCCCCGGCTGGCCATCGACCGGATGAAGACCTCCGGGTCGGTGGCGTGGTCCTGCATGCGCACCCGGTCGCCGAGCAGCGCCCCGCCGGTGAACGGCGAGGACGGGTCCACGGCGAGGACCCCGACCCGCCTGCCGAGCTTGCGGAACGCCTGGACCAGCATCGCGGTCGAGGTGGACTTGCCCACGCCCGGGGAGCCGGTCAGCCCGATGACGCGGGCCCGGGGCGGCCGGGCCGCGCAGAGCTCGGCGGTGACCTCCCGGAGCAGCGGCGAGCCGTTCTCCACGAGGGAGATCAGCCGTGCGACCGCCCGGGGACGGCCCTGCCGCGCCTGCGCGACCAGTTCGGAGACCTCCGCGGGCAGCGGGTCGCGCCGCGCCGCGGGGCTGGACGTCTCCACGTCAGGCCGACGGGACACGGATGATCAGGGCGTCGCCCTGGCCGCCGCCGCCGCACAGGCCGGCCGCGCCGGTCCCGCCGCCCCGGCGCTTCAGCTCGTGGGCGAGGGTCAGGACGATGCGGGCGCCGGACGCGCCGATCGGATGGCCGATGGCGATGCCGCCGCCGTTGACGTTGACCTTCTCCAGCGGGACGTCGAGCTCCTTGACCGACTGGAGGACGACCTGGGCGAACGCCTCATTGATCTCCAGCAGGTCGAGGTCGCCGGCGGTGATGCCCTCCTTGGCGAGGGCGTGCTTGATGGCGTTGGCCGGCTGCGACTGCAGCGAGTTGTCCGGACCCGCGACGTTGCCGTGCGCGCCGATCTCGGCGAGCCAGTCGAGGCCCAGCTCCTCGGCCCTGGCCTTCGACATCACGACGACCGCGCAGGCGCCGTCGGAGATCTGCGAGGCGGAGCCGGCGGTGATGGTGCCGTCCGGGACGAACGACGGGCGCAGCCGCGACAGGACGTCGACGGTGGTGTCGCCGCGCACGCCCTCGTCGGCGGAGAACAGGACGGGGTCGCCCTTGCGCTGCGGGACCGGCACCGGGACGATCTCGTCGTCGAGCGCGCCGTTCTTGATCGCGGCGGCGGCGAGCTGGTGGGAGCGGGCGGAGTAGGCGTCCTGCTCCTCGCGGGTCAGGCCCAGGCGGACGTTGTGCCGCTCGGTGGACTCGCCCATCGCGATCTGGTCGTAGGCGTCGGTCAGGCCGTCGTAGGCCATCGAGTCGACGACGGTGGCGTCGCCGTACTTGACGCCCCGGCGCAGGCCGCGCATCAGGTGCGGGGCGTTCGACATCGACTCCATGCCGCCGGCGACCACGATGTCGAACTCGCCGGCCCTGATGAGCTGGTCGGCCAGGGCGATGGCGTCCAGGCCGGACAGGCAGACCTTGTTGATGGTCAGCGACGGCACGGTCATCGGGATCCCGGCCAGGACGGCCGCCTGGCGGGAGGGGATCTGCCCCGCCCCGGCCTGCAGGACCTGACCCATGATCACGTACTGCACGGTCTCGGGGGCGACGCCGGCGCGCTCCAGCGCGGCCTTGATGGCTATGCCGCCGAGCTCGGCGGCGGTGAGGCCGGACAGCGAGCCGAGCAGCCGTCCGATGGGGGTGCGAGCTCCGGCGACGATGACGGAACCAGACATGAGCAGGGGCCTCCTGGCGAGTCTTCGAACGACTTTGCCACCATACCCATGAGTACCGAACCGATCGCCATGGAGGCCGTCCATATGTTCATGCGCATCGACCATGTGGGGATCGCCTGCCACGACCTGGAGGAGAAGATCGCGTTCTTCGAGCGCACCTTCGACCTCAGGGTGGTCGCTCGCGAGACCAACGAGGAGCAGGGCGTCAAGGAGGCGCTGCTGCACGTCGCCGACGGCGAGGGCGGCGGCTCCTACATCCAGCTCCTGGAGCCCCTCGGCCCCGACACCCCGGTCGGGAAGTTCCTCGCCAGGCGCGGGGAGGGGGTGCACCACGTGGCGTTCGGGGTGCCGGACGTGGCGGAGGCGATGCGGGAGATCGGCGGCAGGGGCGTCCGGGTGCTGGACGCCGAGCCCCGGCACGGCACGCTGGGGTCGTCGATCGCCTTCCTCCACCCCAAGGACATGGGCGGGGTGCTGACCGAGCTGGTTCAGGCCCCCGGCACCGGCGACGCGTCGTCCCACGGACGCTGACGGCCCGGCCACCGGACGCCGACGGCCCCGCCGGACGCCGACGGCCCCGCCGGACGTTGCCACCCCGGGCACGGCCGGTGTGACGGCCGGGCACGGACGCCCGTGTCCGGCGGACGCGGGCGGCGTGACACCCGGGAGCGATCGGGGTGACGGCCGGACACGGTCAACGCGGCGGCCGGAAGCGGTCAACGTGTCCGGTCAACGCGCCCGCCGGTCGCCGCCGGCGCGCCCGGCCAAGTGGCGGCCGGATGCGGTCAACGCGGCGGCCGGGTGTCGCGTCACATGCAGGAAAGGTTCATACGTAACAAGTCACGCAGAAAGTCAGAGGGGACCGCCAACGCGGCAACTCCAGAGTACGCTGGCCTATCACCGGACGTGGGTCCCGCCACGGATCCCAGCTCGGGTGTCCGAATCCTTCGTCCGCCCCGTGTAGCCGTCTCGACAACCCAGGATCGAGCCTCCATGCAGTCCGACATCGACGCCCAGCTCAACAATTTCTTTGAAGACTCCCCCGCTCGGGAATTCGACGTGGTGCTCCGTGGCTATGACCGGCACCAGGTCCATGATCATCTCAAGCAGGTCGACGCCGAGCTGCGTCAGGCGAAGGAACAGGCGCAGAGCCTGCAGCGCGACCTGGCCGACTCCCAGCGCCAGCTGCAGGAGCAGGAGCGCCCCACCTACTCCGGCCTGGGCGCGCGGATCGAGCAGCTGCTCCGGCTCGCCGAGGAGCAGGCCACCGAGCTGGTCCAGGCCGCCCGGTCCGAGGCCAACGAGATCCGGGCCGCCGCCAAGGTCGATGCCGCCGACGCGCGCGCCGCCGCGGAGAACGAGGCGGCCGAGAAGCGGGCCCTGGCCACCCGCGAGGCCGACGAGATGCGCACCACCGCCGAGCGCGAGGCCGAGGAGATCCGCTCGACCGCCCGCCGCGAGGCCAACGAGCTGACCTCCACCACCGAGCGCGAGGTGGCCAAGCTTCGCGCCACCGCCGACCACGAGGTGGCCGAGAAGCGCGCCGACGCCGAGCGCGAGATCGACAAGCTGCGCACCACCACCGAGCGCGAGGTCGCCCAGCTGCGGGCCTCGACCAAGCGCGAGCGTGACGAGATCCTCACCACCGCCAAGCGCCAGGCCGACGAGATGCGCGCCCAGGCCCAGCGGGTCCTGGAGGAGTCGGAGGCCAAGCGGGCCCAGGACGAGGCCGAGTTCGAGATCCAGCTCGCCGCCCGGCGCGAGGAGGCCGAGCGCGTGGAGGCCGAGCGCCACGCCACCGCGCAGGCCCACACCCAGCAGATGGTCTCCAAGGCCGAGGAGCGCGCCGCCACCGCCGAGCAGCGGGCCACCAAGGCCACGCAGCAGGCCGAGCAGGCCCGCCGCGACGCCGACACCCACGCCAAGCAGCTGCTCGCCAACGCGCGCAAGAACGCCGACCAGCTCGTGGCCGAGGCGAAGACGAACGCCGAGACGATCGTCTCCGAGGCCAAGATCGAGGCCGAGCGGGGTCTCTCGGTCGCCCAGCGCCAGGTCGACGAGCTGACCCGGCAGCGCGACAGCATCACCAGCCACCTCGCGCAGCTCCGCCAGCTGCTCGGTGGCGCGCCGCTTCCGGCCGCCGACCCGGAGCCGGCGATCGCCCCGGCCCCGGTCAAGCCGGCCATCTCCGCTCCGGCCGAGACCCCGGCTCCGGCCTCGGCGCCGGCCCCGGCTCCCGCGCCCAAGGCCGAGACCAAGGACGACGACGCCGAGTGGTGGCAGGAGTAGGGGGCCGCTGATCGGGAGGCGTCGAGACGGCTGACCTGAGGAGCCCGGCGATCCGTGTGGATCGCCGGGCTCCTCTTCGTCTTCCGGGGTCCTCGTGGCGCCGTCCCCGAGCCCGCGCCCCGGATCCTCGCGTTCCGCCCGAACCCTGCCGCGGGGTCCTCACGGCGTCCCGGAACCCCCGCCCCGGGTCCTCGCGGTCCGCCCGGTCCCTGGGCCCGCGCGTCCCGGGTCCCGCGTCCCCGGGCCGGTTCGCACTCAGCCGCCGAGCGGCGCCCGCCCGGCCAGCTCGGCGACGAAGCCCGCCAGCGGGCGGTTGAACGCCTCCGGCTGCTCGACCGCGCTCAGGTGGCCGGCCTTCTCGATCACGGTCAGCCGCCCGTCGGGCACCGCCCCGGCCATCGCCTCGGCGTCGGCCCGCGGGGTGAGGCCGTCCTCCTCCCCCACCAGCACCAGCGCGGGCACCTTGAGCGCGCGCAGGGTGTCGAAGGAGTCCGGGCGGGCCGCCATGGCCCGCTGGGCCCAGGCCACCGCCCGCGGCGGGGCCGACTGGACCAGCCCGCGCACCCTGCCGTACACCATCGCCCGGCGCTCGGCGGTGGTCCGTCCGACCAGCGGCGGGAGGACCTCCTCCAGCAGTACGGCCGGGCCGTCCTCGACCACGGCGGCGGCGATGCGCTCACGGTTGACCCTGGCCTGGTCGGGGTCGGCGCTCGCCTTGGTGTCGGCGAGGACGAGCCCCAGCAGCCGGTCGGGGTGGCGGCGGCACAGGGCCATCGTCACGTAGCCGCCCATGGACAGCCCTCCGATGACGGCCCGGTCGACGCCTTCGCGGTCGAGCGTCCGCGCGACGTCGTCGGCCATCACGTCGAGGGACGGCTCCTCGTCCCCGAGCACCGAGCCGCCGAAGCCGCGCAGGTCGGGGGTGATGACCTTGCAGACCGCGGACAGGCCCTCGCGCTGGGCCAGCCACATGGCAGAGGACAGGGGGAACGCATGCAGCAGGACGACCGGAAGTCCTTCGCCCGCCGACCGGGTGTACAGATGCACAGATCCACGGTAGTCGCGCGTCCCGGTTCTGACATCCCTTGACGCGCGAAGCGGCATGGCCGGACCGGAGACGCCGGCCCGCGCCCCGGTCTTCCGGCCCCTCGATCTCCCGGCCGTCCGGCGGCCTCGCTGGATCGCGCCGGCCCGCGCTACGGTTCGGGGACCTCGGTGGGCAGGGGGTGCGCGGCCGGGTTGACCCGCCGGACGATCTCGTCGAGGACGATCCGCACGTACGGCTCGCCGACCCACAGGTGTTTGGCGCCGTCCACCCCGACCACCTCGGCCTGGGGCACCCGGGCGAAGCGCTCGCGGGCCTCGGCCGGTCGCAGGTAGTCGTCGAACTCGGGGACCAGCGCGGTCAGCGGCCGGCCGAACTCCGCCCAGCCGTCGAGGTCGGCGTCGGTGGCCCGGTGCAGCGGCGGGGAGAGCAGGATCGCCCCCTCCACCAGCGGGTCGCGACCCCACTTCAGCGCCAGTTCGGTGCCGAAGGACCAGCCCACCAGCCAGGCCCGGGGCAGGTCGTGGAACTCGGCGTACTCCAGCGCGGCGGCGACGTCGAGACGCTCGTCCTCGCCGCCGCCGAAGGCCCCCTGGGAGGTGCCGCGGTCGGAGGTGGTGCCGCGCGTGTTGAACCGCAGCACGGCGAGGTCCGCCAGCGCGGGCAGCCGGTTGGCCGCCTTCTTGTAGATGTGGCTGTCCATCATGCCGCCGTGCGTGGGCAGCGGGTGCAGGCAGACCAGCGTGGCGGCCGGGGGCCGGTCCGCGGGCAGGGCCAGCTCGCCGACGAGCGTCAGCCCGTCGGCGGTGACCAGCTCGATCGGCTCCCTGCGCGCGGGCAGCACCGTGGAGGCCCGGATCTCCATGTGTTCCTCACTTCGTGACGTCGTGTCGTGGCCGGAGCAGCGGGGCACGGGACCGTACGGCCTCCGTCGGCCGCCGTCGGCCGCCCTGGGTGCGGGGACCGTACGGCCGCCTTTCAGTATCCGGTCAGTATCTGGTCCGGCCCGGCCCCCGTCTGGTCCGGTGGCGCCAGCACGCGGTGTGCCAGTGCCGGCGCTCCTCCTCCCCGCCGGTCCAGGCGGGCCAGCTCACCAGGTGCGGCACGCCGGACCTGATCTCCTGGTCGCAGCCGGGGCAGCGGTAGGTCTTGTCCGCCCCGGCGCCGGTGACCCGCCGTACGTGCCAGTCGCCGTCCGGCCACTCCTCGACCTGGTCGACACCGGCGACGAACATCCCCACGGGGCGGGAGGACGGCGGGCGGCCGGAGCCTCCGCGCCCGCCGCGGCCGTCGCGGGCGAAGGGATCCTTGCGGCGGGATCGGCGGGGGCTCATGGCAGGTCGCGGACGCTCCGCGCCGCGGCCGTGGCGGGGCGGCCGGGCGGCGGCACGGGGGCGGAGACCACGGGAACCGCGGAGACCGGGGAAACCACGGAGGTCACGGCGCCCGCGGCGCCCGTCGAGCCGGGGGCGGCCGCTCCGGTCCGGTCGAAGCTGCGCGTCATGCCGACCAGTCTCCCAGAGGTCCCCCGCTCTCCCCAAAACCACCCCAAATCCAGCTCAACGCCGGTGCGGGTCGCCGGATCCGCCGGCGTGGCCACCGGCACCGGCGTTCCGGCGGTAAGGTTGGCCCCCATGCGGCTGGTCATCGCGCGATGCAGCGTGGATTACGTGGGGAAGCTCACCGCTCATCTTCCGATGGCGCCGAGGCTCATCCTCATCAAGGCGGACGGCAGCGTGTCCGTGCACGCCGACGACAGGGCGTTCAAACCGCTCAACTGGATGAACCCGCCGTGCCGGCTCCGCGAGGAGGAGGGCACCTGGACGGTGACCCACGGCAAGAGCGGCGAGAAGCTCGTCCTCACCATGGAGGAGATCCTCCACGACTCCACCCACGAGTTGGGCGTCGATCCCGGCCTGATCAAGGACGGTGTCGAGGCCCACCTGCAGGAGCTGCTGGCCGAGCACATCACCACGCTCGGCGCGGGCTGGACGCTGGTCCGCCGCGAGTACATGACGGCGATCGGGCCGGTGGACATCCTGTGCCGCGACCACGAGGGCTCGACCGTGGCCGTGGAGCTCAAGCGCCGCGCGGGCATCGACGCGGTGGAGCAGCTGACGCGCTACCTGGAGCTGATGAACCGCGACCCGCTGCTCGCCCCCGTCTCCGGCATCCTGGCGGCCCAGGCCATCGCGCCGCAGGCCAGGACGCTCGCCGAGGACCGCGGCATCCGCTGCGTCACCCTCGACTACGACGCGCTGCGGGGCATCGAGCGCACCGACACGCTCTTCTGAAGCCCTCCCCGATCCTCCGGACGCCCTCCGGGCCGTCTTTTCCGGAAAGCCACATGGCCGTCCGAAATGAGAAATGTTCTCGTGTTTCCGCTCCGGCCTCCCCGAGCGCTTGACCGACCGGTCAGAATCCTGACCTTCTTACATGAAGACCGGAATACATGACGTTTTGACTCTTCCAGAAAAACGGATCTTGCACCCATAATGGTGGATTCTGGGGCCATGACTTTGGGGTGGAAGTGATAAAGCGATGCATTGTCAAGCTCACGACGGCACCGGGAGCTTGACATGAATGGACGGCCCTATCGGGGAATGTCATCCGAGGAGCGACTGGCGGACCGCCGCGAGCGCCTGATGACCGCGGCGTACACGCTCTACTGCGATCTCGGATTCCCGGAGACGACGATCGAGCAGCTGTGCGCCGCCGCCCGCATTTCGAACCGCGCCTTCTACGAGTGCTTCTCCGGGCGCGACGAGCTGATGGAGGCCGTGCACGACCGGTGCGTGCAGGAGTCACTGGCGTCCGTGGCGAAGGCCGTCGCGCAGGCCCCCGACTCACTGCTCGAAAGGATCAGGGCCGGCATCGGCGGATACATCGGCTTCGTCACCGAGGACAGGCGGCGGGCCCGCCTCATGCACCTGGAGGTACGGCGAGCCGCCGGCTGCCTCGCCAAAGCGCGTGAGCAGGCCCTGGCGGGCTTCCGCGAGGCAGTCGAGATCATCAGTCCCGATGACCCCGCCCTGGCGGGCCCGGCCGGACTGGACCGGCGACTGCTGGCCATCGGGGTCATCGGGGCCATCCATGAGCTGCTCACCGAATGGGTGCTGGCCGACGACCCGCCCGAGGTGGACCACATGATCGACACCGCCGTGCACGTCTTCCACCGGGCCTTGGTGGTGTGAGGGGACTCACCGCCCGGTGGCCCGATGGCCCGCCGGCGCCCGGGACCGTTTCCGGGGACCGGAATCAGACGCCCGGGGCCGTTTCCGGAGACCCGAGACCCGAGACCCGAGACCGGGGTCAGGCGACCGCGTCCACCGGGAGTTCGACGGTGAGCACCCGGTTGAGCCGGGTCACCGCCAGCACGCGCATGACCCTGGGCGGCACGCCGCGCAGGATGAGCCGGCGTCCGGCGGCCGCCGCGCGCCGGTGCGTGCCGACCAGCACTCCCAGGCCGGTGGCGTCGATCATCTCCAGCCCGGAGAGGTCGGCGATCAGGTCACCGTGCCCCGTGTCGACGGCCTCGTGCAGCCGCGGGCGCACCTCGGCGACGGTGCCCACGTCGAGACGGTTCCCGACGTCGACCACCTGTGCTTCGGGGTTTTCAGCGACGCGCATGCCTCCTCCTCGTGTCCGGCCGCCGGGGATGCGGCCGGACGAGAACCACGGCGCGTGACCTGTAGGGGCGGTCACACGGAGCGGCTCGATGACTACGTGATGTGAAAGGCGATGGTCTGACCCCCTGCGATCCTTCCGCCTACCGAAAAGGCCTGCCCCGGCGGAGGGAAAAAATTCTGCCGGAGCCGGCCTTTTTCTCCGGAGGATCGGACGGGCCCGATCCCGTCGTCCCTCCCGGGGCTCCCGGACGGCCGTGGTCCCGCCGCCCGTCGCCGGGTCCGGCGACGGGCGGCGGCCTCTCCGGAGAGACGGCGGACACGGCCTTTCGGTGACGCCGTCGCCCGCTACGGCCGCGGCGGCAGCACCGGGCGGCGGCGGGAGGGCCGGGTCGCCGGGTCGGGCGGGGTCACCGCCGGGCGCTCCCGCAGCGCGGCCAGTGCCAGCCGTACGGCCTCCTCCAGCTGGGTGTCGCGTCCGGCGGCCCAGTCGTCGGGGGTGATGTCCCTCTCGACGTCCGGCTCGACGCCGTGGTTCTCCACCCCCCAGCCGAGGTCCTCGAACCAGAAGGAGTACTTCGGCACGGTGATGCGCGTCCCGTCGGCCAGGCGGTGGGCGTCCTCGATGCCGATCACCCCGCCCCAGGTGCGGGTGCCCACCACCGGCCCGAGCCGGTGGAACTTGAAGGCCGCGGTGACGATGTCGCCGTCGGACCCGGCGTCGCGGTCGGCGATGGCGACCAGCGGACCGCGCGGCGCGTCCTGGGGGTAGGTCTGGGGCGTCATGCCGCGGGGGTTCCCCCAGGCGATGACGCGGCGGATCAGCTTCTCGATGACCAGCTCGGAGGTGTGACCGCCCCGGTTGTTACGGACGTCCACGACCAGCGCCTCGCGGGCCATCTCCCGGTGCAGGTCGCGGTGGAACTGCGCCCAGCCCTCGGCGACCATGTCCGGGATGTGCAGGTAGCCGACCCGGCCCTCCCCCAGCTCGCGGACCCGCGCCCGCCGCCCGTTCACCCAGTCCTGGTAGCGCAGGCGCCGGTCGTCGCCGAGCGGGGTGACGACCGCCTTGCGCCCGCCGTCCAGGGTCAGTTCGACCGGCTTGTCGGCCGCGCCGACCAGCAGCGGCGCCGGCCCGTCCGGCGGCACCGGGCGGCCGTCCACCGCCAGCAGCCTCTCCCCCGGGCGGACGGCCGCGCCGGGCGCGGCCAGCGGCGAGCGGGCGTGCACGTCCGACGACTCGCCCGGCAGCACCCGGTCCACCCGCCAGCGTCCGTCGGCGTCCCGGGACAGGTCGGCCCCCAGCAGGCCGACCCGGTCACAGGTCGGCTGCCCCCACGGGGCCGCCATGACGTAGGCGTGCGAGGTCCCGAGCTCGCCGGCGACCTCCCAGAGCAGGTCGGCGAAGTCGTCGGCGGTGGCGACGCGCTCCACCAGCGGCCGGTACTCCTCCAGCACGGCGTCCCACTCGACGTCCGCCATGTCCTCGACCCAGAAGTCGGCCCGCATCCGGCGGCCGAACTGGTCGTAGGCGAGCCGCCAGTGGGTGCGGGGATCGGCGGTGACCCGGATCCGCGACAGGTCCACGGTCACGTCGTCGTCGTTCTTGCCGCCGACCTTGTGGACGGTGAGCTCGCCGTCGCAGGAGACGACGAGGTGGGTGCCGTCGCCGCTCACCCAGTAGTCGTCGAGCTCGTCGACGATCTCCTCGCACCTGCGCTTGACCAGGTCGTAGCGGTCCAGCGCGGGCTTGGGCGCGTCGGCCCCCACCTTCTCGCGGTCCTCGCCCAGTTCCCCGGCCAGCGTCTCGCGCAGCCAGACGAACCCGTCCTTGACCGCGCTGAGCTTCGAGTAGCGGCCCTCGGGGACCGGCACCTGCACGACCCGCCCGGCGATGCCCTCCAGGTCGACGGTGAGCGCGGGGGCGGCGGAGACGTCCTCGCCCTTGTCGTCGCCGTCGCCGTCGTCGTCCGGGGACCCGACGGGGCGCCCTTCGGCGCTGGGCGCGAACGGCGACGGGGTGGCCGCCGACAGCGGCACCAGGTAGGGGCGGTGGCCGAACGGGAAGGACATGTCGAAGGAGTGCGCGTCGTAGACCGGGTCGAAGCCGCGGCGCGACAGGAACGCCAGGTGGCCGCCGGTGAAGGCCGGCGAGGTGTCCACGAACCGGCCGTCGGTGACGTCGGTGACCACCCGGTCCGCCAGCCGGGCCAGGCGGATCCTGCGCAGCGGATCGGCCTCGGGGTGCGACCAGGCCAGCCAGGCGGAGTCGGGCGAGAAGGCCAGCCCGTCGACCTGCCCTTCGGCCCGGGTCAGCTCGACGACCTCGCCGGAGGTGACGTCCACCAGCAGGAGCCGCCCGTCCCTGGCCGCCGCCGCGATCGTGTTCCCGTCGGGCGCGACGGCCACGTCACCGACCTCGCCCAGCAGCCCCTCGGCGATCCTGCGGGTCTCCCCGCCGCCGGCCGGCCCGATCTCCAGGCCCTGCCGGTGCCCGTCGTCGACGACCCACACCACCCGGTCCGTACCCAGGAGGCGCGGGGTCCCGGCGGCCAGGCCGGAGCTGAGCTGCCGCGCCGGGCCGTCCCGGTGGGTGATCCAGTGCACGGTCCCCTGCACCTCGACGGCGCTGGCCCGGCCGGTCTCGTCCACCGCCAGGTCGTGCAGCCGCCGTTCGGCGTCCACCCGGTACGGCTGCGGCCCCCGCGCCGGGGAGCCGAGCCTGACGTCGAGTTTCCGGGTCTCGGCGTCCAGCCCGTCCAGCAGGTGGAGGTCGCCGGCGTTCTGGTAGACGATCCGGGTGCCGTCGGTGGTGGCGTGCCGGGCGTAGAAGACGTCGTGGTCGGTGTGCCGGCGCAGGCCGGTGCCGTCCAGGGCGCAGGAGTAGAGGTTGCCGATCCCCTCGTGGTCGGACAGGAACACCAGGCGCCCGCCGACGAGCATCGGGTCGGCGAAGTGGCCGTCGAGGTCGGCCAGCAGCCGGGTGAACGACTCCTCGCCCGCCCGCCGTACCCACAGCCGGCCGGCGGTGCCGCCCCGGTAGCGCTTCCACGTGCCCGGGTCGCGGCCCAGGGCGCCGGTCAGCAGCGCCACCGCGCCGGCCGCCTCCCCCGCCTCCTCGCCCTCCCCGGCGATCGACAGGTCGGTGACCGGCCCGTACGGCAGCCGCTCGGGCAGGCCGTCACCGATGGTGTAGGCCCAGCTCCAGGCGGCGAACGGCTCCCCGGTCGCGCTGACCGCGAGGACCCGCCCGTCGGGCGTCCAGCCGCGGGTGCGGGTCCGCATGTCCCCCCAGTAGGTCAGCCTCTCGGCCGAGCCGGACTCCAGGTCCGCGAGGTACACCTCGGGGTCGCCGTCGCGGAAGCTCGTCCAGGCCACCTTCGTGGCGTCCGGGGAGAGGCGGGGATGCGCCGCGGGGGCCCGGTCGGAGGTCAGGCGCCAGGCGCGCCCGCCGTCCACGGGAGCGGCCCAGACGTCGTCGTCGGCGACGAACGTCAGCGTGTCACGGGAGAGATGGGGAAATCGGAGGTAGAAACCAGAGCCCATTTATCCAGCATATTGTCCGCTATGAAGAGGATCGTAAGGGTTTTACGGTCGCTACGCTGAACCCCATGACGCGAGCTGACAGGGACGAGCCGGTGGTGCTCTCCAAGATCTACACCCGGACCGGCGACGACGGCACGACCGCGCTCGGGGACATGAGCCGCACCCACAAGACCGACCCCCGGCTGGCCGCCTACGCCGACGTCGAGGAGGCCAACGCGGCGATCGGCGTGGCCCTGGCGACCGGCGCCCTCGACGAGGACGTCGCGGCGGTCCTCGGCCGGATCCAGAACGAGCTGTTCGACGTCGGCGCCGACCTGTGCACCCCGGTCACCGAGAACCCCGAGTTCCCGCCGCTGCGCGTCGAGCCCTCCTACGTCGAGTGGCTGGAGGAGCGCTGCGACGAGTTCAACGAGCGTCTCAAGCCGCTGCGCAGCTTCATCCTGCCCGGCGGCGCCCCCGCCGTCGCACAGCTCCACGTGGCCCGCACGATCGTACGGCGGGCCGAGCGGACCGTCTGGGCGGCCCTCTCCGCCCACGACGACGTCAACCCGCTGACCGCCAGATACCTCAACCGGCTGAGCGACCTGATGTTCATCCTGTGCCGGGTCGCCGCCCACGGCGACGAGATCCTCTGGAGGCCCGGCGGCACCCGCTGACGCCCCGGCGGCGCGGGCCGGGAACCCGCCGGCCCCCGGCGGCGGCACGGGCTCGGCTCGGCTCGGCTCGGCTCGGCTCGGCTCGGCTCGGCGGGTGATGGTACGGCGGGCGGAGGCCGGGCGCCGGGTCCCGTTCGCGGCCGTCAGACGAGCAGCGCGGTCAGGCGCGAGATGATCATGTCGATGAGCCGGCCGGTGACCTGTTTGACGACCGGGACCTGGGCGAGCGACGCCCCCATGGTCGGCCCCGCCGCCGCGAACAGCGCCGAGAGCCCCGCCGCGAGCAGGGCGAGCTGGACGATCACGTGGCTCTTCACCGCGAGCACGATCGCGGCGCTGATGTAGCAGCCCGCGCCGACCGCCAGCGAGCCCGTGCCCGCGTCCCGCACCGTCGCCTGCGGCGCGTCTCCGGCGAGCATGGCGGCCGTGAACGCCTCCACGCCCTCCCCCGCGTTACCGTCCCGCATGCGGTGGAGCGCGCCCGCGAGGAGGTGCTCGACGTCGTCCAGCCCCGACTCGAAGTCCCGCCACAGGTCACCCACCTGCGCGAGGATCACCTCGTCCGACCGGGTCCACTGGAAGCCGAGATCCACGAGCAGGGCCGCCAGAGCCGGGGGAAGCTGGAGTCCCATCCGTCACCCCGCGGTTTCGATCGACGCGATGTGCCTCACCACGGCGTGTTCGCCCTGCCGTACCGGCTCGTCCATTCGGGAGCCGTGGGCGCCGTAGACGCCGCACAGCTCCGTCACCGACCTCACCGACTCCTCCGCCCGGTCCATGACGGAGGTGAAGGACGCCCTGATCAGCTGGCTGATCATGTCGTCGCCCCCGCACATGCCCGCCGTGTTCACCGACGCCCACAGGGCGTCCCACCGGCCGGTCAGCCGTTCGCCGGCCTCCCGGAGGTCCTCCGCCACGGCCCGCAGGCCGGGAGAGCTGACGATCAGCACCGGCCGCGCCGGCCCGTGCCCGCTCACCGCTCCGTCCGGCTCTCGATGCGGCCGACGATCTCGCCGATGGACTGGGCGAACGACTCCATCTGCCGCACCGAGTCGCTCTGCAGTTCCCGCAGCCGCGCGAGCAGCGCCTCGTGGTCCACCTCGCCGCCCGCCCGCGCGACCCGGTCCCGCAGGTCGTCCAGCGCCGCGTTCACCGCGAGCACGATCTGCGCGCACAGCTCCTCGCTCTACCGCGCGGGCCGCTGGTTCGGGGAGTCGTGGAGCTCGACGCTGGACCAGCGGGTGGAGGCCGACGCGTCGGGCGCCTGCTTCGCCGCGGCCGACGGCATGATCCTCGCCTATCCGGCACCGATGCCGGAGGCCCCGGTGCTGCCCGTCGAGGGACCGCCCTGGCCGCTGACGGTGAGCGCCGACGGCGGGACGTATACGGTCACCGTGCCGGAGAACGGCCACGTCTTCCGGTTCACCAGGACGGCGGGCACGCCGCCGGAGGTCTTCCCGCTGGCGGAGATCTCCGACCGCAACGGGCACCGCGTCGAGGTCGACTACGACGACGCCGGAGCGCCGGCGACGGTGCGGCACTCCGGGGACCACCGGATCACGGTGGAGACCTCCGGGGAACGGATCACCGCGCTGCGCCTCCTGCCCCGGACCGGGGAGACGGGCGTGGAGCTGCGGCGGTACCGCTACGACGACGCCGGCCGGCTCGCCGGGGTCGCCGACTCCTCCGGGGCCGCCGTACGCTTCGAGCACGACCCCGAGGGCCGGCTCACCCGCTGGCGCGACAGCAACGGCGGCGACTACCGCTACACCTACGACGAGGCGGGACGCTGCGTGCGCGGCCGGGGCACCGGGGGCTTCCTGAACGCGGACTTCGCCTACGCGGACCGGCTGACCGCCTTCACCGACTCCCTCGGGCACACCACCCGCTTCCACCTGAACGACGCCGGGCAGGTGGTCGCCGAGGTGGACCCGCTCGGGCGGGTCACCCGCTCGGAGTGGGACCGCCGCGACCGCCTCCTGTCCCGCACCGACCCGCTCGGCGGGACCACCCGCTACTCCTACGACCGGGACGGCAACCTGGCCCTCGTCACCCGCCCGGACGGCACCCGGGTCACCGTCGTCCACGACGGGCCGGGGCTGCCCGTCGAGATCACCGGCGCCGACGGGGCCGTCTGGCGGCAGCGGTTCGACCCCCGGGGGAACCGCACGGCGGTCACCGACCCCACCGGGGCCACCACGACCTTCGAGATCGACGGACGCGGCCTCGTGACGGCCCTCGTCGATCCGCTGGGCGGCACATGGCGTACCGCGTACGACGCCGCCGGGCTGCCCGTCACGGCCGTCGACCCGGAGGGCCGGACGACCCGCTACGGGCGCGACGCGTTCGGCCGGGTCGTCTCGATCACCGACCCCGCGGGAGGCGTCACCCGGCTGACCTGGACCCCCGAGGGCCGGCTGGCCTCAAGGGCGCTCCCCGGCGGCGCGACCGAGCGGTGGACCTACGACGGCGAGGGCAACCCGGTCGAGTACGTCGACGCCGCCGGGCACGCCGTACGGTCGGAGTTCGCCGTCTTCGACATGGAGTCGGCCCGGACCGGACCGGACGGGGCCCGCCTCGAGTTCGGCCACGACACCGAGCTGCGGCTGGTCTCGGTGACCGACCCGCGGGGCCTGGTCTGGCGCTACGAGCGCGACGCGGCCGGCCGCCTGGTACGGGAGACCGACTTCGCCGGGCACGTGCGCTCCTACTCCTACGACGAGGCCGGACGGCCCGCCGAGCGGACCGACGGGGCGGGACGGGCGACGCGCTACGTCCGCGACCCCCTCGGCAACGTCGTGGAACGGCGGTCCGGCGACCTGGTCTCCAGGTTCGCCTACGACGCCGCCGGGCGCATGGTGCGGGCGGTCAACGCCGACGCCGACCTGCGGTTCGAGCGGGACCCGCTCGGCCGGGTCGTCGCCGAGTGGCGCGACGGCCTCGTCGTCACCTCGGCGTACGACGCCGCGGGCCGCCGCGTACGGCGCGGCACCCCCTCCGGCGCCGAGAGCCTGTGGGACCACGACGCGTCGGGCCAGGCGGCGCGGGTGCGCACCGGCGGGCGGACGGTGTCGTTCGGCCGCGACGCGGCGGGCCGCGAGGTCCTGCGCCACGTCGACTCGGTGATGACACTCGCCCGGACCTGGGACGCGGCCGGCCGCCTCACCTCCCAGACCCTCCGGACGGCGCCGGACGTCCCGCTCCCGGACCCGGCGGGCCCGCACCCCGGCACGTCCCCGGACCCGCTCCCCGACACGTCTCCGGACGCGGTGACCGGCCGCGCCCCGGCGGACCCGGTACGGCACGGCGTCCTCCTGCGGCACAGCGCCTTCACCTACCGGGCGGACGGCCTCCTCGCCGGGGTCGACGACTCCGTCACGGGCCCGCGGCGCCACGACCTGGACGCGGCCGGGCGGATCACCGCCGTACACGGCGCCGGCTGGAGCGAGCGGTACTCCTACGACCCGTCGGGGAACGTCGTGGACGCATCGTGGCCCGAGCGGCGTCCTCACCCCCGACCGGACCCGGTGGCGGTACCTGTACGACGCCCTGGGCCGCCGGGTCTCCAAGCTGCGGCTCGGACCGGACGGCCGGTCGGTCGCGGAACGGGTGGACTTCGCCTGGGACGGCTTCCTGCTGGCCGAGGAGATCCGCGGCACGGGGTGGAACGGCGCGGAGACGGGGCCGACCGGCCTGGAGGCCACGGTGTGGGAGTACGAACCCGGCACCTTCCGTCCCGTCACGCAGGTCCGCCGCACCCGAACCGGCGATGCCGTACAGGGACGGTTCGAGGCGCGTTTCCCGGCCGGCGACGCCGTACAGGGGTGGTCCGACGAGCGTTTCCGGGCCGTCGTCACCGATCCGGCCGGCGCGCCGGCGGAGCTGGCCGGCCCCGGCGGTACCGTCACCTGGCGGGCGCGGCCGACCCTGTGGGGCGAACATCCGGACGAGCCGGCCGGCTCCGCCGAGTGCCCGCTGCGCCTCCCCGGGCAGTACGCCGACCCGGAGAGCGGCCTGCACCACAACCACCACCGCCACTACGACCCGGAGACCGCGCGGTACGCGAGCGCCGACCCGCTGGGGCTGCTGTCCCACCCCAACCCCTACGCCTACGTCCACAACCCGCTCGGCCTGATGGGCTGCACGCCGGACGTGCCGGAGAACGAGAAACTGCTGTACGGGCCCTTCCACCGGATCATGACCCCGAACCAGGAGCCGGACTTCCTGCAGAGGGTCCTCGACTCAGGCGAGCTGTGGGGCCGGTCGCCGCGCTACAGCTCCTTTCCCCAGGTCCAGGCGTACGCCGGGCCGCTGCCGGCCTCCGAGCGGCACAAGCGGGGAAGCTTCACCTTCTACACCGAGGTCCGTCCGGACCGGGGGTCGAGGCTGGACAGGCCGACGTGGGGCGGGGAGGGCCACGACGCCGCCAGGGGGACCACCGGAAACCGCCCCGGTGTCTACGTGGACGACGAATGGGCCAAGATCAAGATCCATGTGACGGACTACGTCCCCTGACACGAGAGAAGACCCGCGTCCCACCGCCGAACGACCGTGACCGCTGCACCGGACTCCGGTATCAGCGGCGGCCTCGGGACCTCTCCACCGCCTGGGCGAGCATCTCGATCTGAACTCCCCGTGCCTCGTCCGCCAGCGGACGCAGGTCCTTGCCGTCACCGGTCAGCACGAATGCGGGCCCTTCCGCCTCGGCGTACGCCACCACCAGCGCGTCCACCGCGGAGGGCAGTGCTTTACGGTCTGATCTCGCCATGGCGGCCATGGCCTTGGTGCGCAAGGCCGCCGCACGTCTGGCGAGCTCCTTCGGCACTTCGGTACGAGGAGCACGTGCCGGGGGGAAACGGTTGACCCCCACATCCCACGCCGGATGACCCGTGAAGCACTCGACCAGCACGACCGAAGGAATCAGGGGTGGCCACACGCCTTCGTCGCGGAGTCGGCGCATGACGGCGATCGACTCGGGGGTCCTGCCTGCCAAGAAGGTCACGGCCCCGGAGTCGAGGATCAGACGCGGCACGTCTAGCCGACCATCCGCTCGTCGTTTCCGGAGGGCGCGATGCGGTTCATCAGTTCGTCCGCGTACCGTTCGGCGACGGCCCACTCCTCATCCGTGACACCCCGTTCCGCCAGCTCGGCCTCGACACCGGCGATGTAGTCGTCCATCTCGCTGGCGAGGATGGCGTCCCGCACGGCTTTCTGGAAGATTTCTGAGGCGTTGAGCTTTCGATGTCTCCTGAGCTGCGCGTCCAGCTCATCGTCGATGTAGACGTTCCTACGTGCCATACACACAACCATACACACACTCCACCGGAGCCGTCTTCGCATCGCCGTACCTCCTGCGCCGCATCGCCCAGATCGAGGGCAGGCCCGAGATCGAGGAGGTGCAGGACGCCCACTGAGAGGCCGGTCAGAGGAAGCAGTCGTGACCGGGTTCGCGGCGTCGTGCGGAACCCGGTCCCGGCCCGTCGTTCAGGCCGGCCTGTTGCGCAGCGGCACGTCGCGGATGACCAGCCAGGTCAGGGCCAGGCCGATCAGGAACGCGGCGAGCCCGAGGCCGGCGGTGACCGCCGGGGACTGCGGGACGTCCACGCCCAGGGCGAGGCGGCTGACGAACGGCAGCCGCAGCTCCGTGCCGATCGCGCTCTCCGCCAGCACGACCAGGCCGACGCCGACCGGCAGGGTGAGCAGGCCGCCTCCCTCCCATCGGTAGAAGCCGGCCCCGATGAAGGATCCGGCGGCCAGCCAGGCGGCGAGCTCGATCAGGTACTCGGCGAAGACGAGCGGCACGTGGGTCGGCTCGGCGAACAGGTGGGCCCGGTCCAGCGTCTGCGGCAGACCGGCCAGGCCGTACGCCCCCGCCTCCAGCAGGTAGCCGGCCGCGACCAGGACGGCCAGGAACGGCGCGAACAGGGTGGCGGTGACGGCCGCCTGCGCGCCGAACTCGCGGCGGGTCACCCCGTGCGCGACGTACATCGGGAGGAACTCCCGCACCAGGGCCACGCCGGCGAACAGCGCGTACCATCGGGCGAGCTGCACGCCCTTCTCCCAGGTGCTCCCGGTGAGCGTGCCGAAGACCGCGACGCCCGCCGCGACCAGGGCGACGCCCACCAGGAGCAACCCCCACAGCAGCAGCGCGAAGAACACGTTGGCGGCCAGGAGACGGCTGGGGAACCTCATCGGGGGCCTCCGGTCAGGTGGACGAACAGCTCCTGCATGGCGACCGGCCCGAGTTCGAGGCCGGCCTCGGCGGCCTCGCGGCGCCGCGTGTCGTCGAGGTCGCCGTAGACCATCGCCGACCTGGTCGGGCCGAGGTCCTTGACGCCCAGTACGGTCAGCCCCGCGGTGAAGGCATCCACCCGGGCGGCGGGGCCGGTCACCGAGGCCCCCCTCGACAGCAACGTCCCGGCGTCCTCCTGCACGACGAGCCGGCCGCGGTCGATGACCAGCACCCCCTCGAACAGCGGGGCGGCCTCCTCGATGAGGTGGCCGGCCAGGAGGAACGTGCGCGGGTGCGCCATGTAGTCGGCGAGCAGCGCGTCGTGGAACGCCTGCCGGGACGGCACGTCCATGCCGAGGTGGGCCTCGTCGAACATGGTCAGCGGCGCCCGGCTCGCCAGGCCGACCACCGCTCCCAGCGCCGAGCGCTGCCCCTTGGACATCGCCTTGACGTTCGCCTTGGGCGGGATCCCGAACGTCTCCAGCAGCGAGCGGGCGTAGCCGGCGTCCCAGTTCGGGCGGAGCCCCTCGGCGAAGTAGAGGGCGTCCTCGGCGGTGCCGATGGTGATCGCCTCCCCCTCTTCGCGGACCAGGGCGATCCCGCGGGTGAGGCCGGCGTTCTCGAACACCGGCCTCCCGTCCACCAGCGCCTCGCCGCTCGTCTGGCGGCGGAAGGCCGCCAGGACCGACGTCAGGCTCGACTTGCCCGAGCCGTTGCGGCCGAGCAGTCCGTAGATCTTCCCGCTCTCCAGGGTGAACGTCAGCCCGTCGAGCGCCGTGGTCTCGCCGTAACGCAGCACCAGATCCCGGACGTCGACCCTCATCTCCCCTCCAGCTCCTCGATGCGGCCGACGACCTCGCCCAGCGGGATGCCGATGGCCCTGGCCTCGGCCACCATCGGGTCCACCACGTCGGTGAAGAACCTCTCCCTGCGCCCGGCCCTGAGCCTCTCCGGGGCGTCCGGACTCACGAACATGCCGATCCCTCGTTTCTTGTACAGCACGCCCTCGTCCACCAGCTGCTGGAAGGCCTTGGCGGCCGTCGCCGGGTTGATCCGGTAGAAGGCGGCGTACTGGTTGGTGGACATGACCTGCTCGTCGCCGCGCAACGTCCCGCTCAGCACATCGGCCCTGATGCGCTCGGCGATCTGCCGGTAGATCGGGCTCCGGTCGTCGAACATGGCACCTGCTTCTATGGTTCATTACTCTACTAATGAACCATAGAAGGGGCACGGGAACCGGTCAATCCTCCGGCGAGCACCCGGCCGGGGACGACGACCGGACGCGGGGCGGGAGCCGTACCGGGCACGAGGGCCGGACCCGGGGCGCGAGCCGTACCGGACGCGGGGCCGGATCAGGGAGAAGAGAGCTGGAAAAGCGGCAGGCCCCGTCCCCGGCGGACCGGGAACGGGGCCTGCCGGCGATAGGGAAGGCGGCGGAGGAGTCAGGCGACGTCGAGATAGGCGCTGGGCGGTGCGGACTCCAGCCAGGCGACGAACCCGGTCAGCGCGCGGTAACCCATGGCGATCTCGAAGGCGTCCGGGCCGTTGCGGCACTCCAGCGCCGTGACCCCCTCGATGAACCCGAAGAACTCACCGGACCCCACCTTGCGGCGCCCGGAAACGACAAGGCCGCGCCTCACGATGACGTGGCGCGGCCTTGGCAGCAGACCTATGAGCGGAATCCAGTTGAGCTGGTCCTTGGCGTAACGGGCCACCCCCACCCGCCAGCTCCGCTTCCCCGGAACCGGGCGCAGGCAACACAGCACCGATCCCCGGGAGCGTGTCAGGACCAGCCCGCGGAGGGCGACGAGGACGACGACCGCCGTCACCACGATGAGCACGTTCAGCGCCGTCATTCCCGCTCCCAAAAGCCGTACCGCTCAGAAGCAGAATTTAACCGACTTCCTCGCCGGCCGCGCGCAGCCTGGCCCTGGCGCGCTTGGCGGCGGCGGCGTCGTCGACGTCACTCTCGTTGGCGTCGATCGAGGCCTGGGCCCGCTGGAGCGCGTCCCGGGCCCGGTCGACGTCGACCTCGGAGCCGAGCTCGGACGTCTCGGCCAGGATCGACACCTCGTCGCCGGCCACCGAGATGAACCCGCCGTGGACCGCGGCGACCAGGTCCGTGTCGTCACCGCGCTTGATCCTCAGCACGCCGCCCTCGACGAGGACACCGATCACCGGGGCGTGCCTCGGCATGATGCCGATCTCACCCTCGATGGTCTTGGCAATCACCATGTCGGCCTCTCCGGACCAGAGCTCCCGCTCCGGAGAGACGACGCCTACTCGCAGCTTCGCCACTTTCTTTCCAGTTCCTTTCGAACCAGGCGCCGGCACGGCCCTTGGGCCGCGCCGGCGCCCAAGGCGACTAGCGGGCGAGTTCCTTGGCCTTGGCGATGGCCTGCTCGATGCCACCGACCATGAAGAACGCCTGCTCGGGGAGGTGGTCGTACTCACCGGCGCACAGGCCCTTGAACGAGGCGATCGTCTCGTCCAGCGGCACGAACTCACCCGGCTGGCCGGTGAACGCCTCGGCGGCGTACATCGGGTGGGAGAGGAAGCGCTCGATACGGCGGGCCCGCTGGACGGTGACCTTGTCCTCTTCGGAGAGCTCGTCGATACCGAGGATCGCGATGATGTCCTGCAGCTCGCGGTACTTCTGCAGGATCCGCTTGGTCTCCTGGGCCACGCGGTAGTGCTCCTCGCCGATGATCAGCGGGTCGAGGATCCGCGAGGTGGAGTCGAGCGGGTCCACCGCGGGGTAGATGCCCTTCTCCGAGATCGGCCGGGACAGAACGGTCTGCGCGTCGAGGTGCGCGAACGCGTTGTGCGGAGCCGGGTCGGTGATGTCGTCCGCGGGGACGTAGATCGCCTGCATGGAGGTGATCGAGTGACCGCGGGTCGAGGTGATGCGCTCCTGCAGGACGCCCATCTCGTCGGCCAGGGTCGGCTGGTAACCCACCGCGGACGGCATGCGGCCGAGCAGGGTGGAGACCTCGGAACCGGCCTGGGTGAACCGGAAGATGTTGTCGATGAACAGAAGCACGTCCTGCTTCTGCACGTCACGGAAGTACTCCGCCATGGTGAGGGCGGAGAGCGCGACGCGCAGACGGGTGCCCGGCGGCTCGTCCATCTGGCCGAAGACGAGCGCGGTGTCCTTGAGGACGTCCGCCTCCTCCATCTCCAGCCAGAGGTCGTTGCCCTCACGGGTGCGCTCGCCGACGCCCGCGAACACCGAGGTGCCCGAGAACTTCAGCGCGACACGGCGGATCATCTCCTGGATCAGAACAGTCTTGCCGACGCCGGCGCCGCCGAACAGACCGATCTTTCCACCCTTGACGTACGGGGTGAGCAGGTCGATGACCTTGATGCCGGTGGGCAGCATCTCGGTGCGCGACTCCAGGGAGTCGAACGACGGCGACGGGCGGTGGATGCCCCAGCGCTCGGTCACCTGAAGCGACGCGGCGTCGGTGTCCAGCGGCTGGCCGAGGGCGTTCCACACGTGGCCCTTGACGACGTCGCCGACCGGCACCGAGATCGGGCCGCCGGTGTCGGTCACCGCGGCGCCGCGGACGACGCCGTCGGTGGGCCGCATGGAGATGGCGCGGACCAGGTTGTCACCCAGGTGCTGGGCGACCTCCATGGTCAGGGTCTGGGTCTCCTCGCCGATGGTGACATCGACGGTGAGGGCGTTGTAGATGTCGGGCATCGCCTCGACGGGGAACTCCACGTCGACGACGGGACCAGTGACCCGCGCGACGCGGCCCACGCCGGTCTCAACAGTCTCTGCAGTCATTTCACTCTTTCCCCGCTGCGGCGTCAGCCAGCGCGTTCGCGCCACCGACGATCTCGCTGATTTCCTGGGTGATCTCCGCCTGGCGAGCCTGGTTCATCTGCTGGGTGAAGACCCTGATGAGCTCGTTGGCGTTGTCGGTCGCCGACTTCATGGCCCGGCGGCGCGCCGCGTGCTCGGAGGCCGCCGACTGCAGGAGCGCGCTGAAGATGCGCGACTCCACGTAGCGCGGCAGCAGCGAGTCCAGCACCGCGCCGGCGCCGGGCTCGAACTCGAAGTACGGCAACGGAGTGTCCGGCGCCTCGGTCGTCTCCTCGACCTCCAGCGGCAGGATGCGGTTGACCCGCACCTCCTGGGTCAGCATGGACACGAATCCGGTGGAGACGATGTGGATCTCGTCCACCCCGTCCTCCGCCGAGAACGCCTGGATCAGGGCGTCAGCGATCTCCTTGGCGTGGGAGTAGGAGGGGTTGTCGGAGAACCCGGCCCACTGCCCGCCCATCTCGCGACCCCGGAAGGAGTGCCAGGCGATGCCCTTGCGGCCCACCACGTAGGGCGTGGGCGTGACGCCCCTGCGCTCCAGGAGGCCGCGCAGGGCCTCGGCCTCGCGCAGGACGTTGGCGTTGAAACCGCCGGCGAACCCGCGGTCGCTGCTCAGGATGAGCACGGCGGCCCTGGCGGGCTGCTCCTTGGCCACGGTCAACGGGTGGTCGACGCTGGCGGTGTTGCTGACGACGCCCGTGACGGCGCGCGTGATCTCGCGCTCGTACGGCATGGCCGCCTGCATCCGCTGCTGCGCCTTCACGATGCGCGACGAAGCGATGAGCTCCTGGGCACGCGTGATCTTCGCCGTGGACCTGACCGACCGGATCCGCCGCCGCAGCAGTCTTAGCTGGGCACCCATCGGCTACTTCTTCTCAGCCGTGCGGACGTGCTTGGTGATCTTCTCCTGGCCGACGTCGCCGGCGTCCAGGGCGGCCACCGACTCGTCGCGGACGAGCAGCTCGCCGGAGGCGGTCTCGAAGGTCTTCTTGAACTCGGTGATGGCGTCCTTGAGGGTCGTCACCGCGTCGTCCGACAGCTCCTTGGTCTCGCGGATGCCGTCGAAGAGACCCTTGTTGTTGCGCTCGAGGTGGTCCAGGAACTCCGCCTCGAAGCGGCGGATGTCCTCGACCGGGACGTCGTCGAGCTCACCGGAGGTGCCGGCCCAGACCGACACGACCTGCTTCTCGATGGGGAACGGCGCGTACTGCGACTGCTTGAGCAGCTCGACCAGGCGCTGACCGCGCTCCAGCTGGGCGCGGGAGGCCGCGTCCAGGTCGGAGGCGAAGGCCGCGAAGGCCTCCAGGTCGCGGTACTGCGACAGCGACAGGCGGAGCGTGCCGGCGACCTTGCGCATCGCCTTGATCTGCGCCGAGCCGCCGACTCGGGAGACGGAGACACCGACGTTGATGGCCGGACGCACACCCGCGTTGAACAGGTCGGTCTCAAGGAAGCACTGGCCGTCGGTGATGGAGATGACGTTGGTCGGGATGAACGCCGAGACGTCGTTGCCCTTCGTCTCGATGATCGGCAGACCGGTCATCGAGCCGCCGCCCATCTCCTTGGAGAGCTTGGCGCAGCGCTCCAGCAGGCGGGAGTGTAGGTAGAAGACGTCGCCGGGGAACGCCTCACGGCCCGGCGGGCGGCGCAGCAGCAGCGAGACCGCGCGGTAGGCGTCGGCCTGCTTGGTCAGGTCGTCGAAGATGATCAGCACGTGCTTGCCCTGGTACATCCAGTGCTGGCCGATGGCCGAACCGGTGTAGGGGGCGAGGTACTTGAAGCCGGCCGGGTCGGAGGCCGGAGCGGCGACGATGGTGGTGTACTCCATCGCGCCCGCCTCCTCGAGGCGGCCCCGCACCTGGGCGATCGTCGAGCCCTTCTGGCCGATCGCGACGTAGACGCAGCGGACCTGCTTGTCGGGGTCGCCCGACAGCCAGTTCTCCCGCTGGTTGAGGATCGTGTCCACGGCGATGGCGGTCTTGCCCGTGCCGCGGTCACCGATGATCAGCTGGCGCTGGCCGCGGCCGATCGGCGTCATGGCGTCGACGGCCTTGAGGCCGGTCTGCAGCGGCTCCTTGACCGGCTGGCGCTGGACCACGGAAGGGGCCTGGAGTTCCAGGGCGCGCAGGCCCTCGGACTCGATGGCGCCCTTGCCGTCGATCGGGACGCCCAGCGGGTCGACCACGCGGCCGAGGAAGTTGTCTCCGATCGGCACGGACAGGACCTGGCCCGTCCGGCGGACCGTCTGGCCCTCCTCGATGCCGCTGAAGTCACCCAGGACGACGACACCGATCTCACGGGTGTCGAGGTTCAGGGCCAGGCCGCGCGTGCCGTTCTCGAACTCCAGCAGTTCGTTCGCCATCGCCGAGGGAAGGCCGGAGACGTGGGCGATGCCGTCGCCGGCGTCGACGACGGTCCCGATCTCCTCGCGCGCGGCACCTTCCGGCTCGTATGCCTGGACGAAGCGCTCAAGGGCGTCCCGGATCTCGTCCGGCCGGATCGTAAGCTCCGCCATCTCTCTTCAGTCTCCCTATTCGCCTAGCCGGCCAACCGGCGGCGGACTTCTTCGATTCGTCCCGCGACGGTGGTGTCGATGAGGTCGTCCCCGATCTGTACCGAGAACCCTCCCAGCACCCGCGGATCCACCTCGACGTTCAGCTGAACGTCGTGACCGTACGTAGTGCGCAGCCACCTGGCGAGACGCTGCTTCTGCTCCTCGGAGAGCACGACGGCGCTGCGCACCACCGCGACGAGGCGCTGCCTCTGGGCGGCGACCAGGCTGCCGAACTCCTCCAGCCCCCCGTCCAGGCTACGTCCTCGGGGGTGTGCGACGACCTGCCCGACCAGGCGGAGGGTGCTGGGCGAGACCTTGGCCCCGATCAGCCCCCGGAGCAGCTCCCGCTTGCCCTCCGCGGGGACGTTGGGGTTGGCCAGCGCCTGGTGCAGGTCGCGGTTGGAGGCGACGACGCGGCCGAACCGGAACAGCTCGTCCTCGACGTCGTCGAGCCTGCCCTGCGCCTCGGCCTCGGCGGCCGCCGAGACGACGCCGAGCCGCTCCAGCGCGTCGGCCAGGTCGCCGGGCCGCGTCCACCTGGCGGACGCGGCCGCCGCGATGGTCTCCAGCGCGGCGGCGCCGACCTTGCCCTGCAGCAGGACCCGTACGGCCTGCCCCTTCTGGGCCGCGTCGCGGGAGGGGTCGGACAGGTAGCGGCGGAGCCCGTGCTCACGGTCGAGCAGGTCGGCGACCGCGAAGAGCTCGTCGGCCAGCGAGCCGAGGTCCGCGCTTCCCGCCACGGCGTTGAAGCGCTCCTCGACCTCGGCCAGCGAGGCCCTGCTCAAGCCCCTCATCACCTGACCGCCGCGCTGCTGGACTCCAGCTCCTCGAGGAACCGGTCGACGGTGCGGCGGCGACGCGCCTCGTCCTCGAGGGACTCGCCGACGATGCGGGTGGCGAGCTCGACCGACAGGCGGCCGATCTCGTTGCGGAGCTGCGCGAACGCCTGCTGGCGGTCGGCCTCGATCTGGGCGTGCGCGGCCTCGACGAGGCGGCGGGCCTCGGCCTGCGCCTCCTCACGGAGCTCGGCCTTGATCTGCGCACCCTGCTCGCGGGCCTCCTCGCGCAGGCGGGAAGCCTCGTGGCGCGCCTCCGCGAGCTGGTCCTTGTACTGCTGGAGCAGTGCCTGGGCCTCGGCCTGGGCGTCCTGCGCCTTCTGGATCCCGCCTTCGATGGCCTCGGTCCGCTCGGCCAGGGTCTTCTGGATGCGCGGGGTGAGGATCTTGCCGACGACGAGAACGACGACGAAGAACGCGAAGACACCGACGACCAGCTCGTAGGTGTGCGGGATGAGGGGGTTGCCCCCCTCCTCCGCCGCCAGGAGTGAAGCTGCCTTAATCATTGGTGCAGCCTTCCGTCAGTTGTCGTGCGTCTCAGCGGAACATGAACGGCGCGACGAGGCCGATCAGGGCCAGGGCCTCGGTCAGAACGAAGCCGAGCAGCATGTTCTGGCGGATGAGGCCGTACGCCTCGGGCTGGCGGGCGATGGCCTGCACACCCTGACCGAAGATGATGCCGACGCCGATGCCGGGGCCGATGGCGGCGAGGCCGTAACCGATCGAGCCGAGAGCGTTGAGGGAGCCGGTGACCTCAGCGAGGACGCTCATTGTGTATTCCTTTACTGGTCGGCCGGTGAGGGCTTCACCGGTCTGGACATTCGAAGAGTGGTCTAGTGCTCGGCGTGGAGCGAGTTGCCGATGTACATCGCGGCGAGCATCGAGAAGAGGAACGCCTGCAGGAACTGGATGAACATTTCGAACCCGGTCATGGCGATCGTCATGATGACGCCGACCACACCGAGGGGGGCGCCCAGCGGCGTGAGCTTCTCGAAGAGGAACCAGAAGCCGACCAGGCTGAAGAACGCGAGGATGATGTGGCCCGCGAACATGTTGGCGAACAGTCGCACCGCGTGCGTGAAGGGCGCGATGATCATGTTCGACAGGAGCTCGATCGGGGCCAGCAGCACGTAGATCGGCTTGGGCAGGCCCGGGGGGAACATCATGTTCTTGAAGTAGCCGACGGCGCCCTGGTGCTTGACTCCCAGGTAGATCTTGAGGATGTAGATCGACAGGGCCAGCACGATCGGGAAGGCGATGTGCGAGGCGACCGGGAACTGCAGGACGGGGACGACCCCCATCAGGTTCCAGATCCACACCAGGAAGAAGATGCTGAGCAGCAGGCCCATCCACCGGTCTGCGTCCTTGCCGAGGAACGGCCGGGCGACCTGGTCGCGGACGAACATGTAGCCCATCTCGGCGACGTTCTGCACACCCCGGGGCACCAGCTTCGGGTTGGCGAAGGCCGACCAGCAGAAGGCCACGACGATGAGCGTGCTCAGCAGTGCCAGCAGCACCGGCTTGGTGAACCAGGCGACGCCGGAGATGATCGGGGTGGAGTTGAAGAGCTCAAGGCCCGGAGGGGTGAACTCGTCCCCGGAAGCGAGGAGCGTCAGCGTGCTCACGCGGCGTTCCCTTCAGCGTGGTAGTGGATCGAAATGGCTTCGTCGGCGAGGCGACCGCCGCCGGCTAGCGACCGTACTTCCGGTAGACCAGGTAGACGGCGAGCGCGACTCCGAGGATCAGCCCGATCGGCGTGAAGGCGACCACGCCGGTCCACTTGGACAGCAACCACCCCGCGCCGCCGTACAGGATCATCCCGGCGAGAAGATAGCTGGGAATCGACCAGGCGGCGTTGGCGAAGTCGCGGCCGTCGTCCTCGGGCCGGATTTTCTTCTCGCTCATCGCGGGCACGACGATAGCAGGCATGGTGAGGGCTAGTCATATCGGGCCCCATCACGCCCGGGAGGATCCTACGCCTCATCGCGGGCCGCCCTGCCCGGGGGGACCGGCGGCCGGATCGACGTAGAGGATCCGGAGTTTCATGAAACCGCGTATCTCGCCGGCCGTCCAGGCCACGATGCTCGCGAGGGCGCCCCAGCCGAACGCCTTCGGCTCGAAGACCGTGACGTCCTGGAACATCCGGAACAGCGCCATGACGATGACGATCCGCACCAGGTAGCCCACCACCGCGGCCGTCATCATCGCCATCGGCGAGATCCGGCTGGCGTAGGAGACGGCCAGGATGCCGAGCGCGAAGAACGCGCTGACGACCACGACGCCGATCGCCGCGCCGAGTGCTCCCCCGCCCCCCGCCAGGAGAGCGGCGACGACGACCACGACCAGACCCACCAGCAACGTGGGGATCGCGGCCCCCTTCAGGAGGCGCAGGTCGTTGGTCTGCATCGACACTCCAGATGACTGTTATCAAGCGAGCGATTGGTACCTTACAGGGCGCGTCCAACTCGGCGGCTGCTAGTGAAAGCTATCACAAGCTCATGGAAGAGCGCCTTTACCTGCCGTTTCAAGTAAACGATCAAGGCGTGAACCCGAGGACGATCAGCGACCCGTCTCAGGACCCGGAACACCCGGCCCGGGGGCGGTGACCGTGATGTCGGGCAGCACCGCCAGCGTGGCCGTGTCGTCCCCCGCGGCGCCTGAGGACCGGGGACCGGGCATCTCCGGCGGCAGCCCCGGCATCTCCCCCGGGAGCGGGCGGGCCCGGCCGCCGTCCGGGCCCGGACCGGTGTCCGGCCGGTCGTGGTGCCCGGCGTCGGGCGCCGCCCCGCCGCCGCCCCGGCGCGCCCGCCAGCGCGGCAGCGCCATCATCACCAGCACGCCGACGGCCAGCAGCACCACCAGCGGGAACAGCAGGAGCGGCACGCCCCACGCGGCCATGGCCACGACGGCGAAGGCGAACAGGAAGGTCCAGGCGTACATCAGCAGCACGCTGCGCCGGTGGGAGTGGCCGATGTCCAGCAGCCGATGGTGCAGGTGCCCCCGGTCGGGCGCGAACGGCGACAGCCCGTTGGACGTGCGCCGGATGACCGCCATGATCAGGTCGAGCAGCGGCAGCACCAGGATGGCGACCGGCACCACCAGCGGCAGGACCACCGGGAAGCTGTTGACCTCGAAGGTCTCGGAATCGAGCGGAGTGATCGTGATCATCGTGGAGGCGAGGACCAGGCCGATCAGCATCGCCCCGGTGTCGCCCATGAAAATCTTGGCCGGATGGAAGTTGTGCGGCAGGAAGCCCAGGCAGACCCCGATGAGCACCGCGGCGATCGCCGCCGTCACGTTGATGCTGGTGTTGCCGTAGTCCTTCGACAGGACGACCGAATAGCTCCACGTGGCCATCGCGGCGATGCCGACGATCCCGGCCGCCAGCCCGTCGAGGCCGTCGACGAAGTTCACCGCGTTGATCATGACCACCACGACCATGATGGTGATCAGCGGGCTCAGCGTGGAGTCGAGGATGACCTGGCCGCCCAGCGAGTCGGGCAGCGGCAGCCAGGGCAGGCTGACGTCGAACACCACCAGCACTCCGGCGGCGCCGATCTGCCCGGCCAGCTTGATGAAGGCGTCCATCCCCCACCAGTCGTCCAGGAAGCCGGTCAGGGTGATGAGACCGCCCGCCGCGATCAGCGCGATGACGGTCTTGCCCTCGGCCAGCTTGCCTCCGGCGTACGGGAGATAGGCGGCGACCAGCAGGCCGGCGACGAGCCCGCCGTACATCGCCAGGCCGCCGAGCCGGGGTGTCGGGATGGTGTGCACGTCCCGGTCACGGACCTCCGGCATCGCTCCGATGCGGATGGCGAACACGCGCACCAGAGGCACCAGCAGGTATGTCACCGCGGCCGCCACCAGCGCCATGAACAGATACTCGCGCACGGACCTAGTTTCGCGGATGCCACGACCGGCTGTGACCGGAAAGGGGTACGGAACACCTCAGAGTTCGCTGGGATATGCGGGGTATTCGCGGGCGAGCCCCGCCACCCGCTCCCTGATCTCTCCTGATGCGTCCGGATTCCGGACGGCCTGCGCCACCATCGAGGCGACCTCCTTCATCGCCTCCGCGTCCATGCCCTGCGTCGTGACGCAGGGGGTGCCGACCCGGAGACCGGACGTCACCGTGGGCGGCTCGGGGTCGTAGGGGATCGCGTTGCGGTTCAGCGTGATGCCCGCGGCGGTGCACCGCGTCTCGGCGACGGCGCCGGACATCCCGGCGTCGCGCAGGTCGATCAGGGCCAGGTGGCTGTCGGTGCCCCCGGAGACGGGACGCATGCCCTCCGCGGCCAGGCCGTCGGCCAGGGCCCTGGCGTTGGCCACCACCTGCCGGGCGTAGCCGGCGAACTCCGGCCGGAGCGCCTCCCCGAACGCCACCGCCTTGGCCGCCACCGCGTGCATGAGCGGACCGCCCTGGACGAACGGGAAGACCGCCCGGTCGATCCTGGCCGCCAGCTCCTCCGTGCACATGATCCCGCCGCCCCTCGGCCCGCGCAGCGCCTTGTGCGTGGTGAAGGTGACCACGTCGGCGTACGGCACCGCCGACGGCAGGGCGCCCCCGGCCATCAGCCCGATGGTGTGCGCGACGTCGGCGAGCAGCCACGCGCCCACCTCGTCGGCGATCCCGCGGAAGGCGGCGAAGTCGATCGCACGGGGATAGGCCGTGGCCCCGCAGATGATCATCTTGGGCCGGTGCCGCAGCGCCAGCTCCCGCACCTCGTCGTAGTCGATCAGCTCGGTGTCCCGGCGCACGCCGTACGCGACGACGTCGAACCACCGGCCGGAGAAGTTGACCCTGGAGCCGTGGGTGAGGTGACCGCCGTGCGACAGCGCCATGGCCAGGACGGTGTCACCGGGCTGGAGCAGCGCGGCGTAGGCGGCGAGGTTGGCCGAGGCCCCCGAATGGGGCTGCACGTTGACGTGGTCGGCGCCGAAGAGCCGCCTGGCCCGGTCGATCGCGAGCCGCTCGGCCCGGTCGACGACCTCACACCCGGCGTAGTAGCGCCTGCCGGGATACCCCTCGGCGTACTTGTTGGTGAGCGTCGAGCCGAGGGCGGCGAGCACCGCGGGCGAGGTGAAGTTCTCGCTGGCGATGAGCTGGAGCCCTCCGCGAAGCCGTTCGAGCTCGTCCAGCAGGACGCTCGCGACCTCCGGGTCCTGCCTCCGCAGGAGGCCGAAGTCGGGACCGTAGTACGGATCTGCGTCGTCCATGGCTCACATCCCCGGGACGGTGACTACCCCACTCTAAGTCCAACCGCCTCTCCGTTCCCAGGTCAGGCGCGGATCGCCTCGCCGAGCCGGGCCCGCGCCCGGCCGCCGGACCGGACCCGGACCCGACGCCGGGAAGGGCCTGGATCCGCCGTCGAGCCGGGCCGGACGCCTTCCCCGGCCGGGTCCGGCGGCCGTCCCGGCCGGGTCCGGCAGCCGTTTCGGCCAGGGGTGTCCTTCAGGAGAACGCGTGCGGCGCCCCGACGTCGGCGGGCACCCATCTCGGCGTGTCGGCCGCCTGGTCGCTGATCGAGGTGAGGATCGCCTGCCGGTAGAGGCCGAGGCGGTTGCGCCACTCGGTCATGTCCTCCACGTAGCGCTCGGCGACGGGCGCGTCCCAGACGTCCCCGCTCCTGGCCATCCGGTACGCCTTGTCCAGGCTGGTGGTCAGCGTGTCGAGCAGGGGGAGGACCTCCCGCCACAGCGTGACCAGTTTCTGGTAGTCGGGGTTGAACTCCCAGGCCGTCGCCGTGCCCGGGGTCGGCAGGCCGGGGCTCGGGGAGACCGGAGGGGTCTCTCCCTGACGCATGGGCTGCGGCGCCGGCGGGTCCACGTACATCACACGCTCCTCACAGTCGCCTCGCGGTCACCGTCCACCGTCACCGTCCGCCCTGCCGCTCGTCACCGGGCGGAGGGATCGGCCGCAGCGGGTCTCCCGGGTCCAGGTCGCCCGCCGGGCCGTCCGGCCCGACGTCCATGGGCCGCCAGGCCCCCTCGCCCCACACCTCGCCGCCGGGGACCCGCACACTCGGCATGTCCATCGGCTCGACGTCCCGCGCGTCGTCGACCAGCCCCGCCAGGACGTCCGGGTCCGGCGGGACTACCCGCGCCGAGACCACGTCGCCGCCCGCGCCGCCCGCGCCGCCTGCGTCGCCGCCCAGGCCACCGCCCGCCGCCGCTCCCGCGACCGGCGGCGCCTGCCGCGGTACGGCGTCGCCGGTCGTGCCGGTGCTCCGGGCGTCCGGGGCGTCCGGGGCGTCGAAGGGGTGCCGCACCACGTGATGGGCGGCGGAGTGATGGGCGGCGGAGCCGTCCGGGCGGAGGGCGCCGTGCTGCGAGGAGGCCGGCTCCCCACCCGTTCCCGGCGGCTGGATCTCCTGGTCGGGGACGGGCTCGACGGTGTCCGGGATGGGGAAGGCGGGCTTGACGTCCCGCACCGGCCCGTGCGGCTCCACCTGCCCCGGCCGGTCGAGCGGGACCCCCGCGGTCCCGGAGTCGCCGGAGGGGGCCGGCGTCCCGGTGGCCGGGGCGTCCGCGGTCCCCTGCGTCGTGGGGACCCCCTGGGAGGTGGAGTGGGAGGCGTCCTGGACCGTGGGGACTCCCTGCGAGGCGGTGGGGGCGTCGGAAGGGGCGTATTGGGTCGTGGGAACCCTCTGGGAGGCGTCCTGAGCGGTGGGCACGCCCTGAGCGGTGTCCTGGGCGGGCACGCCGCGGTGAGCGTCCTGGGCCGGGGGGACGCCCTGGGAGGCGTCCTGGGCCGGGGGCGCCCCCGCGGGATCCGGAGTGCCGTCCACGGTGGGCATGTCGGCCGGCGGGACGCCTCCCGCGTTGTTCAGCAGATCGGTCACCTCGGCGGCGGTGGGCTGGTTGAGCGGGATCTGCAGCACCTTCACGCCGTCCACCGTCACGACCTTCGGCCTCGGATCGGTCTGGTCGATGTCGTCGGGGTGGTCCTTGCGCGGGGTGTCCAGGATGTCGGCGCCGGACGTCCCCTGCCCGGTCCCTGTCTGATCGGTCCCCGTCTGATCGGTCCCGGTCTGCCCGGTCCCCGTCTGCCCGGTCCCCGTCTGCCCGGTCCCCGTCTGATCGGTTCCGGTCTGGTCGGCGGTCTGCTGACCGGTCCCGGTCTGATCGGCTCCCTGCCGGCCGGTCCCCTGCTGGTCCGTCCCGACCTGCTGGGTCCCGGTCTGGTCCGCCCTGGGAGAGCGCTCGTCACCCTTGGAACCGGTGTCCCCCTTGCCTCCGGCGTCGCCACCGGGGTCCTGACCTGCGTCGTGGTCACCGATGGAGACGATCTCGATCTTCCCGTCGGAACGCCCGCCGGGCGACTCCGGGGTCGAGTCGTCACGGGGCGCGGAGGTCTCCGGGATGGAGCCGTCCCGGCGCGCGGAGGTGTCCTGGGCGGAGTCGTCGCGGCGGGCCGAAGTGTCCGGAGCCTGGTCGTCGCGGCGGGTGGAGGTGTCCTGGGCCTGGTCGTCTCCGCGTGCGGAGGTGTCGGGGACGGAGGTGTCGCGCCGCGGGGAGGTCTCGTCCCCCTTGGAACCGGTCTGGGGCTTGTCCTCGACCTTGGCGTCCCGCCGGACCTCCTGCTTGCCGTCCGAACCGGCGTCCTTCTTGGCGTCCGAATCCTTCCTGGCGTCCGAGTCATGTTTGGCGTCCGGGCCGCCGTCCTGCTTGGAGTGCGAGCCCGAGTCGTGCCCGGTGTCCGGGCCGTCGCCGTCCTTGGGAACGGCCGGGGTGAGGTCCTCGGCCTTCGGCCTCTCCGGGGCGCGGTCGTCGGCCTTCGACGGCTCGGTGTCCGGCTTCGGGGCCGCGGCCTTGGGGCCCGCCTCGTGCCCGGTGCCCTGCTTGATCTTCTTCTCCAGCAGCGCCACGCGGGCGGAGACGTCACGGACCATCTTGTCGCCGGAGTCGGCCACCTGCGCCGGACGGTGGGCGGACTGCGAGGACAGACCGGCCGCGCTCATCAGCCGGGTGACCCTGCCCTCGACGGACCGTATCTGCTCGGCCGCCTGACGCACCTCGGACAGCAGATCGCGGACCAGCTCGGGGTCCATTCCGTCGAACTTGCCCATGGACGTCTCCCAGAAGTGTCGGCCCACTTCAAGGTACCGGGGAGATCGCCCGGCGTCACGATGATAATCAGACGGCATGACTCACGGCACGGGCCGTGAGTCATGGACCGTGCGCACGGGCCTGGGCACACGCCGGATCAACCGGCGGAGTCGGGCTCCGCGTCCGTCGCGACGTAGCCGATCACACCGCGGATCTTGCCCACCGGGAGTGCGCCCTGGCGCAGCAGCCGGGGGACGGCCGTGGTCAGGTCGAGGATGGTGGAGGGCACGTCGTCGGAGCACGGGCCGCCGTCGAGGTAGACCGCGACCGACTCCCCCAGTTGCTCCTCGGCGTCCGCGGCGGTGGTGGCGGGCGGGGCGCCGGAGCGGTTGGCGCTGGAGACGGCCATCGGGCCGGTCTCCTTGAGCAGGTCGAGGGTGATGGAGTGCAGCGGCATCCGCAGCGCCACGGTGCCCTTGGAGTCGCCCAGGTCCCACGACAGCGACCGGTTGGCCCGGCAGATCAGGGTCAGCGGGCCTGGCCAGAAGGAGTCGATGAGGTCCTGGCCGTAGGGGCCGAGGTTCTCCACCAGGGCGGTGGCGGCGCGGACGGTGCCGACGAGGACGGGCACGGGCATGTCGCGTCCGCGGCCCTTGGCCTCAAGGAGCGACGTGACGGCGGCCGGGGTGAAGGCGTCGGCCCCGATGCCGTAGACGGTGTCGGTGGGGACGACCACGAGCTCGCCCCGCCGTACGGCTGACGCCGCGTCGGTCAGGCCCGCGGCCCGCTGCTCGGTGTCTGTGCAGTCATAACGGCGGCTCACGGCGACCCATCCTATTCCCGGCCGGATGCCCGGCCGAACTCCCGGCCTACTCCTGGCCGAACCGAGCGGTGACGAAACGGTCCCTGCGGGTGAGGTCCTGGCGGCTGCGGATGTCGCGCCAGCCGTTCTCCTCGGAGAAGATCAGATAGACCGCGGTGCCCTGCTCGTCGGCGTGCTCCACGGCGACGAACCCGCCCGGCCGCAGCAGTCTTCTCGCGGTCCGCTCCACCGCCCTGACCTCGTCGAGGCCGTCGCCGCCCGAACCGTACAGCGCCCGCCTGGGGTCGTAGTCGCGCACCTCGGGGTCGCGGGGGACGGCGCCCGGCGGGATGTAGGGCGGGTTGGAGATGACGAGGTCGACCCGGCCGTCCAGCTCGGGCAGGGCGTCGGCCAGGTCCTCGGGGTGCAGGTGGACCCGCCCCTGGCCGTGCTCCAGGATGTTGCGCTTGGCCCAGTGGTAGGCGTCCGGGTCGACCTCGACCGCGTGCACCGTGGCCAGCGCGATCTCCTGGGCGATGGACAGCGCGATGGCGCCGGAGCCGGTGCCGAGATCGACGACCACCGGTGAGGCGACGTCCATCTCCCGCAGCCGCTCGATCGCCCAGCCCGCCACGACCTCGGTCTCCGGGCGGGGGATGAAGACACCCGGCCCGACCTCCAGGGACAGGTAGCGGAAGTAGGCCCGGCCGGTGATGTGCTGGAGCGGCTCGCGGGCCTCCCGGCGGGCGACGCCCTCCCAGAAGAGCGCGTCGAACTCCGCGTCGGAGACGGTGTGCAGCTCGCTGCGCCGTACGCCGTGGACGAACGCGGCGATCTCCTCGGCGTCGGTGCGCGGCGACGGCACACCTGCCTCGGCGAGCCGGGCGGTGGCGAGGGCGATCTCGTCCAGCAGAAAGGTCATCGGGCGCTCTATGCGTGGGCGGCGAGCTTCTCCGCCATCTCAGCGTCGAGCAGGGCCTGGAGGACGGCCGTGAGATCACCGTCCAGCACCTGATCGAGGTTGTAGGCCTTGAAGCCGACGCGGTGGTCGGAGATTCGGTTCTCAGGATAGTTGTAGGTGCGGATGCGCTCGGAGCGGTCGACCGTGCGGACCTGGGACTTGCGCTCGGCCATCGCGGCGGCGTTGGCCTCCTCCTCGGCGATGGCCTGCAGGCGGGCCCGCAGGATGCGCATGGCCGACTCCTTGTTCTGGAGCTGGCTCTTCTCGTTCTGGCAGGAGGCGACCACGCCGGTCGGGAGGTGCGTGATCCGGACGGCGGAGTCGGTGGTGTTCACGCTCTGCCCGCCGGGGCCGCTGGAGCGGTAGACGTCGATGCGCAGGTCGTTGGGGTCGATCTGGACGTCGACCTCCTCGGCCTCGGGATAGACGAGCACGCCGACCGCGCTGGTGTGGATGCGGCCCTGGGACTCGGTGACCGGCACCCGCTGCACGCGGTGGACGCCGCCCTCGAACTTCAGCCTGGACCAGACGCCCTCGTCACCCCTGGCCTTGAGGCCGACCGTGACGTCCTTGTAGCCGCCGAGGTCGGAGTGGGTGGCGTCGATGATCTCGGTCTTCCAGCCGGCGCGCTCGGCGTAGCGGAGGTACATGCGCAGCAGGTCGCCGGCGAACAGGGCCGACTCCTCGCCGCCCTCGCCCGCCTTGATCTCCATGATGATGTCCTTGTCATCATTGGGATCGCGCGGGACGAGCAGGTGCCTGAGGCGGTCCTCCAGCTCCGGGACGCGGGCCTCCAGCTCCTTGGCCTCCTCGGCGAACGCCTGGTCCTCGGTGGCCAGCTCCCGGGCCGCCGCGAGGTCGTCCTGGAGGCTCTCCAGCTCCCGGTTGACGGCGATGATCGGGGTCAGCTCGGCGTAGCGCCGGCTGAGCGTGCGCGCCTGGGTGGGGTTGGCGTGCACGGCGGGGTCGGCGAGCTTGAGTTCCAGCTCGGCGTACTCACTGAGCAGCTCGTCGATGTTCACCGTGCGTCCTTCCTGCGGGGCCTTTCGTGACGTGCCTCATCACCACGAACGCCGACCCGGGCGCGCCCGCCCTCGGTGAAGGCGGGCGGTTCCGGGCCGGCGTCGGGGGTGGGCTACTGGCCCGTGGTCTTCTTGCCGAAGCGCTTCTCGAAGCGCGCCACCCGGCCACCGGTGTCCAGGATCTTCTGCTTGCCCGTGTAGAACGGGTGGCAGGCGGAGCACACGTCGGCGTGGATCACGCCGTTCTTGGCGGTGCTGCGGGTGGTGAAGGTGTTACCGCAGGTGCAGGTGACCTCGGTGACGTTGTATTCCGGGTGGATGTCGGACTTCATGGCTTGCTTTCCTCTCCAGAGCGCGGTCGCCGGGTCGCCACTGTCTCGTCGCCCGATGGGGCTTCGCGCGCGGTGAGCACACCGGGATGCGCGCGGGCGGGAACCGGAACCGCTTCGGTTCGGCTACCAGTGTGCCAGATGCTCCAACCATCCCAGGCCACAAGACATTCCCCGGCGGTCCCCGGCACTCGCGCACCGGCCCTCCGCCCCCTGCCCACCGGGCTTCATGGGCTCCGCCCGCCGTCCCGCAGGACCCCGCTCACCGGTCCGGGCCGGCTGGAGGCTCCGGGCGGGCCGGAAGCCACCGGTCCGGGCGGGCCGGGGGCTCACCGGCCGAGGTACGCCAGGACCGCGAGGACGCGACGGTGGTCGTCCGGCGCGGGGCCGAGGCCCAGTTTGCCGAAGATGCCGGAGATGTGCTTCTCCACCGCCCCCTCGGTGACGGCCAGGCGCGCGGCGATCGCCGTGTTGGAGCGGCCCTCGGCCATCAGGGCCAGGACCTCCCGCTCCCTGGCGGTCAGCGCCGCCAGGGGGTCTCCCGGGCGGTGCCGTCCCAGGAGCTGGGCGACGACCTCGGCGTCGACGACCGTGCCGCCGGACGCCACGCGGCGGACCGCGTCGAGGAACTCCGCCACGTCGGCGACCCGCTCCTTGAGGAGGTAGCCGACCGCCGAGGCTCCGCCGCCGAGCAGATCGGCGGCGTACCTCTCCTCGACGTACTGCGACAGCACCAGGATCGGCAGGCCGGGCCGTCCCGCCCGGACCGCGAGGGCCGCGCGCAGCCCCTCGTCGGTGTGGGTCGGCGGCATCCGCACGTCCACGATGGCCATGTCCGGGTCGTGCTCGGCCACCGCGGCCACCAGGCCGGGGCCGTCCCCCGCCGTCCCGGCGGTCTCGATCCCGCCGTCGGCCAGCAGCCGGGCGAGCCCCTCGCGCAGCAGCACCGAGTCCTCGGCGATCACCACTCGCATGGGCCGGGGGGCGACCGTCCGCGCGGCCCGGGAGGTCACCACCGGCACGGCAGCTCCACGCGGACCGTCGTGGGGCCTCCCGGCGGGCTGTCCACGGTCAGCACGCCGTCGATGGTCGCCGCCCGGTCGGCCAGGCCGGCCAGCCCGCCCCCGGGACGGAGCACCGCGCCGCCGGCGCCGTCGTCGCGCACCTCGACCGTCACCCGCTCCCCGAGGCCGCCGATCCGGACGGACGCCTCGGTGGCCGACGCGTGCCTGACGACGTTGGCCAGGCACTCCGAAACCACGAAGTAGGCGATGCTCTCCACCGCGGCGGGCGGGCGATCGACGAGCTCCACCGACAGCCGCACCGGCACCGGCGCCCGTGCCGTCAGGGACGACAGCGCCGCCTCAAGCCCCCGGTCGGTGAGGATCGCCGGGTGGATGCCCCGGGCGAGGTCCCGCAGCTCCGCGAGGGCGGTCTTGGCTCCCTCGTGGGCCCGCGCCAGGAGCTCCCCGGCCTCCCGGGGATCGTGGTCCAGTCTCTCCCGTGCGCGGCCCAGGTCGATGGCGACCGTCAGCAGCCGCTGCTGGGCGCCGTCGTGCAGGTCGCGCTCGATCCTGCGCCGCTCGGCCTCGGCGGCGTCGACCCCGCGGGCCCGGCTCGCCCGCAGCCGGGCCGCCCGCGCCGCCAGCAGCTCCTTCTCCCCGGCGCCGAGCAGGGCGACGCCCAGCAGCGCGTGCAGCCAGGCCAGCCCGCGGGTCGCGTAGAGCGCCGCGACGAGGACCGCCAGGCCGGCGGGCGGGCACGCCAGCGCCTTGGCCCAGGTGTCCACCAGGAGCCCGTCGGTGACCTTCAGCGGCCCGCCGCCGAACAGCAGCGGCAGCGGCGCGACGAGCAGGACCGCCCCGAGCGTCCACAGCACCGCCGAGACGACGAGCTCCACGAACCCGATCGGAGGCAGCAGCAGCAGGTACAGCAGGTCCTTCCAGGTCGCCGGGTCGACGACCATCTCCCGCCAGCGCCGCAGCGGGCCGCCCCCGGCGGACGGCCGGTAGGGGTCGGCGATCACGACCCCGAACGCCAGCCGGAGCAGGCGGCGCTCGGCCATCGCCACGGCCCGCCAGACGACCATGAGCAGCGCGAGCAGCGGCACCCCCACGCCGACGACCGTCAGGGCGAACGCGGCCGGGACCGCGAACGACAACAGGCCGAAGAAGGCCAGGCCGTAGAACATGTTCACCAGCAGGTACGGCACGGCCCGCCAGGTCATCGGGTCGGTGAGCAGCGCCGGCGGCCCGTACGGTCCCAGCGGCATCCGTCCGCGCGACGGCGTGGGCGCCGCCCGCCCGGTCGCGCCCTCGACGCCCTCGACGCCCTCGACGCCCTCGACGCCCTCGACGGCCCTGATGACCGTGCGCCTTCTCCCGGTCGCGGTCTCGACGGCCATGCGCCCCCTCCGGCTCCGTGCGCCCCTCCGGCTCCGCGCTCCGCGGCCACCGGTCGCGGTCCGCGCCCGGATCCGTCTCTTTTCGGCCCCTCCGGAGGGTGCGGCGGCGCACCCGGACGCGGCGGAACGGAGAGTACGGGCGCCCTCACGCCATGGATACACGCCGGGCCGCGGGCGCACAAGGGGTAAAGGCCGCCACGGCCCCGGAAACGGCGAACGCCCCGGCCACGGGGCCGGGGCGTTCGCCGTACGACAGTGCGGACGGTGCGGACGGTGATCAGTCGCGGTCGGAGTTGACCGTCGTCTTCTGCACCTGAAGGAGGAACTCCGCGTTGGACTTGGTCTCCTTCATCTTCTCCAGGAGCAGCTCAAGGGCCTGCTGCATGTCCAGGGCGTGCAGCACGCGCCGCAGCTTCCAGGTGATCTGCAGCTCGTCCCGCGACATGAGGATCTCCTCCTTGCGGGTGCCGGACGCGTCGACGTCCACCGCGGGGAAGATCCGCTTGTCGGCGAGCGAACGGTTGAGCTTGAGCTCCAGGTTTCCGGTGCCCTTGAACTCCTCGAAGATGACCTCGTCCATCTTGGAGCCGGTCTCGACCAGCGCCGTGGCGAGGATCGTCAGCGAGCCGCCGTTCTCGATGTTGCGGGCGGCGCCGAAGAAGCGCTTCGGCGGGTAGAGCGCGGTCGAGTCGACACCACCGGACAGGATGCGGCCGCTGGCGGGTGCCGCGAGGTTGTACGCGCGGCCCAGGCGGGTGATCGAGTCGAGCAGGACGACCACGTCGTGGCCCAGCTCCACCAGGCGCTTGGCCCGCTCGATGGCGAGCTCGGCGACGGTGGTGTGGTCCTCTGCGGGGCGGTCGAAGGTCGAGTGGATGACCTCGCCCTTCACCGACCGCTGCATGTCGGTGACCTCTTCCGGACGCTCGTCGACGAGGACGACCATCAGGTGGCACTCGGGGTTGTTCCGGGTGATCGCGTTGGCGATCGCCTGCAGCACCATCGTCTTGCCCGCCTTGGGCGGGGAGACGATGAGACCGCGCTGGCCCTTGCCGATCGGGGCCACCAGGTCGATGATCCGGGTGGTCAGGACGTTCGGCTCGGTCTCCAGGCGCAGGCGCTCCTGCGGGTAGAGCGGGACCAGCTTGTTGAAGTCGGGGCGCTGGCGCGCCTGCTCCGGGTCCATGCCGTTGACGGTGTCGAGGCGGACCAGGGCGTTGAACTTCTCGCGGCGCTCGCCGTCGCGCGGCTGGCGGACGGCGCCGGTGATGACGTCGCCCTTGCGCAGGCCGTTGCGGCGGATCTGGGCCAGGGAGACGTAGACGTCGTTGGAGCCGGGGAGGTAGCCGCTGGTGCGCACGAACGCGTAGTTGTCGAGGATGTCGAGGATGCCGGCGATCGGGATGAGGACGTCGTCCTCGCTCACGACCGGCTCGTTGCCGTCGAAGCGGTCGCGGCCGCGGCGGTTGCGCTCCCGGAACCGGCCGCGGCGTCCGCGGCGGTCGTCGTCGTCGCCGTGCTGGTCGCTGCGATCCTGGCGGTCCTGGCGGTCCTGTACGCCGCGGTTCTGGCCGCCCCTGTCGCCGCGGTCGCCCCGGCTGTCACGGTCGCCCCGGCTGTCACGGCCGTCACGATCGGCCCGGCCGTCGCGGTCGGCCCGGCCGTCGCGGTCGCGGCCCTGGCCGTCACGGTCGCGGCCCTGGCCGCCGTCGGCGGTCCGCTGGTCACCGCGGCTCTCGCCACGCTCACCGCGGTCGCCACGCTCGCCGCGCTCACGGCGGCTCTCGCCACGCTCACCGCGGCTGCGGCGCTCGCGGCGGCTCTCCCCGCGCTCGGCGCGGCCCTCGGCGGCCTGGCCTTCGTTCGTCTGCTGCTCCACGACGGGAGCGGCCGCGGCCACGGGCTCGGGAGCCGTCTTCTCGGCGGCGGGTGTCGCCGGCACCACCGGGGCCACCGGGGCCACCGGGGCCGCGGTGGACGCGGGAGCGGCGGTGGGCGCGGGGGCCGCGGGCGCCGTCTCGGCCGCGGCGGCGCGGGAACGTTCCCTGCGGCTGCGGGCGGGGCGCTCGGCGGGCGACTCGGTCGTGACGACCGGAGCCGCGGGGGCCTCGGCGGCGCTGGTGGAGGCGGGGGTGCTCTCGGCGGAGACGCCCTGCTTCTCCTGAATGGCCGCGATGAGCTGGCTCTTGCGCATCCGCCCGGTCCCGCTGATGCCGAGACCGGACGCCATGGCCTGCAGCTCAGGCAGCACCATGGCGGACAGGCCGGTGCCGGAGCGACGGCGCGGCTTGGCCGCGGGGCGGGTGGGGGTGTCACCGGCCGCCGGGGTGCCGGTGGCGTCGGAGAGGAGTTCGGTGGTGTCGCTCACTAAATGGGTCCTTCCCAGGGGTCGGGCGTGGCCATGATCAGCCAATCGTCCCGGTGGTGCGATCGACCCGGAGGGACAGACCGGGTCGGGTTGCACGTCGCGATCCTCGACGGCCGGTGAAGGCCGCCGCCACTGTCGGGGAAGGGCACATCCTTGCCGTCACCATCGAGATTCGCCGACGGTGGGGCTTGGAGGACACCCCCCGGATCGCTACCGGCAACCAGATGTCGAGGTAATTCGAACGAGCATGTCTCCTCAAACGCCGCCTCGCGTTGCCCCATCCGAATATGGAGCATTCGGAGGCGACGGATTCGGGGAGGCCACTGCGGCGCTCACGCCTCACAAGGTGAGTCGTGGTGCAGCGATGTGTGACTGACAAGCACGCACCCAACAAGGGGACACCTGGTGCGGCTACCAGCCTAACATCACCAGCGCACACAGCTATTCCCTGAAGGTCGAAGAGGCATCAGCGTGTCTCGGCAGAGACCACGCCGGCACCGTGGGTTTCGACATCCAGTGACTGGATGTGCCAATCATTACCCACTTCCGGTGCGATCAAATCCTGCGTATCCCCCGTGGAAAACGCAAGGATCGTGGGACCGGCCCCCGAGACGACCGCGGGGACGCCGAGCCCGCGCAGACGTTGTACCAGATCCGCTGTCAGGGGCATCGCAGGCGCGCGGTAACCCTGGTGCAGACGGTCCTCGGTGGCGGCCAGCAGAAGCCCGCGCTCCGGTCTGGCGGTCAGAGCCGCCACCAGCAGGGCGGTCCGGGCGGCGTTCGCGGCGGCGTCGGCGTGCGGCACCTGCGCGGGAAGCAGACCCCGGGCGACCTCGGTGGACAGCCGGTGCCCCGGAACGAGGACCACGGGCCGGACCTCGGGGTGGACGGTCAGTTTCACCATACGCGGAACTCCGGACTGTTCCGTCCACGCGACGGTCAGCCCTCCGGCCAGGCAGGGCGCCACGTTGTCGGGGTGCCCCTCGATCTCGGTGGCCAGGATCAGCAGGGCGTCCTCCGACGGCGCGTCCCCGCCGCCGTCCGGGGAGGCGGGGAAGGCCAGGGCACGCGCCGCCACGATGCCGGCGCAGATCGCCGCGGAGGAGGAACCGAGGCCGCGCCCGTGCGGGATGCGGTTACGGCAGACCATCCGGACCGCGTCCGGCTGCTTGGCGCCGAAGAGGTCGAAGGCCGCGCGCATCGACCTGACGACCAGGTGGTCCTCACCCGCGCCGACCTGCCCGGCGCCCTCGCCGGTGACCTCGACGCTCAGCCCGCCCGTCGCCCCGATCTCGACCTCGACCTCGTCGTGCAGGGCGAGCGCCAGCCCGAGCGAGTCGAATCCGGGGCCCAGGTTGGCGCTCGTCGCGGGAACCCTGACGACGGCCTTCCCGCGGGGAACAGTGATCATTGGTCTCCTCGTGTGGCGGCCCGGACCCGCTCACGGACGACCCACGCCGGCGTCACGTGTCAGGCGAGTTCCAGGGCTGTGGCTGCGGCGTGGGCGTCGATCGGGATCGTGACGGGGGCGGGCGCGCCGGAGATGGCCCAGTCGGGGTCCTTCAGGCCGTTTCCGGTCACCGTGCAGACGACGCGCTGCCCCGGGGCGACGAGTCCCCGCTCGTGGGCCTGGAGGAGGCCCGCCACGCTGGCGGCCGAGGCCAGCTCGACGAACACGCCCTCCTCCTGGGCCAGGAGCTTGTAGGCGGCGGCGATCCGCCGGTCGGTGACGGCGTCGATGAGGCCGCCGGACTCGTCGCGGGCCGCCTCGGCGAGGTGCCAGGAGGCGGGGTTGCCGATGCGGATCGCGGTGGCGATGGTGTGCGGGTGGGAGACCGGCGCGCCGTTGACGATCGGCGCGGCCCCGCTGGCCTGGAAGCCGAACATGCGCGGCGTACGGGTCGCGACGCCGTCGGCGGCGTACTCGGTGTAGCCCATCCAGTAGGCGGAGATGTTGCCGGCGTTGCCCACCGGGATGCAGTGGATGTCGGGCGCGTCGCCCAGGGCGTCCACGATCTCGAAGGCGGCGGTCTTCTGCCCCTGGAGCCGGAACGGGTTCACCGAGTTGACCAGCGCGATCGGGTAGCTCTCCGAGAGCTTCCTGGTCATCTCCAGGCAGTCGTCGAAGGAGCCCTCGACCTGGAGCAGCCTGGCCCCGTGGACCAGCGCCTGGGCCAGCTTGCCCATCGCGATCTTCCCGCGCGGCACCAGCACGGCGCAGGTCAGGCCCGCACGTACGGCGTAGGCCGCGGCGGAGGCGCTGGTGTTGCCGGTGGAGGCGCAGATGACGGCCTTGGCTCCGGCCTCGACGGCCTTGCTGATGGCCATGGTCATGCCGCGGTCCTTGAAACTGCCGGTCGGGTTCGCGCCCTCGACCTTCAGGTGGACGTCGCAGCCGGTCAGTGCCGACAGCCGGGGGGCGGGGACGAGCGGCGTGCCGCCCTCCAGAAGCGTGACGACGGGCGTCGCAGCGGTCACCGGAAGCCGGTCACGGTACTCCTCGATCAGGCCACGCCACGCCCTGGTCATGATTGCTCCTCTCGCGCGTGGCGACACCACGCGCGCTACCTGCGGTGTTGGCACGAGTCTACGGGCAACCGCCCGCGCGGCGGGATTCACCGTCCACCAGGTGGGACGAATCCGTCCGATTCCGAAGGCTCGTACAGGAAACCCTCAGGCTGCCCGGGTAGGGTCGGCGCGAACTTGACAAGCGGCGACGCAGACAAGGGGCATTCTCGGATGACGGATGGAGCAGCGGCCGGGCCGCCACCGATCCGGCACAACGACCACTCTCCCCTGGCCCCGCCCGCGCTCGGCTCGTGGGAGCCGTCCCTGCCGGTCAGCGTGGTCATCCCGGCCCGCGGCGGCCAGCACCGCCTGGACCTCGCCCTGGCCGCCCTGGCCGCGCAGAGCTACCCCGCCCACCTCATGGAGGTGATCGTGGTGGACGACGGCAGCGACCCCCCGCTGCGGTTGCCGGAGCTCGCGCCGCCGGGCGCCAGGATCGAGCGGGCCGCCCCCGGCGGCTGGGGCATCGCGCACGCGGTCAACACCGGTGCCGCCCGCGCCGGGGGCGAGATCGTCCAGCGCCTCGACTCCGACATGGTCGTCTGCCGCGAGCACATCGAGGCGCTGGCGCGCTGGCACCACCTGGCCGGATACGTCGTCGCCATCGGCGCGAAGCGGTTCGTGGAGGAGCCCGTCCTGTCCCCCGGCGAGGTGCACGACGCCGTGCGGGCCGGCTCGCTCGGGGAGGTCTTCGACCTGTCGGCGGCGCAGGCCAGCTCCACCGAGCAGACGATCGCCCGCACGAACGGCCTGCGGACCAGCCGCAACCCCTACCACGTGTGCACCGGTCCCACGGTGTCGCTGCGGCGGGAGGTCTTCCACGCCGTCGGCGGGTTCGATCCGGCGGTCCTGCGCGGCGAGGACACCGAGTTCGCCTACCGGCTCGCCGCACACGGCGTGGTGTTCGTGCCCGACATGGAGGCGCAGGCGGTGCACCTGGGCATCCCCGCGCAGCGCCTCGACCGCGAACGGGCGGTCCGCACGGTCGCGCCCTACCTCGCCCAGCGCGTGCCGCTCCGCCGCGACCTGCGCAAGGACCCGGGCCGCCAGTGGCTGGTGCCGTACGTGGAGATCGTGTACCGCCTCGGAGCGGACCCGGACCCCGGGCGGGTCCGGGCGGCGGTGGGCGCGGCGCTGTCCGGGTCGCTGCCCGACGTGGCGGTCACCCTGGTCGCCCCCTGGTCGAAGCTGTCGGAGGATCGGCCGGGGCCGGACGACCCCCTCTTCGAACTGCGACTGCTGCGCGAGCACTTCGCCCACGACCGGCGGATACGGCTGGCCGACGAGGTCTCCGCGACGCCCGCGCCGATCCCGTTCCGCTACACGGGCCCGCTCTCGGCGCCGCCCGCCCGCGACTCGCTGGAGCGGATGATCGCCGCGATGCAGGACGACCGGTCCGGCATGCTCGTGGCGGACCTCGGCGAGGACGGCCCGGCGACGCTGGTGCGGACCGAGGCCCTGGGCCGGGCGCTGCTGCTGGGCGCCGCCGACGTCACCGCCTCGATCGAGGCGACCCACGGCGTACGGCACGGCGTCCGGGCGGACTTCTGGCCCTCGAAGGCTCGGAGGACGCAGAAGGCGGCACAGACGGTGCGGACGACGCAGACGGACGAAGCGGAGAAAACAGCGCGGGCGGAGAAGACGGCCCAGGCCGCCCGGCCCGAGAAGGCGGCGGAGGCGCCGAAGTCGGCGTCCTCCGGCGCCCGGCCGTCCGCTCGTGTCCCCGGACGGGCGGCGTCCGCGGCGGCCCGGCGGAACTGGCGCTCCGTGCTGCGCTCGACCCTGCGCCCCGACTGACCCGCCCGGCGCACCCGCCCGCCGACACGTCCCTCCGGCGACCGGTCCGCCGACGACCTACGGCTGACAGCCGGCTGATGGCTGGCGGACCGACGGGCGACGGCGGGCCGGATCAGCGGGCGGCGGCGGGCACGTCCTCAAACCCGGCGGACGGCGCCCCGAGGCGCCGCCGTACGACCAGGCCGAAGGCGACGACGAGCAGGCCGCACACCCCCGAGATCACGAACGGCGCGGCGGGCCGCCAGGAGTCGTACAGCGCGCCGCCGAGCGAGGAGACCACCAGGATGCCCACGGCCCCGCAGAGCGTCTGCACGCCGTAGGCCGATCCGCGCACGGCGGCCGGGACCCGCTCGGCCAGGAGCGGGCCCGCGGTGGTGATGGCGGCGATCTCCCCCAGCCCGACGAGCACCGCCACCGGCATCATCCCGGCCCCCAGCGGGTCGTCGACCAGCAACGTGGACAGGTAGGAGACGGCCGCGACCGCCTGGGCGAGGATGAGCACGTCCTGGCGGCGCATCCGGTCGCCCAGCCAGCCGAACAGCGGCGCCCCGAGCATGGCGACGGTCTGCGCGACGCCGACCACCGCCCCGGCGCGGGCCAGCGCCTCGGCGGCCGACATGCCGTGCTCCCTCGTGGCGTGGTCGGTGATCCACAGCGACAGGAAGCCGGCGACCACCGCGAGGTCGGCGCGGGCGACGAACCCCGCCGCGTAGGACAGCGCCACCCCGGGGTCGCGGGCCAGCGTCACGCCCTCGCGGACCAGGCGGGTGAGCGGGACGCGCGCGGCGCTCTCGCTGACCCGCGCGGCGGACAGGGTGAACCACATCAGCACGGCGACGCCGAGGACCGCGACGGCGACGAGCAGGAACGACAGGCGGGCGGCGGTGACCGGCTCCGCGCCGCCCTCCTCCAGTGCCTGGGGCAGGCGGACCAGCGCGAGCACCGCGACCATCGCGCCGAGCCCGCTGAACAGGCCGACCAGGCCGTAGGACTTCCCCCGGGAGCGGTCGCGGACGTAGTCGACGGCCAGCGTGGAGAGCATGCCGTTCAGCGCGGCCACGCCCAGGGCGAAGACCACCCGCAGCGCCACCAGCGCCCCGGTGTTCCCGGCGAACGGGAACAGCCCGGCGCCCAGCGCGCACAGCGTGAACCCGATGACCACGATCGGCCGGCGGCCGAACCGGTCGGCCAGCGCCCCGTACCAGGCCAGGCTGGCGATCATCGCGATCTCGGCGGCGGAGCCGAGCAATCCGACGATCTTCCCCGTGTCGTCCCCGGAGACGCCGAGGACGCCCTTCAGCACGTACGGCTGCGCCGCGGGAAGGAAGGAGATCACCATGGTCGAGGTGAACGCCAGGAACAGGAAGGCCCACATGTTGCCGCGGCCGATGCCGTCGGCGAGCTGGAGGCCAAGGACCCGGCGCGGGGAGGAGACGGCCATGCGGCGATCTTGTCAGTTACCGGGGCGCTTCTCCAGGGCCTTCCCACCGATATGATCACGGCATTTCGGAAGAACCTCCCGGGGGGAGCGGCTCGTGACCGACCAGATACCCAAGGGCATCCGCGTGGACGTTCCCAACGTCGCCCGCATGTACGACTACTACCTGGGCGGCAAGGACAACTTCCCCGCCGACCGGGAGGCCGCGGAACGGGCCCTGGCCGCGGTCCCGGAGATCCGGCACAGCACCCGGTTCAACCGCGCGTTCCTGGGCCGCGCCGTCGCCTTCTCCGCCGCCTCCGGCATCGACCAGTTCCTCGACCTCGGGGCGGGCCTGCCGACCCAGGACAACGTGCACCAGGTCGCCCGGGACGCCCGGGTCGTCTACGTGGACAACGACCCGACCGTCCTGGTCCACGGCAGGGCGATCCTCGGCAAGGACGACCGGGTGACGATCGCCGAGGGCGACCTGCGCCGCCCCCGCGAGATCCTCTCCGACCCGGACGTGCTGGCCGCGATCGACTTCGACCGGCCGGTCGCGGTCCTGCTGCTGTCGGTCCTGCACTTCGTCCCGGACGCGGAGGACCCGCTGGGCATCATCGCCACGCTGCGCGAGGCCATGGCGCCCGGCAGCCACCTGATCATGTCGCACGTGGCGATCGACGCCCGGCCGCAGGCCGCCGGCGCCGTCACCCAGGCCTACGACCGGGCGTCCGCGCCCTTCGTCGCCCGGACCGGCGAGGAGATCGTCCGCATGTTCGACGGCTTCGACGTGGTGGAGCCGGGCATCGTCAACCTTCCCGAGTGGCGTCCCGAACCGGGCACCGAGGTGCCCTACCGGGGGATCGGCGACTACTTCCTCGGCGGGGTCGGGATCGTCACCGGCGGCGTGTGAGCGCCCGCCTGACCGACGACAGCAGGCCGAGCTGCATCACCTTCCTGGCGGCGGCCAGTTCCTTCCGGGCCGCCGCCAGCTCCTTGCGCAGCCCGCCGACCTCGCGCCGCAGCTCGACGGCGTTCTTGCGCCAGCGGCCCGACTCCTCCCGCCACCGGGCGACCTCGCCGCGGAGCCGTTCGGTCTCCTTGGCGAGGCGGTCGGCCTCCGCGCGCGCCTCGGTACGGGCCCGGTAGGCGCTCCGGCGTCCGGTGATCCGCCGCGGCCCGGCGGCGAACCCGTAGGTCTCGCCGTCCACCCAGATGACCCCGTAGACGTCGTCCACGGCGTCGTCGAGGTCCTCGCCGTCGTCCGCGACGATCGCGGCGCGGGCGAACGCGGCGGTGCGCTCCAGCCGGGCCGTCACCAGCCCCGCGCCCCCGGCACCCCCCGTGTTCCCGGCACCGGCTGCGGTCCCGGCGGTCCCGGCGGTCCGGGCCCCGTCTGTGTTCCCGGCGTCTCCGGTCTCCTCTGTCTCCCCGGCGTCTCCGGTCTCCCCTGTCTCCCCGGCTGTCTCCCCGGCGGTCCCGGCCTCCTCGGCCAGGAGCACGGAGACCAGGCCGTACTCGCCCTCGACGGCCAGGTCGAGCAGGCGTGCCAGGGTGTCCTCGTCCGGTGTCCAGCCCGCGGGCAGCCGCAGCCGGTACGGCACCGCCGTCACCGATCCCGGCTCCCCCTCCCCCGGGTACGGCACGGCCTCCCCGCGACGCGGCGCGGCCTCCTCCCGGTACGGCACGGTCACGCGGGCCGCCCCGGGAGCGGCGAGGGCGAAGCGCACCCGTCCCTCGTGGGCGTAGTGGCCGCGGACGAGTGCCTTCTCCAGGTCCGGGTTCCGCAGCGGCGCGCGGCCCTCGGCGGCGACGCGGTCCCAGGGACCGACGACGGTGACCTCGACGTCGGGGAGGGTGCCTGCGAGGACGGCGTCGACCGTGGCGCGGACCTCGTCGTAGCCCGCCCGCCCACCGGCCTCGACGACCACCTCCAGGTAGGGCACCTTCCACTGCCGCGCCGGGTGGGAGCGCAGCCAGCGGTAGGACGGGATCCGGTCGGCCACGAACGCGTGGCTCACCCGGTCGATCGGCGCCTTGCCGCGCATCCGCATGGTGGGGCCGAGATGGAAGGCCCTGGCCAGCGGCTCGGGCACGAAGACCGCGCCCGCCTGGGCGAGCCGGTAGCCCATCTCGGTGTCCTGGCCGAGGATGAGGCCGGTGTCCATCGGCCCGGCCGCCGCGAGCAGCGAGGCGTTCACCGAGGTGGCGCCGCCCACGTGCAGGCTGAACGCGCGGTGCGGGTTGTCGGTGAGACCGCCGGTGCGCTCGATCAGGTCCACCAGCCAGGCGTGCGGCTCGGCGGGCTCGAACAGCTCCGCCAGGTCACCGGCGGCGGCCACCGCCTCCGGCGTGGGCGGCTCGGCGGGGGTGAAACGCAGCTGGCCGGTCACCACGAGGTACGGCGCCGCGTGGTGCCAGCGCATGTGCGCCTCGATCGACCGGCGGTCGAGGACCACGTCCGAGTCGAGCCAGTGGATCACGTCGCCGGTGGCGGCCGCGAGCCCGGCGTTGCGGGCGTGCGGGCGGCCGGGGACCGGGCAGGTGATCAGCTTCGTGCCCGGCGGCCGGAGCGCGGGCAGGCGCAGTGGCGGGTCGCTGCCGTTGTCCACCACGATGACCTCGGTCAGCCCGGCCGGGTAGCTCTGCCCGGCCAGCCCGGCGAGCACCAGGTCGAGCTTCTCCTGACCGCCGTAGGCGGGCACGACCACGCTGACCCGCAGCGAGGGCGACCAGCCTCCGAGCTCCGGAGGGGTGAGGACGCGGTGGTCGTTGCCGGGGATCCGTGCTGTCATGACGCTTCCAGGAGCAGGCTCGGGCGGAAGCCGCGCCACTGACCGGACGCGACGCGCAGGAAGTGGGCGAGCGGGAGCCGCCAGGTGTGCTGGGCCCGTACCGAGCGCCGGAGCACGTAGCCGAGGCCGTGGGTGCGGTACACGCGCGCCCCGGCGGCGTGGGCGGCCTTGAGGAAGGCCGCGTCCACCCCGCTCGGCAGGGCGGGGAAACCGCCGGTCTCGATGAACCGGTCCCGGTCGAGCAGGATCGTGCCGCCCGCCACGTGGTCGGACCAGATCTCGCCGGTGTAGTCGGTGCGGCGGACGGTGGCGTCCAGCGGCTCCAGATAGAAGAACTCGGCGGCGGTGCCCACGATGTCGGCGCCGGAGTAGGACCGCGCCATGAGCAGGTCGGCCAGGTGCTCGGGCCCGTACCAGTCGTCGTCGTCCCATTTTGCGATGTGGTCGCCGCCGGCCAGCAGGGCGGCCGTGTTGAGAGCCGTCCCGAAGGGGACGTCGGCGGCGGCCTCGACGACCGTCACCGGCACCTCGCAGGCGGCCAGGGCCCGCCGTACCGCCTCGTGCCCGGCCGGTACGCCGTGCAGGGCGAGCAGGACCTCGACCTCGATCTCCCGCTGGCGGGCGATCTGGGCGAGCGCCTGGCCGAGGTGGTGCGGCCGCATGCTGGACATCACGACGCTGACCTTCGGTGTCGTGACCGCCGCCGTCCCGGCCCCGTTCACGGCCCCGGCCCCGGCCCCGTTCACGGTGGCCCCCGCCGTCCCGGAGGCCGGGCCGCGCAGTACGTGGCGGCGCAGCCGCACGCTGTGCTCCTCGCGGCGCAGCGCGGTCACCGAGCGGGGCCCGCCGGGGTCGTCCTCGGGCGTCCAGGCCGCGAGCAGCCGGGCCAGGCCGGGCTCGACCCAGCCCGGCGAGACGGCGGCGTGCAGCGGCACCCCGGCCGCGGCCAGCCCGGCGACCGCGCCGGCCGGGGCGGGTTCGGCGGGCCACCGTACGGCCAGGCCCCGCAGCGGCCGCAGGCGGGCGACCTCCGCGGCGCTCGGGCGCTCGCCGAGCGGCTCGCCGTCGGCGGTCCAGTGCCGGCCGTCCCACACCAGCTCGGCCACGGGGCCGTCGGCGGCGCGTTTGAAGCCCTCGGGGGTCGCGGGACCGCTCTCAGCGGAACCGGTCTCCTCGGGACCCGTCTCACCCGGCCCTGTCTCACCCGGCCCTGTCTCGGCGGAGTCCGCCTCGGCGGGGCCCGTCTCGGCGGGGTTCGGGGCGGAGGGCTCGGGGACGGCCTGGGAGGGGGAAGGCTGAACGGGCACCAGCGAAGGATAGCGATGACGAAAGGCCATTTTTCACGAAATGTCCCATCCGGCCTGGTCTTCGGCATGGAGACGTCCGCGTCCTCCCTGCCCGAGGCGCGCCGAGAGGTCAGGCGGGCCGCTCATCGTGCGGCGGAGGGCGGCAGCGGACGGTAGCGGGCGCCGACCGCCTCCCCCAGGGGCCGGACGACCGTGCCGTGGGACTTCCGGGTCGCCAGCCAGCCGAGGAAGTCCTCCAGCAGCTTCGGCGACACCGAGTAGTCGCCGCAGTCCTCGCAGACCCGGTGGAAGACCAGCGGCAGGACCCCGCCGATCTTCTCGGCGTCGAAGACCTGCTGCTTCAGGCGCCGAAGCGGCGTGTCCGGGCCCGCCGAGCCCGCCGTGCGGATCGCGTGCCGGTCCCTGGGGGGCAGGCTCTCCGCCGCCGGACAGGCCGGGCACGGGAACTCGCGGAGCCCGCCGACGTCGCGGGCCGCGTCGTAGCCGCACCGGCGGGCCGCGGCCTCGGCGCGGGCGTCCACCGAGCCGAAGGGGTAGGCGAGCGTGACGGGCCGGTATCCCCAGGAGACCAGCTTCCGGCGGTCGTCGCAGATCTGGGCGCGCTGCTCGGCGACGGTCAGCTCGGGCAGGCGGAGATGCGTCAGCGTGTGGCCGCCGATCTCGTGGCCCGCACGGGCGATCGCGGCGAGCCCGCGGCGGGTCAGCTTCCGCTCGTGCCCGACGGTGCCGGTGTTGACGTAGAAGGTGCCGCGCATGCCGTGCCGCTCCAGCATGCGGGCGACGGCCGGGTGGGTGGCGTCGCCGTCGTCGAAGGTGAGCGAGACGATCGCCTTGGCCCGTTTCGGCGCCCGGCCTCCGGCCGCCCCCGCCGCCCGGGTTCCGGATGCCCCCGCCGCACGGGCGCCGGCGGCCTCCGCGCCGGCCCCTCCGGCCGTACGGTGCCCGGCGGCCCCGGGGCCCTCCCGTCCGTCCGCCCGGGCCGCACCCGGGAACGCCACCGGAAGGGCCGTCAGGAACGCCGTGAGAAGCACCGCCAGGACGGCCGTCGCGGGCGGCCGTGTCCGGCGGGCGGTCCTGTCGGCGGGCACGGCCCTGCGGGCGGCGGAGGGAGTCATACACACCACGGTACAAGCCGGTGATCACCGGCACACGCGGGGTCACCGAACCGTCCCGGCGGAATCGCCGGGACGGCTCCGGGTCAGGCGATGTCCTCGCCCTCGACGCGCATGACGCTCACCACGTCGCGGACGATGTCCATCTCGCGCAGCCCCTGGATGGTGGCCGAGAGGGCGGCGTCGTCGGCGCGGTGGGTGACGAGGACGAGCTGGGCGTCGTCGCCGTGCCCCTCCTGGCGAACGGTCTGGATGGAGACGTCCTGTTTGGCGAACATGTCGGCGACCCGGGCGAGTACGCCCGGCTTGTCGGCGACGTCCAGGGAGACGTGGTATCTCGTGACCGTCTCGCCCATGGGGTGCACCGCCAGGTCGGCGTAGGTGGACTCCTCGGGGCCGCGGGTGCCGGCCAGGCGGTTGCGCGCCACGGCCACGATGTCGCCCAGCACGGCGCTCGCCGTCGGGGCGCCGCCGGCGCCCGCGCCGTAGAACATGAGCCGGCCGGCGGACTCCGCCTCCACGAAGACCGCGTTGTACGCCTCGCGGACCCCGGCCAGCGGGTGCGACCTGGGGATCATGGCGGGGTGGACCCGCACGCCGAAGGAGCGGCCGTCGTCGGAGCGGGCGCAGATCGCCAGCAGCTTGATGACGTATCCCATGGCTCTGGCGCCGGCCACGTCGGCCGCGGTGATCTCGGTGATGCCCTCGCGGTGGACGTCCGCGGCCGTCACGCGGCTGTGGAAGGCGATCTTCGCGAGGATCGCGGCCTTGGCGGCGGCGTCGAAGCCCTCCACGTCGGCGGTGGGGTCGGCCTCGGCGTACCCCAGGGCCTGGGCCTCCTCCAGCGCGTCGGAGAACGACGCCCCGGTGGAGTCCATCTTGTCGAGGATGTAGTTGGTGGTGCCGTTGACGATGCCCATCACCCGGTGGACGCGGTCGCCCGCCAGCGACTCGCGCAGCGGGCGGATCAGCGGGATGGCCCCGGCGACGGCCGCCTCGAAGTAGAGGTCGGCGCCGTTGGCCCGCGCCGCGGCGTGGACGGTCGCGCCGTCCTCGGCGAGCAGCGCCTTGTTGGCCGTGACGACCGACCTGCCGCCTTTCAGGGCCGACAGGATGAGGGACCTGGCCGGCTCGATGCCGCCGATCACCTCGACGACGATGTCGACGTCGTCCCGGGCGGCCAGCGCCTCGGCGTCGGTGGTCAGCAGGGCGGGATCGACCTCGATGTCCCGCCTGCGGCCGAGCCGCCGCACGGCCACCCCGGCGAGTTCGAGCGGGGCCCCGATGCGCGCGGCGAGGTCGTCCGCCTGCTCGTGCATCAACCGGATCACCTGCGAGCCGACGACGCCGCACCCGAGGAGGGCGACTTTCAGAGCCATGCGCCCGCACCACCCATCTCGCTCACGGCCGCCCTCACAGCTGGCCCCTCAGCAGGTCTTCCTCGGTCTCCCGGCGGACGATCACCCGGGACTCCCCGCCCCTGACCGCCACCACGGCGGGCTTGGGGAGGTAGTTGTAGTTGTTGGCCAGCGACCGGCAGTAGGCGCCGGTGCCGGCCACCGCGACCAGGTCGCCGGTGGCGAGGTCGGCCGGCAGCCACAGGTCGCGGATCACCATGTCGCCGCTCTCGCAGTGCTTGCCCACCAGGCGCGAGAGCATCGGCTCCGCGTCGCTCTCCCTGGAGGCCAGGCGCGCGGTGTACTCGGCACCGTACAGGGCCGTGCGGATGTTGTCGCTCATGCCGCCGTCGACGCTGACGTAGGTGCGCAGTCCCTCGACGTCCTTGATCGTGCCGACCTCGTAGAGCGTGACGCCCGCGCGGCCGGCGATGCCGCGGCCCGGCTCGACGGTCAGCCGGGGCACCGGCAGACCGGCGGACTCGGCCACCCTGGCGACGATCTCCCGCAGGCCGTCGGCGATCACCTTGACGTCGGGCGCGGTGTCGCCCTCGACGTAGGGGATGCCGTAGCCGCCGCCGAGGTCGAGCTCGGGCAGGACGACGCCGTGCTCCTCCTTGATCTGCACCAGGAGCGTGGCCAGCCGCCGCGCGGCGACCTCGAACCCGGCCGTGTCGGTGATCTGCGAGCCGATGTGGGAGTGCAGGCCGACGAGCTCCAGCTGGGGCAGGGCCAGGACGCGGCGGGCCGCCTCGGCCGCGGCGCCGCTGCTGAGGGAGAAGCCGAACTTCTGGTCGTCGTGGGCGGTGGCGATGAACTCGTGGGTGTGCGCCTCGACGCCCACGGTGACGCGGATCATCACCCGGGGGCGCGTGCCGTGCCGCTCGGCGAGGAAGCCCAGGCGGGCGATCTCCTCGAAGGAGTCGGCCACGATGTGCCCGACGCCGGCCTCGACGGCCCGCTCCAGCTCGGCGAGCGACTTGTTGTTGCCGTGCATCGTGATCCGCTCGGGCGGGAAGCCGACGCTCAGCGCGACGGCCAGCTCGCCGGCGCTGCACACGTCGAGGCCCAGCCCCTCCTGCATGATCCAGCGGGCCGTCTCGCGGCACAGGAACGCCTTGCCGGCGTAGTGGACGTCGCCGCCGGCGAACGCCTCGCGGTAGTCGCGGCACCGGGAGCGGAAGTCCTCCTCGTCCACCACGTAGAGAGGGGTGCCGTGCTCGGCGACCAGGTCCCTGACGTCGGCGCCGCCGATCGTGACGGCGCCGCCGTCACGGCCGGCCGTTCGCGGCCAGATCTGGGGATCGAGTCCGTTGAGGTCGGCGGGCGCGTGCGGAGGGCGCTCCTCGGGCAGCACCTCGGCGTGCCGGTCACCGGCGGGATGGGCGAATCGACTCACCCGATCGAGGCTATCGGACCCGGCGGCGCCGATGAGACGGATGACCACCTGTCGAGACGCCGTCCTCCCCAATGGCATGAAGTTTTCACGTGTTTCACACCCGAGACGCGATATTTTTACGTTTCTCCCCGCTTTCGCCGTCAGGACATCCGTGCCCCGGCCCCGCCGCGCGGAGGGACCGTACCCGGGAGACCGTGCCCGAAGGGCCGCGCCGCCGCCCCCGTCGCCGGGAGGCCGTCAGGACACCTGTTTCGCCGGGACGCCCCAGGTGTTGCACGCCCCCACCGTGCCGGTGCGCTGCCCCCGGGCGATCCACGCGGCGCTGCTGGCGCCCGAGCCGTGCGACTGGCGGTAGCTCGCCGCCGGGCCGTCCGCGTCGCCGGCGTCGGCGGCGGCCAGCCGGCGCTGGTCGCGCAGCAGGCGCGGGCCGACGACCCGCAGCGCCGCCGCGGCCAGGCAGTCGGCCTGCAGTTCGAGCCGCCGTGACCACGCCTCGTCGAAGGTCTCCGAGCCCCGCCGGTCGGCGATCCCGCTGACCTCCTGGACGTGGTGGGCGTACTCGTGGGCGAGGGTGAACATCATCGGGGCCGTCCGGCCGTCGCCGCCCTGGACCAGCACGTTGACCACGCGGTCCCTCGGGCAGTAGATCCCGGCCCAGTCGTGGTCCTCCTTGCCGCACGCGGCGTCCGCGGGGACGCGGACCAGCCGCAGCTCGGAGGGGGGCGTGTACTCGACGCCGGCCTCGGCGAGCGACGCCGCCCACATCCGGTCCAGGCAGCGGGCCAGGGCGCGCAGGGTCACGCCCGCCCGGGCGTCGAGGTCGCGGGGCAGCCCGGCGCAGCGTCCGCCGACCGGCCGGGTCGCGGCGTAGAGGCGGTGGGTGGCGGCGGCCGACCGGGGCGAGCCGGGCGCGGTCCCGATGAGGCTCCGGAGGTCGCCGCGGAGGTAGACCGTCCCGCCCGCGATGACCGCGAAGGCCAGCGCGATCGGCAGGACGCGCCGGATCACCCCTGGCCTGCGAGGCTCCCCGGGCGCCCAGTCCCGCGGACCGCTCATCGACCCCTCCCGTCCGTTCGCTCCGTAAAGGTTCCCCACGGACTGTCCGTGAGGGTTTATCACAGGCGGCTCGGCGCTGTCTCGCCGAGTGCGGCCAGCCCTTCGGCCAGCACGTCCCGTACGGCGCGGGCCAGCCGTACCCGGGCGGCGTGCAGCGGCGAGGGCGGCTCGTCGCCCGAGGGCAGGGCGGGGGCGCGCTCGAACGCGTCGTGGTAGGCCAGGGCGAGCTGCTCGGTGTAGGCGGCCCAGCCGGGGTCCCGGCTCACCCGCCTGCCGGGCAGCTCGGCGAGCGACCTGAGCACGGCGCGGTCCGGGCGGCCGGTGAGCAGCTCGGGCCGGAAGTCCCCGGCCACGCCCAGCTCCGCGGCCCATCGCTGCACGGCCACCGCCCGCACGTGGGCGTACCGTACGGCGAAGCCCGGGTTGGCCCAGGTCCGCGGGAGGTCCGGCCAGGGAGGAGGACCGGCGGCGGCCGGGACCGTGGAGGCCACCGGGGCCGGGCCGATCTCGGCGACCAGCTCCCCCGGCACGGCGACCTCGATCTCCAGGAACCCGCCCGGTCGTACCCGCACGGCCGCGATCCCGGGCAGCGCGCGCAGCCGCGCCGCCATCGCCTCCGGGTCCTCGCCGCGCCGCAGCGCGGCCGGGGAGACGTACGTCGCCGCCTCGGCCCAGGTGCCGCGCGGGATCGGCGGCAGGCCCAGGACCTCCGCGAGCCCGCCGGGCGTCACGGCCGGCCGCCGGGGGTCGCGCCCGCGGGCGGCGTCACACCGGCGAACGAGCCGGTGAGCGGTGCCATGGCGGTGAGAGGCGTCATGCCGGTGAGCGCGCCCGTGAGCGGCGTCACGGCGGTGAACGCGCCGGTGAGCGGTGCCACGCCGCGCAGTCTAGACGAGCGCGTGCGGCTCGGGCGGGCCGTAGTCGACGAGCCGTGCCGCGCCGAGGAGCCAGCGGTCACGGTCGCGCACGCACACGTAGCCGTAGCGGTCGGCGGAGAAGACCTTGATCCCGTCGGCCCGGCACTGACGCATCAGCACCTCGTCCCAGCCCTCGGAGACGTCGGCGAAGCCGATGCCGCGCAGAACGGCGCGGCGGGCCAGCAGCGTCGCCCCGGAGACCTCCGGCAGATAGGAGTACTCGGCCGCCGGCTGGCGCAGCACCGTCGCGGCGACGTCGCGCATGTGGGCGAAGTAGGCCGCCTTGCCGACGATGTCGGCGGTGGTGAACAGGAAGGGGCGGGCGAGGTCGGTCAGGTAGTGCTCGCCGTAGAGGTCGCGGCCGTCCATGACGGCGACCAGGTCGCCCTCGCACAGGTCCAGGGCGCGGTTCAGCATGCCGCCGAGGGTCGTCCCGGACTCGGCGCGGCGGGCCGTGACGTCCACCCGGTCGGGCATCGCGGCGCGGGCCCGCTCGGCCGCGTCGGCGGCGTCCGACAGCACGACGAGCTGGACGACGCCCTTCTGCGGCGCGACCTGGGCGAGGGCGTGGTCGAGGTCGCCCCGGTCGATCAGGATGACCGAGATGTTCAGGGTGGCGCGGGCGCTGGGCAGGCCGATCGCGTCGAGCAGGTCGTCGACCTTGTGGCTCATCGTGCCGCCGGCGTAGACCTGGCGGAGCGCCGCGTGGGCCCGGCGGTCGTCGGCGGAGAGGGCGAGGGCGTCCGGCGGGGCGGGCGGCCCGGCCTGCGGCGGCGCCTCGGCCACGGCTCCGGCCGGGTTCACCGGGGTGATCGGGGTGCCGCAGGCGGCCAGCTCGGCCATCCGCCAGGGCTCGGTGCCCGGCGGGCAGTACACGGCCCTGGGCCAGCGGTAGGAGGTGAGGACGTCGGGATACGACAGGTGGGCGGGGAGCAGTTCGGCGAGGGTCAGCACCCGGTCGAAGCGGTCTCCGGCCAGCGGCAGCGGGTTGTGGACCCGGGGCTGGACGGCGAAGGGCAACAGGCCCAGGGAGGGCGGGCGGCGGCCGGGCTCCGGCTCCCGCGCCGCCAGGGCGGCGCCCCACTCCTTGACGGTGCCGGGCAGCGCCGAGACGACGTGCTCGAACAGGCCCGCGGCGGCGGTGAAGCGGCCGACCTCGCCGTGGGTGTGCCAGAAGACGGTGCGGATGCCCCGCTCGGCGCACCACGCCAGCAGGGCGCGCAGCCCCGGGCCGGCCTCGCGCACCTCGTCGGCCCAGGGGCCCTCGGTGACCGACTCCACCAGCAGCAGGTGGGGGACCTCGGCCGACAGGGCGCGGGTGAAGTCGCCGGGGGTGAACCCGGCGGTCTGGCGCCACTCGTAGCGCAGCAGCGCCTCGGCGTGCGGTTCGGCGACGACGGCCGCGGTCAGGTGGGGGCGGGTGTTGGGGCCGGTCGGCACGCGGAAGGGCTTGAGCTTGACCGAGGCGCCGCCGACGATCCGGGTGGAGGTGGTGGCCTGGAACGACGCGCCGGGGATCTGCCGGTCGGTCTTCCTGGTGACCGGGATGGGCTGCCGCTTGGGCGCGGCCGGGCGTTTGGCGGGCTTGGCGGCCCCGCGCAGGCCGCGCGCCAGCCTGACCGGGTTGCTCTTGCCCGTCTTGATCGCGTCGCCGAGCCGGGACCAGCGGGCCACCTGCACCGACGAGAGCTTCCACCTGGCCACCTCGGCCTGATAGCGCTGCTCGGCCAGGTCGCGGCGGAGCCTCTCCTCGGCCGCCTGCGCCGCGGCGAGGCCCTTCTCGGCCTGCTCCAGGCGTTCGCGCAGCGCGTTCGCCTCGGCCGATGCGCGCTCCGCGTCGGCGATCTTCGCCTGCGCCGCGTCGAGCAGTCTGGCCAGCTCGGCGGCCCGCTCCGCCTGGGCCACGGCGTCCCGCAGCGCCAGCCGTGTGCTCTCGAGTTGATCGCCCGTCACGCCGTCCTCCGATTCCTTAGCCGGGCGAAAGGATACCCTTTACTCAATCGCGACAAAGAGGAGTAGCACGGTGCAGTGGCCGACGTTCAATGTGAGGCCGTACGTCTGCGGCGGCATCGGCCACCTCGACGAGGCCGCGCTGGAGACCCTCCGGCAGGCCGGGCCGCGGGTACGGCCCGCGCTGCGCGAGCCGGGAGCGGCGCTGTTCAGCTCCTCGCCGCTGCCGCCGTACCACCGCGGCGAGGGGACGTGGGCGTTCGCCTGGGGTGAGCGCGGGCCGTCGGGACCGGGCCGGACCCGGTCGTGGATCGGGATCGCGGAGGAGTACGAGACGCCCGGCCTGATCGGCGACGGCGAGCGGATCGTGCTGCACGCCGGCGGGCTCGGCCTGGTCGACGTCTACTACCTGGCGCTGGACGGCGTGGTCTACTTCTCCTCCCTGCTGGAGCCCCTGCTGTCGCTCACGCGTGGGCCCCACGAGGTCGACTGGGAGGCCTGGGCCGCGATCATCCAGGTCACCTTCCCGCTCCGCGACGACACCCCCTACACCGGGGTCAAGCGGCTGGCCGGGGCCGGGGCCCTGGTGCTCGACCGGGCAACCGGCCGGATCGCCACCGAGCGGATGCTGCCCCGCTGGCTGCGGGAGGAGCCGTTCGAGGCGGGGCGCTCGGCCGGGGAGATCCTGGAGATCCTGCACGAGGTCTACAAGGACTTCGAGGACCGGCCGCTGCTGGTGCCGGTCAGCGGCGGCTACGACTCGCGGCTGCTGTGCTCGGTCGCGGTGTCCCGGGGCGCCGACGTGGAGTCGTGGACGACCAGCCCCGACGACGGCACCGACACCGACATCGCCTTCGCCCGCGCCATCACCCGCGAGCTGGGCGTACGGCACCGCGTGATCCCCCAGGACCCCGCCGCCTACCCCTCCGACGCGCTGGACGTCGCCCGGCGTCTCTCCTTCCTCACCCCGCACCACGCCTGGTACGCCCCCTTCGCCCGCGAGGTCCACCGGGCGGGCCGGACCCTGGTGGACGGCCTGGCCGGCGGGCCGCTGCTGAAGAACTTCATGGTCAGCGGGGCCGCGATCACCGCCTCCTCGCAGGCCGAGCGCAAGGCCGCGCTGCTGGGCTCGCTGTCGCTGGGCGCCCCCTCGGTGCCGTTCCTGTCCGAGGCCGCCGACGAGTGGATCGGCTCCGTGGTGCGGACGGCCTTCGACCAGTCGACCTCGATGCTGAACGGCCACCGGGCCGAGCTGCCCCTCTCCGTGCTGCACACCCGGACGGCCCGGGGCATCGCCCGCTCCGCCGTCGACCTCGTCGGGCCCGAGGTGTCGTTCGTCGCGCCGTTCATGCACCCGGCCTTCTTCGACGCGGCGCTGTCGGTGGGGGTGGCCAGGAAGGACGGCGGGCGCTTCTACCGGGAGCTGCTGCACGCGGCCGATCCGCGCGTCGCGGCGCTGCCCTCCACCAACGTGGTCAAGCAGCCGCTCCAGCGGGTCCCGCTGCGCTCGGCCGCCGCGCCGGCCAGGGAGTACGGTCACCGCATGCTGGCCCGGGTCGCCTCGACGGTGCCCGAGCTGCTGTCGGAGCAGCTCCAGGACGTCGTCGCCGCCGGGCCGGACGCCCTGGCGCGGTTCAACGGGTGGAACGACCGGTTCTGGGTGCGCGGCCTGGTGCTCTTCGGGGCCTGGCTCACCGACAACGAGGAGCGCCTGACCGGCCTCACCCCGCCCTGGGCCTGAGGGACGCCCTCCGGGGGTTCCGGACCCGTCCGGCTCCCCCCGTTCGAAACGGCCGCGCCCCGGAACCCCCGGGACGGCATCGCCGGAAAACCCTTTCCCACCGTCCCCGGCGCGGACCGGCCGGGTGACCGTACGCCCAGGTCAGCGTGATCGTGGCCGACGGCTTCACGGTAAAGGAACGGTAAGTGTCGTGACGGCTACGCGCGTATGGCGCGATACTCGCGGGGAATCCGCGGAACGGAGCGGAGACCGTCCGATTTCTGGGGGTTCCCCGCACCCCTCCGGCTGGTAGTCTTCGCGCAGAAAGCGCCACAAACGGACGGCACCGAACCACGAATTCGGTCCGACCGGGGCCCGGAGCTCATGGGGATGACGACTCCCGGCCAGCGCGGTCACCACAACATGTCCAGCCGGTAGACCGGCGACATCGTCCTGCCCTTTCTCACCCTGAGCGAGAACACGATGCACGCATCCCCCTCCCCCGAGACCGTGTCCGAGGACTTCGTCTCCTCCGACCCGCAGTGGTACAAGCGCGCGGTCTTCTACGAGGTGCTGGTCCGTGGGTTCAAGGACTCCAACGGCGACGGCACGGGAGACCTCCGCGGTCTCATCGAGAAACTGGACTACCTCCAGTGGCTCGGCGTCGACTGCCTGTGGCTGCTGCCGCTGTACGAGTCGCCCCTGCGTGACGGCGGATACGACATCTCCGACTACATGAAGATCCTGCCGGAGTTCGGCGACCTGGCGGACTTCGTGAAGCTCATCGAGGAGGCCCACCAGCGGGGCCTGCGCATCATCACCGACCTGGTGATGAACCACACCAGCGACAAGCACCCGTGGTTCCAGGCGTCCCGCCACGACCCCGAGGGTCCCTACGGCGACTTCTACGTCTGGGCCGACGAGCCGACCGGCTACCCCGACGTCCCGATCATCTTCATCGGCGCCGAGGAGTCCAACTGGACCTACGACCCGGTCCGCAAGCAGTACTACTGGCACCGCTTCTTCTCCCACCAGCCGGACCTCAACTACGACAACCCGGCGGTCCAGGAGGCCATGCTGGAGGTGCTGCGGTTCTGGCTGGACCTCGGCATCGACGGCTTCCGCCTCGACGCGGTGCCGTACCTGTTCGAGCGTGAGGGCACGCCCTGCTCCGGCCTGCCGGAGACGCACGCCTACCTGAAGAAGGTCCGCGCCGAGGTGGACCGCCTCTACCCGGACCGGGTGCTGCTCGCCGAGGCCAACGGCTGGCCCGAGGACGTGGTCGAGTACTTCGGCGACCCCTCCACCGGCGGCGACGAGTGCCACATGGCGTTCCACTTCCCGCTGATGCCCCGCATCTTCATGGCCGTGCGGCGCGGCAGCCGCGAGCCGATCTCCGAGATCATGTCCCGGACGCCGAAGCTCCCGGAGAAGGCCCAGTGGGGCATCTTCCTTCGCAACCACGACGAGCTGACGCTTGAGACGGTCACCGAGGAAGAGCGCGACTACATGCACGCCGAGTACGCCAAGGACCCGCGCATGCGCGCCTACCTCGGCATCCGGCGCCGTCTCGCCCCGCTGCTGGAGAACGACCGCGACCAGATCGAGCTGTTCACCGCGCTGCTGCTGTCGCTGCCCGGCTCACCGGTCATGTACTACGGCGACGAGATCGGCATGGGCGACAACATCTGGCTGGAGGACCGCGACGCGGTCCGCACCCCGATGCAGTGGAGCCCCGACCGCAACGCCGGGTTCTCCCAGGCCGACCCGGGCCGGCTGTACCTGCCCACCGTCATGGACCCGATCTACGGCTACCAGGCGATCAACGTCGAGGCCCAGGAGCGCAACCCCGCGTCCCTGCTGCACTTCACCCGCAGGATGCTGGAGATCCGGCGCAACCACCCGGTCTTCGGCACGGGCGTCTACAACGAGCTGTGGTCCGGCAATCCGGCCGTGCTGTCCTTCATCCGCGAGGACGGCGACGACCTGATGCTGTGCGTCAACAACCTGTCGAAGTTCCCCCAGCCGGTCGAGCTGGACCTGCGCCGCTTCGAGGGCATGACGCCGGTCGAGGCCCGCGGCTCGGTGCCGTTCCCGCAGATCGGCACCCTCCCCTACCTGCTGACCCTGCCGTCCTACGGCTTCTACTGGTTCTCCCTCACCCGCCCGTAGACGGTCCCGCCCGCGAACCGGTGCGGTACGGCCCCGCCGTACCGCACCGGTTCGCGGCGTTCGGCGGGCCCGGGTCCCGGGCCCGGAGCGTGACCGGGGGCCGGCGCCGGCGGTGCCGGCCCGCGGCTATCGGGCCGTGACCGGGACCTGGGCGCGGGCGGCCTTCCTCGCCGGGATGAGCGCGACCAGCAGGGCCGCGCCGACCGCGACGGCCACCGCGACGGCCAGGGTCAGCGGCGAGGGGGCCCGGCCGATGCCCGCGCCGACGCCGCTGGTGTGGCCCTGAAGGTCCACCAGGCCCGCCACCACGGAGGTCCCGGCGGCGGCGCCGGCCACCACGCCCAGCACGACGAGCAGGCCGGTGCCGGTGACCAGCGTGGCGGCCACCTGCCGGGGGGTGAGGCCCATGGCCTTGAGCACCGCCAGGTCCAGCGCGTGGTCGCGCAGGCCCAGGGCGCTGGCGGTCAGCAGGTTCGCCAGGCCCAGCAGCGAGAGCACGGCGATCAGCGCGACGATCACCACGCGGATGACCGAGAGCCGCTCGGCCGGGTTGACCACCCGGGTCACCTCCAGCTTCTCGCCGGAGGCGTCCAGCAGCCGGGCCCGGACCGCCGCGGGGTCGGCTCCCGGCGCGAGCACCAGGCTGTAGAACTGCGGCGGCACCGCGTCCTTGGCCGCGAGGGTGTCCATCCCCAGGGAGAGCACCTCGCCGTCCTGGTCGGGCTCCACCACCCTGCCCACGATGTGCACGATCAGCGGCGTGCCGCCGACCGTCATCCGCACCCGGTCGCCGATCTTCACGCCCAGCAGGTCGAGCAGCCCCTGCCCGGCCAGCGCCTCGCCCCGGGCGGCGAACATCCGCCCCTCCGCCACCCGGAAGGGGTACGGCTCCGCCGAGGTGCCCAGCGCCCTGGCCAGCACGGTCCTGGTCTGCTCGGGCTCCAGCGCGGAGACCTCGGCGCCGGGGTAGACGGCCCGCACCTGCGGGTCGGCCGCGGCCAGCCGGGCGGCCTCGTCGGCGGGCAGCTTGTCGGGGTGGACGACCAGCGCCGCGGCCTGCCCGACCCGCTCGGGGTGGCGCAGGAAGTCGTCCAGGGTCGCCCAGCACCCCAGCCCGATGGTGATCATCATCATCGGGACGGCGAGGCCGAAGATGCTCAGCAGCGCGGGCGTCCGCCGGGTGAAGGCGTCGCGGGTGCCCAGGACGAGCGCCGGCGGCAGCCGTACCAGGAGGGCCAGCCGGGCCATCCGCGACAGGCGGCCGCGGGGCGGGGCGGCGGGCATCGCGGGCAGCGGCGGCGTGCGGCCCCCGCGCCAGGCGGGCAGGGCCGCGGCGACCACGACCACCGCGGCGGTGCCGAGGATGATCAGCAGCAGCGGCAGCGGCGACGGCGGCAGGAGCGGCATCCCGTCCAGCGCGAAGAAGGCGACGAGCTGCCCGCAGACCAGCCCGCAGGCGATGCCGAGCAGGCCGAGCGCGCCGTGCTCCACGGTCAGCAGGCCGAAGATCTGGCCCCGGGTGTAGCCCAGCGACTTGAGGGTGGCGATGTCCCGGGTCTGGGTGAGCACCCGGCCGCCCACCGCGTTGGCGACGGCCAGCGCGGCGGCGACCAGCCCGGTGGCGCCGAACAGGGCCAGCAGCAGGCCGAGCAGCCGGTTGTCCAGCTCCATGGCCGCGCGGATCTCACGCCAGGTGGACATGCGCTGGATCTGGTCGTCCAGCAGGGTGACCGCGCCGTGCACGGCCGGGAGGGTGTCCTCGCCGTCCACGAGCCGCAGGCCGGTGACCGACTCGCTGCGGCCGAGCGCGGGCTCGACCCTGGCGAGGGTGGAGGTGAGCGTCCAGGCCAGGCCGGGCGTCCACTCGGGGTAGAAGCCCTGGTCGGCGGTGTCTGCCAGGCCGACCACGGTCATCGGGTGCGAGGCGCCGTTGAGCGCGGTGACCGGGAAGGGGGCGCCGATCCGCAGGCCCAGCGCCTCGGCGAAGGACCGCTCGACGACCACGCCGTCGATGTCGCCGGGGCGCAGCCACCGCCCCTGCCGGACCAGCGGTGTGGCCACCGCCGGCGGCGTCGCCGCCATCCCGCGCAGCGCCACCGGTGACTTCTTGCCCTCCAGGGTGAGCGTCACCGGTGCGGTGCGGTACGGCCCGGCCACCTCGGCCACACCCGGCAGGCGGGACAGCGCGGTCACGTCGGGGGCGTCCCTGGTGTGGATCCACACGTGGGCGCCGCGGGACTCGGCGAACAGCCCCCGCCAGGGGTTGGTGCCGTCCTCCAGGAGGGTCACCGAGACGATCAGCGCCGTGACGATCCCCGCGACCGCGAGCACCGTCAGCAGCGCCTGGCCCCGGCGGGCCCTCAGGTCGGCGCGGATCCACCGGGCCGATGCCCTGGCCGTGCTCATGCCGGGGCCCCCGGGCGCGCGGGGGCGGTGCCGGTCCCGCGGCGCGCGGGGGCGACGTGGGTCCCGCGGCGCGCGGGCGGGCGGCCGGTCGTGCTCATCGGCGGCTAGCTCCTCAGCTCGACGACGTCGCCCGCGGAGGCGCGGGGGCGGCGCCGTACCGGGCCGACGGCCCCGTCGTCGACGATCTGGCCGTCGAGCAGCGAGACCACGCGGTCGGCCAGGCTGGCCACCCGGGCGTCGTGGGTGACCAGGATGATGGTCTGGCCGTCGCGGTGGACCTCGCCGAGCAGGCGCAGGACGTCGCGGGTGTTGCGGCTGTCGAGGTTGCCGGTGGGCTCGTCGGCCAGCAGCAGGCTCGGCCGGTTGGCCAGCGCGCGGGCCAGCGCGACCCGCTGCTGCTCGCCGCCGGCGAGCTGGGCGGGGGCGGCGTCGGCGCGGTCGGCCAGGCCGAGCTCGCCGAGGAGGTACTCCCGGCGCTCGCGGGCCTCGCGGGGGGAGGCTCCGGCCAGCAGCGCGGGCAGCTCGACGTTGTCGGCGACGGTCATGTTGGCGACCAGGTTGAAGAACTGGAAGACGAAACCGATCTTCCTGCGGCGCAGCAGCGCCCAGGCGCTCTCGCTCAGCGCGTCGACGCGCGAGCCGTCGAGCCAGATCTCGCCGCTGGTCCGGGCGTCCAGGCCGCCGAGCATGTGGACCAGGGTCGACTTGCCGGACCCGGACGGCCCCATGATCGCGACGAACTCCCCCGCCTCGACCTTCAGGTCCACCCCTCGTACGGCGGGCACCGGAACCCCGCCGTCCTGGTAGATCCTGACGAGGTTGACGGTGTTCACGATGGGGGGTGGACTCACGGGAGGTCCTCCTGACAGCGTTCGAGCCAGTCGAGGTCGGCCTGCAGGTGCAGCATGGCCCCCTCTATCAGCAGGAGCGCGACGCGATCCCCCCGGTCGGTCCGCTCGGCCAGTTCGTTGAGGTCGCGCATGAGCGCGAGGTAGTGGCGGCGCTGGCGGTTGATCAGCGCCGTCCGGTCCGCGATGCCGGTCATCGGGGCCAGCACGAGCTTCATGAAGAACTCGTCCCGGACCCTGGGGCCCTCGGTGGGCTCGTCGGCCCACGCGTCGAGGGCGTCCCGGCCCTTGGCGGTGAGATAGTACACCTTCTTGTTCGGCCGGTTGGACTGCTCGACGTCCACCGCCTTCACCAGGCCGTCCTTCTCCATCCGGCCCAGCGTCACGTAGATCTGCCCGATGTTCGGCGAGGGGTACGCCCGGCCGAAGATCTGCTCAAGCGCCTGTTTCAGCTCGTACCCGTGGGCAGGTTCCTTCGCGAGGAGCGCCAGCAGCGACAGCCTCACGCCCCACCTCCTCCAGGAGCTCGTTATCTGAGCGTTACGGCCTTATCCGTTGACGTCCACATTAACGCTGTGCATAACATGCATGCATCTACCTAACACGTATGTAACCGCACCGAAACGAGGTGGCAATCATGCGCAGACTGTTCCCGGTCGCGCTCGCCGCGCTGCTTGCGGCGGGATGCTCGGGGGCCGTCGCGCAGGAGACACCGGAACGGTCGAGCGGGACCGGTCCGATCACCTTCGTCACGGGACGGGACACCACCGGGTATCTCCAGCCGCTCCTGGACCGCTGGAACGAGGCCCATCCGGCCGAGCGCGTCACCCTTCTGGAGCTTCCGGAGGCGGCCGACGAGCAGCGCGCCCAGATGGTCGCCAACCTCCAGGCCAAGAGCGAACGATACGACGTCCTCGGCCTCGACGTGGTCTGGACGGCTGAGTTCGCCGACGCCGGCTGGATCGTGCCGCTCGACCGCGGCGCGTTCCCGCTGGGCCGGTTCCTGCCGCCGGTGGTCGACACCGCGCTCTACCGGGGCAAGCTCTGGGCGGTTCCTTACACCAGCAACGCCGGCCTGCTCTACTACCGCAAGGACCTGCTCGCCAAGCAGGGCTTCAAGCCGCCCACGACCTGGGCGGAGCTGCGGGAGCAGGCCAGGACCCTGCACGAGAGGTACGGCGTCGGCGGCTACGCCGGGCAGTTCCTCGCCTACGAGGGGCTGACCGTCAACTTCGCCGAGGCCGTGCAGTCGGCCGGCACCGACATCCTCAGCCCGGACGGCACGCGGGTCACCATGGACGCCGACCGGGCCAAGGCGGGCCTGGACTTCCTGACCGGCGGCGTCCGCGAGGGATGGATCCCGGCCGAGGCCCTCTCCTTCAAGGAGGAGGAGTCCCGGCTGGCGTTCCAGGAGGGCCGCCTGGCCTTCGCCAGGAACTGGCCCCACGCCTACGGCCCGGCCACCGCCTCGGCGGTCGGGAAGAAGTTCGGGGTGACCCGGCTGCCCGGCCTGAACGGTCCCGGCTCCAGCTCGCTGGGCGGGGTCAACCTCGCGGTCAGCGCCTACTCCAAGCGGCAGAAGTCGGCGGTGGAGTTCATCCGCTACTTCACCGGCCTGGAGAACCAGCGGCGGGTGCTCGCCGACGGCTCGTTCCCGCCCGTGTGGGCCGAGCTGTACGACGACCCCGGCCTGATCAAGCGCTTCCCCTACCTACCGGTTCTGAAGCAGAGCATCCTCTCCGCCCGCCCCAGACCGGCGAGCGCCAACTACAACCAGGTGAGCCTGGTGATCGCCAGCGCGGTCTCCAACGCCCTCACACATCCCCTGGAGGAGGACGACGGCGACATCGTCGCCTCCATCAAAGGCCAGCTCAGCGAGATCATACGGACTCAGTGACCGGGGGCGATCCCCCCGTCCGAGTCGTCATCCCCACTCTCGCTCCGCACGGCCCTCCCTCCTCCGCCACCCCCCTGGAAGGACCCGGCTCCCACGGGTCCTCCGCAAGCACAGGAGGTCTTCCCAGCATGCGCAAATCCGTCATCACCCTGACCACCGCGGGCCTCGCGCTCGCACTCGCCGCCTGCGGCGGCCAGAACGACGCCGCCTCCCCCTCCGCCGCCGCGAGCGACAGCGCGGCGGCCCCGGCGGCCAAGACCCTCGAGGGCGTGAAGGTCGAGGTCGCCGCCAAGTGGACGGGCGCCGAGCAGGCCAACTTCGAGCAGGTCCTCAAGGCGTTCGAGGCCAAGACCGGCGCCAAGGTCACCTACGCCTCCACCGGTGAGGACACCGGCGCCTACCTCGGCCCGCGCATCCAGGGCGGCAACCCGCCGGACATCGCGATCCTGCCCCAGCCGGGCCTGCTGCAGCAGTACGCCAAGGAGAACGCGCTCAAGGAGCTCTCCCCCGAGGTGCAGAAGCAGCTCGACGACAACTACACCCCGTACTGGAAGGAGCTGGGCTCCGCCGACGGCAAGACCTACGGTGTGCTGATGAAGGCGGCGCACAAGTCGTTGGTCTGGTACCGCGACCAGGCCTTCCAGGACGCCGGCGCGCAGCCGCCCACCACCTGGGACGAGTTCGTCAAGACCGCCCAGACGGTCGCCGACTCCGGCACCCCGCCGTTCGCCCTGTGCGGCGCCTCCGGCTGGACCCTGACCGACCTGTTCGAGAACGTCTACCTGTCCAGCGCGGGCCCGGAGAACTACACCAAGCTCTCCAAGCACGAGATCCCCTGGACCGACCCCTCGGTCACCACCGCGCTGGAGAAGATCGGCCAGCTCGTCGGCAAGAAGGAGTTCCTGCTCGGCGACACCTCCGGCGCCCTGCAGACCGACTTCCCCACCTGCGTCACCCAGGTCTACGGCCAGGACAAGGCGGCGATGGTCATCGAGGCCGACTTCGTCGGCACCACCGCCGAGGAGTCCAAGGCCAAGGTGGGCGAGGAGGCCAAGTACTTCCCGTTCCCCAAGGCCGGTGACACCGAGCCGGTCGTGCTGGGCGGCGACATCGCGGTGGTCATGAAGGAGTCCAAGGGCGCGATGGCGCTGATGGAGTTCCTCGCCTCCAAGGAGGGCGGCGAGGTCTGGGCCAAGCTTCCCGGCTACCTGTCGCCCAACCGCAACGTCTCGCCCGACAACTACCCCTCCGAGCTGACCAAGAAGCTCGCCGAGACGATCGTCTCGGCCGGTGAGGCCGTCCGCTACGACATGTCCGACCTGGCCCCCAGCGCCTTCGGCGGCACCGACGGCAAGGGCGAGTGGAAGCTCCTGCAGGACTTCGTCCGCGACCCCTCCAAGATCAAGGACATCCAGAAGCAGCTCGAGGCCGAGGCCAAGAAGGCCTGGAAGTAAGGGAGAGCGGCCGTGACCGAACGGTTGAACGGCCCGCGGGCCCCGCGCGGCGGCGGCGACGCCGCCCGCGGGTCCTCTCCCGGACCGGATGACGCACCCGGCTCCTCCGCCGGACCACGCGAGGAGCCCCCACCCCCGGCGGACGCCGGGACCACCTCCGGCGCCCCCGCCGGCACCGCCGCGGACCCCGGGGACACGGTCGCGGACACCCGCGACGCCGCCGGGACCGCCGGCGAGGCGGCCGAGGGCCCCGGCGCCGACGGCGAGGTCCACCCCGCCCTCGCCGACGTGACCCCCGCCACCTCCGACGACCCCGCCGAGCGGATGACCCCGGCCGTCGAGCCGGAGATCGCCACCGCCGGGGCGGCCGCCCCCGGAGCGGCCGCTCCCGCAGCGGGGCGCGGCCCCTCCCGGCTGGGGCCGTCGCCGACGCTGGCGATCCTGTTCCTCCTGCCGGGCGTGGTGCTGCTCGGCGCGATGGTGATCTACCCGATCATCTACTCGATCTTCCGCAGCCTCTACGACAGCACGGGGAACGCCTTCGTCGGGCTGGACAACTACGGGGCGATCTTCTCCGACTCCGGCACCCTCACCACGATCAGGAACAACCTGATCTGGGTCGTGGTGGCCCCCGCCATCGTGACCGTGGTCGGCCTGATCTTCGCGGTGCTGACCGAGCGGATCCGCTGGGCGACCGCGTTCAAGCTGATCGTCTTCATGCCGATGGCCGTCTCCCTGATGGCCTCCGGCGTCATCTTCCGGCTCGTGTACGAGCAGGCTCCCGACCGGGGCGTGGCGAACGCCGTCATCACCTCGGTCCAGGGCGTCTTCGGCGGCCACACCGGCTTCCCCGACGCCCGGCCCCGGGAGAACGACCAGGCGCCCATCGCCGCCCAGCAGGGCGCGGTGGTGACCAGGCAGCCCGCGCAGCCCGGCAAGGCCGTACTGGTCCCGCTGGTGGGCGTGAAGCCCGCCGACCTCGCCACGGCCTCCACGGCCAAGGCGGCTCCGCAGGCCGGACCCGGCGAGCTGGCCGGCACCGTCTGGGTGGACTTCACCCAGGGCGGCGGCGGGCGGATCAACGAGGTCGACCCCACCGAGAAGGCCCTTTCGGGACTGACGGTCGAGGCGGTGCAGAACGGCGCCGTCAAGGCCACCGGCACCACCGGCGCCGACGGCACCTTCCGCCTCACCGGCCTGGCCCCGGGCGACTACGTCGTACGGCTGCCGCAGTCGAACTTCGAGGCGGCCTTCGGCGGGGTCTCCTGGCTCGGCCCGACGCTGATCACCCCGGCCATCATCGGGGCCTTCATCTGGGTGTGGGCCGGGTTCTCCATGGTGCTGATCGCGGCGGGCCTGTCGGCCATCCCGCGTGACGCCCTGGAGGCGGCCCGCATCGACGGCGCCACGGAGTGGCAGGTGTTCCGCAAGATCACCGTGCCGCTGCTGTCGCCGGTGCTGCTCGTCGTGTTCGTCACGATGATCATCAACACCCTGAAGGTCTTCGACCTGGTATTCGTCATCGCGCCGGGATCGGTGCAGCCGCAGGCCAACGTGATCGCGCTGGAGATGTGGCGGGTCGCCTTCGGCGGCGGCAACAACCAGGGCCTGGGCAGCGCGCTGGCCATCTTCCTGCTGATCCTCGTCCTGCCGTTCATGGTCATCAACATCCGCCGGTTCAGGAGGGACAACCAGTGACAACCTCCACCATCGCCGGAGCCCCGCGGCGCGGCGCCCTGGGCCGGGTCGCGGACCGGATCGGCGGCGGCGTGATCCAGGCCCTCATGGTCCTGATCGGCGTCTTCTGGCTGGTCCCCACCCTCGGCCTGTTCGTGGTCTCGATCCGCGACGAGGCGGCCAACAACTCCACCGGCTGGTGGACCGCGTTCACCAAGCCGGCCGAGTTCACCCTGAAGAGCTACGGCGACCTGCTGGCCACCGGGTTCACCTCGTCGTTCTGGAACACCGTGGCCATCACGGTGCCCGCCACGGTCCTGGTGATCGGCATCGCGGCCATGGCGGCCTACGCGTTCGCCTGGATGGACTTCCCCGGCCGGGACCCGCTGTTCCTCGTGGTCGTCGGCCTGCTGGTGGTGCCGATCCAGATCGCGCTGATCCCGATCGCGAAGCTCTACGGCACGCTCGGCATCTTCGGCTCCATCGTCGGCGTGGTGCTCTTCCACGTCGCGTTCGGGCTCCCCTTCGCCATCTTCCTGCTCCGCAACTTCTTCGTGGGCATCCCCGGCTCCCTGCTGGAGGCCGCGCGGATGGACGGCGCGAGTGAGTGGCGCATCTTCTCGACCGTGGTGTTCCCGCTGGCCAAGCCCGCGATCGCGTCGCTGGGGATCTTCCAGTTCCTCTGGGTCTGGAACGACCTGCTCGTCGCGCTGGTGTTCGCCGACTCCGACAACCAGCCGATGACCAAGGCCCTGCAGTCGCAGATGCGGCAGTTCGGAACGAACATCGACATCCTGGCGCCGGGCGCCTTCCTCTCCCTGATCATCCCGCTGGTGCTCTTCTTCGCCTTCCAGCGGTACTTCGTTCAGGGGATGATGGCCGGCTCGGTGAAGTAAGGGGGCAGGTCCGGTACGGCTTGCCCGGTTTTCCCGAGCGAGCCGTACCGGACCTCAAAGGTCGATAGGGTTTCCCCATGTCCGCACGCCCTTTGAACGAAGTCGTGGAAGCCGGGTGGGCCAAGGCCCTGGAGCCGGTCGCCGGCAAGATCGCCGAGATGGGCGACTTCCTCCGGAAGGAGGTCGCCGAGGGCAGGCAGTACCTCCCCGCCGGCCCCAATGTGCTCCGCGCCTTCCAGCAGCCCTTCGACGAGGTGAAGGTGCTGATCGTCGGCCAGGATCCCTACCCCACGCCGGGCCACCCGATCGGCCTGAGCTTCTCCGTGGCCGCCGACGTGCGCCCGATCCCGGCCAGCCTGCGCAACATCTACAAGGAGCTGACCGAGGACCTCGGGCTGCCCATGCCGGGCAACGGCGATCTGACCCCCTGGGCCGAGCACGGCGTGCTGCTGCTCAACAGGGTCCTCACCGTCATGCCGGGCAAGCCGGCCTCCCACCGGGGCAAGGGCTGGGAGGAGGTCACCGAGCAGGCCATCAAGGCGCTCGCCGAGCGCGGCAAGCCGCTGGTGGCGATCCTGTGGGGGCGTGACGCCCGCAACCTGCGGCCGATGCTGCACCCCTACCCGGCCGTCGAGTCGGCCCACCCGAGCCCGCTGTCGGCCCGCAACGGCTTCTTCGGGTCCCGCCCGTTCAGCCGCGCCAACCACCTGCTGGAGCAGCAGGGCGCCGACCCGGTCGACTGGCGGCTCCCGTAGGTTCCCTTCCGCGGATCCCCGCCCGGCCGGCCACGGCAGGCGGGATGATCCACAGGCGTCCCAGGTCGGTCCGGCCCGCCGGGGGCACTAAGATTTACCACCATGAGTGATGAATCGGGCACCGAACGCTATCTTCGCCTCACAGTCGAACTGACCGTGGAGGTGACCGACCTGGGCGCGCTCCAGGCCGCCGCGCTGAAAGAGATCAACCACCCCGAGGCCGACCTCGACGACGCCGAGCGCCGGGAGCAGGCGGAGATGGTCTCCGCCGACGACAGCGGGGCGACCTCGCTGCAGTGGCTCATCGAGCCGGACCACGTGCTCGGCCTGATCGAGCACATCGAGTCGATCGAGCCCCGCGAGGCCGTGCTGGGCGTCGAGCCCTCCGAGGGCCCCGCGGAGGAGGACGAGCACGACGGGCATGACGGGCACGACCACCACCACTAGCGCCGCCGGGCTCCGCTCCGTGGACCGTCCCGCCCGCCGTGGCCGCCGGACCCCCGCTCACGGCGGGGGCCCGCGGAACGGCACCCGGACACCGCGAGATGATCCGCGGGACCGGACCTAGCCGGGACCGCCGGTCCCGAAGCCGTCCCCGAAGGCCCAGAGCTGGCCCTCCAGATCGAAGGCCAGGTAGGCCCTGGCGCCGTCGGGGGTGGCTTCGATCTCCGTGACGATCTCCGCGCCCCGGTCCGCCGCCCGCTCGTAGTGGGCGTCGAGGTCGTCCACCACGACGAACACCCCCTGGCTGACCGCGGGCAGGTCCAGGGCGCTGCGCAGGTACGGCTCGCCGTCGCGGACCGGGGCCAGCACGACCACCGCGTCCCCGAGGGCGAGCCGGACGCACGCGGAGTCCCCGCCGCCGGGCGGGGCGGCCAGCGGGTGGAACCCGAAGACCTCACCCAGCCACGCCACGGCCGCCGGGGCGTCCTCGTAGCGAAGGAACGGGACCACGCGGGGCGTCGACATGCCGGCCTCCATCGAGCCGCTCGGGACGTGCGCTGCCTTCACGCCGAGCTTGTCACCGCCGGGCCGCCCCGTCAGCCCCATCGGCCCGCCTGCCCCATCGGCTGGTCCGGCATCCGGCCGATCGGGGCGCCGGGCCGTCCGCTCCGGCGTACGGGGAGCCGGGCCGTCCGCGCCCGGCCGGCTGGACGCCAGGGCGCCGGGCCCGCCGACCCGGTGGTCAGCCGGTCAGGATCTCCTCACGACGCCCGAGGAGCGCGTCGCACTCGCCCGCCAGCTCCGCGCGGCGGGAGGCCAGGCCGCTCACCGTGCCGCCGACCCAGCGCCCGACCTCCGCGACGGCCTCGCCGGTGCGGGCGATCCGCCGATGCTTGAGCGCGTCGAAGACGATGTTGTCGAAGAACATGTCGGCGAACCACCGGGTGTCGATCTGCGGGAGCCGCGGATCGGCGTGGACGCCGACGTCGGCCAGCTCGCGGGCGAAGGCGTCCAGCGCGCGCTGAGCCTGCCAGGCCGCCTGGTCGGCGTCGCGCAGGTGACCGTTCTCGATCATGTCGGCCAGCATGCCGCCGCCCAGCACGTCCCAGGTGGAGGCGCCGCGGGCGCCGCCGAGGCAGCGCAGGACCCGCTCCACCGCCTGACCGGCGACGGTCCCGGCCAGGTGGGCCTCCTCGTGCTCGCGCAGGTCGGCCCGGACGTCGGCGAGCCGCCGGGCGAGGGCGGCGAGCTCCCGGCCGCGCGGGTCGGCCGACCCGGTCAGCAGCCGCTCCTTGCGTTCGAGCAGGGCGGTGAACTCCTCGCGGGCCGAGCCGGTCCCGGCCAGGCCCCGCTCCACCTCCGCCCGGTCGGCCTCCAGCCACCGCAGGCGGGTGCGCTGCCCTTCGAGGCGCTGCCGTACGGCCTGGGCCTCGGCGCGCTCCCTGGCGAGCCTCTCCTCCTTGGAACCGGTCAGACCGGCCAGGAACGCCGCGAACCCGCCGCCCTCCAGCCGGGACACGTCGCGCTCCTCCTCGGCGAGCCGCGCCTCCAGCTCGCCGATCAGCTCACCGACCTCGTCGAGCTGGGAGGTCACCACCTGCCGCTGGCGGGTCAGTCGTTCCAGGAGCCGCACCCGCTCACGGGCCGCGCGCAGGTCGTCGTCGATGCCGTCGAAGGAGTCCACACCTCTGCGACGCCCGATGGCGGGAAATAGTTCCGCCGGGTTCCGCCTGATTCCGCCCTGCTCGGGCCGATGGAACCGAGCACGGCGGGTCACCGCGCCTGCCCCGGCGACCCCGGCGGCCGGTCAGTCCGGGGACGCCAGGGGCGACGGATAGCCGCGCACCCCCGACGGCAGGCGCCAGGGCTCGTGGAGCGCCCTCGGCGGGACGTCCCGGAGCTCGGGAACGTAGCGGCGGACGTACTCCCCGTCCGGGTCGAACCGCCGGGCCTGCCGTACCGGGTTGACGGTCCGGTTGGGCCGGGTGTCGTTGCCGGTCCCGGCGACCCACTGCCAGTTGCCGTAGTTGTTCGCCACGTCGCCGTCGAGCAGGAGGTCGAAGAAGTGGTCGGCGCCCGCCCGCCAGTCGATCCGCAGCCGTTTGACCAGGAACCACGAGGTCAGCATCCGGGCGCGGTTGTGCATCCAGCCCTCCGCCAGGAGCTGCCGCATCCCAGCGTCCACGATCGGCAGCCCGGTCCGGCCCTCCTTCCACGCCTGGAAGGCGTCGGCGTCGTCGTTCCAGGTCAGCCCGCGCGGCCGGTAGTCGGTGCGGTTGATGGCCGGGAAGGCCATCGTCACCTGGTAGAAGAAGTCGCGCCAGCAGAGCTGCCTCACGAAGTCGTCGCCGTCCTCGGCCAGCGACTCCAGCTCCAGGGGTGACAGGCAGCCGAAACGCAGGTAGGGGCTGAACTTGGAGGTGCGGTTGCCCGCGAGGTCGTCGTGGCCGGCGGCGTAGTCGGTCACGCAGTACTTCAGCCACTGCCGCATGCGCCGGCGCGCCACCGTCTCGCCGCCCCGGAACAGCTCGTGCGGCCGGTGCGACCGGCCGGGCGGCGGGGCGCCGGGGTCCAGCCCCTCGGGCAGGGTCACCCTGGCCGGGGCGGGAAGCACCCCGCGGCGGGGATGGGCCTGCCAGGCCCGCCAGTAGGGGGTGAAGACCCGGTAGTGGTCCCCTTTCCCGGAGGGGGTGACCGCGCCGGGCGGCACGATCGTCACCCCGGGGAAGGCCCGGAACTCCATCCGGTGCCGCTCGCACTCCCCGGCCAGGCGGCGTTCCCTGCGCCGCGCGAGGGCGCTGACGTCGGCGCTGACGTGGACGGCCTCGACGGTCCCCGCGCCGGACCCGTCGCCGCCTCCGCCGCCGGCGATCTCATGGGCCAGCCGTACGGTCTCGGCCACCGCGTCGCCCCGGCGGATGACGAGGTCGCCGCCCCGTTCCCGGAGCGACAGGCGCAGGTCGGCGAGGGTCTCCGCCAGGAACCCGGACCGGCGGCCGGCGGGCACGGAGGGGTCCAGCACGAAGAGGGGGACGACCCGGCGGGCCCGCGCGCACGCGGCGGCGAGCGCCGGGTGGTCGTGCACCCTCAGGTCGCGGTTGAGCAAGACGATGACGGTGTCCATCGAAGGTGACTTCGCGTGACCGTCCGGGAGCGGTTGCATCCGCCCCGCGGGTCTCCCCGCCTCCGCTCCGGGCGTCTCCGCTCCGGGCGTCTCCGCGGGTCTCCCCTCCTCCGCCGCGCCCACCCGCGTGGATCCGCTCCGGAGCGTCCTGCATCCGCCCAGGTGGGCCGTACGAAGGAGTATGCGTGGAGGGACGCCCCGGACCGGGGGCGTCACTCTCCTGGCAAGCTGGTGCAGGACGACGACCGAGGAGGGATCGGGGTGGCGACGAGAATGGACGAGGCGGGCCGGGCGGTCTCCGAGGACGTGCCGGCTCCCGGGGACGAACCGGGTTACGGCATCGGCGCGGTCGCGCGCCGGCTCGGCGTTCCGGCGCCCACGCTGCGCACCTGGAACCTCCGGTACGGGATCGGGCCCAGCCACCGCAGCCCCGGCGGGCACCGCCGCTACGACACCGCCGACCTGCGGCGCCTTGAGGAGATGAACCGCCTCATCAAGCTCGGCGTCCCGGCGGCCGACGCGGCGCGGGAGGTCCTCAGGCCGGGCGCCGCCCGGTGGGAGGTCCCCTCGGAACGGCTGCTGCGCCCTGACCCAGGGCTGGGCGCCGCCGTCCCCGTCACCCAGGGCGACCTCGCCCGGGGGCGGATCGCCCCGGTCATGCCGGACGCGCCGGGGGCGGGGGCGCAGGTCCCGACCGTGGCGATGCTGGCACGGGCCGCGGTGGCGCTGGACAGCCAGACCGTGGCCGAGTGGATCGGCGCCGCGCTGGAGCGGCACGGGGTGGTGTGGACCTGGGAGGGGCTGGTGCTCCCGGTCTTCGAGACGATCTGCCGCCGCCAGGCCGAGACCGGCGCGAGCGTGGAGATCGAGCACCTGTTCTCCGACCGGGTGCTGGCCGCGCTGACCCGGCTCGTCCGACGTCCCGACCGGCCGGTCAACGACCGCCCGGTACTGCTGGCCTGCGCCGCCGAGGAGCAGCACAGCCTGCCGGTCTACGCCCTGGCGGCGGAGCTGGCCACCGTGCACCGCCTGGAGACCCGGGTGCTGGGGGCCCGGACCCCGTATCCGGCCCTGGCCGACGCGATGCGCCGCCTGAGCCCGGGGGTGGTCTTCGTCTGGTCGCAGCGGTCCGAGACCGGTGACCCGGCGCCGCTGGGCTCACTGCCCGCGCTGCGCCCGGCGAGCCGGATCGTCGCGGGCGGCCCGGGGTGGGGCGACGGCCTGCCGCCGTCGGTGACCTTCGTCACCTCGTTCCAGGAGGCCGTCACCCGGATCCGCGAGGCGATCCGCTGATCTCGTTCCAGGAGCCCGTAGAAGTCCAGGAGCCCGTAGAAGTCCGGGAGGCGCAGAAGGCCTTCACCCGGATCCGCGAGGCGATCCGCTGATCCCCGGCTCACCGGCTCCGGCCCGCTGACACCCGTCCGGCGGCTCCGGCCGCCGGCCCGCCCGTTTCCCGGCCGCCGTTCCGTCCGCGGGTCCCGACTCGGCGGCCGTCTCTCCGCGGGGCCGGAGAACCGCCTCCCTGCCGTCGTTTCCGGCTGCCCGTCGCCCTCCGCACACCGCTCTGACCGGCGGGTTCGTTTGCGTTCATGGAAGCCGCCGGGTATGAATAAGTTTTGAATAGATTTCCCGGGTAAATGAGGTCACCATGGAAGACACCCTGAACGTCCGGCTCGCACAGGGCGACGACGCGGCGCTGGCCGAGTGCCTCACCGCGCACGGTGCGCTCATCCGCTCCTACCTGCGGCGTTTCATCCCGCCGCAGGAGATCGAGGACGTGCAACAGATCGTGTTCGCCGAGGTGTGGCGCTCACGGCACCGCTTCGACCCCGAACGCAACCTGACGGCCTGGCTGATCGGCATCGCCCACAACCGGGCGGTGGACCACCTGCGGGTGCGCACCCTGCAGACGGTGCCGCTGGACGTGGTCGCCGACCCGGCCGGCGCGGACGGCCGGACGGACGGGGACGGGCTGGCCGCCCGTGACGAGCTGCTGCGGGCGCTGGCCGAGCTGCCCGCGCCCCAGCGCCAGGCCATCGAACTGGCGTACTACGGCGATCTGACCCAGCGGGAGATCTCCGAGAGGCTGAGCGTGCCGCTCGGCACGGTCAAGGCCCGTACGGCGCGCGGTCTGCGCCGGCTGTCGGACATCCTCGCCCCCGCGGCATGACCCGCCCTCGGGACGCCGCGGACCACGGGGACACCATGGATGACATGGGCGAGTGGAACGACATGGACCGGCAGCCCCGGCCGCGGGTGGCGGTGTCGAGCTGCCTGCTGGGCGACCCGGTGCGCTTCAACGGCGGGCACAGCCGCGACCGCTTCGTCAGCGGGGAGCTGGACCCGTACGTCGACTGGGTGCGCGTCTGCCCCGAGATGGAGATCGGCCTCGGCGCGCCGAGGGAGTCGCTGCGGCTGGAGCGTTCGGCCGACGGCCCGCGCCTGGTCACCAGGAAGACCGGGACGGACCTGACCGGCCGGATGAACGCGCTGGCCGCCGAGCGGTCGCTCACCCTGGACGTGGACGGCTACGTGTTCAAGGCCAGGAGCCCGAGCTGCGGCATCCACGGCATCCCGGTCTACGCGGGCGACAGGGTCGTGGACCGCGGGGCCATGGGCGTCTTCGCGTCCCGCGTCCTGGACGCCCACCCGCTGCTGCCGGTCGAGGACGAGGGGCGGCTGAACGACGCCCTGCTCCGCGAGACGTTCGTGGAGCGGATCTTCGCGTACGCGCGGCTGCGCGCGCTTCTGGAGAGCGACTGGCGCCCGCGCGACCTGATCGCCTTCCACTCCCGGCACAAGATGCAGCTGCTCGCCCACGACCCGGTCTCCTACCAGCGGGCGGGGCAGGTGGTGTCCCGGGCGGGGACGGCCTCCCGGGAGGAGCTGGCCGTCGCCTACGCCCACGCCTTCCGCACGGCCCTCGCCTGCAAGGCGAGCATCGGGCGCAACGTCAACGTCCTCCAGCACTGCATGGGGATGATGAAGGACCACCTGGACGAGACCCGCCGGGCCGACCTGGCGGAGGTGATCGACTCCTACCGCGCCGGGGAGGTGGCCCTCAGCGTCCCGGCGACCCTGCTGCGCCACCACGCGCGCGGCGAGGCCGCCGAGTACGTCCGCGACCAGACCTACTTCGCGCCCTACCCGCGGGCGCTGCGGCTGCGCAACCACGTCCCGGCCTGACCCGCCGCACCGGCCCGCCGCACCGGCCCGCCGCCCGGCCGCGCCCGCCCAGACCCCGGACGCGCCGGGCGGCGTCACGACCACGTCACGCGACCGGCACGCCCGGCTCCCGACCCGGCCTCAAGTCCGGTCCCGGTCAGCCGGCCTTGACGATCGCCAGGGAGCGCGGCGGCAGGAACAGCTCCTCGCCCTCGGCGGTGACCTTCGGGTCCGAAGCCAGCAGCACCTGACCCGGCGCGAGCCGTACGGTGAGCGCGACCCGGCCGAGGTTGGCCGCGACCTGGCAGGATCCCCGGTGGACGACCAGCCAGCCGTCGCCGTGGTCCACCCGGACCCGGTCCAGCCGGGGGTCCGACAGTTCCGGATGCGCCCTGCGCAGCGCGATCAGCGCCCGGTACCAGTCGAGGTGCGCCCGGTGGGCGTCCCGGTCCAGCTCACTCCAGTCGAGCTTGGAGCGCGTGAACGTCGTCTCCTCGCCCGGGTCGGGGGCCCGGTCCGCCCAGTCGTCGTAGCCGAAGCCGACGAATTCCCGGCGCCGCCGGTCGGCCTCCCCCTCCCGCAGGTGCGGCTCGACGTGGTCGGTGAAGAACAGGAACGGCGTGCTCGCGCCCCACTCCTCGCCCATGAACAGCATCGGGGTGAACGGCGAGGTCAGCAGCAGCCCCGCGGCCAGCCGCAGCGCCTCGGCCGGCATCCGGTCGCCCTCGGCGCGGTTGCCGATCTGGTCGTGGTTCTGCGCCGCGCAGACGAACCGGTGCCCCGGGACGTGCCGCGCCGGGCGGCCGTGCGAACGGCCCCGGAAGGACGAGAAGGTGCCGTCGTGGAGATAGGCGCAGGTCAGCACCTTGGGCAGCGCCCCGGCGAAGTCGTCGTAGTAGCCGTGCCGCTCCCCGGTCACCGCCACGTGCAGGGCGTGGTGGACGTCGTCGTTCCAGGCGGCGGCCAGGCCGTACCCGCCGGCCTCGCGCGGGGTCATCAGCCGCGGATCGTTGAGGTCGGACTCGGCGATGAGCGTCAGCGGCCTGCCCACGGCCGCCGACAGGACGTCCACCTCGGCCGACAGCTCCTCCAGGAAGTGGACCGCCCGCCTGTCGTGCAGCGCGTGCACGGCGTCCAGCCGCAGGCCGTCGACGTGGTAGTCGCGTAGCCACTGCAACGCGTTCTCGATGAAGTAGCGGCGCACCTCGTCGGAGCCGGGGCCGTCCAGGTTGACCGCCTGCCCCCAGAAGGAGGCGGCGCTGTCGTGGAAGTAGGGGCCGAACGGCGCCAGGAAGTTCCCCGACGGGCCGAGGTGGTTGTAGACCACGTCGAGGATCACCCCGACGCCCCGCAGATGGCAGGCGTCCACGAACCGCTTGAACCCGTCGGGACCGCCGTACTCGTCCGCGACGGCCCACAGGTCGACCCCGTCGTAGCCCCAGTTGCGCCTCCCCGGCACCGGCGGCACCGGCATGACCTCGACGAAGTCGATCCCCAGCTCGACGAGGTGGTCGAGCTTCCCCGCCGCCGCGTCGAAGGTCCCGGCGGGCGTGAAGGTTCCGACGTGCAGCTCGTAGATCACCGAGCCGGGCAGGCTCCGCCCCCGCCACAGCTCGTCGTTCCAGGGGAACCGGCCGTGGTCGTACACCCGGCTCGGCCCGAAGATCCCCTCGGGCTGCCAGCGGGTGCGCGGGTCCGGCAGCGGGTCGCCGCCGTCGACGCTGAACCGGTAGTCGGTGCCGTGGCCGGCCCCGGCCACCTCAGCGGTCCACCAGCCGCCGCCCGCGGCGTCCATCGAGTGGCGGACGTCACCGATCACCACGTCCACCGCCGTCGCCGCGGGGGCCCAGACCTCGAACACGCCGTTCACTCCCTCTCCGGAACCCTCCGGTGACCGCGGGCGCCCGCGCCTCGGGCACTCCGTTCACTCCCACCCCGAAACCGCGGGCGCCCGGGATCCGGGCGCCCGGGGTTCACTCCCTTTCCAGCAGCGCCACCGGCCGGGTCGCGAGCAGGTGGCCCAGCGAGATCCGCCCGGTGTGCCGTACGCCGGACAGCAGATCGCGCCACGAGCCGGGCGGCAGCTCGATCATCTCGTCCCCCCAGCCGCCGCGCCGCTCCAGGCCGACCGGGAGCCGGGTGGCGACGGCCACGGCGCGGTCACCACGGGCGAAGGCCACGGCGTGCTCCCCCGCCTCCATCGGGACGTACGGCAGCGCGGGGTCCAGCCGCCGCCGCAGGTTCAGCGCCTCGCGGGTGACGTCGAGCTTGCCGGCGTCCCAGTCCGAGGCCCCCTCCGTCTCCCCGGCCAGCATCCGGCGGCGCAGCGCGAAGTCGACCGGACGGCGGTTGTCCGGGTCCACCAGGGAGAAGTCGGTGATCTCGTTGCCCCAGTAGACGTCGGGCACGCCGGGCAGCATGAGCTGGACGAGCTTCTGACCGAGGGAGTTGGACCGGGCGTGGGGCTCGATCCGGGCCGCGAACCGCCCGACGGACTCGCCGCACTCCTCGATGGCCCGGTGGACGAAGTCGCGCAGGCCCTCCTCGTAGGAGGGGTCGGGCGTGGCCCAGGAGATCGCGGTCTTGGCCTCCCTGGCCGCCTTGAACAGGTACTCGAAGAACCTCTCCTCGCTGATCGGCCAGGCCGCCATGAGGTTCTGCCAGGCCAGGTGGTCGAGCGACGGGTCGAAGGAGACCCGGTCCGACCACTCCGCGACCGCCGCCTCCCACTCGCCGGGGATCTCCGACAGCACGGCCAGCCGGGCGCGGACGTCCTCGGAGCGCTTGGTGTCATGCGTGGACAGCGTCGTCATCGTGCCGGGCCGGAGCTCCCGGCAGAAGTCGTGGAAGGCGGCGACGGTCCCGCCGAACCGGTCGGGCTCCCCGCCCACCTCGTTCAGGCAGGACAGCGGATACCACCGGTACAGCGCGGTGTCCTCCACGCCCTTGGCCATCACCGGCCCGCAGAGCTGCTGGAAGCGCACGACGGCCTCCGGCGGGCCGTTGAGGACCTTCTCGACGACCTCCTCCACCGGCGCGCCCTCGGGCAGCCTGGCCGCGGCGACCTTCCCGGCCTCCTCGACGATCGTCGCGGAGACCGCCGGGACGGGCTCACCGGGCACCACGTAGGCCCGGTAGACCGGCATCGCGACCAGCAGCTCCACCAGCGTCTCGCGGTCCGCGCCGAGCAGCGCGTTCAGGCGGTCCACCTCGGCACGGAAGAACAGGTCGATGACGTGCCGCTTGGACCGCCGGACCACCTCGGCGTAGTCGCGCGGCACACCGGTGCGGGCGGTGAACAGCCCGGTCAGCGGTTCGGCGCCGGCCGGGTCGACGAACAGCCCGGTGATCCGGTTGAGCACGTCGTAGCCGGTGGTGCCGTCGCAGTCCCAGTCGGCGGGCAGCCTCTCCTCGCCCACCAGGATCTTCTCGGCGACCGTCCACACCCCCGCCTCGCGGCGCAGCCGCGCGAGATAGCCGCGCGGGTCGGCCAGCCCGTCGGGGTGGTCCACCCGCAGCCCCTGGACGAGGCCCTCCCGCACCAGGCCGAGGATCACCTCGTGCGTGGCCTCGAACACCTCCGGGTCCTCGACCCGCAGCCCGATCAGCGAGGAGACGTCGAAGAACCGCCGGTAGCCGGGGCCCTCGCGCCAGTCGACCAGCCGGTAGTGGGTGTCGGGCAGCGGGAAGACGTGGTCGTGGTAACGCAGCACGTCACCGTCGGGGGACGGCTCGACGTCGTCGCCGAGCACCGGCATCGCGACCCTGCCGTCGCTCCAGTCGATGTCGAACCACCGCCCGTACGGCGATGCCCGTCCCTCCTTCAGCACCGACCACAGCGCCGGGTTGCCCGACTCCGGGACCGGGACCGTCATGTGGTTGGGCACGATGTCCACGACGACGCCGATGTCGTGCCCGGCCAGCGTCGCCGCCATCTCCCGCAGCCCGTCGATCCCGCCGAACTCCTCGCGGATCCTGGAGTGGTCGGTCACGTCGTAACCGTGCCGCGACGGCGGGTCGGCCTGCAGGACCGGCGACAGGTAGACGTGGTCGACCCCCAGGTCCCGCAGGTAGGGGGCCAGGGCCGCCACGTCGGCGAAGCCGAAGTCGGGGGTGAGCTGGAACCGGTAGGTGGAGCGGGGTACCGCGGGCCCGGTCACGGCGGTCCCGGGCGCGGCGGGCTCCCTCACGGACGAGACGGAGGAGACGGAGGGATCAGACACGGCGCAGCACCCTCACCGACCGGCCGGCCACCGGCACCTCTTCCCCGGCCCGGCACATCCGGGTGTCGACCGTGATCGGCATGGCCGTGTCGATCTCCGTCATCCACATCTCCCCGTAGTCCTTGGGAATGGTGAACCCGATGACATCGTGGTGGGCGTTGAACATCAGCAGGAACGAGTCGTCCCTCGTCCGCCGCCCCCGCCGGTCGGGCTCGGTGATGGCGTCGCCGTTCAGAAAGACCGCCAGCGACCTGGCGTATCCCACGTTCCAGTCGGCGTCGGTCATCTTCTCACCCAGCGGGGTGAACCACTCGATGTCGCTGAGGCTGTCGCCCGAGCCGCGCACCGGCCTGCCGTAGAAGAAGCGGCGGCGGCGGAACACCGGGTGGCCGGCGCGGAGCTTGGCCAGCTTCTGGGTGAACTCCAGCAGCAGCCAGTTCTCCCGGACGTCCGACCAGTCGACCCAGCTCAGCTCGTTGTCCTGGCAGTAGACGTTGTTGTTGCCCCGCTGCGTGCGCCCCAGCTCGTCGCCGTGAGAGATCATCGGCACGCCCTGGGACAGGAACAGCGTGGTCAGGAAGTTGCGCTTCTGCTGCTCGCGCAGCGACTCGACGTCCAGCGAGGCCGGCCCCTCCTCACCGCAGTTCCAGGACCGGTTGTCGTCGGTGCCGTCGCGGTTGTGCTCGCCGTTGGCCTCGTTGTGCTTGCCGTTGTAGGAGACCAGGTCCTGGAGGGTGAACCCGTCGTGGCAGGTCACGAAGTTGATCGAGGCGGCCGGGCGGCGGCTGTCGTCCTGGTAGAGGTCGCTGGAGCCGGTCAGCCGGGAGGCGAACTCCGGCAGCGCGGCCGGCTCGCCCCGCCACAGGTCGCGGATCGTGTCGCGGTAGCGGCCGTTCCACTCGGTCCACCGGGCCGGGAAGTTGCCGACCTGGTAGCCGCCCGGACCGACGTCCCACGGCTCGGCGATCAGCTTGACGCGCGACAGCACCGGGTCCTGCTGCACCAGGTCGAAGAAGGCGCTCAGCCGGTCCACCTCGTGCAGCTCACGCGCCAGGGTCGCGGCCAGGTCGAACCGGAAGCCGTCCACGTGCATCTCGGTGACCCAGTAGCGCAGCGAGTCCATGATCATCTGCAGGGCGTGCGGGGACCGCATGAACAGGCTGTTGCCGGTGCCCGTGGTGTCCATGTAGTAGCGCTTGTCGTCCTCGACGAGCCGGTAGTAGGCGGCGTTGTCGATGCCGCGCATGCTCAGCGTCGGACCCAGGTGGTTGCCCTCGGCGGTGTGGTTGTAGACCACGTCGAGGATCACCTCGATGTTCGCCTCGTGCAGCGCCTTGACCATGGCCTTGAACTCCATCACCTGGCCGCCGGGCTGGCCGGTGCTGGAGTAGGCGTTGTGCGGGGCGAAGAACCCGATGGTGTTGTAGCCCCAGTAGTTCGTCAGGCCCCGGTCCATCAGGACGTGGTCGGTGACGAACTGGTGCACCGGCATGAGCTCCAGCGCCGTCACGCCCAGCCCGGTGAGGTGGTCGATGATCTCCGGGTGGCCGAGGGCCGCGTACGTGCCCCGGATCCGCTCCGGGATCTTCGGGTGGTTGATCGTCAGGCCCTTGACGTGCGCCTCGTAGATCACCGTGTCGTGGTACGGCGTCGCCGGCGGCCGGTCGTGGCCCCACCCGAAGAAGGGGTTGACGACGACCGACTTCGGCATGAACGGCGCCGAGTCCGCGTCGTTGCGGCTGTCGGGCTCGCCGAAGCGGTAGCCGTAGACCGCCTCGTCCCACTTCACGTCCCCGTCGATCGCCTTGGCGTACGGGTCGAGCAGGAGCTTGGCGGGGTTGCACCGCTGCCCGCTCGCCGGGTCGTAGGGCCCGTGGACGCGGTAGCCGTACCGCTGTCCGGGAGAGACGCCGGGAAGGTATCCGTGCCAGACATGCCCCTCCACCTCGGTGAGGGCGACCCGGGTCTCCTCGCCGTGGTCGTCGAACAGGCACAGCTCGACGCGCTCGGCGACCTCGGTGAAGAGCGCGAAGTTCGTTCCCGCGCCGTCATATGTGGCCCCCAGGGGATACGGATCCCCCGGCCAGATTTCAATCATCACACCGCCCCTTCAGCGGTGGGAAGACATGCCCTGTCTTTCCCAGGTCATGCACGCATTTCCCACTCTTCTCGCTGTGAAGTGCGCCGCACGCGGCGGCCGGAGCCCCTACGCGTTCCGGACCGGCGTGGAGACGTCCACGACCAGGCCGTTCGGGTCGAGCACCATGAAGCCTCGCTGGCCGTAGAACCGGTCGCTCGGCGGGGAGACGATCCGGCAGCCCATTCCGAGGGCCCGCTCGTGGACCGCGTCGACGTCGTCGACCACGAACGTCAGGATCGTGCCCGCCGGGGAGCCCCGATGGGCCTCCGGGACCAGCTCGTGGTCCCGCCGCCAGATCCCCACCTCCAGGCGGGGGTCGTCGGGCGGCGAGAGCTGCACGTACCAGTCCTCGTCGAAGTTGACCTTCAGGTCCAGCAGCCGGGCGAAGAAGTCCCTGGTCTCCGGCAGCCGGTCGGACAGGATGTTGGTCACCACGCGGTTGACGGTCATACGCGTCCCTCCAGGGTCGGATCGGTGAAGACGATGTGCGGACCGTCCCTACGTGTTCCCCCTGTGGGCAGGCTAAGACGTGGTTTTCCGTACGGGCGCGTTCCGGCCCGGTGTGTCGCGCCCGGGTACGGCGAGCCGGTCACACCCGGAGTCCCGGTTCCGGTCCCGGTTCCGGTTCCGGGCAGGGCTCAGGACTCGGGTACGGCGAGCCGGTCGCGCAGGGCGCGCAGCGCCGGTTCGTACCCGCGCAGGCCCGCCGCGGCGATGAACTCCCCGGCCGCCCGCAGGTGCGCCCCGGCCCGCCCCCGGTCGCCAGCGAGCAGCGCGAGCCGCGCCAGGCACAGGTCCGCGACCGACCAGCCCACCAGCCGGCCGGCGTCCGGGGCGAGCGTGCCGTACAGGTCCCGCCCGGCGTCCGCCTCGCCGAGCGCCAGGCAGAGCTCGGCGGCGGCGTCCGCCGCGAACCGGTAGGCCAGGCCGGGGCCGAGCACGGCGAACCCGTCCCGCGCCAGGCCGGCGAAGACCTCGCGTGCCTCGCCGGTCCGGCCGAGGTCGGCCAGCGCCAGGCAGCGCAGCAGCAGCCAGGGCCACTCGCCGGGACGCAGGGCGAGCATCTCGTCGGCCACCGCCAGCGCCGCCGCCGGCTCACCCCGCCCCCTCAGTGCCAGGAAGCGGAAGACGCCGCCGCGCAGGCGGGTGTCGTCGCGGCCCAGCGCCCCCTGCGGGTGGGCCGCCGCCGACTCCTCCGCGGCGGCCACGGCGTCGTCGGGCCGGCCGTCGAGGTGGGCGTGGATCGCGGTCTGCCAGGCGGCCAGCGAGACCATCGAGGGCAACCGGAGCCGCCGGGCGGTCTCCCCGAGCCAGGCCAGCGGCTCCGCGGCCCCGGCGACGCCGTCCCGGGCGACGTGCTCGACATGGACGGACTCCCGGCCCAGCCACTCCACGGCCAGGTCACCGGTGCGACGCCCGATCTCCACGATCTCCTCCGCCGCCGCCCGCCGGGCGTCGTGGTCGCGGCCGTGCCGGAGCACGATCACGAGGGCGACCAGCGCGTTGGCCAGGGCGCGGTCGTCACCGGTACGGCGGGCCAGCCGTACCGCCTCCCACGCCAGCTCCGCGCTGCGCGCGACCGGCCGGGTCGCGAAACCGGTCGTCGCGGCGGCCGCCAGGAGCCGGGCCCGCCACGGCGAGTCCCCCGCCAGTCCCGAGCCGAGGACCCGGTCGATCCGCTCGGCGAGCCGGTCGATGCCGGTCATCTCCTCGTACATCGCCAGGTGGATCGGGTCGGAGAAGCCCAGCACCGCCCTGGCCAGGCGGCTGTCGTCGTCGAGCCGCTCGGCGATCCCGGCGGCGGCCTCCAGGGAGGCGTGGGCCTCGATGCTCATCCCGGCCGCCGCCCGCGCCTCGGCCAGGTCGAGCAGCAGGTCACAGCGCAGGGCGTCATCCTGTTCCGGCCGGGTCCCGGCCGTGGCGAGCGCCAGTTCCAGCAGCTCCGCCGCGTCCTCCGGGGCGAACTGCGCCATCGCCTGGGCCGCGGCCCGGCGGGTGTAGCCGACGGCCTTGCCCGCCGTACGGTCGCTGACGACGCCCTCCCGGTAGTGGTGCGCGATCTCCGTCAGGCGGGTCGGGCTCCGCCGCTCCAGCACCTCGGCGATCCGGCCGTGCAGGCGGCGGCGCCGCAGCGGCGGCAGTCCGTCGCGCAGCGTGTCGCGGACGATGTCGTGGACGAACCGGCAGGCCGGCCCGTCGCCCTCGGTCAGCAGCCGGGCCCGCACGGCGGCGTCGAGGACGTCCAGCACCCGCTCCTCGGGCACCTCCGACACCGCCGTCAGGACGTCCGTCTCCGCCTCCCGGCCGACCAGCGCCGCGACGGTCAGCACCGCCTCGGTGTCCGGCGGCAGACCGGCCAGCCGGCCGCGGACCACGTCGGACAGCTCACGCGGCGCCCGCCCGAGGCGCAGCACCTCGCCCAGGAAGAACGGGTTGCCCGCGGTCAGTCTGCCCATCTCGGCGGCCCGGTCCGGATCGGCCCCGGCGCCGGCGAGGTAGGCGCGGACGTCGGCCTCCCCCAGCCCCCGCAGCGCCAGCCGCCGCACGTTCGGCAGCCGCGTCAGCGCGCCGAGCGTCTGCGCGAGCGGGCCGCCGGGCCGTACGCCGGTGTCCGCTTCGGTATTCGCTTCGGTGCCCACTTCGGTGTCGCGGTAGGTCGCCACCACGGTCAGCCGCGGGCAGAGCCGGGTGGAGGCCAGGAACTCCAGCAGCCGCAGCGAGGACGCGTCCGCCCATTGCAGGTCGTCGAGGACGACCAGGATCCTGCCGTGACCGTCGAGCAGCCGGGCGAACGCCTCGTACCGCTGGAACTGACCGGCTCCGGCGGGCCGGGGGTCGCCGGAGCCGCCGGGCGACGGCGGGGGGTGCCCGGCCTCGGCGGGCGAGGTCCTGGGACGCCCGGTCCCGATCATGTCCGCGTCCCCGTCCGTTTCCGGGTCGGCGTTCGTGTTCACGTCCGCGCTCACGTCCGTGTTCACGTCCGCGTCCGCCAGATCCCGTACGGCCTGCGTCCACGGCCAGAACGGCGGTGCGCCGGCCCCGTCCCAGCAGCGGCCCCACGCCACCCGGCGTCCCCGCGCCCTCGCCGTTTCGGCGACCCGCTCGGCGAGGCTGGTCTTGCCGATCCCCGGCTCCCCCGCCAGCAGCACCACCCGGTGCCCGTCCCCGGAGACCGCCTCCTCCAGCACCCCGATCTCGGTGTCCCGGCCGACCAGCCGGGTCCGCGGCTCCGTGAGGGCCGCCGCCAGGACCGGAGAGGTCACCGCCGGGATCCGGGGGGTGAGTGAGGGATCCTGGGTGAGGATGCGCCGTTCCATCTCCCGGGACCGGGGGTCGGGGTCCAGCCCCACCCCCTCCGCCAGCAACCGGCGGCCCTCGGCGAGCACGGCCAGCGCGTCCGCCTGCCGCCCGGCCTGGTAGAGCGCGTGTGCGCCGAGGACGCGCAGCCGTTCCCGGAACGGGTGCGCGGCCACCAGCCGGATGAGGCCGCCGCTCAGCACCGCGCCCCGGCCGAGGGCGAGTTCGGCCTCGGCCGCGTCCTCCTCCAGCGCCAGCCGGAACTCGGCCAGCCGGGTGATCTCATCCGCCGCCCAGCCGTCGGCCCCGAAGTCCGCCAGCGGCTCCCCGTTCCACTCCCCCAGCGCCGAGCGGAGCCTCCGCGCCGCGTCCTCGTGGTCACCGTCGCCCAGCGCGCGCCGTCCCTCGGCGGCCCGCTCGCGCGCCCTGCCCAGGTCGATCCGGGCCGCCGGGACGTCCAGGGCGTAACCTCCGGCCCTGCTGACCAGGACCCGGGGCGGCACGCTGCGCGGCCTGCCCGGCTCGAAGGCGCGGCGGAGCTTGGAGACGTACGCCTGGAGGGTGTTGACCGCCCCGGGCGGCGGGCCTCCCTCCCAGAGCGCGTCGATCAGCCGGGGCGGGGCGACCGGGCGGGGCGCGGCGAGCACGCAGAGAGCCAGTACGGCGCGCTGCTGATGGGGTCCGATGTCCAGCGGCGTCCCGTCGTCGGCCGTCACGCCGACCGGCCCCAGCACGCGAAACTCCATCGGGTCCCCTCTTCACGGTTCGGGCCGATAGTAGTGGACGGTTTCATCTGGATTCGCGGGTCTTCCAGGGGATTTGTCGAGGCGAGATGGCCGGATGCGGCAAGGGTTTTCTGACGTTTGCCGCGTGACGGCCGGGTAGTTTCGAGCGGTCTCACGAGTGAAGGGCGCAGGAATGGGCGGATTCAAGAAGTTCCTCATGCGAGGAAACCTCGTCGAACTGGCCGTCGCGGTCGTCGTCGGGGCCACCTTCAGCGGGCTGGTGCAGGCGCTGGTCAAGGATCTGATCACGCCGCTGCTCGCGGCGGTCACCGGCGGCCGGAATCCGGACTTCTCGCAGTACTACTTCACCGTCAACGGCGCGAAGTTCATGTACGGCGACTTCATCAACCACCTCCTGACCTTCCTGATCATCGCCTCGGTGATTTACTGGCTGGTCGTCATGCCGATGACCCGGCTGATCGCCTTCTTCGACCGGGACAAGGAGGCGACCGAGAAGAAGTGCCCGGAGTGCCGCAGCGACATCCCGGTCGAGGCGAGCCGCTGCGCGTTCTGCACCGTGGAGCTGTCGCCGGTCCGCGCGGCCGACAAGCCGCAGGTCTGACGCCCGGCCCGGAGACCTGTAGGACCATGGGACGGTGAGCTTCGAACTGGCCGTCTGGTACGAACCCGAACCGATCAGCAGGGAACGCGCGGAGCGCGTCCACCACGCGCTCCGCAGCGGAGAGCCCGGCGCCGCCGAGCCGCGCCCCCAGGTGACCGCGTTCGCCGCGCGGCTCGCCGGAGCCGAGCAGGTCTCCCCGGGGTTCGCCCTGGTCACCGTGGAACCGGAACGGGCCGACGAGATGTCCGGCGAGGTCTTCGCCCTGGCCCGCGAGTACGGTCTGGTCTGCTACGACCCGCAGCGCGGGCTCGTGCACAACCTCTCGCCCCTGGGCGTCTACGCGGGCATGCAGATGCACACGGGCGACGGGATGATCGTCGTCGATCCGGACCTCGGGCTGGTCCACGACGTGCTGGGCACCCTGTCGCCGCAGAACCCGTTCACCGCGCTGGTCGTCTTCGGCTCGCACTTCATCCAGGTCTCTCCGGAGATCACCGGATACGAACTGGAGTACAAGGACAGCGGACGCAACCTGATGTTCCGCACCCACGTGTCCGACCTGGAGGCGGTCCGCGCCGCCTTCGCCGAGTACGCCACGGGCGAGCGCGGCTTCCTGGAACGCCACGACTGGGAACGGGTCTGACGCTTCTTGTGCGGGTCCCGCGCTTCAGGCTCGGGTCTTTCGCATCGCGGGATGTTTCCCGCGGGGCCGGGCTGGGGCTTTTCGCGTCGTGGGGTGTTTCCCCGGGCTTGGGCTCGTCAGTGGTTGTCGGGCTGGGCGGGTGCGCGCGCTGCGGTGGGTGGGTGTTCCGGCCGGCGTTGTGGCTGGTGTCTGGTTCCGACCGGCCTTCGGCCTGGCCCCGGGCGCGGTGGTTTCTGGCGTTTTGAAGCCGGCCGGAACACCCACCCACCTCCGCGCCATGCCTGACCGGTCCGTACGGATGACCCGCCGTAGCGTCTCCCTTTCCGGCGGCCCACGGTCCCCGCCGATGCTGAAGCGATCCGTTGCTCCCCGCTCAGAGCGGGCCGCCGTGGCCTTGCGGCCACACTGACAGGGGAGAGCGCAGGGCCGGGCGCCGTAGCCCCTCACTTACGGACCGCCCATGCTCCCCGCCGTACCCGTTCCCCGGCCGTCGTCCGCAGGTCTGCTGGGACCGTCCGCCGGGGAGAAGGGGCGGGGGAAGAATCTCGGGAGTCACGGAGCGGGGTCGAAGGGGTGGGATGGGGCCTGGGGCCGATCATGAACGTTTCCGACAAAATTCGGTCCGTCATCTTCGTAGGTCCTCCCACCCGACCGTCGGGTCGTCCTTCTGGCAGCGTGGAATCCGGTTCGGGACGCGCGGCTCCGAGGGGTGCTCCGCGTCTCCACGGTGAAGGGGGCATTGATGGCGGACGGCAGGGTCGACGTGGTGGTCACGGGGCTGGGCGCGACGACGCCGGTGGGGGGTGACGTGACCTCCACCTGGTCCGCCCTGCTGGCGGGGCGGTCGGGCATCGGGCTCATCGAGGAGGAGTGGGCGGACGGCCTGCCGGTGCGGATCGCCGGGCGGCTGCGGGTGGAGCCCGCCGAGGTGCTGGATCGGGTCCAGGCCAGGCGGCTGGACCGCTGCCAGCAGATCGCCCTGGTCGCCGCACGCGAGGCGTGGGCCGACGCGGGAGCCCCGGAGACGGACCCCGAGCGCCTGGCCGTGGTCGTGGGCACCGGGGTCGGCGGGGTGCTGAGCACCCTCACCCAGGACGAGGTCCGCAGGACCACGGGGGCGCGGCGGGTCTCGCCGTACACCGTCCCGATGCTGATGCCCAACGGGCCCGCCGCGGTGGTCAGCATGGAGTTCGGCGCCCGGGCGGGCGCCCACACCCCGGTGAGCGCCTGCGCCTCGGGGGCCGAGGCGATCGCGATGGGCCTGGACCTCATCCGGCTGGGCCGCGCCGACGTCGTCATCGCGGGCGGCGCCGAGGCGTGCGTCCACCCGCTCACCATCGCCGGCTTCGCCCAGGCCAAGGCGCTCTCCACCCGCAACGACGCGCCCGAGGAGGCGTCGCGCCCCTTCGACGCGTCGCGGGACGGCTTCGTCCTCGGCGAGGGGGCCGCCCTCGTGGTGCTGGAGCGCGCCGAGTCCGCCGCCGCCCGCGGGGCCCGCGCGTACGCGGCGCTGGCCGGCGCGGGGATCACGTCCGACGCCTTCCACATCACCGCCGGTGACCCGGAGGGGCAGATGCGCGCCATCCGGGCGGCCCTGTCGTCCGCCGGTCTGAGCCCGCTCGACATCGACCACGTGCACGCCCACGCCACCTCCACCCCGCCCGGAGACGTGACCGAGGCCCGCTCCGTCGCCGAGGCGATCGGGACGCACGCGGCGGTCACCGCGACCAAGTCGATGACCGGTCACATGTGCGGGGCCGCCGGGGCGATGGGGGCGATCTCCGCGATCCTCTCCATCCGCGACGGGGTCGTCCCGGCCGTCCGGAACCTGGCCACCCTCGACCCCGAGGTCAAGCTCGACGTGGTCACGGGCGGTCCCCGCCGGGGCCGGGTGTCGGCGGCGCTGGCCAACGCCTTCGGTTTCGGCGGCCACAACGCCTCCCTGATCCTCACCGCCCTCTGAGCTCCGGGTCGGGCGCCCCCGGCGGTCTCGGGTACGGATCACCCCTGCGGCTTGGCCGCCGCCGGGGGCCGGGATGCCGGAGGGCGGTCCGGCGGCCGTTCCGGTAGCGGCCCGGGGTCGTTCCGATGATGCCGGTGAACGCCGCGATGAAGCCGCTGGGGTTCGCCCATCCGCAGGCGTAGGCGGTCCGGGTGGTGTCGTGGCCCTCGGCGAGCAGCACGAGCGCGTGGTAGACGCGCAGCTGCGTGCGCCATTCGTAGAAGGTCATGCCGAGTTCGTCGCGGAACAGCCGGCTGAGGGTGCGGGTGCCGGCTCCGACCGTCTTCCCGAGTTCGGCCAGCGAGGAGTTGTCCCCCGGGTTCTCGTACAGCAGCCGGGCGATCCCCCGCAGCCGGTCGTCCCGCGGCTCCGGCAGGTGCAGTGGCTGTTCGTGCGCTTCGCGTAGCTCGTCGACGAGGACGCGAAGGAGGCGTGATCGCGCGGAGCGGCTGTACGCGGGCGCGGCATCACCGTGGTCACGGGGACCAGGCGTGGCATCGCCGTACTGATGAGGGCCGGTCAGGGCGAGCAGTACCTCTCGGGCGAGGCCGGAGGCCAGGAACACGGCGGGACGGTCCGGCATGAGCCGGGCGAGGGACGGCGGTAGGAAGACGATCCGCATGTCGGTGTCGCCGTGGGCGCGGTGGTGGTGCGTGAACCCGGCGGGGGTCCAGGAGACCCTGTCGGCGGGAACGATCGACGTGCCGTGCTCGGTGTGAACCGCCAGGACGCCGCCGGCCGCGTACACCAGGTGTCCCCGCGTGTGCGTCTGCACCGCGCTCGTCCCACCGGACGGCCAGAGATGGCGCCCGCCGGACGGCCACACGTGTGACGTCACCTCGGCACTGGAGCGATTTTGGCGGCGAACAGGCATCGGTTGGCATTCTATCGGTGGGCGGCCACATCCTGATCTGATGACATTTCCTCCATGCGAAGTGGTCCGGTCGCGTGAAGCACCCGGCCGGACCACACGGCATCGGGGCGGCGTGCCTCGATGCCGCGGCTTGGGAGGAGAGAACACATGGCGACGTTCATTCTCGTGCCCGGCGCCTGGCACGGCTCCTGGACGTTCGATGCGGTGGTCCCGCCGCTGGAGCGTGCCGGTCATGTCGTCCACGCCCTGACCCTGACCGGTCTGCGGCCGGGCGACGACGAGGCGGCGGTCGCGACCGCCAACCTCGACACGCACGCCGGGGACGTGTTGCGGCTCCTCGATCGCGCCCACATCACCGGCGCGACGCTGGTCGGCCACAGCTACGGCGGGATGGTGATCGCCGCCGCCGCCGACCGCGCCGGCGGCCGGATCTCACGACTGGTGCATCTCGACGCCTACGTGCCGCGTGATGGCGAGTCGTGCTGGTCGTCGACGAGTGAGGCATACCGGCAGGCGTTCGTCGCCGGAGCCGCGGCCCACGGTTACGCCGTCCGGCCGCCGGACGGCGGTGATCCCCGCCGCCGTCCCCATCCCCTCGCCTCGCTCCTGCAGACGATCCGGCTCACCGGCGCGTTCGCCCAGGTCCCCCGCCGGGAGTTCGTCTACTGCTCGGGCTGGCAGGACCGGACGCCGTTCGCCGGACTCCGCACCAGGCTTCAGGCCGATCCCGGGTGGCGGGTCCACGACCTCCCGACCGCCCACAACGCGATGCGCGAGGCCCCGGAGGCGGTCGCCGCACTGCTGCTCGACGATGACGCCGTCGGCCGCTCAAGGGGCGGGGACCGTACGGTGTCCCCCGGGAAGGGCCGAGGGGCGTGAGGTCTCACACGGAGCGGGGACGGGCAGGCGTCCGGTGACGAACGAGGCGGGAGGAACGCCCATCGCCCTGCGGAACTCTCCCGTCAGGTGCGACTGGTCGTAGTATCCCGCTTCCGCGGCGAGCCGGGCCCACGAACCGGTATGGGCACGAGCGAGTACGACTCCCAGGCGATCGATGCGCACAAAGCGTTTCGGTGACACGCCCACCGCTCTGTTGAAGAGATCACGCAGGTGGCGCTCGCTGACGCCGAGCCGCCGGGCGACGGCGGGCACCGGCTCGGGTCGCGCACCGGCGCTTGTGGACAGTCCGGCGACCGCGGCGTGGACGAGATCGCTTCGCGACAGGTCGCCCGGTGTCGTGCGGGAGATGCGGGCCAGGAACTCCGCCTCGATCCGCTTGAGAACCGACATGTGATCGGAGCCGAGTCCGGCCAGCTCATGGACCAGGCGATCACCGGGTGCTCCCCAGAGATCCCGCAGCGGGACGGCTCGGTCGACGAGTTCGCTGACCGGCACACCCAGCAGCAGCGAAGCCCTGCTCGGCCGGATGCGGATCCGGACGCCGAAAGGCACGTGCTTACCCGGGTGGTACCGGGCACGGGTACGAGGCCCCACAACCATCAGGTCGCTGCGCCGGTCGTCCAGCACGCGGAACACGAGTGCGGTGGAAGTCTCCGGCACATGGGTCAGGACTCCTCGGCCGGCAACGGCGGTCACGCCTCGGACGTCGGAGACCCAGGGCCGCAGAGCGTCTGGAACGGGTATCTCGTGACCCCACGTCGCATTCACGCGCTTCACGCTATCCGTCGCCGGCGCGGACGGCCCCATGTGCTCGGTGCCGAAATCTCCTATCCGATCCGGGGCGGCGCACGGCAGGGTCTGGACCATGATCCTGATCACCGGTGCCACCGGCACCATCGGCAGTGAGGTCCTCCGGCTGCTCGCGGCCCGCGGCGAGGTGGTCCGCGCGTTGACACGCGATCCTTCCCGTGCCTGGACCCCGCCCGGCGTCGAGGTCGTGGCGGGCGACTTCGACGATCCGGCGTCCCTGGACGGAGCGATGGCCGGGGTCGGCGGCGTCTTCCTGGTGGCCCCGGGCGGGCCGTCCACCGGACGGCACGACCTGGCGGTACTGGCCGCGGCCCGATCGGCCCGGGTGCGCAGGGTGGTGAAGCTCTCGTCGATCGGGGCCGATGCCACGGACGACCACTGGCATCGGCCGGGAGAGGAGGCGGTGCGCGCCGGCGACATGGGCTGGACGTTGCTGCGGCCGTCCGCCTTCGCCAGCAACACGCTGCGATGGGCCGGAGCGATACGCGCCGACGAACCCGTGCCGAACATGACGGGGACCGCGGCGCAGGGGGTCATCGATCCGCGTGACATCGCCGAGATCGCGGCCGAAGCTCTCGTATCGGCGAAGCACGAAGGACGGACCTACACGCTGACCGGCCCGGAACTGCTGAGCTTCCACGACCAGGTGGCTCGGCTGGAGACGGCGCTGGGACGCACGATCAGGACCGTCGACGTTCCGCTCGACGTGGTGCGCGAGCGGATGCTCGCCTCCGGGATGGACGTCGAGATGGCGGAGAGCAGGCTCAGGGGCATCAGGATCATCCGGGACGGCGGCAACGCCGTCCTGACCGACGGAGTCGAACGCGCCCTCGGACGCCCGCCCACGGACTTCGGCACCTGGGCCCTGGACCACCTGGACGCCTTCACCACGAGCTGACCCCGAGCCCCGGCGCCTTCACCCCGGAGTGGACGCCCCGCCGATCTCGCTCCCGGCGGTCGTCCCGCCTTCGCGATCTCCTCGCCTCCACGGGAGGCGGCCGTCACCACCCGACGGGCACCGCCGTCTGTTTCCCCCGCGCCGACGGCTCGATCCGCCCTCGCCGCGGGCCGGAGACCCACAGGTTCTCTGGTCGTCACAGTCACTCGTCCCCGGACCGCCCGCCCCGGGGAGGCGGTCCGCAGGGAACGAGAGAGGCCATGAGGACGGTGGCCGGCAGGTCATCGGGTGGTGAAGGCGCCGCCGTTGACGTGGATGGTCTGGCCGGTGATGTGCCGCGCTCCGGGAGAGGCGAGGAAGTACGCCGTCTCGGCGATGTCGTACGGGGTGCCGGGCCGTTTGTCGTGCGTCTCCCCGATGAGCGCGGCGCGGCGTTCCTCGGTCATCCCGCCGCGGAAGAAGTCGGTGCCCTCGATGTACCCGGCGGAGATGACGTTGCTGGTGATGCCGTGGGGGCCGAGTTCGGCGGACAGGGAGACGTTCCAGGCGGCGAGTGCGGCCTTGGCCGTTCCGTAGGAGCCGCCCCGGCGTTCGGCCCCGATCGACCCGATGCTGATGACGGAGCCACCGGAGCCCAGCTTCTCCCGGACGGAAGCCGTGGTCAGCACCGCGCCGAGGAGATTCTGGGCCAGGTCGGCCCGCCACTGGGCCAGCAGGGCCTCCAGGGGCGGAGCATCGTCCGGTGCCGCGTCGGACAGACCGCCGGACGCGTTGACGAGGACGTCGAGCGTTCCGCCGATCCGGTCCGCCAGCGCCGCGACCTGCTCGGGCAGGGTCGCGTCACAGACGACGCCGTGTACCCCGAGATCCAGGGCGGTCTTCTCCACGAGATCGGCGCGGCGGCCGGTGACGAAGACGTCGGCCCCGTCGGCGGCGAACCTCTCGGCGACGGCCCGGCCGATGCCGCTGGTGCCTCCGGTGACGAGCACGGTGCGAGTCAAGGGTGCCTCCTCATCGCTGCTACGTTTAGATCTAAACGTAGCCGATGATCGAGGAGGTTCGCACCATGACGGACATGACGTCCATGGCCGGTGGGCCGGACCCCGCCCATTCGCCTTCGGAGATCGCGGCCGCCTGGCAGCGGGAGCGTCCGGGCACCCCGACCGGTTCGATCGAGATCGTCACCCCCATCTGGCGCCTGGCGAAACTGTTCTCGGACGACCGGGTGAGGGTCCTGCGAGCCGCGGGGATCGACGCGGCGACCCTCGACCTGCTGTCCGTCATCCGCCGTTCCGGACCGCCCTACGCCCTCAGCACGCGCGAGCTCACGCGCCGGACACTCGTGACCGCCGGTGCGATCTCCCAGCGGGTCGCCCGCGCCGAACGCGAAGGGCTCGTACGGCGCGCGCCGGGAACGGCCGGACGCCGTTCCGTCACGGTGACCCTGACGGATGAGGGGCACGCCCTCATCGAACGGTCCGTCGACGCGGTGCTCGGCCGGGAGGCCATGCTCGTCAGCGGCCTGTCCGACTCCGAACGCGCCCTGCTCGCCGGGCTGCTGGAGAAGCTGACGGCCGACGTCGGGCGGCGCCTGGCCGACGATCGGTAGGCTGCCTGCTCATGATCATCGATCCGCTCGCCGTCCCACGGGACGGCCTGCTTCCGGAGCCGCTGCTCGCCGAGCTGACCGCCCTCCACACCGCCAACCGGGAGTTCTTCGCCGTCAGCGGCGACTTCCCAGACCCGGACGACATCCGGCCGGAGCAGATCTCCGCCTCGCTCTCCGGGGAGCTGGCGAACCCGGACACCGAGGTGCTGCTCTGCCGTACGGAGGCCGGAGGGCCGCTCGCGGGCGTCGCGATCACCCTGGCGCACCACCCGGACCCGGCCGACCCGGACCCGTGGATCGGCCTGCTGCTGATCGACGGCCGGATGCACCGCTCCGGGTACGGCCGGGCGCTGGCGGGCGCCGTGGAGGAACGGTTCCGGGCGGCGGGCCGGACGGCGGTCCGCCTCGCCGTACTCGACGCCAACGCCAAGGGCCTCGCCTTCTGGAGCGCCCTGGGGTACGAGGTCCTCGACCACCGCCCGGACCTCCAGCACGGCCGCCCCTGCACAGTCATGCGCAAGACGCTCTGAACCCGATCCCCGCCCCCTCTCTCCCCTTTTCTGTGCCCTTCCGGGGAACCGCACCGTCCGCTTCGCGCTCCACGGCGACACCGTGAGCGTCCCGAAAGATGACCCGTCACGGCGGACCCCACGAACGACCCGAGGGGGCGGGGACGGCGAGGACTGTGGGCGGTCCGTCAGAGAGGAACTACGGCGCCCGGCCCTGCGCTCTCCCCTGTCAGTGTGGCCGCAAGGCCACGGCGGCCCGCCCTGAACGGGGAAGCAGGGTGGCTTCAGCATCGGCGAGGACCGTGGGCCGTCCGGAAGCAAGAAGCTACGGCGGGTCATCCGTACGGACCGGTCAGGCATGGCGCGGAGGTGGGTGGGTGTTCCGGCCGGCTTCAAAACGCCAGAAACCACCGCGCCCGAGACCAGGCCGAAGGCCGGGAAACACCAGACACCAGCCACAACGCCGGCCGGAACACCCACCCACCGCAGCGCGCGCACCCGCCCAGCCCGACAACCACTGACGAGCCCAAGCCCGGGAAAACACCCCACGACGGGAAAAGCCTCAGCCCGAGCGAAGGACCCGCCCAAGCGAACGACACAGGCCGGTCATTCGCCCGGGAAGCGCACCCCCACCTGGGAACGGACCTCGTCCATGACGCCCATCACGTCCAGCGTCGCCTGCCAGGGCACCAGCGGGCTCTCCAGCAGTCCCTCGCGCAGGCAGCGCATGGCCTCGGCGGCCTCGTGCAGCATGCCCGACCCCTCGTAGGGGACGTGGAAGGTCTCCGGCTCGGCTTCCGAGCGGTGCAGGACGAAGGTGGCGGGCCGGAAGAACGGTCCGGGCACCTCGATCCGGCCGAGCGGGCCGGAGATCGTCGCGGTGACCGGGGTGTTGGCGGTGAGGCCGCAGGAGAGCACCGCCACCGCGCCGCCGTCGTAGCCGAGGATCATGCCGGTGTTCTCGTCAACGCCCTCGGGGGTCAGCCGGGCCCAGGCCCGAACCTCGGCGGGGTCGCCGAGCAGGAGGTGGGCGAAGGAGATCGGGTAGACGCCGAGGTCGAGGAGGGCTCCCCCGCCCTGCGCCGGGTCGCGGAGCCGGTGCTCGGGGCCGACGGGCGCGAAGATCCCGAAGTCGGCGTGGACGGAGGAGACCGGGCCGATCGCACCGCCCTCGACCAGTTCCATGATCTTCCGGACGCCCGGGATGCAGCGCGTCCACATGGCCTCCATGAGGAACAGCCCGCGTTCGCGGGCGAGGTCCACCAGCTTGGCGGCCTGGGCGCGGTTGAGCGTGAACGCCTTCTCGCACAGTACGGCCTTGCCCGCGTTCAGGCAGGTCAGCACGGCGTCGTAGTGGGCGTTCTGGGTGTTGGCGACGTAGACGATGTCCACGTCGGGGTCGGCGGCGAGTTCGGCCCAGCTTCCGTGGGCGCGGGGGATGCCGTGCCGGTCGGCGAACGCGCGGGCGGACTCCACGGTCCGCGATCCGACCGCCGCCACCTCGGCGTCCGGCAGCAGCTTCAGGTCTTCGGTGAACGTGGCCGCGATCCCGCCGGTCGCGAGAATGCCCCATCTGACGGTGCTCATGAGGACATATCCCACCATGTACGGACACTCCGCACCACGCCCCGCCCACCGTACGAGACGACCCGTCCCACGGGAAAACCCGTTCCCCCACGAGGACACGCCGTACGGGAACACAGGGACACGCGCACGGAAAAGCCCGCCGTACGGAGAGGACTCCCCCGTACGGCGGGCCCGCCGCGAAAACTCAGCCCCGGGTGTCGGCGAGCAGCGCCCTGAGCACCAGGCCCGGGTGGTCGCGCAGCACGCCGCGCATCCGCCACTCGTCGGTGAACAGCGCCAGCAGCTCCCCGTCGATGGAGCGCGTGAAGACCTCCACGCCCCGCTGCCGGGCGAGGATCGGCGCCGACTCGGCGTCGGTGATCCGGGCGAGGCTGAAGTCGAGCCGGTCCAGGGCGATCTCGGTGTTGAACTCCCCGGCCAGCCGATGCTTCACCACGTCGAACTGCATCGGGCCGACCGCCGCCAGCACCGGCGACTGGTCGCCGCGGATCTCGGAGCGCAGCACCTGGACGACGCCCTCGGCCTCCATCTGCTCGATGCCCTTGCGGAACTGCTTGGCCCGGCCCGCGTCACGGCAGCGGGCGGTCCAGAAGTGCTCGGGCGCGAAGCTCGGGATCTTCGGGAACTCGACCGACGGGCCGTCGTAGAGGGTGTCGCCGGGACGGAGGGCGGTGGCGTTCACCAGGCCGACGACGTCGCCGGGATACGCCTCGTCGATGGTGGCGCGTTCCTGGCCGAAGACCGCGTGTGCGTACTTGGTGGCGAACGGCCGTCCGGTCGCGGCGTGGGTCAGCACCATGCCGCGCTCGAAACGGCCCGAGCAGACGCGGACGAACGCGATCCGGTCGCGGTGCGAGGGGTCCATGTTGGCCTGCACCTTGAAGACCAGCCCGGAGAACGGCTCCTCCAGCGGACGCGGGACGTCCTTGACGTCGGGGCGCGGCGCCGGGGCGGGGGCGATGTCCACCATCGCGTCGAGCAGGCGGCCGACGCCGAAGTTGTTCAGGGCGGCGCCGAACAGCACCGGGGTGGACTCGTGCCCCTCGAACGCCTTCTGGTCGTGGTCGGCGCCGATCGCGCCCAGCAGCTCGGCCTCGTCCCTGGCCCGGATCCAGTCCTCGCCCAGCTCGGCCTCGGCCTGCTCGGGAAGCAGGTCGGTCTCGATGGCCTTGGTGGCGCCGCCGGGGGTGCGGGTGTAGCGGACCGCCCGGTCGGTGACGCGGTCGATCACCCCGTGGAAGAACCCGCCGGTGCCGATCGGCCAGGTGATCGGGGTGGGCCGCAGGCCGGTCCTCTCCTCGATCTCGTCCAGCAGCTCCAGCGCCTCGCGGCCGGGGCGGTCCCACTTGTTGACGAACGTGATGACCGGGATGCGGCGGTGGCGGCAGACCTCGAACAGCTTCAGCGTCTGCGGCTCCATGCCCTTGGCGGCGTCGAGCAGCATGACCGCGCAGTCGACGGCGGCCAGCACCCGGTAGGTGTCCTCGGAGAAGTCGGCGTGGCCGGGGGTGTCCACGAGGTTGAACATGTGGCCCCGGTACTCGAACCGGAGGGCGGCCGAGGTGATGGAGATGCCCCGGGCCTTCTCCATGTCCATCCAGTCGGAGGTGACGCCGCGGCGGCCGGCCTTGCCGTGCACCGCGCCGGCCTCGGTGATCGCCGACGCGTGCAGCGCCAGCGCCTCGGTCATGGTGGACTTTCCGGCGTCGGGATGGCTGATCACCGCGAACGTGCGACGCCGTGCCGCCTCCTCAATGATCGCGGTCAATTGCTGTTCTCCTCGCCGTGCCGGGGGTGAGATGGGGGCCGTCCCGTTCGGAAACGCTTCGGAAGGGCACTGGGACAGCTTACGTGCAATGCGGCCGTCAACAGATGTGGCAACACTTCCTCCGGCCGCTTGCGTCACCATGGTGTTCGGTGGATTGTGGAACACCATGGTTCGCCCCATGCCCATCCCGACTGCCCGGAAAGCGACCCGCTCGTGCAACTCGATCTTTCAGTGATGTGCAGATGATCACGCTTCGCTATGCGGCGGGCTCCGACGTCGGCCGGGTCCGCCAGGGTAACGAGGATGCGGCGTACGCCGGCGCCCGGCTGCTCGCCGTCGCCGACGGAATGGGCGGCCACGTGGGCGGGGAGGTCGCCAGCGCGGCGGCCATCACCGCGGTCGCGGCTCTCGACCAGGAGCAGCCGGACGACCTCGTGGCCGCGGCCGAGGCCGGGGTCCACCAGGCGAACCAGCGGCTGCGGGAGCTGGTGGAGGAGGACCCGAGCCTCACCGGCATGGGCACCACGCTGACGCTGATGCTCTGGGACGGCCCGCGGGTGGCGCTCGCCCACATCGGCGACTCCCGCGCCTATCTGCTCCGTGACGGCGACCTGTACCAGATCACCTACGACCACACCCTGGTGCAGACGCTGATGGACGACGGCCGGATCACCGCGGAGGAGGCCGCCAGGCACCCGCACCGGTCGATCCTGCTGCAGGTCCTCGACGGCGGCGACAACCCCGACCCCGACCTGTCCCTGCGCGACGCCGAGGTCGGCGACCGCTACCTGCTGTGCTCCGACGGCCTCTCCGGGGTGGTGGAGGCCGAGCGGCTGCGTCAGGTGCTCGCCGAGGTCGACGACCTGGACGAGGTGACCCGTCGGCTGATCGAGCTGGCCTGCGAGGCCGGGGGGCCGGACAACATCACCTGCGTGGTCGCCGACGTGGTCGAGGGACCCGGCTCCGGCACGCCCGTGACGGTCGGCGCGGTCGTCCCCTCCTGACCCGGGCGCCGTCCCGGCCCTTCTCCCGCGAGAACCACCTCTTCGGCGGGAGCCCGCCGTACGGCCCCGTGCGCCCGGTGCGGCCCCGCCTCCGAGGAGGATGACGCGCCGTACGGCGGGCCCGCGCGTCCTGGCCGTCGCGCGGCGCAGACGCTATCGTCGGTCTCCCGTGCTTCTCGTCGCTCGCCACCCCCGGAAGGACGCGCGCCCGTGTACAAGGAATTCGCCATCGAGGCCGTCGTCTGGCTGATCCCCGTCGTGATCCTGGTCGGCCTTGCCTACATGATCACGCGCCCCGCCTGACCCTCTCGACCGCGCCCCGTCTCCCGCGAGGAGCAGGGGGGCGCTCCCGCCGCGGAGCCGGGGCCCACCGGCCGCTCCCCGGCTCCTCCGGGGCCTCCGGGTCCTTTGACGCCGCCGGGGCCTCTGACTCCGTCGGCCTCCGACGCCTCCGGGTCCTTTGACGCCTCAGGGACCTCCACGCCGTCGGGGCACCTGACGCCTCCGGGACCTCCACGCCTCCCGGACCTCCGGGCCCTCTGAGGCATCCGAGGAGAACATTCCGCCCTCCGGGAACCATTCTCTTTACTCGTTCTTTATACGGGTGCAGGGCACGGGCGCTTCGGGGAGCGCCACCGGGAGACACCGGCGGGGGGATTCTTCGCGCTCATGAGTCGTTTCGTCGACGCCGCACTGGCCTTTCCGGCGGTTCTTTTCACGTTCGCCCTCGTCGTGGTCGCCGGTTACTGGCTGTTCGTCCTGCTGAGCGGTTTCGGTTTCGACGGTGAAGCGGACGGCGGGGCCGATGCCGTGGGCCTCTCCGGAGCGCTGGGCCGCATCGGGCTCGGCGGGGCGCCGGTCGCCGTGGTCGTGTCGCTGCTGGTCGCCATCGCGTGGTTCGCCTGCCTGGCGGGCGGCGTGCTGTTCGCCGACGTCCTCGGGCCACCGGGCGTCCTGGCGGCGGCACTCGTCTGCGCCTGGGCGGGCACGCGCCTGGTGGTGCTGCCGCTGCGCCGCGCCACCCGCCTCCGGCCCGTCCCCTCCCGCGCCGACTTCGTGGGGCGCACCTGCGTCATCCGCACCGGGCGGGTGAGCGGGAGCTTCGGCCAGGCCGAGGTCACCGCCGCCGACGGCTCCTCCGCTCTCGTGCAAGTCCGCCAGACCGGTGACGACGTTTTCGGCGCCGGCAGCATCGCCCTGATATTCGCCTACGACGCGGTGGGGGAATTCTTCTGGGTGATGCCGTACGACGCGGAACTCGACCCCCATCGTCCCCTTTAGCCGAGGAACCGCATGGACGTCATCTCCACCGGACTGGGAATTCTCATCGCCGTCGTCTTTCTCATCCTCATAAGCCTGGCCGTCGTGGTCAGCCGTCTGTTCCGCAAGGTGGAACAGGGCAAGGCCCTGATCATCTCCAAGGTCAACAAGGTGGACGTCACGTTCACCGGGGCGATCGTGCTGCCCGTGTTCCACCGGGCGGAGGTCATGGACATCTCGGTGAAGACCATCGAGATCGCCCGGACCGGCCGTGAGGGACTGATCTGCCGCGACAACATCCGGGCCGACATCCGGATCACCTTCTTCGTCCGGGTCAACAAGACCGTCGAGGACGTGGTGAAGGTCGCCCAGGCCATCGGCACGACCCGGGCCAGCCACCAGGAGACGCTGCAGGAGCTGTTCAACGCCAAGTTCTCCGAGGCGCTGAAGACCGTCGGCAAGCAGCTCGACTTCGTCGACCTCTACACCCAGCGCGACGCCTTCCGCGACCAGATCATCCAGGTGATCGGCACCGACCTGAACGGCTACAGCCTGGAGGACGCCGCCATCGACTACCTGGAGCAGACGTCGCTGCTCTCCCTGGACAAGGGCAACATCCTCGACGCCCAGGGCATCCGGAAGATCACCGAGCTGACCGCCATCGAGCACATGCGGACCAACGAGTTCCAGCGGCAGGAGGAGAAGGAGATCACCCGCCAGAACGTGGACGCGCGGGAGGCCATCCTGGAGCTGGAGCGCCGCCAGGCCGACGCGGAGATCAGGCAGCGGCGCGAGATCGAGACCCTGCGCGCCCGCGAGGAGGCGGAGATATTCACGGTCCAGGCCGCGGAGCGGCTCAAGGCGCAGGCCGCCGACCTGCGCACCGAGGAACAGCTCGGCATCCAGCGGGAGAACCAGGCCCGCGAGATCGCGGTGGCCGCCAAGAACCGCGAGCGGGTCATCGCGATCGAGTCCGAGCGGATCGAGAAGGACCGGATGCTGGAGGTCATCACCCGCGAGCGGGAGACCGAGCTGTCGCGTATCTCCAAGGACCGTGAGGTCGAGGGCGAGAGGCGTTCCGTGGCCGAGGTGGTCCGCGAGCGGATCGCGGTGGAGAAGACGGTCGCCGAGCAGGAGGAGAGCATCAAGCGCCTGCGGGTGGTCGAGGAGGCCGAGCGGACGCGTCAGGCCGTGGTCATCCAGGCCGAGGCGGAGGCGCAGGAGAACCTCGTCAAGGACATCAAGGCCGCCGAGGCGGCCGAGGCGGCGTCCCGGCACCGGGCACGCGAGGCGCTGGTGCTGGCCGAGTCGCGGCAGCAGGCCGCCGAACTCGACGCGCGCGCCAAGGTCCGCCTGGCCGAGGGCGTCCAGGCGGAGGCGGCGGCGGCCGGTCTGGCCCAGGTGCAGGTGCGGGAGCGGGACGCCGCGGCGATCGAGAAGATCGGCCGCGCCGAGGCGGCGGTCGAGCGGGAGAAGGCCCTCGCGGCCGCCGAGGGTGAGCAGGCCCGGGCGCACGCGGTGGCCACCGCGGTGCGCGAGAAGCTGAAGGCCGAGGCCGAGGGCGAGCAGGCCAAGGCGCTGGCCGCCGCGGCGGCGGTCGGCGAGAAGCTCAAGGCGGAGGCCGAGGGCCTGGCCGAGAAGGCGGCGGCGATGGCCGCGCTGAACGACGCGTCCCGCGGCCACGAGGAGTACCGGCTGCGGCTGGAGGCGGACAAGGAGATCCGCCTCGCCGGGGTGGAGGCGCAGACGAAGGTCGCCGAGGCGCAGGCCATGGTGATGGCCGCCGGCCTGGAGAACGCCAACATCGACATCGTCGGCGGTGACGGCGCGTTCTTCGACCGGCTGACGAACTCGATCAGCGCGGGCAAGAGCGTCGACGGTTTCGTCCGGCACTCCGAGATCACCCGGACGCTCGCCGGGCCGTACCTCGACGGCTCACGGAGCCTGCCCGCCGACCTGGCCGGGGTTCTCGGCTCGCTGGACAGCGGGGACGTGCGGAACCTGTCCCTGTCGGCGCTGCTGATGAAGCTGGCCGCGGGCGGGCCCGACGCCGACCGGCTGCGTGACCTCGCAGGGGCGGCCGTCCCGGCGAACGGCCGCATCGGAACCGGCGGCGTCGCCGAGGCGCCGCTCGTGGCCGCCGCGGAGACCGCCGAGGCGCAGGTCACCGTCCTCGACGCGGGTGAGCGGTGACGGCGTTCATGACCGAGGCCGTCACCGAGGCGCCGGACGACGAGGCCGGGCCGGACGCGGGCACCTACGAGGTGCTCCGCGTCCGGCTCGCCGAGCGGGCGGCCGAGCTGGCCCGGCGGGCCGAGGCGCTCGACGCCCGGCGCCGCGCGGTCTTCGGCGGGACCGAGCTCCGCCTGGTCGGCACCGTACGGATCCGCACCGGGCACCCCTGCCTCCCCCGCGACATCGTCGCGCTCGGCGAGGCGGCCGGCCCGCCGGGCGCGGACGGTGGGAGCACGGGGGACGGGTGGGACGGGCGGGACGGCGGACCCGGAGGCGGGCGGGAGGTCCGGCGGGGGCTCATCCTGTTCGGACACAACGCCCCCTCCGGGCCGAAGCCGGAGACGACCGTCGGGGACGTCTTCTCCCTGCACTCCTTCGTGCGGGAGGCGACCGGTGACGGCACGGCCGACGGGAGAACGACCGGCGGAGGCATCGCCGGTGGGAGCACGGCCGGCGGGAACACGGAGGTCGGGGACGCGGGCGGTGAGGACTTCCGGCTCGACCCCGTGCCGCTGTTCCGCGACCCGCGGTTCGAGCGCGACTTCGCCGAGCTCCACCGTTACTACCGGGGGACGCGGCTGCTGCGGCTCCACCGGACCGGGGAGAGGCTGCTGGCCGTCTTCCGGGCGGGACCGCAGGACGTCCGCGTGCTGCGCTGGCGGGTCGGCGCGGACGGCGCGCTCGCCTATCTCGACGACCGGGGCGAGCGTGACCACGTCCCGCCGCCCCCGTACGACTTCGAGTGGGTTCCGGCCACCCGCGACGACCACGTGCCCGGCCGCCGCCCGTACATCTCGATCCGGGGCCGGGTGCACGTCGACACCGCCGGCGGCCTCACCGTCAAGGCCGAGAACGACGCCGGGACCGGCGAGAGGACCTACCGCGAGCCGGTCGCCGAGCCGCTGCAGAGCCTCGCCGACGCCGACGTCCACCACGCCGAGGTCGGCCCGCTGATCCTGCTGCGCATCCGGCCCTACAACGAGACCGAGTGGCGGCACCTGGTCTTCAACACCCGGACCGGGGAGGTGGTCCGCCTCGACGGCATCGGCCGGGCCTGCCGCCGGCTCCCGGAGGACCAGGGGATCGTCTTCCCGGGTGGTTACCTCCTGTCCACCGGGACGGGCAGGACCTTCGACACCGACGTCTCCGGCCTGGAGTTCGAGCGGGCCATCCGCTCGCCCGACGGCGAGGACGTGCTCTACGTCTTCCACGCGCCCGCCGAGGGCCGCTCCCTGCTGCTGCCGTACAACGTGATCCGCAAGGAGGTCTCCACCCCCCTGCCCTGCCACGGCCACACGCTGCTCGACGACGGAACGCTGCTCCTGTTCCGGGCGGCCTCGGACGAACCCACCCGGATCCACCCGGTGCAGGTCTGGCGGACGCCGTACGTGTCGGACCTGCACGCCGCCGCCCAGCCGGCCGGCACCGGCCCGCTGGAGCGGATCGGCAACGCGGAACTGGTCCGCGGGATCTCCGACTGCGTCTCGGTCGCCCGGATGGTCGAGGACACGGCGCCGTCGGCCCCGGTCTTCGAGGCGCTGATCGCGGCCTGCGCCCGGGTCTTCGACCGCCACCATTGGCTGGACGAGCACGGGCTGCACGGGCCGCTCACCGACGTGCGGTCCTGCGCCGGGCAGGTGCTGGAGGAGTTCGAGAAGGTACGGGCGCTCACCGGGGAGGCCGCGGCCGCGCTGGAGAGCGCCGCCGAGGAGATCGCCTCCCTGGTACGGCGGGCGCACTCCCCCGAGCCGCGTTCCGCGCGGGAGTGGATCACCCACCTGTCCGAGCTGCGCCGGGCCCGGGGACACCTGGTGACCCTGCGCGGGCTGCGCCACGTGGACACCGGCCGGATCGACGCGCTGGACGCCGGCCTCGGCACCGAGCTCGACGCCGCCACGCGGCGCGCGGCGGAGTTCCTGAGCGGCGAGGACGCCTTCGCCGACTACCACGCGGAGGTCGGGCGGCTGGTCGAGGAGGCCGGGGGCATCGCGACCACGGCCGAGGCCGGGCCGGTCGGCGAGCGGCTGGCCGCTCAGGCGCGGGGGCTGGAGATCGTGGCCGAGGCGGTCGGCACGCTCGACGTCGCCGGCGCGACCGTGCGGACCGCCATCCTGGAACGGGTCGGCGAGGTCCTCGGCGGCGTCAACCGGGCCCGCGCCGCGCTGGACGCCCGCCGCGGGGAGCTGCTGTCGCGTGAGGGCGGGGCGGCGTTCGCGGCCGAGTTCGCGCTGCTGGGTCAGTCGGTCACCGGGGCGCTGGCGCTGGCCGACACCCCCGAGCGGTGCGACGAGCAGCTCGGCCGGCTGACGCTCCACCTGGAGGGCCTGGAGGCGCGGTTCGCCGAGTTCGACGACTTCCTGACCCGGCTGGCCGCCGAGCGGGAGAACGTCCATGAGGCGTTCTCCGCGCGGCGGCAGGCGCTGCTGGACGAGCGGGCCCGCCGGGCCGACCGGCTGGCCGTGTCCGCCGGCCGGATCCTGGACGGCATACGCCGCCGGGCGGCCGGGCTCGGGTCGCCCGACGAGGTCAACACCTACTTCGGCTCCGACCCCATGGTCGCCAGGCTGCGCGGGGTGACCGGGGAGCTCCGGGCGCTGGGCGAGACGACCCGGGCCGAGGAGCTGGAGGGGCGGATCGCGTCCGCCCGCCAGGAGGCGGGCCGTGCGCTGCGCGACCGGCTCGACCTGTACACCGACGGCGGAACGGCGATCCGCCTGGGGCGGCACCGGTTCGCCGTCGCCACCCGGGACGCCGAGCTGACGCTCGTGCCGCACGAGGGCCGGCCGGTGTTCACGGTGACCGGGACCGGCTACCGCGCGCCGGTGCGCGACGCGTCGTTCGCCGCCACCCTGCCGTTCTGGGACCAGCCGCTGGTCTCCGAGAACGCCGAGGTCTACCGGGCCGAGCACCTGGCCGCCGCCGTACTGGCCGCCGCCGAGGCCGGAGCGCCGGACGCGGGCGGGTCCGCCGTCACGCTCGACGCGCTGCGCGCGGCGGCGGAGGGAGGCGGCCTGCTGGAGATCGTCCGCGCGGCGGCGCGGGACCGCTACGACGAGGGCTACGAGCGCGGCGTGCACGACCACGACGCGGCCGCGATCCTCGCGGCGCTGCTGCGGCTGCGTGCGGACGCCGGCCTGCTGCGCCATCCCCCCGCGGCGCGGGCCGCCGCGCAGCTCTTCTGGACCTTCGGGGTGGACGGACCCGTACGTGAGAGGTGGAGCACCCGGGTGGCCTCGCTGGCCCGCGCCCGCGCCCTGTTCGGCAGGGTCGACGCGGTGGCGGAGACGTGCCGCGCGCTCGGCGCGGCCGTCGCGGCCTTCACCGCGGACCTCGGCGGAACCGGCGGGCCGCCCGACGGCGACGGCGCGGAGGGACCGCACGGCACGGAAGGACCGCACGGCGCAGAGGGACCGCACAGCGCGGAGGGACCGTACGACGCGGACGTCTGCGCGCTCGCCGGGGAGTACCTCTTCGAGGAGCTGGCCTGCGAGCCGCCGGGGTTCGTGACGGGCGCGCCGGCGCGGTCGCTGCTGACGCGGTTCGACCGGGCGCTGGGGGCGGAGCGCCGGAGGTTCGACGACGACCTGCTCGCGCTCGGGGACGACCTCGCCGCCCGCCACCGGCTGGTCCGGGCGTGGCTGGAGGCCTTCGAGCCGTCGGCCGACCTGCCGGAGGCGGTGGCCGTGCTGCTGTGCGACACGGCCCGGTACGACTCCCCCGCCGCCCTGACCGTCAGGGTCGGCGGGCTGCTCGGCGCCCATCCGCGGATCACCGGGGGCGCGCTGGAGCTGCGCCTGGACGAGTTCCTCGGCCGGACCCGGCGCTTCCGGGAGCGGCGCGTCCCCGCCTACCGCGCCTACCGGCGGCGGCGTGACGAGCTGGTCGCCGCCGAGCGCGCGCGGCTGCGCCTGGAGGAGTACCGGCCGAAGGTGATGAGCGCCTTCGTCCGCAACGAGCTCCTCGACGAGGTCTATCTGCCGCTCGTCGGCGACAGCCTGGCCCGGCAGCTCGGCACCGCCGGTGACGCCGACCGGGCCGACCGGTCGGGCCTGCTGCTGCTCGTCTCCCCGCCCGGCTACGGCAAGACCACCCTGATGGAGTACGTCGCCGACCGGCTCGGCCTGATGTTCGTGAAGGTCAGCGGCCCGGCGCTGGGGCACCTGACCACCTCGCTCGACCCGGCGCGGGCGCCCGACGCGGCGGCCCGCCGTGAGGTGGAGAAGATCTCCTTCGCCCTGGAGCTGGGCACCGACGTGCTGCTCCACCTCGACGACATCCAGCACACCTCACCCGAACTGCTGCAGCGGTTCGTCTCGCTGTGCGACGGCCAGCGGCGGATGGAGGGCGTGTGGGACGGGGAGTCACGAACCTACGACCTGCGGGGCAAGCGCTTCGCGGTCTGCATGGCGGGCAACCCGTACACCGAGTCGGGCGCGCGGTTCCGCGTCCCCGACATGCTCGCCAACCGCGCCGACGTGTGGAACCTCGGCGAGGTGCTGTCGGGCCGGGAGGAGCTGTTCGCGCTGAGCTACATCGACAACGCGCTCACCTCCAGCCCGTTCCTCGCCCCGCTGTCCGCACGGGACCGCGGCGACGTCCGCCTCCTGGTACGGCTGGCGGAGGGCGATCCCGCCGCGCGGGCCGACCGGCTCTCCCACCCGTACTCCGCCGCCGAGCTCGACGAGGTGCTGCCGGTCCTGCGTCACCTGCTCCGCATCCGGCGGGTGGTGCTGGCCTGCAACCGGGCCTACATCGACTCGGCCGCCCGGTCCGACGCGTCCAGGACCGAGCCGCCGTTCCGGCTCCAGGGGTCCTACCGGGACATGAACAGGCTCGCCGCCCGGATCGTCCCGGTGATGAACGAGGCCGAGGTGGACGCGGTGATCGACGACCACTATCTCGGTGAGGCCAGGACCCTCGCCTCCGGCGCCGAGGCGAACCTGCTCAAGCTGGCCGAGCTGCGGGGCGTCCTGACGGCCGGGCAGGCCGCCCGCTGGGCCGAGGTGAAGGCGGCCTACCTGCGCGAGAAGGCGCTGGGCGGCGCCGGGGACGACCCGGTTGCCAGGGCGGTCGGCGCGGTCGGTCTGCTGGCCGACCGGGTGGGCGGGGTGCGGGCGGCCATCGAGGAGGCCGCGGCCCGCCTGTCCCCCGCCCCTGTGGGATCATCGGCCCCGTGTTCCGGCCGGGCGGGCGGCGCCGACTAATCTGTTCCCGCCCGGTGTACCGGCGGAGCAGGACGACAGCGCGCGAGAGCAGGGAAAACGGTGAAGCTTCTCCACTCAGGGAAGGTCCGGGACGTCTACGAGGACCGCGGGGACATCATCCTCGTGGCGTCGGACCGGGTTTCGGTCTACGACGTGATCCTCCCGACGCCCATCCCCGACAAGGGGAAGATCCTCACCCGGCTCTCGCTGTGGTGGTTCGAACAGCTCGCCGACGTCGTGCCGAACCACGTCGTCTCCGCCTCCGACGTCCCCGCCGAGTTCGCCGGCCGGGCCATCCGGTGCCGGAGGCTGGACATGCTGCCGGTCGAATGCGTCGCCCGGGGCTACCTCACCGGCGGCGGGCTGGCGGAGTACCGCGAGCGGGGTTCGGTCTCCGGCGTGCCGCTGCCGCCGGGCCTGGTGGACGGCTCCAGGCTGCCCGAGCCGATCTTCACCCCGAGCACCAAGGCGCCGCTCGGGCAGCACGACGAGCCGATCCCCTTCGAGGGCGTGGTCGAGCGGGTGGGAGCGGAGACCGCCGGGGAGCTCCGGCGGATCACGCTGGAGATCTACCGCCGGGGGGCCGAGCTGGCCGCCGGGCGGGGCGTCGTCATCGCCGACACCAAGATCGAGCTGGGCCGGGCGGCCGACGGCACGCTCACCCTGGGCGACGAGCTGCTGACACCGGACTCCTCGCGTTTCTGGCCCGCCGAGCGGTGGGAGCCGGGCGGGTCGCAGCCCTCCTTCGACAAGCAGTACGTCCGCGACTGGGCGACCGGCACCGGCTGGGACAAGAGGGAACCGGCCCCCGAGGTGCCCGCCGAGGTCGTCGAGGCCACCCGGGCCCGCTACGTCGAGGCGTACGAGCGCATCACCGGCGAGACCTGGTGATGGGCATGACGGGCGCGACGGGCGTGCCCGGGGCCTGACCGGGGCGCGGTCCCCGCCGGTGCGGCGGGGACCGCTGGGTTCGCGGGGCCTGTGAGGGCCCGTGGAGGTCAGTGGGTGAGGCGTCCCTCGGCGGCGGCGCCCACCACGAACCGGTCCGCCGACGCCGGGTGCGGGCCGTAGTCGGCCACGATGCAGGTGATGTTGTCGGGGCCGCCGCCCCGGTTGGCCAGGTCGATGAGCCACCGGACCGCCTCGGCCGGGTCGTCGATCTCGGTCAGCGTGTTGAACAGGGTCTCGGGGCCGACCACCCCGGTCAGGCCGTCGGAGCACAGCAGGTAGCGGTCGCCGGGTTTGGCCTCGCGCAGCGACAGGTCCAGCTCGCCGTCACCGGTGCCCTCCAGGACCCGCAGCACCATGGACCGGCGCGGGTGCTCGGCGGCCTGCTCCTCGGTGATGCGGCCCTCGTCCACCAGCGACTGGACCAGGGTGTGGTCGTGGGTGATCTGGTAGAGGGCGCTGTCGCGCAGCATGTAGGCGCGGGAGTCGCCGACGTGGGCGAGGGCGAAGTTCGGGCCGTCCCAGAGCATCGCGGTGAGGGTGGTGCCCATCCCGCGCAGTGTGGGATCCTGCTCGCTCATGTCGTGCAGCGTGTGGTTGACCTCGGTGGCCGTGCCCTTGAGCGTCGCCACGAGATCGACGCCGCCGGCCGGGAGCCTCTCGTCCAGCGCCGCCATGGCCCTGACCGCCAGGGAGCTGGCCACCTCGCCGCCCGCGTGGCCGCCCATGCCGTCGGCGATGGCGAGCAGGCGAGCGCTCGCGTATCCGGAATCCTCGTTCGCCTCGCGGCGGACGCCGACATCGGATCGAGCGGCGTAGCGCAGCGCCAACGCTTGGTTGAGTGCCATGAAGGCAGTAAAGCATTGGTTGAAGCACTTCACAAGCAAACATGTTGTAGACCGCTTCAGCGACGTGAACTACTGTTGTTCGGCATGGAGGAGAGCCAGGACATCACGGTGAACGCGGGCGACATCGCCCGGCTCGCCTCCGTCGGCCGTGCCGCGGTCAGCAACTGGCGCCGCCGACACGACGACTTCCCCGATCCGGTCGCCGGAACCACTTCCAGCCCACTTTTCTCGTTGCCGGAGGTCGCCGCCTGGCTGCGCCGCAACGGCAAGCCGTTCGAGGTCTCCCTCGGCGACCTGGTGTGGCAGCGGCTGCGGACGTCGGCCGACGATCTGCGTCTGGGCGACCTGGTCGGCCGGGTCGGCGCCTTCCTCCTGTTCCTGCGACGCGAGCCGGGCGCCTGGCCGGGGCGCGGCACGCGGACGGCGGACGCCATGGCCGCCGCCACGGCCGACCTCCCCGGCGCACCCGTGGCTCCCCCCGGTGACCACGGCCTCCTCGGGCTGGTGGCCGAGCTGGCCGCCGAGCGCGGGCCGCTCGCCACGTTCGAGTTCCTGTGCGAGCGCTACACCGAGGCCCACTCCCGCCGGCTCGCGGTCACCCGGGAGGACGTGGCCGGCCTGATGTGGCGGCTGACGGCCCGGGAGCGGGGCACGGTCCTCGACCCGGCCTGCGGCGTCGGGACCCTCCTGCTGCACGCCGGCTCCGCCCTCGGCCAGGAGGCGGACGCCACGAACGCCCTGATCACCGCCGTCCGGCTGCTGCTGCGCGGCGCCGACGCCCGGATCGTGGCCGGCGACTCCCTGCGGGAGGACGGTCTGGCCGGCAGGCAGGCCGACGCGGTGGTCTGCGACCCCCCGTTCAACGAACGCGCCTGGGGGTACGGCGAGCTGACCGGCGACCCCCGCTGGGAGTACGGCCTGCCGCCCCGCGGGGAGGGTGAGCTCGCCTGGGTGCAGCACTGCCTGGCCCGCGTGAAGCCGGGCGGCCCGGTGGCGATCCTGATGCCCCCGGCCGCGGCGTCCCGCCGCCCCGGCCGGCGGATCCGGGCCAACCTGCTGCGCACCGGCGCGCTGCGGGCCGTGGTGACGCTGGGCGCGGCCGGGCCGGACCTGTGGCTGCTGCGCCGCCCGGACGGCGGGCGGCCCCCGTCGAGGCTCCTGCTCCTGGACGCCTCCGAGGACCTGTCGGCGGTGGAGCCCGCCTGGCGGGCCCACCTGCGGGACCCGGAGGCGGAGCCGCCGGGCGACGGCAGCAGCGTGCGGATCATCGACCTGCTCGACGAGGAGGTGGACGTCAGCCCGGCCCGGCGTCGCCCGCAGCAGGGCGGGCCCGACTTCCTGCGGGACTTCACCGACGCGCTGGACCGCTTCCGCGGCGCGTCGGCCACCCTGCCGGACGCGCCCCCGGCACTGGAGGTGCTCGCCGAGCGGCAGGACCTTCCGGCCACCACGGTCGGGGAGCTCGCCAGGGCGGGGCTGGTCACGATCCTGCAGGCCCCGGCCAGGATGCCGGCCGAGGAGGGTCCCCTGCCGGTCCTGACGGCCGGTGACACGGCCGTGGGCTCCGCCCCCACGGGCGGGACCACCCTCGACCCGGCCCTGGTCATGATCAGGCCCGGGGACATCGTGACGAGCGTCCTCGGCACCGTCCGGGTGATGACGCGGGGCGGCGCGGCACTGGGGCCTCAGCTCACGCTCTACCGGGTGGACCCCGAGCGGCTCGACCCCGACTTCGTGGCGGGTTTCATCCGCTCGGCCGACACGAACAGGTCACATCCCGGCTTCAGCCGGCTGGACGTGCGGCGGGCCCGGGTGCCGGTTCTCCCCCTCGCCGACCAGCGGCGCTACGGCGCGGCCTTCCGGGAGCTGTTCGCGCTGGAGGACAGGGTGCGGGAGACGACCGCGCTGGGGGAAACGCTGATCCGGCTAGGCTTTGACGGACTGGTTGACGGTCATCTCCGGCCGTGCGACCAAGGGGTGTGATGTCCCTGGGAGTCCTCGGGAGGGTCGGATGGTCATCGGTGACCGGTACGTACTCGACGACCTTCCCCTGGGGCAGGGCGGCATGGGCGCCGTCTACGGCGGTCACGACACGCACCTCGACCGCCGGGTCGCCGTCAAGATACTGCGCTTCCTCACCGGCCCGGACGAGGAGCTGACCGGGCGTTTCCTGCGCGAGGCGCGCATCCTGGCGAAGCTGGAGCACCCCGGCGCCCCGATCCTGTACGACTTCGGCACCTTCGACCAGCGGCTGTTCCAGGTGATGCAGTTCATCGAGGGGGTGACCGTCGCCGACCTGGTCAGCGAGCACGGCCCGCTCCCGGTGCCGTGGGCCGCCGCGATCGCCGCCCAGGCCTGCGCGGTGCTGGCCGCCGCCCACGCCCTGTCGATCTACCACCGTGACCTGAAGCCCACCAACCTGATGCTCTGCCCGGACGGCAGCGCCAAGGTCCTCGACTTCGGCCTCGCCATGGTCCGCGAGTCGGGCTCGTCGCAGTTCACCCGGATCGGCCAGATCCTCGGCACCCCGGCCTACATGGCCCCCGAGCAGATCCAGCGCGGTCTGTCCGGGCCGCGCAGCGACCTGTACGCGCTGGGCTGCGTGATCCACGAGATGCTGACCGGCCGGCAGCTGTTCACCGGCGTCACCGAGTACGCCGTGTTCGAGCGCCAGGTCAACGAGCTGCCGCCGGACGTGCCGGACGCGCCGGACGCGTTGAACGGCCTGCTCGCCGAGCTGCTGGCCAAGGATCCCGAGCGGCGTCCCGCCTGCGCCGAGGCCCTGTACGAGCGCCTGCAGCCCTTCGCCGTCGACCTGCCGATGCTCCCGGGCTTCCTCCACGAGGCGTCGGTGCCCAGCCCGGGCCGGATGTACGCCCGGATGGTCGGCCGCGTCCTCGCCTGACGGCCCCCACCGGCCCGCCTCAGGACACCGGCCCGCCTCAGGACACCGGCCCGGCTCGGGGCACCGGTCTACGGGCTGTGGTGGCCGGTGCGGAAGGCCCAGGCGGCGATGCCCACCCGGTTGCGCGTGCCGAGCTTGCGGTGCACGGCCGCGACGTGGTTCTTGACCGTCCCCGGAGAGATGAGGAGCTCCGCGGCGATCTCGCCGTTGCTCCTGCCGTCGGCGACCAGCCGGACCACGTCGAGTTCACGCCCGGTCAGCGGTTCGGCGGGCCCGGCGGGTCCGATCGCCGGGGTCGCCAGGTGACCCAGGAGCCGCACGGTGAGCTGCGGGCTGATCAGGGTGTCGCCCGCCACGGCCGCGCGCACCGCCTCCACCAGCAGGGCGGGCCCGGACCGTTTGAGCAGGAAGCCGCAGGCGCCGGCGCGCAGGGCGGTGTGGACGTACTCGTCGAGGTCGAAGGTGGTGACGACCACGACGCGGATCGGGTCGGCGACGCCGGGACCCGCGAGCGCCCGGGTGACCTCCAGGCCGTCGGCGACGGGCATGCGGATGTCGGCGAGCACGACGTCGGGACGCAGATGGCGGGCGGTGGCGATGGCGGTGGCGCCGTCGGCCGCCTCGGCGACCACGGTCATGTCCGGCTGCGCGTCGAGGATCAGCCGGAAGGCGCCGCGGATGCCTTCCTGGTCGTCGGCGACGAGAACGCGGATCCGCCCACCGGCCACGCCGTCATCCCCTCCCCGCTCCGGGCGTCCCGTCAGGAGCCGCCCGCACCCGTGGGGCTCCGCGCTCTCCGGGGAGCACCGCCGTCAGGCTCCAGCCGCCCGGTACGGCGCCCGCCCGAAGCGTACCGCCCAGTGCCTCGACGAGCCCCGCCAGACCGGGCAGGCCGAACCCGCCGCGGCGACCGCCTCCCGGCCGCAGGCCCTCCGGTCCGCCGTGGCGGAACCCACCGTGACCACGAGACCCGTCGTGACCACGAGACCCGTCGTCACGAGACCCGCCCTCACCACGAAGCCCGCCGTCACGGGGTCCGGGTCCGGGCCGGCCGGGGGCGTCCGCGCCGGCGGGAGCCGGGCGTCCGCGTCCCGCCGCGCCGTCGTCCCGCACCCGGACCGTCAGGATCCCGGCCTCCAGGGCGACGGCGACCTCCACGCGGGTGGCCGCGGGAGCGTGCCGGCGCACGTTGGTCAGCGCCTCCACCACGACCCGGTAGGCGGTGGCGCCGATCTCGCGCGACGGCCGCGCGCCCGGTCCGTCGCCGTCGCGCCGCAGGTCCAGGCCACGCACGTCCAGGTGCGCCACGGGAGGACCGGGGGCGGAGAACCGGGTGACGAGATCGGGCAGGTCCGCCAGGGTGGGGACGGGGGCCGTCCCCCGGTCGCGGCCGTCGTCTCCTCCGCGCCCCGCCCGTCCTCCGTCTCCGCCTCCCCCCTCGTTCCCGCCTCCGCTTCCGTCCCCGCTTTCGTGCTCGTTCTCGGTTTCGTCCTCGCGGAGCATGTGCACGGTCCGGTCCATCGCCTCCATCGCCCGCAGACCGGCCCGTTCGATGTCCCTGAGCGCGGTCAGCGCCCGGCCGGGATCGGCCAGACCGACCACCTGACCCGCCTGCGCCTGAGCGATCATCTCGCTGATGTCGTGGGCGACGAAGTCGTGCAGGTCGCGGGCGAGCCCGAGCCGCTGAGCACGGCGGGCCCGGTGGATCGCGCGGACCCGCCGCCGGTCCATCGAGCGCAGGTAGAGCCCGACGCCGGCGGCGGCGGCCGAGCAGGCGGACCAGAATCCCATGACGCCCACCACCTCCAGCGGCGACGACGGGACCAGGAAGCGGAACAGCCACACCGCCACGGCCAGACCCGTGAGGAGGGCGGAGACCGCGGCCGGCCGAGCCGGCGCCCACCGGACGACGACGCCGATCAGGACGAGGAGGGCCCCGCTCTCGACGAGCGCCCCCACTCCCGCCGCCCGGCCGTCGGCGATCGGTGACCCGGCCAGCGCGGCACAGGTCGCTCCGAGGGACAGCGCCGCCGCCGCGCAGCCCACGGCCGGCACGCGGAACCGGCCGCTCGTCGTGCTGCCGCCGGCCACCCCGAGGGCCCACATCACGGCGGCCAGGGCCGCCGCCGGCGGCAGCACGACGAGCGGCCCGAAGACCGGGGAACCGCCGGCCCCGCCGGCCAGCACCGCGAGGGCCGCGACCGCACCGGCGCGTTCACGAGGGTTCACGGCTCGACCCTACGGGCCCGGCGCCGTCGCGACCCCTGCCGGACGGCACGGTCCGACCCCTCCGAAGGGGGTACGGGGTGCCGAACGGCACATGGCCGCCACCGGGAGACGGCGGGACCGTTGGAACGTGACGACCTCTCTTCTCGCATCGACGACCTCATCGGGACCGCGCCGGCCGTCCCGGGCCGGTCACGCCGCGGCGCTCTGGTCGGCGGCCTACGGGCTGCTCGGACTCGCCTGGGCGCTCGGCGCACCGGGATTCCCCTGGGGGCGAAGCGACCCCGACTCCGACCGGGAGCTGTCGATCCTCTCGGGGGCCTCCCCCGTACCGGGCGGGTGGTGGATCGCCGGTCTCGGGGCGGCGGGCACGCTGCTGGCGCTGGTGCTGGGCCGGTCGCGGGGGCGCGGCCCGCTGCGCCTGCTGCCGGCGGCCCTGGCCTGGCCCGCCGCCGCGGCCCTGACGCTGGTGATCCCCGACTCCCGTCTCATGATGGGCGTCGCCTACACGCCGCTCCTGCTGGTCGCCCCCCTGTTCGGCTGGCGCCTCGGCGGTACCCGCCTGCTCGACGTCTGGCCCTGGGAGGTGGTCAACCAGTTGCTGTGCGTGCTCGGCGGGGTCCTCCTGGCCACGGCCACCGTGGCCTACCTGCGACGCGGCCGGGACGCCTGCGGCGACTGCGGCCGTACGGCCGGCGGCGGAGGCTGGACCGCTCCGGGGGAGGCGGCCCGGTGGGGGCGCCGGGCCGCCTATGTGGCCGCCGCCGTACCGCTGGTGTACTGCGCGACCCGCTGGGCCTGGGCGCTGGGCGTCCCGCTGGGGGTCGACGAGGAGTTCCTCGTCGAGCAGGCCCGCGAGACGCCCGGCATCTGGCTGGCCGGCGCCTACCTGGCCACCTTCGGAGCGTTCGGCGGTCTCCTCACCCTGGGGCTGACCCGGCGGTGGGGTGAGGTCTTCCCGCGCTGGATGCCCGGCCTGCGCGGCAGGCGGGTCCCGCCCATGCTCGCGGTCGTCCCCGCCGCCGCCGTGTCGGTCATCGTCTTCGTGGCGGGCCTGACCTACATCCGGCTGGCGCTTCAGGGCCGCTTCGGCTCGTCCGACGTCGGAACGTGGCTGCCGGAGACGTCCTGGCCGGTGTGGGGCGCGGCCCTGGCGGCCGCCGCCCTCGCCTACCACCTGCGCAGACGCGGCCGGTGCCGGCGGTGCGGCCGGCTGTGACGGCCACGGCGGCGAGCCCGCGGCCCGTACGGCCCGCACAGCCCGTACGGCCCGCACGGCCCGCCTTCCCGGCGGGTCACGCGGCCCCTTTTCCGTGGGGCACAATCACTCCATGGAAGGACGCTGGATCGAAGTGGCGGACCGGGTGCTGGTGCGGCGGTACGCCGAGCTGGACCTGTCGGTGGGGCTGGTCCTGGGCGACGGCGGCTGCCTGGTGATCGACACCCGGGGCGACGAGCGGCAGGGCGCCGAGCTGGCCTCGGAGGTGCGCCGGATCACCCGCGACCCGTGGACCGTGGTGCTCACCCACGCCCACTTCGACCACTCCTTCGGCACCCGGCCGTTCCTCGCGTGCCCCGTCTGGGCCCACGAGGCCTGTCACGCCGACCTGGTCGCCGACGGCGCCCGGACGAAGGACGCGTGGGCGCGGCGCTACCGCGAGCAGGGCCGGCCCGATATCGCCGCCGACATCGAGAAGACGGAGATCGTGCCGCCGGACCGCCTGGTGACCGACCGGGCCGAGGTGGCGGCCGGCGGCCGCCGCGCCGTCCTGGCGCACCTGGGACGTGGGCACTCCCCGTCCGACCTGGTGATCGCGGTGCCGGACGCCGGCGTGGTGTTCGCCGGCGACCTGGTGGAGAACGGCGCGCCTCCGGCCTACGGCGACGCGTTCCCGCTGGAGTGGCCGGACACCCTCGGCGGGCTGCTCGGCCTCGCCGGGGACGCGGTCGTGGTGCCGGGGCACGGAGACCCGGTGGACCGCGCGTTCGTCACCGCCCAGCGCGCCGAGATCGAGGCGGTCGCCGGGCTCTGCCGGGAGGTGGCCGCGGGCCGGATGAGCCGCGAGGAGGCCGTACGGCGATCGCCCTATCCCGAGGACACCACGCTGACCGCTCTGGATCGGCTGGACGGCCCGCCGGGCGGATAGCCGGCCGGGCGCCGTCCGCCCGCGGGGGGCGGCGCGGCGGCCCGAAGAAAGCGGCGGCCCGAAGAAAGCGGCGGTCCGCGGAAACGGCGGCCCGTGAAACGGCGGCCCGTGGAGGACCGCGGCCCGCGGGTGACGACCGCCGCCGTCAGCCCACGGGGACCGGCGTGTCCGGGGTGTACTCGGTGTGGATGCGCCCGGCCGGGACGCCGAGACGGACCAGCCGGTCCGAGGTCGCGTACACCATCTCCCGCGACCCGCACACGAAGACGTCTCCGGACGGGATGATCCGGTGGTACTCCAGGGCGTCGACGGCGGTCTGGCCGTACCCCGGCCCCGGCTCGTCGGAGATCGCCTGCACGATCCGGAGCCGCCGGTGCTGCATGCGCAGATTGTTCAGCGCCTCGGTGTCGTAGGCGTCGGCGGCGCGCCGCACGCCGTAGAAGAGGTCGATGGCGGGGCGCTCGGGCATCCACACCGACTCCTCGATGAGCGCCTTGAGCGGCGCGAGGCCCGTGCCACCGGCGATGAAGACCAGGTGGGGGGTGGTGGCCTGCTCCAGCGACAGGGTGCCCCTGGGCGGGCCCAGCAGGACGGTGTCCCCCGGGCGGGTGTGCTTCACCAGCGCCGTGCTGACCCATCCGCCGGGTACGGCCCGCACGTGCAGCACGATCCTGTTGTCGTGGCGCGGGGCGTTCGCGATGGAGTACTGGCGCCACACCCGGGGCCACAGCGCGGTCTGCACGGTGGTGTACTGGCCCGCCCGGTACGGGTACGGGTGATTGGGCTCGATGGTGAGGACCGCGATGTCGGAGGTTCGCATCTCGTGCCCGACCACGGTGCCGATCCAGGCGGGCGGGGCGGTGACCGCGTCCTGGTCGGCCGCCTGGATCATCACCTGGGCGATGAAGTCGTAGGCGGCCGCCCACGCCTGGTCGTAGGCGGGCAGCCAGGCGCCGCGGGAGATCGTCCGCATCGCCGCGATCAGGCAGTTCCCGAGCGCCGGGTAGTGCTCGGCGCGGACGCCGTACTTGCGGTGGTCGCAGGCGAGCTGGGTGAGATACTCCCGCACCCCCTCGGTGTCCTCCAGGTTGAGCACCACCTGCGTCAGCGCGCTGAAGAGACGGTCGCGCTGGAGGTCCATCGCGGGGGGGAAGAGCTCCCGGATGCGGGGGTTCTCGGCGAAGAGCCTGCTGTAGAAGTTGAGGATCACCTGGTCTGCCATCGGCTCGACGAGCGACCAGCTTTCCCGGATGAGACGGATGTCCAGTGTCATGGCGTCACCCGACCGGTTTCCCCGCCTCATGCCCGCTCAGCCCCGCGCTCCGCGCCTGCCCGACGCCGAAGTAATCGTCTCCGGCGGGCCTGCGTCCCTCGGCGGCGCGCTCCCGGCGGTCCTGCCTGACCAGCAGCGGGATGTGCTTGGAGCAGTGGATGTAGGCCTCCTCGACCTCGACCATGATCCAGCGCTCGGCCTTCTTGCCCGGCGCGGTCTGGTCCTCGTCGTTGAGCCCGTAGCGTCGGGCGGCGTCGTAGGCGGTCATGATGCTCGCCATGCCGTTGACGTGCAGGCCCACCAGGTCTTCGAAGAAGTCGACGAACAGCAGGCTGATGTGCGGGTTCTCCAGGATGTTCCCCAGGCTGGCGAGCACGCCGTTGCCACGGAACTCCGGGTAGACCATCCGGGTGTCGTCCAGTACGCGCACGAATCCGGGCGGCCCCGAGCGGAACGTCGTGTCGCAGTTCCCGGCGGCGTCCGCGGTGCCCACGAACGCCATCTGCTGCCGGGCCACGAACTCACGCATCTGGGGCGTCAGGCGGTCGACCACCTGACGGCCGTAGAACCGCTCCGCCCGCTCCCTGGTGTCGAAGAGTTTCTGGAGGATGTGCTCCCCGCGGGAGCCGGGCAGGCCCTCGCCATCGTCCAGACCGTCGTACGGCACATGCTGGGTCGTCACGTCACTCCAATTCAGTCCCCGGACCGCAAGCCTGTGAGAGGGCGGGCGGGCATCCGGGCCCGGCGATGAGGCACCAAAACCGGATGTTTCCCCCCACATATCCGATGGAGCCTAGACCACATCAGTCCCTCCCGAAACAGTTCCGCAACATTTCCACGGATTTTTCGGATCATGATTAATGCTCACTTTTCATGCCCGGACCTGCACTCCAGCGCCGCGCGATCCCCTCCCGGAGGCGCGGTGAGGACGTTTTCAGACGACGAAGACGCACGGCGTGGCGGGTGGGAACGGTCCACCGGCGGTGACGGCGGAACCCGGCGATCCCGTCGGGAACGATCCAGGACCGGCCGGGGCGGGCGGGGCGGCCGGGGCGGCGTACGGCTATCCGGCGACGGCGGCACACGGCACGGCGGGCGGGCGGGGACGACCGGACAGGCGGAGGTGATCCGGTGGCGGTGGCATACGACGAGGCGGACGAAAAGGACATGAACGGCGCTCCCACCGGCTGGTAACCTCCGGCGGTCGGCGTTCTCGGGAGGAGAAGAAGATCATGAGGCTCGACCGGCAGGTGCTCATCTTCGACGCCGACGACACGCTCTGGGAGAACAACGTCCTGTTCGAGCGGGTCATCGACGACTTCCTGGGCTGGCTCGCGCACCCGACCCTCGACCGGACCGAGATCCGCGCCATCCTCGACGACATCGAGGCGGCGAACGCGGTCGCCCACGGCTACGGCAGCAAGGTCTTCCTGCGCAGCCTCGGCGAGTGCCTGGAACGGCTGCACCGGCGACCGGCGACCGCCGCGGAGCGCCGCCGGATCGAGGAGCTGGCGGTGGCGCTCGTCGAGCACCGGGTGGAGCTGATCCCGGGCGTCTCGGAGACCTTGGCCGCACTGGGCGACCGGCACGACCTGCTCCTGCTCACCAAGGGCGACCTGGAGGAGCAGCGGCGCAAGCTGGAGGTCTCCGCGCTCGCGCACCACTTCCGCGACGTCCACATCGTCCCGGAGAAGGATGTGGAGGTCTACCTCCGGCTGGTGCGGGAGCACGACCTGACGCCCACGACGACCTGGATGATCGGCAACTCCCCCAAGTCGGACATCCTGCCGGCCCGGCAGGCGGGCATGAACGCCGTCTTCATCCCCAACGACAACACCTGGGTGCTGGAGCGGGCCGACCTCGCCCCGGACGACGACCGGGTGCTGCGGCTGCGGAGGTTCCCGGAGCTGCTCGACCATTTCTGACGTCCGCCGGCGACGCCCGCCGGCACCGCGGAGCGCCGGCCGGACCGCCGCCTCCGTACGAGGACCGGAAGACCGGAGGACCGGGAGCCCCGGAGACGGGGAACCGGGGAGCCGGGGAACGGGGAGACATGACAGCGAAGCCCTCCGTGTCGTGCGTGTTCGTCTGCCACGACGGCGCCGGCCGGGTACTGCTGGCCCGGCGCGGCGCCGGGGCGCGAGACGAGCCCGGCACGTGGGACTGCGGCGCCGGGGCCCTGGAGTACGGCGAGACGTTCGAGGCGGCCGTCGCGCGCGAGGTCCGCGAGGAGTACTCGGCGGCGGCGCTGGAGATCGAGACGATCGGTGTCCGGAACGTCCTGCGCGGGGAGCCGGTCTCCTCGCACTGGGTGGCGGTGGTCTTCGCGGTCCGGGTGGACCCGGCCGAGGTCGCCATCGGGGAACCCCACAAGTTCGACGAGCTGGGCTGGTTCGCACCCGACCGGCTCCCGGACCGGCCGCACTCCCAGCTCTCCGGAAGCCTCGCTCTCTTCGCCTCCCGGACGGCCCGGAACGGGGGCTCAGGGGCGTAAGCGCCTCGTAAGGTCCGCGCCGGGGAGGCGAACCTACGCTGAGCGGGTGATCAGATATCGCGCTGTGGCCGCGGCGGTCTCGGCCGCTCTGCTGACGGGGGCGTGCGGCGCCGGAGGAGGGGACGAGGCGGGCGGCCCGGTCCGTTCCGACGCGCCGCTCTCGGCTCCCGCGACCTCTCCGGCGGCGTCCGTGACGTCCCCGGCGTCCGAGAGTCCCGCTTCCGGCTCCCCGAGCCCCACCGGCTCGCCGGCCGCCGTCCCCGCGGCGCTGGCGTTCCGTGCCGTCACCCTGGGCGGTGAGCGGTTCGAGGGGGCGAGCCTGGCCGGCCGGCCGGTGGTCTTCTGGTTCTGGGCTCCGTGGTGCCCGAAGTGCCTTTCGGACGCCCCGGCGGTCAGGGCCGCCGCGGAGAAACACCGTGACGTGGCGTTCGTCGGGGTCGCGGGCCTCGACGCCGAACCCGCCATGAAGGAGTTCGTCCGGCGCACCGGGACCGGGACGATCGTGCAGCTGTCCGACGCCGGGGGCGCGGTGTGGACGAAACTGGGCGTCACCCAGCAGTCGACGTTCGTGTTCATGCGGCCCGACGGCTCCACCGAGAAGGTCTCCGGCCCACTCGGCGCCGACGGGCTGAACCGGCAGGTCGGAAAGCTGCGCGCGGGATGACGCCGCACGGACGCACGGACCGGACACCGCACGGACGCCGGACGCCGGGCGGCGTCACGGGACAGCGGGCGGGAAAGGCACCGTGAGCACCGGTCTTCCGGTGGCGCTGGCCGTCACCGCCGGCACGGTGGCCGCGTTCAACCCGTGCGGCTTCGCGATGCTCCCCGCCTACCTCACCATGCTGGTCGCCGGCGGCAGGGCCCCGCTGGTCCGGGCGCTGCTGCTCGCCGCCGCGATGACCGGCGGGTTCGTCACCGTCTTCGGCCTCTTCGGCCTGGTCGTGGTCCCGCTGGCGCACTCCGTCGGGGAGTACCTGCCGTGGGTGACGATGGTGATCGGCGCGGCCCTCGTCGTGCTGGGCGGCGCGCTGCTGACCGGCCGGGAACTGCTGATCCGGCTCCCCGGGCTCGGCGCCGGCCGGCCCACCGCCTCGGCGGCCTCACTGTACGGCTACGGCCTCTCCTACGCGGTCGCCTCGCTGTCCTGCACGGCCGGGCCGTTCCTGGCCGTCACCTCCGCGTCGCTGACCGAAAGCGGCCTGCTGGGCGGGATGGTGGTCTTCGTCGCCTACGCGCTGGGCATGGGCCTGGTCGTCGCGGCCCTGTCGGTGGCCGTGGCGCTGGCCCGCGCCGCCGCGGTCGCCGGGATGCGGCGGATCCTGCCGTACGTGTCGCGGGTCAGCGGCGGCCTGCTGGTGATCGCCGGGCTGTACGTCGCCTACTACGGCTGGTACGAGCTGCGCGTCTTCGCCGGCGCGTCCACGGACGACCCTGTCGTGGGCGCGGTGACGGCGGTGCAGGGGGCCGTCGCCGGGTGGGTGGAGGACGCCGGCCCGGGCCGGATCGCCGCCGCCCTCGCCGTACTCGTCCTCGCCGGGCTCGCCGTACGGGGGGCGCGGCGGAAGGCACGGCGGGCACGGGAGGCGCGGCGGGAGTGGCGCCGCGGGCCGCACACGACGGCTGAGCCGCCTGTCCACGACACCGGCCCGGGGCATCGGTCTTGATGAAGCCCTGATTCTTCTGTCTTCCCGAGAGGCCGCGTAATGTTGCCCCTCGTGCGGTTCGAACTCGTTCACGCCCTGCGCAATGTCAAGTATCCGGTGTCCTGGACGGCGCCGGCCGGCGCGGCGGTGCCGGCGCGACGTCGCCGGGGCTCTGACGGGTGACGACGCCGGACGCCGAGGAGGAGGGCCGGATCACCCGCCTGTGGTCGGCCCGGAACCGCTCCCGGCTCCTGCTGCTGGTCGCCGTCACGGCCTGGGCCTCGATCGCCCAGGTGGCCGCCGGGGCCGCGGTGTGGCTGACGGCCTCCGCGATCGCCGGCGGGGCGCTGCTCTCCCTGCTGGGGCTGACGATCCGCTCCGCCGCCGAGCCGAGGGCGTGGTGGCCGCGGTTCGCGGCGATGGCCGCGATCCCGCTCCTGCTCGCCTTCGCGGCCGGCCCTTGGTGGGCGGCGACCGCCGCCTGGGCCGGCACCGCCGCCGGGTGGGGTCCGCTTCGTCAGGCCCGGCCGTACATCGTGGGACTCGGGGCGGCGGCGGGCCTGCTGGCCCTCGCCGGAGGCGGGGACGCCGGGCTGGCCCTGGTGCTGGGCGGATTCGTGACGCTCGTCGGCTTCTTCACCGTCCAGGGCCGGCACGCCGCGGAGCTGATGACCGAGCTGCGGGAGACCAAGCAGGAGCTGGCCCGGCTGGCGGTCGTCGAGGAGCGCAACCGCATCGCCCGCGACCTGCACGACCTGGTCGGGCACAGCCTGTCGGTGGTGGCCGTGAAGAACGAGCTGGCCCGCCGCCTGCTGCCGATCGACACCGGCCGCGCCGACGGCGAGTTGAAGGACGTCGACGTCATCGTGCGCCGCGCCCTGTCGGAGGTACGGCAGGCGGTCACCGGCTACCGGCAGCCGACGCTGGCGGGCGAGCTGTCGTCGGCGGTCCAGGCGGCCAGGGCGGCCGGCATCCGCTGCGAGGTGTCCAGCCCGGTCTCCTGGGACCTGCCGGTGGCCGTCGAGGGCCTGCTGGCCTGGACGGTCCGGGAGGGTATCACCAACGTGCTGCGGCACAGCGGAGCCGCCAACTGCTGGATCACGGTGACCGAGGGCGCCGGGGACACCGGGGACACGACCGGGATGACCGGGTCCGCCGGGATCGCCGTCGAGGTCGCCGACGACGGCGCCGCCGTGCGGGCCCGCGAGGACGACGACCGGCCGGGCAACGGCCTGGCCGGGCTGAGCGAGCGGGCCGGCGCCCTGGGCGGGTCCCTGACCGCGGGCAGACGCGACGGGGGCGGCTTCCGGCTGCGGGTGGAGGTGACGGGTTGATCCGGGTGCCGTCACCGTCCGCGCCTACGGGGTGCTCAGGGATGCCCGGGTGGGCCGGCCGTCCTGAACGGAACGGGTCGTCCCTCCCGGTTCATCGGTTTCCCGTCCCGCCCCGGGCACCGGCCTCCCGGGGCGGTCCGGAGGGGCGGTTCAGGCGAGCCAGGCGGTGGTGTCCGCGGGGAGGTCGTCGCCGTCGAGCGGGCCGCTGGCCAGCAGGACCGGCCCGTGCGGCGGGAGCCGTACGGGGCCGGGGCCGAGGTTGGTCACGCAGGTGAGCCCCGACTCGCGGGTGAAGGCCAGCACGCCGGGCCCCAGGTCGAGCCAGGTGAGCTCGCCGTCGCCGAGCCGGTCGCGGCGGATGCGCAGCGCGGTCCGGTAGAGGGTGAGCATCGAGCCGGGGTCGGCCGACTGGGCCTCCACGGTGAGCGTGCGCCAGTCCTCGGGCTGAGGCAGCCACGGCTCGCCCGCGCCGAAGCCGTACGGCGGCTTCTCCCCCGACCAGGGCAGCGGCACCCGGCAGCCGTCCCGGCCCGGCACGGTGTGGCCGGAACGGGTCCACATCGGGTCCTGGCGCAGCTCGCCGGGGATGTCGACCTCGGGCAGGCCGAGCTCCTCGCCCTGGTAGACGTAGACGCCGCCCGGCAGCGCCATGGCCAGCAGCGCGGCGGCCCTGGCCCTGCGTCCGCCGAGACCGAGGTCCGACGGCGCGCCGTCCCGGCGGTCGCCGTGGTCCCAGGACGTGTCGGCCCTGCCGTACCGGGTCACCACGCGCGCCACGTCGTGGTTGGACAGCACCCAGGTGGGCGGCGCGCCGAGCGGGGCGTGCGTGGCGAGGGTCCGCTCGATCGAGAGGCGCAGCGCGGCGGGCTCCCAGGGGCAGGCCAGGAAGTCGAAGTTGAAGGCGGTGTGCAGCTCGTCGGGCCGCAGGTAGCGGGCGAAGCGTTCCTGGTCGGGGAACCACACCTCGCCGACCAGCATGCGGTCGCCGTACCCGTCGGCCAGGCGGCGCCAGTCGCGGTAGATCTCGTGCACCTCGTCGAGGTCGGTGTAGCCGTCGGGATCGCCGCCGTCGAAGTCCTTCACCAGCACCGCGGCCGAGTCGATGCGGATGCCGTCCACGCCCCGGTCGAACCAGAAGCGCAGCACGTCGCGGAACTCCTCGCGCACCTCGGGGTTGGTCCAGTTGAAGTCGGGCTGCTCGGGGGCGAACAGGTGGAGGTACCACTGCCCGTCCGGCACCTGTGTCCAGGCGGGCCCGCCGAAGATGGACCGCCAGTCGCCGGGCTCGTCGGCGAACCAGAAGCGTTCCCGCTCGGGTGAGCCGGGCCCGGCGGCCAGCGCCTCCTGGAACCACGCGCTCCGGTCGGAGCCGTGGTTGGGCACCACGTCGATGATGACCCTGATGCCCAGCTCGTGGGCTTCGACGATGAACCTCTCGGCCTCGGCCAGCGTGCCGAAGACCGGTTCGATGTCCCGGTAGTCGGCCACGTCGTATCCGCCGTCGGCCATCGGCGACGGGTACCACGGGTTGAGCCAGACGGCGTCCACCCCGAGGTCGGCGAGGTACGGCAGGCGTGCCCGCAGACCCGCCAGGTCTCCCGTCCCGTCACCGTTGCCGTCGGCGAAACTGCGCAGGTAGACCTGGTAGATCGCGGCCCCCCGCCACCACGTTTCCGGCATGCTGCTCGTGACTCCTCACTGGTAGGGATTCGCCGGTCACCGCGTCAGCCCTTGAGGCCGCCGGCGGTGAGGCCGGCCATGATGTGGCGCTGGAAGACGAGGAAGACGACGATGGTCGGGACGCTCGCCATCACCAGCGAGGCGATGAGCACGTTCTGCGGCATCTGCGCCGACAGGTTGGCGACGCCGACGCTGACCGACATCTTCTCGGCGTCGGTCAGCACCAGCAGCGGCCAGACGAAGTCGCGCCACGCGTTGACCACGGTCAGGATGGACACCACGCCCAGGATCGGGCGGGAGATGGGGATGACGACCGACCACAGGATCCGTCCCGGCGTCGCGCCGTCGATCTCGGCCGCCTCCAGCAGTTCGCGGGGGATCGAGTCGAAGAACCGTTTGAGCAGGAAGATGTTGAACCCGTTGGCCGCCGCGGGAAGCCAGATCGCCCACGGCGTGTTCAGCAGGTCCCAGCCGAACAGCGGCAGGTCCTTGACCGTCAGGTAGGCCGGAAGCATGATCACCATCGGCGGGATCATCAGCGTGGCCAGCATCATGGCCAGGATCAGCTTGCCGAGCACCGGCCGCAGCCTGGACAGGGCGTAGGCGGCGGTGACGTCGATGGCCAGGGTGAACAGCCAGGCCCCGCCCGCGTACAGGGCGGTGTTGCCCATCAACCGGCCCAGGTCCATCAGCTCCCACGCCTCGGCGTAGGCGTCGAACGTGACCTCCGACGGCAGGAACGTCGGCGGGATCCGCACCAGCTCCTCGGTGGACTTCATCGCCCCGGTGACCATCCAGTACAGCGGGAAGACGAAGGCCGCGGTGAAGCCCGCCACGACCACGACGAGGACGGTCCAGTAGACGATCCGGCCCGTGGGCGAGTTGAGCCGGTGCGGGGAGACGGCGGTGCGGAACTCCGGCTCGATCCGCCGCGGCCGGCGCCGCTGTCGCGGCGGGCGGGGCGCGGGAGGGGCGGGCGAGGTGGTGACCGGAGCGGAGGTGAGGTCGGCGAGATCCGGCATCAGCTCTTGCCCTCCCGCGAGACGCGCAGGTAGACGGCGGAGAAGACCATCAGGACGATCATCAGCATCACGCCGAGCGCGTTGCCGCCGTTGATGTTCCCGAAGTTGAAGGCGTACTGGTACATCAGGTAGACGACGCTGACCGTGGAGTTCTCCGGGCCGCCCCCGGTGAGCAGGTAGGGCTCGATGAAGACCTGCATGGTGGCGACGATCTGCAGCAGGAGCATGACCAGCAGGATCAGCCTGGTCTGCGGGATCGTGATGTGCCGGATCCGCCGGAAGAGCCCGGCGCCGTCGAGTTCGGCCGCCTCGTACAGCTCGCCGGGGATGGTCTGCAGCGCGGCGAGGTAGATGAGCGTGCCGCTGCCGAGGTTCATCCAGGTGGAGACGATGACGAGCGAGACGAGGGCGGTGCCGGTACTGTTCAGCCAGTCCAGGGGCGGCAGGTGCAGGAAGCCGAGCACCTGGTTGAACAGGCCGGACTCCGGCTCGTAGAACCACTGGAAGAGCAGCACGCCGACCGCCGGAGGCAGCATCACCGGGAGGTAGACGACGAGCCGCAGGTAGGCGCGGGCGTGACGCAGCTCGTTGAGCACCAGCGCGACGACGAACGGGACGCCGTAGCCGAGGACCAGCGCGAGGACGGTGAACGCCACCGTGTTCTTCCAGGCGGGTCCGAAGGCCGCGTCCCGGACGACCGCGGCGTAGTTCTCCAGTCCCACCCAGACGGGCGCGTCGACGAAGTTGGTCCGCTGGAAGCTGAGCACGACCTCCCAGACCATGGGGTACCAGGAGAAGAACGCGAAGCAGATCAGCGCTCCGCAGAGGAACCCGTAGGCGGTGACGTTCCGCCGTACGGCGAGCCGCCTCCGCCCCGGGTCGTCCCGCCGGTGCGGGCCTCGCGTGGTCACAGCCGGGTCAGCCCTTCTTCGCCAGCAGGGCGTTGACCTTGGCCTCGGCGTCGGCGAGCAGCTTGGCGGGGTCGGCGTCCCGCCTCGTCAGCACCGCGGACATCGGGGTGTCGAGGACGGCGTAGATCTCCTGGGCGTACGGTCCCGGCTCGGCCTTGGGCGGGACGCCCTTGGAGCCCTCCGCCCAGAGCGCGAACTGCTCGGGCGCGACGTTCGCGTTCTCGGAGCGCAGCCGCAGGACCTCCTGGCCGGAGGGGGTGTCGGCACCGTACAGGTCCGGGTACGGCTGGCCGACCGTCAGGTTCGCGCCCTTGGCGCGCACGTAGTCGAGCTGGCCCTTGCCGGGGGTGAGGAACTCGTACTCGATCCACTTCAGGCCGGCCCTGATCTGCTCGGGTGTGGCCTTGGGGTTGATCATGTATCCGGCGCCGCCGTTGAACAGCGCCCTGGCCTCGGGCTGGGCGGTGACGGCGTAGTTCTCGAACTTCGCCTGGAAGTCGTTGCGCAGCGAGATCAGCACGTCGGGGGCGCCGAGCATCATGCCCATCCTGCCGCCGGCCATCGCCTTCATCAGGGCGGGCCAGTCGATGTAGAGGCGGGAGCCCATGCTGTCGTCGGTCCAGCGCATCTGCTTGAGGTTCTCCAGCACCGCCACGCCCTCGGGACTGTTGAAGGCGGCTTTCCCGCCGTCGGGGGTGAGGACGTCGCCCCCGCGGCCGTAGAGCGAGGCGGTGAAGTGCCAGCCGCCGACGTTGTTGCCGCTGTACTCGCCGAAGCCGACGTAGCCGGGGCCGAGTGCGGAGATCTTCTTGGCCGCCTCCCGCACCTCGGCCCAGGTCTTCGGCGGATTGGCCGGGTCGAGACCTGCCTTGGTGAACACGTCGCGGTTGTAGACCAGGCCCATGCCGTAGCCGTCGGTGGGCAGGCCGTAGACCTTGCCGTCCTTCTTGAAGATGTCGAGGGAGGCGTTGTAGTCCTTGAACGTCTTCAGCTCCCCGACGTACGGCGTGAGGTCGGCGGCCTGACCGGCGGCCACCAGTCGCCCGACGTTGGGGAAGTTGACGAAGAAGACCGTCTCCAGCTGGCCGCCGGCCAGCTTCGCCTCGAACGTCCGCGGCTCGTAGCAGGGGAAGGCGTCGGAGACCTTCTCGATCCTGATGTCCGGGTTGAGCTTCCGGAACGCCGCGAGGTCCTCCTCGTAGGTCGCGCGCTGCGCCTTGTTGGTCTTCGGCGGCATGCAGTTGACCGTGATCGACACGGGACCGCCCGCGGAGCCCGCCGCGGACGGCTGCGCGCCGTCCCCGGCGGGCTCGCCGGAACCGCACGCCGACGCCGCGAGGACGAGGGCGCTCGCGAGCAGCGGCCCGAGGAGCCTGCGACACCCGGATCTCGTCATGGAGCTGACCCTTCTGCTGGGGGAGGCCGGGAGCGAGCCGGAAGGTCCGCTCCGGGGTGGCCTCACCATAGGATCCTCGACACCGTGACGCAATATTTCGACAGAAAGATGAAACATAACGACTACATCACGCGTCTCTTACGCGGGAAACAGCGGAAGGGGTGACCCGCCGATCGGGTCACCCCTTCCTGCCGCTTCCGGCGGCCACGCCCGGCTCGCCGCCGGGGCCTCCCGCCGCGCCCCTCCCGGCCGGGCCGCCGCCGTCAGGCTCAGCCGGCCGGGCCGCGCGGCGGCCCGCGACCGTCGCGCTCAGCCCGCGGCCGGCCTCGCCGTGGAGGCCCGGACCACCAGCTCCGGCTCGAACAGCAGCTCGTCCGCGGGCACGGCCGCCCTGCCGATCAGCGCGACCAGCAGGTCCACCGCCGCCCGCCCCATGGCGTCGATCGGCTGGCGCACCGTGGTCAGCGGCGGCTCGGTGCAGTTCATCAGGGCGGAGTCGTCGTACCCGACCACCGACACGTCGGCCGGCACCGACAGCCCCGACCTGCGGGCGGCCCTGATCGCGCCGAGCGCGAGCGGGTCGCTGGCGCAGACCACGCCGGTGACCCCGGACCGCAGCAGTCTCGCCGCCGCCGCGTGCCCGCCCTCCAGGGAGAACATCGTGTGCTCGACCAGGGCGGGATCCCCTCCGGCGGCGAGGAAGGTCTCCAGCTTGCGGCGGGAGGGCATGTGGTCCTTCGGCCCCAGCACCATTCCGACGCGCTCGTGGCCCAGGGACCTCAGGTGCCCGAGCGCCATCTCGGCGGCCACCTTGTCGTCGCAGGACACCTGCGGGAAGCCCAGGTGGTCCACGGACGCGTTGACCAGAACGGCGGGCAGCCGGCGCTCCAGGATCAGCTCGTAGTGCGCGTGCGAGGCGTCGGCCTGGGCGTACAGGCCGCCGGCGAAGACCACGCCCGACACCTGCTGCTGGAGCAACAGGTCGACGTACTCCGCCTCGGAGACGCCGCCCACCGTCCGCGTGCACAGCACCGGGGTGAAGCCCTGCTGGGCCAGGGCGCCGCCGACGACCTCGGCGAAGGCGGGGAAGATGGGGTTCTGCAGCTCGGGCAGCACCAGGCCGACCAGCCGGGCCCGGTCGCCGCGCAGCTGGGTGGGCCGCTCGTAGCCGAGCACGTCGAGAGCCGTCAGCACCGCCTCCCGGGTGGTCTCCGAGACCCCGGGCTTCCCGTTGAGCACGCGACTGACCGTCGCCTCGCTCACGCCGACCTTCCTGGCCACCTCTGCAAGTCGTCGCGTCATGCGCAAACCATACGACATCCGAAGCAAGTATTTGCAGCCGTTTGCGGGTCCGAACGTCAGCCGTTTGCGGTCCACGACGGCGGCTCCCCGCGGCGAAATCCCTTGCTGAGCAGCGATGACGCCGCCCCCAGAGGCGACATTGCGAAGTCAATTCATTGCGAAATTCCGTCGAAATATTGCAGACATCGATTTGTCATTTTACGGTTCAGCCATTCGACCCGACGAAGGACACGCTCCCCCTGACCCCCGGCACCCCCGGCACCCCCCGGCGTTCCGGACCCGAGACGGTTCCGGACACGAGACAGAGGAACGGATGACACACAAGCGCGCCACACTGCTCCGGCTGATCGCGGCGATCGCCGCCTTCAGCCTTCTGATCATCACCGGACCGCCCCTCCCCGCCACGGCCGCGACCGGCCCGAGCCTCGCGACCGGCGCGAACCTCGCGGCGGGCCCGAACCTGGCGGCGGGCAAGGCCGTCACCGCCAGCGGGCACACCGACGTCTACGTCGCCGGCAACGCGGCCGACGGCGACCCCTCCACCTACTGGGAGAGCCCGTCGCACTCCTTCCCGCAGTGGATCCGGGTCGACCTGGGCGCGAACACCGGCGTCGACCGGGTCGTGGTGAAGCTCCCGCCCGGCTGGGAGCCGCGTACGCAGACGTTCTCGGTGCAGGGCAGCACCGACGGCTCCTCCTACACCACGATCGCCGGCTCCGCGACGCGCGCCTTCGACCCCGCCTCCGGCAACACGGTCACCGTCGGCCTCCCCGCCACCGTCACCCGCTACGTCCGGCTGAACATGACGGCCAACACCGGATGGCCCGCGGCGCAGGTCTCCGAGCTGGAGGTGTACGGCGGCGCCACCGGAGACACCCAGGCGCCCACCGCTCCCGGAAACCTCGCCTACACCGAACCCGCCGCCGGCCAGATCAAACTGACCTGGACCGCCTCCACCGACGACGTCGGCGTCACCGGCTACGAGATCTACGCCAATGACGTCCTGCGCGCCACCGTCGCGGGCGATGTCCTGACCTATACCGACACCCAGCCCGCGAACGCCACCGTCACCTACCGGGTCCGGGCGAAGGACGCGGCCGGCAACCGGTCGGCCCCCGGCAACGCCGTCACCCGCGCCGGCAGCGGCGCCGGCTCCAACCTGGCCGTGGGCAAGCAGGTCAGCGCCTCCTCCTACGTCCACACCTTCGTCGCGGCCAACGCGGTCGACAACGACCCCGCCACCTACTGGGAGTCCGCGCCCGGCGCCTATCCCGCCACGCTCACGGTGAAGCTGGGCGCGAACGCGAGCGTCACCTCGGTCGTGGTCAGGCTCAACCCCGACCCCGTCTGGGGCCGGCGCACCCAGACGATCGAGGTGCTGGGCCGCGAGCAGGGCGCCTCCTCCCCCGCCACGCTGAAGGCGGCGGCGCCGTACACCTTCGACCCCGCCACCGGGAACACCGTGACGATCCCGGTCACCGGCGACGTCGCCGACGTCCAGCTCAGGCTCACCTCCAACACCGGCGCGCCCGGCGGGCAGGTCGCCGAGTTCCAGGTGATCGGCGTCCCGGCGCCCAACCCCGACCTGACGGTCACCGCCGTCTCCTGGACGCCTCAATCCCCGACGGAGGGCGACACCGTCACGCTGCGGGCCACCGTACGCAACTCCGGCGACCGGGCCTCCGGCGCGACCGGCGTGAACTTCTACCTCGGCGGCGCCAAGGCCGGCACCGCCCCGCTGGCCGCGCTGGCGGCCGGCGCCTCCGCGGAGGTCTCGGCGTCCGCCGGACGGTGGGACGCCGGCTCCTACCCGGTCACGGCGAAGGTCGACGAGGCCGACGCGGTCGCCGAGAAGAGCGAGCTGAACAACGCGCTCACCGCCTCCTCGCCGCTGGTCGTCAAGCCGGTCGACAGCTCCGACCTGACGCCCGTGGCGAGCTGGACCCCGGGCAACCCGGCGAGCGGCACCACGGTGACCTTCTCCGTGGCGATCCGGAACAAGGGCAACATCGCCTCCGCGGGCGGCGGCCACGCCGTCACGCTCACCCTGCTCAACGACGCCGGGACGGCGGTGCGCACCCTGACCGGCTCCTACACCGGCGCGATCGCCGCGGGCGCCACCACCGCCCCGGTGAGCCTCGGCACGTGGACCGCCGCAGGCGGCCGCTACACCGTGCGGGCGGAGGTCGCGGCCGACACCGCCGAGCTTCCGGTGAAGCGGGACGACAACGTCGTGACGACCCCACTGTTCGTCGGCCGCGGCGCGAACATGCCCTACGACACCTACGAGGCGGAGGACGCCTCGATCGGCGGCGGCGCGACCGTCGTCGGGCCCAACAGGACCGTCGGCGACCTCGCCGGCGAGGCGTCCGGCCGCAGGGCGGTCAGGCTCGCGACCACCGGCGCCTACGTCGAGTTCACCACCAGGGCTCCCACCAACACCCTCGTCACCCGGTTCTCCATCCCCGACGCGCCCGGCGGCGGCGGCATCGACGCCACCCTCGACGTCTACGTCGACGGCGTCTTCCGCAAGGCGCTCAACCTGACCTCGAAGTACGCCTGGCTGTACGGCCCCGAGGCGAACCCCGGCAACTCCCCGTCCATGGGCGGCCCCCGGCACATCTACGACGAGGCCGGCCTGATGCTCGGCTCGACCGTCCCGAAGGGCAGCAGGATCAGGCTGCAGAAGGGCACGGCCAACACCACCACCTACGCGATCGACTTCGTCGACACCGAGCAGGTCGCGCCCGTCCCCAACCCCGACCCCGCGCGGTACGTCGTCCCGGCCGGGTTCGGCCACCAGGACGTGCAGAACGCCCTGGACAGGGCGCGGATGGAGACCGGGTGGCTGGGTGTCTACCTGCCCCCGGGCGACTACCAGACCGCGCAGAAATTCCAGGTGTACGGCAAGCCCGTCAAGATCGTCGGCGCGGGCCCCTGGTACACCCGGTTCCACGCCCCCGTCACGCAGGAGAACACCGACGTCGGTTTCCGCGCCGAGTCCTCCGCCAACGGCTCGGCCTTCACCGGCTTCGCCTACTTCGGCAACTACACCTCCCGCATCGACGGCCCCGGCAAGGTGTTCGACTTCCAGAACGTCGCCGACATCGTCATCGACGACATCTGGAGCGAGCACCTGGTCTGCCTCTACTGGGGCGCGAACACCGACCGGATAACGATCAGGAACTCCCGCATCCGCGACATGTTCGCCGACGGGATCAACATGACCAACGGCAGCACGGACAACCTCGTCAGCAACAACGCGGCCCGCTCCACCGGCGACGACAGCTTCGCCCTCTTCTCGGCCATCGACGCGGGCGGGGCCGACATGAAGGGCAACGTCTACGAGAACCTGACCGCGATCCTCCCCTGGCGCGCCGCGGGCATCGCGGTGTACGGGGGTTACGACAACGTCTTCCGCAACATCTACATCGCCGACACGCTGGTCTACTCCGGCATCACGATCAGCTCGCTCGACTTCGGCTACCCGATGAACGGCTTCGGGGCCGACCCGCCCACCAGGTTCGACAACATCTCGATCGTCCGGGCCGGCGGCCACTTCTGGGGGGCGCAGACCTTCCCCGCCATCTGGGTCTTCTCCGCCTCGAAGGTCTTCCAGGGCATCCGGGTCACCGGCGTCGACATCGTCGACCCCACCTACCACGGCATCATGTTCCAGACCGGCTACTCGGGAGGCAGGCCGCTCAACCCGATCAAGGACACCGTGTTCACCGACGTCTCGATCACCGGCGCCCACCGGAGCGGTGACGCCTACGACGCCAAGTCCGGCTTCGCCGTCTGGGCCAACGAGCTGCCCGAGCCCGACCAGGGACCGGCCGTGGGCTCGGTGACCTTCAACAACCTGAGGATGAGCGACAACGCCGTGAACATCAGGAACACGACCTCGACGTTCACCATCACCGTCAACTGACCCACCGGCCCCGGCGGTCCTTCGCCGGCGCTCACCCCGTGGACGGCCCGGTCACGGGGTGAGCGCCGGCGGCCGGTCGGCCGGTGGCGCCGGAACCGGTCCTCCTCCGGCTTCTGTCGGCGGGACCTGGCAGGATCGCCGTGCACGCGAACCCGCCGCGGGCCGGGGTGCCGGACAGCGCATCCCGGCCCCCGGTACGGCCGCGCGTGCCCGGCCGCCGCGCCGGATCCCACCGGCCCCCACCAGACCGAGGACCGCCCCGGATGGAGCTCTCCCCCGCCGCCCGCCGGCTGCTCGCGCTCATGACCGACCCGGCCACGGAGCACCCCGCCGCCTGGCCCGGCCGCGCCGAGCTGGGCCCCTACGACCTGGGGGCCCTGCTGCCCTCCGCCTACCGCGTCCCCACGACCCCCGCGGGGACGTCGGCGAGGTTCCTGGTGGAGGACGAGGCCCGGGAGCGCCAGCCGGCGTTCACCCCCGCCTCCTGCGCCGAGCTGTTCGCGGCGCTGGCCGACGGGCTGGCCACCCGTGAATGGGCCGACCTGCACCTCGGCGCGGCCTCACTGGTGCGCTGCCCGGACGGGCCGCCCCTCGCCGCGCTCGCGGCCCCCGCCCGGACACTGGTGCGGTTCCTGCTGGAGGCCGGCCGGCTCGACCAGCCGTACGCGCTGCTGGCCGTCGCGGGGCTCGCCGGGTGCGACGGCCGAGGCGACGACGGGCTCGACGCGAAGGTGACCGAGGCGATCGGAACGGGCCGGGGCCCGATCGGCGCCGACGAGCTCCGCCTGCTCGCGAGCTGGGACGCCGGGCACCGGGCGCTGTTCCTGGAGGCCCTGCGGAACAGGTCGTTCGGCTCCCCGCCGCCGCTTCCCGGCGTCTGGGGGCGACTGGCGGACCTCCCCGGCCACACCGCCTTCGCCCGCGCGGCCCTGGAGGCCGCCGCCGCCCGGGTCGCCGCGATCCACGCGGGCGAGATCCCCTACCGCGCCGACCGCGCGTTCGAGGCGTCGGAGACCGAGGCGCTCGGCCGCGCCGTACGGCTGGCGCTGATGCGCGACGAGGAGTGGCTGCCCGCCCTGCTCACCCCGCTGCTGGCCGGAATCGCGGTCGCCCCCGGCTCGGCGCGGACCCTGCCCTCCCAGGCACTGCTGTACGAGATCGCCCGGGCCGTCGAGGACTTCCCGACCCCCGAGGCGGTCACCGCGCTGCGCGCCGCGCGTGGGGCGGCGCGGCACGCGGGCGTGCCCAAGCAGCTCGACCGCATGCTCAAGCGGATCGACCGCGCGGCGGCCGACCGGCGGTCTCCTCATCCGGTGCGGTCAACCGGTGGCGCCAGGGCGGGTCGGCACCCGCGACCTCGCAGGTGAGGGCGGCGACCCGGACCGCGAAGGTGAGCGCCTCGGACAGGTCGCCGGCGGTGAGGCCGGTCAGGCGTCCGCCGAGGAGGCCCCGGACGCCCAGGCTGTGCAGCAGGCCGGCGGTGAAGGCGTCGCCCGCCCCGACGGTGTCGGCCACGTCCACCGCGGGGGCGGGCACGGCGAGCCGTACGCCGTCGAGGGAGGCGGTCACGCCGTCCGCGCCCCGGGTGAGCAGGACGAGCCTGGCTCCGGCCGCGTGGCATTCCTCGCGGAACCCGTCGAAGTCACCGAAGTCGCCGAGGTGGGCGAGGTCCTCCTCGCTCACCTTGACGATGTCGGCGAGCGCCGCCCAGCGGGGCAGGCGGGCCCGGTAGACCGCCGGATCGACGAGCCCGGGGCGGACGTTCGGGTCGATGGAGATCGTCGCCCCCGCGCGGGCGCCGGTGAGGAACTCCTCGATCCGCGCGGCGCCGGGCGCCATGACCAGGGCGAGGGAGCCGGTGTGCACCGCCGCGACCCCGCCGAGGTCGCGGGTGGCGAGCTCCTCCTCCGTCCACTGCCAGTCGGCGGCGCCCTCGGCGTGGAAGGAGTACTCGGCCCGGCCCTCCGCGTCGAGCGTCGCCACCGCCAGCGTGCTGGGCTCGGCGGCGCGCACGACGCCGGACAGGTCGACGCCGGAGGCGGTCAGGCGCTCGTGGAAGAGACGGCCGAAGGGGTCGGCGGAGATCCGGCCCAGATAGCGGGCGGGGGTGCCGAGCCGGGCGAGGGCGACCGCGGCGTTGGCCGGGCCGCCGCCGGGGATGACGCGCAGCGCGAGCTCACCCCGCCGGGAGGCTCCGGAGTCGGTGAAGGCGTCGGCGACGCACTCGCCGACGACGGCCACGGCCGGGCCTGTCGTCCTCGTCCCCTCGGCTGGGCTGGTCATGCGCCTCCTCCTGGTCGGGCCCCTCGGTTCTCCGGAGCTCCGGAGGTCTTCCCAGGAGAGTCTCCCAAGGAGAAGGGCCGCCGGTCATCCGGGGAGGCCGATGAAGCCGTCGAAGCCGCTGAGACCGCACGGCCGGAAGCCTCTGAAAGGCGAGCGGCCCGCCGTGCCCTCCGGGGAGGGCACGGCGGGCCGTTCCGCCCGGCGCCGTACCGTCAGTGCCCGGCGTTGCCGGGACGGCCCCACGGGCCGGTGATCGCCATGACGTGGCCCGGCGTCTGGATGCAGGCGAACAGGATCCTGCCGTCCTGGCTGAAGGTCGGGCCGGTGAACTCGCTGTCGTTCAGGTCGTTGCGGGCCATCGGGTAGGACTTGCCCTGGTCGGTGACGCCCACCAGGTGCTGGACGCCCTCGCCGTCCTCGGCCAGGATGACCCCGCCGTACGGCGAGACCGTGATGTTGTCCGGCCCGTCGAAGGCGCCGTCCTCGTCGGGGTCGGCGTTGACGCCGAAGATGGTCTTCAGCGTGACCGTCTGGCTGCGGGGGTCGTAGAACCACACCTGGCCGTCGTGCTCGTTGAGGCTGCCGTCGCTGTGCCGGGCGAAGCTGGCCACGAAGTACGCGCCGCCGTCGGCCCACCAGGCGCCCTCCAGCTTGCGGCTGCGGGTGACCTGGTCGTCGGCGAACTGCTTGCGCGTCGAGACGCTGCGGGCGTCGCGGTCGGGCACCGGGACCCACCGGACCCGGTAGCGGGTGCCCGGCCGGGTGGCCTGCGACAGGTCCTGGATGTGCTCGGAGCCGTGGTAGCAGCTCATCGCCTCCAGGGTGCCCGCGGTGTCGCCGCCCTCGCTCTGGGCCAGGGCCTTGAGCGCGCCCTTGCCGCCCCGGAAGCCCGCGGGCGGGGTCCAGCGGTAGTAGAGGCCGTTGGGGCCGGAGGCGTCCTCGGTCTCGTAGATCGTGAAGGTCCGCGGGTCGACGGCGACGGCCTCGTGCGAGTAGCGGCCGAGGAACTTCAGCGGCACCGGGTCCCGGTTCGCCTCATGGTCGAAGGGGTCGACCTCGAAGACGTAGCCGTGGTCCTTCTGGTACTTCCCGCCGGCCCTCTGCTCGGTCTCCTCGCAGGTCAGCCAGGTGTTCCACGGGGTCTTGCCGCCGGCGCAGTTGTTGTGCGTGCCGGCCAGGCTGACGTACTCACGGACGCGGTCGCCCCGGAGGCTCACCTCGATGTTGGTCGTGCCGCCGCCGGCGCCCGGGTCGTAGGTCAGGCCGGGCAGGGCCGGCACCCGGTACGGCTCGCCGCCGCCGACCTCGTGGTTGTTCACCAGGGTGGTGCCGCGGCCGTGGGGGAAGGCTCCGGTGCCGTCGGGGTCGCTGGGCGTGGGCTCACCCGTCTCCAGCTTCGTCACGCCGGCCTGAGCGATGATCTTGTAGGAGAAGCCGGCGGGCAGGGCCAGCACACCGGCCGGGTCGTCGACGAGCGGGCCGTACCCCAGCGCGGGCCGCGTCGCCGCGAACGCCGCGGGGCCGGCGATCGCCTCGATGCTGCCGGCGAACACGATGCCGAGGCCGCCTGCGGCGCTGCTACGGAGGAAGTTGCGACGGGAAACGGGTGAGGACACGGGTATCGCCTCCAGTTTGGAACGCTGACACCGAGCGATCTAATTATGTCCGGGAAACATCCTTGTCGTCCCACTATGTTCGCCGGATGAACCCCCGCTGAACACTCCGTCCCGCGAACGGCCCGCCCGGATCCCTCACGGCCGGCACGGCCCCGCCCCAGCGGTCACGGCGGATGTCAGACGGTCGCCACCGGCGTTCCCCGGACGCCCAGCGCCTCCGCGACAGCGATCGTGTCCAGGCGGAAGGGGCGGATCTCGGTGATCAGGCCGTTCCCGAAGGTGATGAGCCGCATGACCGCCGTGTCGAGGACCCGTCCGGTGGCGCGTCCTGAGCCCGTCACGGGGGAGGTTCCGGGTGGTGCCAGGGCAGGACCAGCGGCTCCGCCGGGAGGCCGCCGGTCAGCAGCCTGTCGAGCAGGCCGGAGAGGCCGGGCGGGATGACGTGGTCGCCGGTCGTCCGCAGCTCGGGAAGGGTCCACCAGCGGAAGGTGTCCATCAGGGAGCGTTCGAGGTCCTCCATGCCGGAGACGTCCACCGACGGTTCGGGGACGCGCAGCAGGAAGTAGTGGTCCCGGGCGTAGAACAGCCGGTCGTCGAGGTCGGTCCAGTGGCCCCGGGAGACGGCGACGACCGGGCCGAGGTCCTCCGGCGAGGTCACCTGGCCGGTCTCCTCACGGAGTTCGCGAGCCGCGGCCACGGCCAGGTCCTCACCGGGGTCGACGCCGCCGCCGGGGGTGAACCAGGCGAGGTCGGAGCCCTTGACCAGACCGCGGCCCCGGAACAGCAGGACCCGGTCCCGGCCGTCGAGGAGCAGGACGCGGGCGGAGGGCCGCACGACGGCGCCGGGCAGCGGGTCACGGGGAGTCGCTTCGGGCATGAGGGCGAGCATAGGCGGCCGTCCCGCCTTCTCGCGATCTTCACGTCTCCGGCCCGGCATCGGCCCGCCGCCGCCGTCGGCGGACCAGGCGGAAGCCGTCAGCGGACCAGGCGGAAGAACGCCCGGACCTCTTCGACGAACAGTCCCGGCTGCTCCATCGCGGCGAAGTGACCGCCCCGGTCGGGCTCACCCCAGTGCCGGATGTCGGTGAAGCGCCTGGCGGCCCAGCGCCGGGAAGGCCGCGGGTTCTCCTTGGGGAAGACCGAGCATCCGGCCGGCACCGTCACGGTGTCGGTCGCCTCGTCCGTGAAGACGCGCTGGACCTGCCCGAAACTCTCCCAGTACAGCCGCGCGGCGGAGGCCCCGGTCCCGGGCAGCCAGTAGAACATGAGGTTGTCGAGGATCTCGTCGCGGGTGAGCACGTTCTCCGGATGGCCGTCGCAGTCGGTCCAGGACCGGAACTTCTCGACGATCCAGGCGCACAGCAGCGCCGGGGAGTCGACGAGGCCGTACCCGATGGTCTGGGGCCGGGTCGACTGCTCCAGCGAGTAGCCGTCCTCCTGCCGTCCCGCCCGCTCCAGGTCGGCGAGGGCGGCGCGCTCGGCGTCGGTGAGGTCGCCGAACGTGGCCGGGTCCGGAGGCGCGAGGGGCGGGGTGAGATGGATCCCCGCCACGTGGCCCGGATCCCCCCGCCCGATGCTCGCGGTGATGCTGGTGCCCCAGTCGTGGCCCTGCGCTCCGTACCGTTCGTAGCCCAGACGCGCCATCAGCTCGATCCACGCCGCGGCGATCCGCTCGACGCCCCAGCCCCGGCCGGCCGGTTTGTCGCTGAAGCCGTAGCCGGGCGGTGACGGGCACACGACGTGGAAGGCGTCGCGGGCGTCGCCGCCGTGGGCGGGCGGGTCGGTCAGCGGGCCGATCACCTTCAGGAACTCCACGACGGATCCGGGCCAGCCGTGCGTGAGGACGAGCGGCAGCGCGTCGTCGTACGGCGAGCGGACGTGGAGGAAGTGGACGCCGAGCCCGTCGATCACGGTGCGGAACTGCGGCAGGGCGTTCAGACGCCTCTCGGTGGCCCGCCAGTCGTACTCCTCGGCCCAGTAGCGGCACAGGTCCCGCAGGTAGCCGAGGGGCACGCCCTGTGACCAGTCGTCGACGGTCTCCTTCTCCGGCCATCTGGTGCGCGCCAGCCGCTCACGCAGGTCACGCAGGTCGGACTCCGGGATGTCGAGGCGGAACGGGGTCACCGCCCCGATCTCCGCGCCGGTCTCCGTCCCGCCGGCCGCTCCCGTTCCCGCCCGGCTCACCGCGCCGGTCGCCGCTCGGGCTTCCCGGTGGGCCGCCGCGTCGTTCGCCGGGTTCGTCGTCATGTCGCCTCCCTGCCGTGGACGGGTCATCGGTGGACGGGGTCAGGCGCGCGAACGCGCCAGGAGAGGGGGAATCGCGGTGGCGGCCGCCAGGACGGCCGCCAGGGGAAGGACCGCGATGAGGAGGGCGGCCCTCAGGTCCAGGGCCGCCCCGAGTACGGCGATGCCCGTGGGCGCCGCCAGGATCGCGGTGCCGGAGGCGAGCGCGCCGTACGCCGCCGAGCGGGTCGCCGTGAGACCGGGGAGGCCGACGAGCCGGGCGAGCGTGACCGGATAGAGCGGCGCGACCCCGAGCCCGGCCAGCACGAGCCCCGCGGTGACCGGCGCGGGGAGGCCGGTCAGCGCGACGAGGAGCGTGCCGGCCGCCGCGAGCCCGCACCCGGCGGGGATGACGGGAAACCCCCTTCCGGTCAGTCTCGCCGTCACCAGCCGGCCCGCCGCCATTCCGACGAGGAACGCGGCGGCGGCCACGGCGGCCCCGCCGTCGGACAGGCCGGTGTCCCGCAGCCGCGCCACGGCCCAGATCGTGAAGCAGAACTCGATGGACACGGAGGCCACGATGGCGGCCCACGCGCCCGCGGTCCGCCGCGTCCGGCCGCGCGTCCCCGCGTCCGATGCCGGAGCCGGCGCGCCGGACCGGTCGCTCCCCGCCGGGGCCGTGTCACCGGGCCGGACCGCCGGGGACGGGGGTGTCGAGGTGGGGTCACCGCCCGCCGGGGACAGGGGCGCCGAGGGCGGGATCGCCGGGGCGGGATCGTCGTCGCTCGCCGGGGACATCGCGGTGGAGCCGCCGGCGCCCGCCGGGGGCGCCGCGCGCGGCCGGGTGCCGGCGGCCAGGAAGATCAGCGGTGGTACGGCCAGCAGGAGTGCGAGCCGTCCGTCGGCCCCGGCGGCCTCCAGAGCGCCGATGGCGGGCGGGCCGAGGATCGCGCTGACGCTCGCGGCGGCGTTGACGCGGGCCAGTCCGGCGGCCGCGTCCGGGCCGCGGAACAGGGCCGGGGTGACGAGGACGATGCCGGCCGCGCCCAGCCCCAGCAGCAGCGCCCCGGCCGCCGCGACGACCGCGGCCGTCCCGGTCGCCAGGAGGACGGCCCCGGCGGCGGTGACGAGGGCCGCGGCGAAGAGGGCGGGCCGGGGACCGGAGCGCAGGAGCACACCTCCGGCGGCCCCGACGGCGAGCAGGCCGGCCCCGAACGACGACGCCAGCCACGCGAGGCTCTCCGGCGGAGCGCCCAGGTCACCGGCGAGCAGAACCAGGCACGCGCCGAGGCTGTTGACGGTGAAGCCCAGCGTCGCCTGCGCGACCCCGACCTGCCGAAGGTCCAACCGTGACATGGGCTCCCCCTATAAACTCGCCGTACGAGGATAAAGGGAGGCACAGTGTCGACCGCAAGCCCCGCGAGCCGGTCTCTTTCGTTCCACACCCGGAGTTCCCGCTGGCGCGGCGCGCTGGCCGTGCTCGGGGAGATGCGGCGCGAACCCGGTGTCACCCGTGCCGTCGTGGCGGAGCGGCTCGGCCTGAGCAGCGGCTCGGCCACCGAGATCACCGCCCGGCTGCGCGAGCTCGCGCTGCTCGCCGAGACGCCCGCGGCGGCGTCGGGGCGCGGCCGTCCGACCACCGTGCTCGGCCCGCACCCGGACGGGCCCGTCGTCATCGCGGTGGACCTGCGGCAGGAGGACTACCGGTGCGCCGTCGCGACGCTCGACGGCAGGCCCGAGGTGCTGGAGTCCGCGGCCCACGCCGACCGTTCCGCCGACCACGCCGTCGGCGCGGTCGCGCGGGCGGTGCACCGCGCCTGTGACCGCTACGGCGACCGCGTCCGGTTCGTCTCGGTGGCGGTCGCCGCGACCGTGCGGCACGGAAGGGTCACGCAGTCCGCGGCCCTCGGCTGGGACACCGTGGACCTCGGCGCCCTCACCCCGAGCCCGGACGTGCCACTGCTGGTCGGCAACGACGCGACGCTTTCCGGCGTGGCGGAGTCCCGGTACGGCGCCGCCGTCGGCGCGGCCGTGGCCCTGCACGTCACGATCGAGGTGGGCGTCGGCGGCACCCTGATCGTCGACGGCCGTCCCGTCGAGGGGATGACGGGCGCGGGCGGCGAGTTCGGCCACCTCCCGTTCGGCGACCGGGAGCTGCGCTGCCCGTGCGGAGCCCGGGGCTGCTGGGACCTCGCCGTCGACGGCCGGGCCATCGCCCGTCACCTGGGCGCGCCTCCGCCCCGCGATCCGCGCACCTATGCCCAGGCGGCCCTGGCCAGGGCGGCGGAGGACCCCGCCGTCCGATCCGCGGTGAGCCGTGTCGCGGGCGACTTCGCCGGCGGCCTGGCCGGGCTGGTCAACGCCCTCGACCCCGGCGTCGTCACGCTCGGCGGTCTCGCGGGGCCGCTCCGGGCGGCGGCCGCACCGCGGTTCGCCGCCGCTCTGGAGGACGGGCTCATGAGGTTCCGCCGGGCGGATCCGCCGCCCGTGGTCGCCTCCGCGCTCGGCGAGGACGGCGCGTTGCACGGGGCCGCGGCCGTCGCGCTGGACCGGTTCCTCACCGAGGAGGGCCTGGCCGCGTGGGCGTCCACGCGTCACGCGCAGGCGGGAGGGCGCGCAGGCGGGTGACCGCGCCGGACCGGCCGGGGTGGTGCCATGTCCACCCCGGGGACTCGATCCCGCGCCAGTGTGCGGCGGACGCCGCGCCGGTTGGATCGGCGGCATGACAACGACCTCGGTCGACTTCCCCGGCCGCTGGGTGGAGGGCGCCGGGCTCGTCCTCGGGCCGTCCCTGATGCTCGCCGGGGTGCTGCTCCGGGCAGGCTTCGACGGCTTCTTCCCCGAGCAGCTCGCGGCGTTCGCCGGAGACCCCGTCCTGATGACCGCCTCCTACGGCGCCTTCGCGGTGGGGAACGTCCTGCTGTGGCCCGCCGTCATCGCGCTGGTCCGTCGGGTCTGGGCGGTACGGCCGCGGTGGGCGCTGTGGGGCGGCGTGATGGTGCTCTCCGGGTTGTTCGCCCGCTCCATCCACGCCGGGGTCAGCCACCTGGCCTTCCAGCTCGTCGACGTCCAGGGGGTCGAGACGGCGCAGAAGGCGGTGGCCGGCTCCTACGGCGCTTTCCACCCGTTCCACCCGCTGTCTCCGGCGATCTTCTTCGGCTGGATCGTGCTGGCCGCCGGGGCGTGGCGGGCGGGCGTGCTGGGGGTCGCCAGGTCCGCCGCCCTGGCCTCGATGAGCGCCCTGCCGATCGGCGTGCTGAAGGGGACGGGGCCGATGTCGGTCGTCGCCGTCCTCGGGCTGTGCGCGGCGCTGGTGCCGCTGGGGGCCGGTGTCCTGCGGAATGGCCCCGCACCCAGATGGTGGGCCTACCCGCTCGTGCTGGGCGTGGGCGCCGCCGCCGTTCTCCTCGGCATGGCAGGTTAGTTTTCTGCCGCCAAAAACCTGTATTGCCGATTTATGGGATTAAATGGCCGATCGTCCGATCCGGAGCGGGTAGGGAGGGGTGGTCGGAGGAAGGGGGCCACCCGATGAGCGAGCAGGACGACCGGAGAGAGCGCCTGGAGAAGATCGCGCACGAGCACGTGGAGCACCTGTCGGGCGAGACCGCACTGGGCGGCACCGACCCGGCGGCTCGGGGAGAGCGCGTCGCCCGGGAGACCCCGGGCTCGGCACAAGGCGGCGAGGGCCGGGTCCAAGGCGCCGGTGACATGACGGCGACCGGCAACGCTCCCCTGGGCGACCAGAGCACCGGGGGCGAGGCCGCCCGCGAGGCGATCGGCGCGGAACCGGGCGAGTCCGGCGAGATCGAGGACCGCAGCACCGGGGAGGCGTCCCGGGACGAGATGACCGGCGGCCAGGGCGGCGGCTGACCGGCCCGGCCGCGTCGGCGGATCGCCTTCCGGGCGAGGGGCGACGGCCATGGTCACCGCCGCCGCGTCACGGCGGCACCGGAGCGGCTGAGGCTCGGGGACCGTCAAAGGCCGGTTTCCAGATCGATCCTGTTCTTCAGGTCGTCGCCGTAGCCGGCGGGCCAGATGCCGTCGTGCTGCAGCCGACCCGCGACGATGCCGGGTGACACTCCGATCTCACGGGCGAACGCGCGGGCCGCTTCCGGGGATGCGATCGCACGCAGCCGCGGGACATGCTCTTCGGGAATCAGCAGGTCAACCGCGAACCGATTGGCCTCCTCTTCCCTCGGGTCGTCACCGGACCCGCCGTCATCGATCCACGTGCCGCCCTTCCCGTGCAGCAGGATGTGGCCGATCTCGTGAAAGAAGGTGAACCAAAGGTGATCGTCCGTTCCGCGGCGAAGACTCAGCAGGAGCATGACCTTGTCACCGGACACCCATCGTGTCGCTCCACTGACGCACGCGCCGTCGAACTCTCTGACGAAGACCACCGCGACCCCGTACCGCACGCAGACATCCCGCATCATCGACGCGGCCAGTTCGGGGGGCCGAGTGGTCAGCCCCCGTAGACGAGGCAGCGCACGCCGAAGACCCGGAGCGTCGAACGACCCGCATTCGATGCCGTGCGCCGCGAGCTCTCCCAGCCGAAGCCAGACGGCGACCGCACCCGGACGGGTCACGGAAGGCTCCGCCCTGCGGAAGGCAGCGGCCGGCCGCTCGTACAGTTCGCGCCATGTCGTCAGATGCGCGACTCCGAAGAAGGCGAGGAGTTGCTGCACCCGGGAGATCTCATCCGTCGGTTCCTCGGGGAGGATCCCCCGGACCACCAGTTCGCGAACCGGTATCTCGTCCAGCCAGGGGACCGCTTCCAGCAACTCGCCTTCCAGCCTGAGCCGCTGCAGGGCGGACTGATAGTCCGCTTCCAGGCGGTTCCAGAGCCTGGCGGGCATGCCGGTCACGAGCTCCAGCCGCTGCGCGATCTCGTGACTCAGCGGCACCAGTCCCTGGACCAGCCTGTTGAGGTGCTTGGCGCTGAGTCCGAGCCTGGCCGCCAGCTCCCGCTGGGTCATGCCGAGCTCGTCGAGGTATTCGCGGATCGTCTCCCCCGGCGGCACGGCGTAGTCGGGGGCGCCAGAAGGATGGAACTCGGTCGCCGACGTCATCTTCCACGCTCCTTTCGCGCTTGGTGGTTCATCCGTGGTAGTCGACGATCTCTATGACCAGCGCGGCTTCTTCTTCAGCCAACCCCTGGTCGGCCTTCTCCTTGGGCGTCATGAGCCGGAACACGAGACGCCAGCCCCGATGAAGGTCCATCGCGTGGCACCCCGCGTAGCTCCCACGCAGGGGATGGCAGCGTCCCGGCATGCCGAAGAGGTCGTCAAGGGTGTCCGCGACGCGGAGGGCCTGCAGCCGCTGCCTGAGCTTACGGGCCCCCTCGGCACCGTAGGCCGCACGCATCTCCCGGTCCGACCGGCACAGGAGCTGGAGACGACGGTCCGCATAGAACACCTCCAACCCGCTGGTCTCCTCTGAGTATTAACCAACTTGGTAAACGAGGAACTCCCCTTGCGGACAAGATAACGTCACCGGCCGTGCCCGGCGATCCGTTCACCCAAGGCGGAGAGGTCCTTTTTCACGGTGCGTGTCCGGGGAGGACCCATCGGGCCTTCGCCGGCAACCGCCGGTGATCCAGGATGCATGTGCGCGAAGCCTGGTCCGCGGCCTGACCGGCAGGCGTTATCGTCGCATCCTCTCAACCGGCATCCGTCTCACACAGGCGGAGCTGCCGCCCGCACTCGTCGGCCAGCCGGGGGTACGCGCGGGCGATGGCCTCGTAGGTCCGCCGCCTGAGCAGGCGCGTCGCCTCCGCGCGGCCGACCCTGCCGGACAGTTCCTCCAGGGCGCCGTCATAGACGGTGAGTTCGCGACGGAGGTAGTTGACCGCCCACCTCCGCAGGGTCGGCCCATCGACGTCCGCCACCCGTGCGGGGTCCGGAATGTGATCGAGCCGGTGCCCGGCCCGCTCCGCGTCTCGGTGGTTGCGGTGGTCGACCGCCTTGCGCGTCAGCGCGTCCCACGAGAGGACCGGAACCATGATCGGTATGGCGGCGAGGGCGGCGAAGGTTTCACCGCGCCTGCGTTCCGCTGCGAGCAGGGCCGTGCGGGATCTCCGCTCAGCCCTGTCGCGCAGCGCGGTGAACGCCTCCGTCTCCTCGGCGAGGACCACTCTCTCCACCTCGTACAGCCGCGCCGGCGCCGCGGAACGGAAGACGGGGTTGGGAGCCAGCCGGTCGGGCGGATCGAGAAGCGCCCGGATCATGGACGGGCTCCAGCCGCGCTCCCGCAGCTCTGCGGCCGTGAAGTGCCCGTTCATCGCGATTTTCCTCCTGTCACGAGGGACAGGATGGCCGGTCACGGGAGGTGGCTTCAGAGCCGAATCACGTTCTGTGGACAACCTCCGTCATCGACCCGCCGGCCGTCATGAACCAGGGGTCACTGAGCGGCGGCGCGGTCCGCGAGCGGGCGGCGGCGCCGTGCGGCGTCGGTCAGCGCGACCGGACGCCAGGCGCCGTCCGGCTGGTAGACGTCGGTTCCCGGCGGGACGATCTCGTCGATCCTGTCGAGGGTCGCGTCGTCGAGCGTGAGCGTGGCGCCCTTCAGCGACGCCTCCAGCTGCTCCATCGTCCGCGGCCCGAGGATCACCGAGGTGACGCCGGGGTGTGCCGCGGCGAAGGCCACGGCCAGTTCGGGCAGCGAGCAGCCGACGTCACCGGCGACCTCGATGAGCCGTTCCACGACGGCCAGCTTGGCGGCGTTCACCGGAAGAGAGGGGTCGAAGCGCGCCGGCATCAGCGCGGCGCGGCCGGTGGCGAGATCGATGGACCGGCCCGCCCGGTACTTGCCGGTCAGGAACCCCCAGGCCAGCGGGCTCCATGTCAGCACGCCCATCCCCAGTCGCCGGCAGACCGGCAGCACGGAGGTCTCCACGCCCCGGGCCAGCAACGAGTACGGCGGCTGCTCGGTCCTGAAGCGCAGCAGGCCCCGGCGCTCGGCCACGTGGTACGCCTCGACGATCTCGTCGGCCGGGAAGGTGGAGCAGCCGAAGGCGCGGATCTTCCCCTGGTGGACGAGGTCGCTCAGCGCGGAGAGCGTCTCCTCGACGTCGGTCGTGTGGTCGGGGCGGTGGACCTGATAAAGGTCGATCCAGTCGGTCCCCAGACGCCGGAGGCTGTCCTCGACCGCCCGGAAGATCCACCGCCGGGAGTTGCCGCCTCTGTTGGGCCCTTCGCCCATCGGGAAGTGCACCTTGGTGGCGAGCACGACGTCGTCACGACGGCCGCGCAGCGCCTTCCCCACGATCTCCTCCGACTCCCCCGCCGAGTACATGTCCGCGGTGTCGACGAAGTTGATCCCCCGATCGAGGGCCGCGTGGACGATGCGGACGCACTCGTCGTGATCGGGATTGCCGACGGCGCCGAACATCATGGTGCCGAGGCAGTGGGCGCTCACCTCGATGCCGGTGCCGCCGAGGACTCGATAGCGCATGCCGGGGCTCCCTGGAGATCGGAAATGGGGGATCGCGAAGTGGACCCTAGGTCCTGGAGCGCGCTCCATGGCAAATTCCTCGTGAAGGCGCACCCCGAGACCTCGGGTCGCCGCGTCCCGGGAGTGATGCTCGTACTTTCCACCGGTCCCGGAAGATCAGCGGGTGCGACGGCGCACCGGTGGGCATGGAGGCTTCGCGCCTCCACGCGAGAGGTGATCGGTAACGGCTGGGCTACTTACCCATATACCGGCCTTTCCGGACGGCAAGCTGAAAGACGTGCCGACTTCCCCTGATTCATCGCGGCCCCCCGCCCGTCTCTCCTCGGGTTCCGCCGACGCGAGTCGGGTCGTGGCCGCCGTCGCCGCGCTCATCTCGATCCTGCTGGCCGGCACAGGACTCATCGGCTCCGTCACCGGTCTGTCCCCGATCACGTCCGAGACCTCGGACGCATCGGGCAACGGCGTCAGTCTGGCCGGTGCGTTGATCAGTCTGGCCGGTCTGGCCGGTCTGGCGATCAGCGCCGCCGCCCTGCTGCGGATACGCAAGCGGGTACTGCAGGCCGAGCACCCGGACGCGTTGTCCGCCCAGACCGATCTCGCCTACCAGATGATGGAGGCCGGGGACACCGCCGGGGCGCGCGACCGGCTGGCCGCCCTGCTGCCGGTGTACGAACGGGTCATGGGCGCCGAGCACCCTGACACGCTGGCCGCCCGGGGCAACCTCGCCGCCCTGACGGGACAGATGGGAGACGCGGCCACCGCCCGCGAACAACTCACCGCCCTCCTGCCATCACTGGAACAGGTCCTGGGAGCGGAAGACCCGAACACACTCGCCTTCCAGAGTCGTCTTGCCCATTGGACAGGGAAAGCAGGGGACGCGGCCACCGCCCGCGAACAACTCACCGCCCTCCTGCCGACATATGAGCGAACCCTGGGCGCCGAACATCCCGACGCACTGAGCGTCCGGCACGACCTCGCCGTCTGGACGGGAGAGGCGGGCGATCCGGCCACCGCCCGCGACCGGCTGGCCGCCCTCCTGCCGATACGCGAACGAACCCTGGGCGCCGAACATCCCGACACACTGAGCGTCCATCACAGTCTCGCCGTCTGGACGGCAGAGGCAGGAGATCCGGTCACCGCCCGCGACCAGTACGCCGCCCTGCTGCCGGCATACGAACGGGTACGGGGCGCCGAACATCCGGACACGCTGAGCACCCGGCACGATCTCGCCCACTGGACGGGAGAGGCGGGCGATCCGGCCACCGCCCGCGACCGGCTCGCCGCCCTGATACCGGTGCTGGAACGGGTCCAAGGGGCCGAGCATCCGCACACGTTGTCCCTGCTCGACAACTTCGCCTGCATGACGGGGAAAGCGGGTGACGCGGCCGGGGCGCGCGACCGGCTGGCCGCCCTGCTGCCGGTGTACGAACGGGTCATGGGCGCCGAACATTTCGGCACACTGAGCGTCCGGCACGACCTCGCCGTCTGGATGGGAGAGGCGGGCGATCCTGTCACCGCCCGCGACCGGCTGGCCGCCCTGCTTCCCGTCCAGGAGCGGGTGCTGGGCATCGGGCACCCGGACACGCTGGACACCCGGCGCCACCTCACCCGGTGGGCGGAGGCCTCCGGGCGGGGATCCGGAGACGGTGGATGATCTCTGCGCCGGACGCTCTGCGGTTCAGGACCGGTCCGTTCGTCCGGGGAGCGATCCGGTATCGGGAATGGCCTGTGGCGTCCGCGCCCGAGGCTGAGGGCATCCGGAAGTTCTCCGTTCCCGGGGCGTCGCGATCCGTTCCGGCCCAGGCTCGCCGGCGTCCTTCCGCCGGCATCGGAAACAGGAATCCCGGGTCGATCCCACCGGGATCAACCCGGTGACAGGAATCGCAGCCATAGCCGGATGGCGCGCCACGGTTCGATTCTTCCGTACGGGATCGGAGAATCCGGCCGGCTTGATGCCGAACGATTCTCGGACCGGTTCACCGTACCCTTTTCTTATCAGGGAACGACGAACGATCGCGCCCGGCGGCCACGGCGTTTCTCGCACGGCGGGATCCGGAACAATGGCCCGTCGTACAGACCGAACAAATCGACGACGCGATGAAGATACAATTTTTCGGTTTCCTGCGCAATGCCTTTCAGCTCAGGCTGAAAGGCCCAGGTGGTCGCCGGGCCGCCGCGGCTCCGGGGTTCGCGGGGCCTCGCATTCCTACGGGCGTCCCGCGGCCGTGCGCCGGCGCGGGACGCCCGCAGACGCGACCCGGTGATCCACCGGATCGTTCGAAGAAGAGGTCACACGGACTGCCAGAGCGCCGGGACGTTCGGCGGCTCCCAGCCGGTCAACGCGGTGTGCGGCTGGACGCACCGGTAGGTGCGCCCGCCGTAAGTGACCAGGTCACCGGCCTTATAGGATGTTCCGGCCGTCCAGGCGCCGCCCGGAGTCGCCGTGGGAGTGGGCGTGGAGGTCGGGGTGGCGGTCGGCGTGGGTGTCGGAGTCACCGAGGGAGTCGGCGTGGGGGTCGGGCTGGGGCTCGGGCCGCCGGGACCCACCTGAAGGTCGACGCAGTTGTAGAAGGCGTTCTCGGTGTCTGCGATGTTCCAGATCGCCAGCAGCTTGATCCGGCCGGTCCGGCCGCCCAGGTTCACCGTGTGCGTGACGACCGACGGAGGCTGCTTGCCGCGGTCGTTGATGACCGCGATCCGCTCGTTGCCGATGTAGTACTCCCACGTGCTGGTGGCGTGGCGGGCCTCGATCAGCCACTTGAAGGTGACCGTGTCCCCGACCGCGGTGGCGGGCCAGGGCTTGCTGTCATCGTCGAGAGGCGCCCACCGGGGGTCTCCGGCGCTGCAGTTGCGCTGGCCCTTGGGCCCCTCGACGCTCTGCGGCTCCCAGATGATCGGTCCGCAGTTGGGGACCTTGCCGGCGGCACACCACGCCTGCCGGCTCGGCGGGTCCGAGATGTAGCCGTGGGCCGACGCGGGCGAGGCGATCACCACCACCGTCGTGGCGGCGACGACCAGCGCCGCCAGGGGTGCTAACAGTTTCCGCATGTCACGCTTCCTCTGTTGGGGGGCAGTGACGCTAATATAAAAGAAAGTTTACTAACAATAAACCCCATGGTGGAATCCTGACACCGACGGGTGTCAGGAAGGAGATCATCCTGGACCAGGCCCGAAGCGCCGATCGCCCGGCATCACGCCGGGCCGTCAGCGATCCGGTCCCGGAATCGTGCCGACGTCACGGGTGCCGGGACACCGGGACAGGGTCCGAGGCGAACTGGCAGCGGGGCATGTTCGGCGGCGGATGGGCGGAGACGTCGACGCGTTCGGCCCTGGCGAACCCCCACCCCTCCCATCGCTCGCTGCCCGGCTCCGAACGGTCCCCCTGCGTGTAGTACCAGATCGTCGCCTCACCGCCCTGGACACGTCCGAGCTCCCAGCAGACGAACCAGCTCCTCTGTGTTTCCAGGGTCCCTATCCTCTCCGTGCCGTCCACGGTGAGATAGAGCGGCGTATTGGGCAGGTTGGGACACACGAAGTCCCTGGTCCACACGTCGCGCTCGTGTCCGGGGTCGGTGTGCTTGGCTCCACCGCGCTCGGTGCAGGACCTCGCGCTCTCCGCGTCGGCCCCGAAGGGGTCGCCCAGACGCCAGACCAGGATCACGCCCATGACCAGGAGCACCAGCACCGCCGCCAACGGCCGTGCGCGGTTCCGCCACGGGACCGGCCGGCGCCCACGCGTGTTCCCCGCCGGAACCGGCGGATCCGATGCGCCGGACGGACCCGGCGGATCCAACGGGCCCGATGGGTCCGACGAGTCCGGCGGCGCGGGGAGAGGTCGCTTCGGTGACGTCAGACGGTCATCCGGCCGCTCGGTGGGCTGCTGCCGTACGGGTTCGGTTTCGGGGATCTGAGCGGTCTGCGCCCACACCCATCTCCGGTGGAGTTCGAGGATCTGCGCCTGGCTCGCCTGACATTCCTTGGCGAACTGCTCCAGAAGCGTGAAGTTCGACGGGACACCCTCTCCCGAGCAGTAACGGTGGAGAGTGGATTTGCTGATACCGAGCCGCCTGGCGAGAGCGTCGTAACTGCGGCCGGTCTTTTCCTTCATATGGCGTAGATGCGTGGCCAGATCTGCGACGGCGGATGGCTCTGACAACTCTTACTCCTTGAGTTGCAGCCCGATCTTGACCACCGAAGGGTAACGCGGAACCAGCCGAATCTCCCGCCCGAATCCCATTACGGTCCCATTGCGTGTGGGATTCCGCTGGTCAAAGCGTCCCATCGTCCCATCCTTCCCATGCCGTCCCAGATCTCTTGCCTCAAGGTGACTCGCCGGTAATGGTGAGGACCGCCGGGCCGGCCAAGATCCTCAACCGGGCCCACCCCCACCGGTCCCAAGGACCACCGAACCTCAGGAGACGCATGAGCATGCCTCCGTTCGTTCCCTCGCGCTCCAGGCACCAGGGAACGGCGCGCCCCCTGCCGGTGAGAGCGGCGGCCGCCGCCGCTCTCACCCTCCTCCTCGGCGGTCTGCCGAGCCTTCCGGCGCACGGCGCGACCTCGGCGGGCGCCTCCGCCCGGCAGGCCGCGCTGGCCGCGCCGAATCTGCAGTTGCCCTTCCCCTGCGGGCAGAAGTGGCGGCTGGACACCTGGGCTCATGCCCCCGCCCTGGACATGGTCAAAGAGCCCGACCAGACCGGCACCGAAGGAGCGACCCTCGTCGCCCCGGCCGCCGGGACGGTGAACAAGTCCTTCTACCACAGCAACGCCGGCAACGTGATCCAGATCGACCACGGCGGCGGCTACTACACCACCTACCTGCACCTGCAGTCCCGCACCGTCTCCGTCGGGGCGAAAGTGAGCATGGGCACCACGATCGGCAAGGTCGGCCGCACCGGACCCACCTCCAACGACCACCCCCACCTCCACTTCGAACTCGGCTACGACGCCAACGGCGACGGAGAGGCCTCCTGGGGCTTCGCCGGCTCCGAACGCGTCAAACCCACCTTCAACGGCGTCACCTACGGCTCATCGAACAGCCAGACCTGGCGCAACGTCACCAGCGACAACTGCGGCGCCGAACCGAGCTCGCCCGCGGCTCCGGCGATGATGCGTGACGACGGCGACGGGACCATGACCATCTGGCGCTGGTCCTCCAACGGCTCCTCCTTCGCCCACGGCACCGACTACGAATCCGGCCCGTGGACGATGAGCCAGGTCGGCAACCGGGTGGCCTCCGGCGACGTGGACGGAGACGGCCACGACGACATCGTCACCGCCTACCAAAACCCCGACAACACCTTCAGCTACCACGTCTGGAAGAACGGCACCAGCTACGCCGGCAAGTGGTACACCTCCGGCAACTACTCCCTCGACCCCGTCGCCGACCGCCTCGTCGTCGGTGACTTCGACGGCAACGGCAAAGCCGAACCCGCCATGATGCGCGACGACGGCGACGGCACCATGACCATCTGGCGCTGGAACTCCAACGGCACCTCCTTCACCCACGGCACCGACTACGAATCCGGCCCCTGGACCATGAACCAGACCGGCAACCGCATCGCCTCCGCAGACGTCGACGCAGACGGCCACGACGACATCGTCGCCGCCTACCAAAACCCCGACAACACCTTCAGCTACCACGTCTGGAAGAACGGCACCAGCTACGCCGGCAAGTGGTACACCTCCGGCAACTACTCCCTCGACCCCGTCGCCGACCGCCTCGTCGTCGGTGACTTCGACGGCAACGGCAAAGCCGAACCCGCCATGATGCGCGACGACGGCGACGGCACCATGACCATCTGGCGCTGGACCTCCAACGGCACCTCCTTCACCCACGGCACCGACTACGAATCCGGCCCCTGGACCATGAACCAGACCGGCAACCGCATCGCCTCCGCAGACGTCGACGGAGACGGCCACGACGACATCGTCACCGCCTACCAGAACCCCGACAACACCTTCAGCTACCACGTCTGGAAGAACGGCACCGCCTACGCCGGCAAGTGGTACACCTCCGGCAACTACTCCCTCGACCCCGTCGCCGACCGCCTCATCCTCGGCAGTTGGTGACCGACGCATCCGCAACGCGCGAGCTGTCCTGCCGCTCCGCTCTCAGAGCCGAACGAAGTCGGCGATCCCCTCTCCCTGTCGCAGGCAGAAAAGAGAAGAGTCTTGCGAGCATCGACGTCGTCAGTTCTCCGTACCGGGGCCGCCGCCCTCATCGGTGCGGTCGTCCTGACCACCGCACCGGCCGCCGCCTCGGCCGCCCGGGATCCGAGCCCGGTGCCGACGACTCCTCCGTCCGAGGCGTCGGCGGCGCAGGCGTACCAGTCCGTGCCCTGTGACCCGAACGGCACCACGAGCGCGGACGCCGCCCTTGCCACTCAGCTGAACAGCCGGTTGCAGGCCGACATGCGCGGTTACATGAACGCGTACCGCACCTCCTGCGCCCGGATGGTGGTCAACGCGGTGAAGGCCCGGGGCCTGGCCTCGCGGGCCGCGGTGATCGCCGTCTCGACGGTGATCGTGGAGACCCACCTGCAGAACATCAGCGTCGAAGTCGACCACGACAGCCTGGGACTGTTCCAGCAGCGGGCGTCGTGGGGCAGCCGGGAGCAGCGGCTGAACCCCACGTGGGCCACCAACGCCTTCCTCGACAAGATGCTCCGGGAATACCCGAACGGCTCCTGGATGACGGCCCCGATCGGCGAGGTCTGTCAGAACGTGCAGGTGTCGGCCTATCCCGACAAGTACCAGAAGCAGGCCGGCGACGCCCAGATCATCGTCAACGCGCTGTGGGGGACGTCCTCGCGCAGTGCTCCGGCGATGATGCGTGACGACGGCGACGGGACCATGACCATCTGGCGCTGGTCCTCCAACGGCACCTCCTTCACCCACGGCACCGACTACGAATCCGGCCCGTGGACGATGAGCCAGGCCGGCAACCGGGTGGCCTCCGGCGACGTGGACGGAGACGGCCACGACGACATCGTCACCGCCTACCAGAACCCCGACAACACCTTCAGCTACCACGTCTGGAAGAACGGCACCAGCTACGCCGGCAAGTGGTACACCTCCGGCAACTACTCCCTCGACCCCGTCGCCGACCGCCTCGTCCTGGGCGACTTCGACGGCAACGGCAAAGCCGAACCCGCCATGATGCGCGACGACGGCGACGGCACCATGACCATCTGGCGCTGGAACTCCAACGGCACCTCCTTCACCCACGGCACCGACTACGAATCCGGCCCCTGGACCATGAACCAGACCGGCAACCGCATCGCCTCCGCAGACGTCGACGGAGACGGCCACGACGACATCGTCGCCGCCTATCAGAACCCCGACAACACCTTCAGCTACCACGTCTGGAAGAACGGCACCAGCTACGCCGGCAAGTGGTACACCTCCGGCAACTACTCCCTCGACCCCGTCGCCGACCGCCTCGTCGTCGGTGACTTCGACGGCAACGGCAAAGCCGAACCCGCCATGATGCGCGACGACGGCGACGGCACCATGACCATCTGGCGCTGGACCTCCAACGGCACCTCCTTCACCCACGGCACCGACTACGAATCCGGCCCCTGGACCATGAACCAGACCGGCAACCGGGTGGCCTCCGGCGACGTGGACGGAGACGGCCACGACGACATCGTCACCGCCTACCAGAACCCCGACAACACCTTCAGCTACCACGTCTGGAAGAACGGCACCAGCTACGCCGGCAAGTGGTACACCTCCGGCAACTACTCCCTCGACCCCGTCGCCGACCGCCTCGTCCTCGGCAAGTGGTAGTCCCGTTCCCCCGACGTGGTGGGTCGCGCCCGTCATGTGCTTGGGCGCAGCCCCTCATCCCCCACCGATTCCCGGCGGACACGGCCGAATCGCGGCCCGGCGTCCCGCTCGAAACAAGGAGAAAGACATGAAGAGACTTGTCGCGGTGCTCGCCACCGTGGCTTCCGCCCTGGCCGGGTTCGCCCTGCAGACCCCGGCGCGCGCGAGTACGCCGACCCTCTTCGGGGCGTCGGTCCACCAGGTCTCGGGGCAGACGTTCCCCCAGGCGCTGGCGGCCGCCGACACGCGGTACGGCACGCTGCCGATCGTCCGGGCCTTCTACTCGGGCGCCCCCGCCGGGTGGACCGACGCGAAGCTCAACACCCCGGGTCGCTCGACCGTGGTGTCCTTCAAGTACGACGCGGACGCCGTGCTGGCGGGTACGGCGGACGCCTATCTGCGCTCGTGGTTCGCGAGCGCGCCCCGGGACCGGGACGTCTTCTGGTGCTTCTACCACGAGCCGGAGGAGAACATCAGGAACGGTGAGTTCACCGCGGCGGCGTACCGGGCCGCGTGGCAGCGCATCGCCCGCCTCGCGGACGAGGCCGGCAACCCGCGCCTGTTCGCCACCACGATCCTGATGGACTGGACGCTGGACCCGAAGAGCGGGCGGAACTGGCGCGACTACTACCCCGGCTCCGCGTACGTGGACGTGATGGCGTGGGACGTCTACAACTTCGACATGGCGAAGTCGGAGACCATGGCCCAGCACAACGCGAAGCGGCCGGGTCTCGAGGTGGCCCGCTCGGAGGGTAAGCCGTACGCGGTGGCCGAGCTGGGCCTCGACGACCACGCGAACCGTCCGGCGATGCTGCGGGAGGTCGCCAGGTGGCTGCGGGGTACGGCGGAGGCGCGCTTCGTCACGTACTTCGACGCGGCGGGATGGCCGGAGTACGACCTGATCGGCGACACCGGGAGCATCCAGGCGTGGCGTGAGGCGGTGACCGGGACGCTGTTCTCCGGAACCCCGGTGATGACCACGTCCGCCGGACCCGCGGCGCCGACGGCCACGAAGATCCAGTGGACGACCCGGGTCGACCCGGCGCGGCACTCCGGCTGGGTCTCCTGCGCCTCCTGGCGCACCGACGGCTCGGACTTCGCCGAGGGGCCGCGGCGGGCCGTCTCCGGGAACCCCGAGACGATCACGTGTGACCGGGACGGCCTGCAGCCGAAGACGTCGTACCAGACCAGGCTCAAGTGGTGGGACGCCCAGTCGGGCGGATCCGTCCTCTACAAGAGCGACGCCGTCGGCCAGGTCACGGCCGCGGCGTGACCGGGAGGGGGGGCCCCCCCCGCGGGCCCCCCCCCCCCGGGGGCCCGGGGCCCCCCCCCCCCCGTTGGAGGGGTCCACCCGGAGACGGGGGCCCCGCCCCGCCCCGGGCTGCGGGCGGGTTACGGCCCCGGCGGC